>CAJWBQ010000028.1 GCA_913020115.1 uncultured Cellvibrionales bacterium
TTTTTATTGATTCCATATTGCCAAGCGCTTAGTTGATTTTCAACGTTGGCCGATAAACCCTGATTGTTGACTCGATAATAGTTAAGTGGCTTTTCTATTCCTGAAAACACCCAGTCGGTAGTTAGGGCGACACGTAACCAAAACTCAACGTCCTCTGACTGCCGCATGTTTTCGTCAAAATAGCAGCGGCGGCGTTCGCCGCCGATCCATCTCACCTGCGCCACGTCACGGAAGAGTGAGGCTCGAATCACTGCCGCAGAACCATTGCCCACGGGATTGCGGCAGAGTATGGTTTCTGGGTTGATATTGTTGATCTGTGGGTGCTGGCCGATACCTATTTCCTGGCCGGCCTCATCAACGAAAAGAGAAGCAGAATAGCTAACGCCAATGTTAATGTTTTGGCTGAGGTGTTGGTAGTGGGTAATTAATTTTTCCGGAGCCCAAAAATCATCAGAGTCCAATAGTGCAATATATAGTCCCCGACAGAGATTAATACCTGTATTTCTGGCTGCGGATAGACCTTGATTTTTCTGTGAAACCACTCGAATTCGATTGTCTTCAAACTGCGAGAGAACCGCTAGGGTATTGTCAGTGCATCCGTCATTTACACATATTATTTCAAACTGTTGGAAAGTTTGCTTCAATATGGATTGAATGCAGTCTCCTATGTATGGCTCCACGTTATACATAGGAACAACAATGGATATAACAGGAAAATTCATTGGCTTTATCATGGTTTATTCTCCAGCGGGATTTAGAAAGGTTAAAGGCAGTCTATTTTTTATGGAAATAGCTTTTATCTTGGATGCAATAAACAAAAATGGGAGGTATAGGTAAGAAATAATACAAAGCGTTATGGCAAAATTCATAGGCGTTTGGGGGGCGTAGTAGTAGAGAGAAAGAAATGTAAATAGGCCTATTAAGAGCATTATTGCCAATTCAGTATTGGGTTGGTTTTTAGCACGTAGGCATACGCAGTGTGTATCGACTATGAGTAGCGGTATTGCACAACTGCATAGAATACTTACGAGTATTACGGCGTCAGACCAACGATCTGGAAAAATTAGACCAATATAGATCGGAGCCAGTACAGCCTGCAGTACAAATATGAGACTTACGCAAGTGCAGGCGATAAGTACATTTTTTAAACCAGTATTGTCACTTTTAGTTCGTTTTTGTTGGCAGAGGTAAGGGTAAAGTCCGCCAATGAATGCGGCGCTTAAAGACTGGCTTAAGCCAAGGCCAGCACTTCTTGCAAAACTATAAAGACCAAACATTTCGCCGTCCAAGAGCTTTCCTGCGAGTAACATGTCGGCCTGTTGGCGAAACGTCTTGGCAACCTCCGTAGACAATATTTTTCCTGAATAACTTAAAAGTGAGCGCATGATTACTCTGTCGAAACCGGCGCTAATACTCTGTACTTTGGGTAGACTAAAGAGAATTACCCAAAGTATTGCGGCAATGACTTTAGCGATTGCAACGGCGTAAACCCCAAGGCCCAAAAACACCAAGATTGCAGCCGATAGATTTTCCGTCGCCACGCAGGTTCCACTGGCCATACTGAAATAGCGCATCCTGTTTTCTCGTTGAAGTAAAAATACCTTGATGGTCACGATGGGGTAGTAGAGATGAGCGAGGGCCATGATTTTTAGAAGGTCTGTTAGCGCCGAATTTTGATAGAAAGAGGCTATGAGCTCGGCCACAAGAATTTGACAGAGTGTGAGAAAAATACAGATTGCCCACTGAAGAGTTATGGCGTTGCGGGCGTAGCCGTCCAGATCCTGATCTGCGCATTGAATGATTTTTGCGCCGCAGCCGATGCGGGTAAAAACACGCAGTATCTCGTGGCACGCTAAGGCGAGCATCGCCGTGCCATAGTCTGCCGTATTTAAATAGCATGACAGCGCGATGAGGGTGATCAGTCGGCTAGCTCGAGCCATGGCTTCTGCCATAATACTCCAGCTGGTATTGCGGAATAGAAGTCTTGCTGAGCCTGAGATGTTTGGTAGTAAAGTCATAAGCAGTTTCCAGTGGCGATACCTGGTTACTGCAAGAACAGTGCTAATAATGAAATTTATTTATAGGTGTTTGAAATAATTGAGGTTTCTCTATCGCTGACATTCCCTGGGCGAAACGAAGTTTGCACGCTGCGAATCGTATCGCGACTTTTCTCGTTATAAGAATAGGTTTATTGGCTGTCGGCCTGTTGCCAATTTTGAATCTTTCGATAAAGGGTTGAAGGGCTGACATCCAGTAGGCTAGCAGCTTTCACGACATTGTCGTTACACTGTGCCAAGGCATTTTGGATAGCGGCTTTCTCCACAAGGTGTAAAGGTACCACCGCGTCAGCTGTGGCAGAAACAAGGGGCGTAATAGGGGACCCGTTGGTGTTTGGTGCTGTATCTAACTTGACTATATTGTTCGAGGTAAGGGCCTGATTTGCAAGTTCTAATGTGGGTCGGCTGTCATCTATTATCGCATTCATCTCATCTGGGCTCAGCCCCAGAGGACCCGCCAGATGTTGCTCAGTGAGTAGTGGGTCGTTGGCCATTACCACTGCGTTGTGAATGCAATTGCGCAGTTGTCTAACGTTGCCGGGCCATTGATAGCTGACCAAAGCCATCTCGGCTCGGCTTGAGAACCCTGCGAAAACTTTGTTTTCGGCTTCGCTAAACTCTTTCAGAAAGTGCCGGGCTATTTCAACGGCGTCGTTGCCTCTACTGTTTAGAGGTGGGAGAGCGATACCAATAACGTTTAGGCGATAATAAAGGTCTTCCCTGAGTTTTTTATCTTCAATGGCCGCTTGCGGATTGCGATTGGTTGCCGAAATAAACCGTATATCCACTTGTTTCTGTTCGCTGCTACCCACCCGCTGGAAGGTGCCAGACTGTATGAAGCGCAGGAGCTTGGCCTGAAGGCCAATATCCATTTCCGAAAGTTCGTCTAAAAATAAGGTGCCGCCATGGGCCAATTCAGCGGCACCTTGGCGAGCACTTACAGCGCCGGAAAATGCACCCTTTACATGACCAAATATCTCCGATTCCATGAGCTCAGAGGGTATGGCGGCACAGTTGAGGGCAATGAAGGGTTTATCTTTGCGTTGGCTTAGGGCGTGAATTGCCTCAGCGGCCACTTCCTTACCTGTACCGCTCGCGCCCGTGATAAATACAGAGGCGTTACTGGGGGCTGAAAGCTCTGTCGCGTTGTACACAAACTGCATGGCGCCGGAGCTGCCAACAAAGCCCATAAAGTGGTTTTTCTGCTGCTGTTGGTAGTGTGCCACGGTACGGCGTAGCAAAGCGCGCTCCGCTAAGGCTTGTTGAGTGAAGACGGCTTGTTCTAGTGTGAGCAACAAGTGGTTGTCGTCCCAGGGCTTGAGTATGTAACCCCAAATTCTTCCCTCATTAATGGCACTCATCACTAACTCTGTCTCGGAGAAGCCGGTGAGCACCATACGAATAGTTTCTGGGTATTTGTCGGCTACAACGCCTAGGAATTCCGTACCAGACATGCCGGGCATGCGCATATCAGAGACCACAACATCCACAGCGCTGTGCTCCAATAGACCGAGGGCTTCTTCCGCGCTGTTAGCAAATAGGCATTCAGCCGACAAATCCATAGTGAGTCGTTCTAGGGCTGAAAGAATGTTTATCTCATCGTCTACAAATAATATTCGGGCTTTGTCGATATCCACTAAGCGGTCCATTGTTGAATTAAGGGGAAATTAAGGTGCTGTTCTTTGTAGGTCTGATAGTTCCAGATTAGCGTTAATTTCGCAAAATGCAAATAATCGCAGTGCCCCATTTTCCCGTTTCACCTACAGTCCAGATCTGACGCGGCTTACAGGGTCTTGGCCCGATTATCGCTATAGCTCTTTCGAATACCAATATTTCTTAGATTGAGTAGGGAGTTAGCTATGCATGCGAAAACCTTGGTTTTTTCCGTCGCCATTAATGGTTATCACTGGAAATATAAGAAGAATATTGATTCACATCGAGCCTATGCGGCGAAACAGGGTTATCGCTATGTAGTGGTAGACCGCCCCGTTATTTCATTGCTCGACATGGAGTGTGCCTGGTTAAAAGTAGCTTTGATGATTGAAGCTCTTAAGGCGGGCTATCAGTGGGTTTTGTTTGTTGATGCTGATGCCGAAATTAGACCGGAAGCCCCCCCCATTGAATCCTTGGATGAGGTGGGGAAATGCCTCTATATGGCTCGCGGATATAGCCAGAGAATAAATTCGGGTGTGCTAATTGCGAAACAAAGTGAAGCGGCCTGTCAATTTTTCCGCAAAGTTTTGGAGAATAGTGACCTGCCCTTATCCAAGGCCGATGATGTTGGTTGGGGCGAAAACGGCCACATTATTCATTTTGCAAAAGACAATCCGAGTTTGAAATTAATTTCACGGCGCTGGAATAATAACGGCGACTTCTTCTTGAAAGACCATATCCGTCATTATAGTGCGGGCCCTCTACGGGAAAAATACCGAACCGGACTTATAGATCAGTTTCGTTTTCTTCTCAGTCATTACTCCCTAGCTGTATTGAAGCGCCTGATATTTCAGGCTGAATTGACACCTGATAATTTCCGTAAACGTCTGGCTTTACTTATTCGGAAATCAGTCCATCGTTACAGTGAATTTTCTGTAGTTTAATCATATAGGAAGATAAGAAATGGATTATTTAAGAAAAATATTATTACGGAGTGCGGTATTTTCAGTATGCCTATGTGCGACGGTGAGCGCGGCAGAACCATTTCACGATTGTCCTACAGAGGCTTTTTTGGTTCAAAGTGGGGTTGCTAAATTATACGGTGTTCAACTCGCGACTGGTCACTATCAATTGCTGTCTTCGGACATGGGAACTAGTTCAAAATTAAACGCAATTGCGTTCAATTTCCACGATAATTACTTATACGCATGGAGTAAAGAATTTGGTACGCTTGTAAAGATAGGGACAGATTATCAAGCGAGTGCACTCGAGACTTCGAACAACCCAGACGCTACTTTTTATGTGGGAGATATATCCCTCGAGGACAATATATATTACGCCTATCGCCCCGG
Organism: uncultured Cellvibrionales bacterium; assembly: GCA_913020115.1. Classification (GTDB taxonomy): domain Bacteria; phylum Pseudomonadota; class Gammaproteobacteria; order Pseudomonadales; family Cellvibrionaceae; genus CAJWCA01. The sequence continues at coordinate 5,063 of CAJWBQ010000028.1, forward strand.
GTCTAGTTATGGCTTATATGCCTACAATCTAGACGAGTCGGAAGAAGACTATTTACGTGCGGTTAAAATTGTTTCTGGCGATGATCTATCTTTAAATATTTTCGATTTCGCTTTTCATCCACTTAACCATTACGCCTACAGCGTTGATCGCAACGGAGTGTTGCACCGTATCGATGTGGAATTGGGTATAGATACTGCTCTAAATAATGTGGGAGAGAGCGGTACTTTTGGCGCTGTGTATTTCGATGTGGACGGTCATCTGTACATCAGTCGAAATTCAGATGGATATATTTTTCGCGTTGATGTTAATGATGCAACACCCCTGGCGGAGTTTTATGCCTATGGCCCCTCCTCCAGTAATAATGACGGAGCGCGTTGTGCGATGGCTCCTATTGTGGATGTTGAAATATCCAATATTGATTTTGGAGATGCGCCTGATTCCTACTTTTCGAGCCTTGAGAATAATGGCGCACGACATGGGCTGTTTAGCAGCACGCTGTATTTAGGAGAGGGTGTTGACAGCGAAAGCGATAGCTTCATCCATCCTTTATCCGATGATGAAACGGGTATTGACGATGACGATGGCGTGGGCTTTGTGAGTGGTATTGAAGTCGGCGAGGATTCAATAGTTGAAGTCAGTGCCGTTGGTAGTGGTTTTTTAAACGCTTGGATTGACTGGGATCAAAACGGTGTCTTCGATACGGACGAAAAAATTATTAGCGGGCAGAGTTTAAGGGAAGGGAATAATGTCATTACGTATTCGGTGCCAATAAGTGCGAAGGTAGGCGATACTTGGTCTCGCTTTCGGTATTCATCAACTGAATTGATTGAGGCTTCCGGCGGCGTCTCGGATGGTGAAGTGGAAGATTATTTTGTGACTGTGACTGAAACCGGTGTGTCCACGGTGTTTTATCCGAGCGAAAATTCCTGGTCTACACTCGCCTTTGAAGACAATTGGCCAAGTATCGGCGATTATGATTTTAACGATTTAGTTATTCATTATCGCACGGCCATATCTTCTAAAAATGGTGCGGTACGGCGCATTCGCGTGCAGGGGCAGGTTGCCGCGGTGGGGGCGAGTTATCACAACGGTTTTGCTATTCACTTACCCGGGATATTACGCTCACAAATTGATGAATCGCGAATTCAATTTACGGTAAACCGAGCAGATCAAGCAGAATCGCCTCTGGAGTCGGGCCCTAGCGAAGCAATACTCATCGCATTTCTAGATGCGTGGGACTACGTAACGCCGGGTGAGGACTGTAAGTATCATAGAACGGAATCAGGTTGTGGTTCGAGCATTCAGATGGATTTTTCAATCACCGTACCATTTGTTAATGCAATTCCATTGGCGCAGATGCCAACTACGCCTTTTGATCCTTTTATGTTCGCTACACCGGGAAAGCCACACAACCCAGCCTTGGGTAATAACCCTGGTCGTTCCTTAGAGATTCATCTTAAGAATCATGCGCCAACCTCTGCATTTAATCTTGACTATCTCGGCAGACGTGACGACCGCTCAAATGGAATTCAGGAGAAATATTTCTTATCCGAAAATGGAATGCCCTGGGCGATACATGTAGCGAACAAATGGCGCTATCCAAAAGAATATATGGATGTGATATACGCCTATCCTCATTTCCAAAGTTTCATCAGTAGTGCTGGGGGACAAGACGGAGATTGGTATTTGGATGGTAGGGCTCAATTACAAAATACTTTCAGTCAATAGGTAGAATGAATCATGAAATATGTGGAAAGAATAAATTTGTGTCTAGCGGCTTGTATTCTGTCAGCTTGTGGAGGTGGAGGTGGAGGTGGAGGTGGAGACTCTATCTCTCAACCGCCCGTTGTAGCTCAGGTAGCTGTGGCTTCAGAACCTAGCCCAGTGACGGTTGCCGTCGACGAACCAGGGGCCACCGCGAGTGCCACACAGGAAATACAGGTGCCAGACGGCTTCACCTTAGCGGCAAATTATACTGTTTCTCTAGACGTAGATTTGGAAAGCGTATATTCGCAGAGGGTTTCACTCTCTGTGTGTACTGATTTCTCGACAGTGGATTCACTGGTAAGTATTAATTATGACAGCTGTTTACTGAAGGCCTCGACCAATAATGGGATTTTTTCCAGCGACCTAGAAGTTGGCAATGCACTAGATTCCCTTATATTAGCTATTGGAATTTTTGGGGAATCAAGTGCGGTCGACTATCGGGTTTGGGAAAGAGTGGGTTCTGAACCTTATGTATTCTCCGTGCGCTAGTTATATTGCGTATTGAATTATGTGAAACTTATTTTGGGGGGGCAAAGTAATAATTTCTAAAGGACAAGTTATGCTTTGGTTACAAGATTTCATATCGAGTAGTTTGCCGATTTATAAGCTGACTAAATGCTGGTAGATCTATTCGTCGGGTTCATCGTTGCTGTGTTTTTTAGTATTGGATAAAAATAATTTGGCGATCATGTGTTTGTACTCGCCAGTGTCTACGTTCAAAATCACCCCTTCTGTAAAATCCTGCTATCTTAAGAAATATACAAAATATAAAAAATTCTATCGTGATTATTTTATATTTTTTATTTTGATAAATATATTCTTTTTTTGCAATTCAATTCAGTAATATCCCCGTAATATAGCTGAATTAAGCGCCTAAAAGCTGGCACAAACATTGCGATATCTCTTGTGACATACAAGAGGATAGAGTTATGAAAAGTAATTCAGCAGGTATGGTTAATCAAACAGGACTCTATGGCCGCTCTAGGGAAAAATACTCCGCCGATAGTTTTGTTCTCCAGAACGTTAGAGTTGACAATTCGACAATGGCGGCCGCGGTAAATTGGGTGCTAAATTCCAATAACAAAATGGGCGTTCGAGTCGGCAATTTTATTAACGTCAACTCAATAAATCTAGCGAGGAATAATGTCGAGTTTTCACAAATCTTGTCCTCTGCCGATAAGAGTTTCGCCGATGGATCTGGCGTTCGCTTAGGCGCTCGATTTCAGGGCGTCCATTTGTTGGATAATGTTAATGGTACCGATTTACTGCCTTTGTTGTGCGAGCGTTTAAGTAGAACGGACAAGTCAATATTCTTTTTGGGATCGTCGCCGGGCGTTGCGAAGCGTGCAGCGGAAAAATTGATGCGTCAATATCCAGGTCTGAAGGTAGTTGGGCATCACCACGGATACTTTTCAGCAAGCGAAGATGCGGATGTAGTACGAAAAATAAATCAATCTAAGGCAGATATTTGTTTGGTCGCGATGGGTTCCCCTCAGCAGGAGACATGGATCGAACAAAAGCGGCATCAGCTTAAGGTAGGTTGTGCTTTGGCCGTAGGTGGTTTATTTGATTTTTATTCTGGTCGCATTCCTAGGGCACCTCTGTGGATACGAAAGTTGGGTTGTGAGTGGGTATGGCGGTTGGCGCAAGAGCCAGTGAAGAAATTTAATCGCTATGTCATTGGTAACCCTCTGTTTGTATTGCATCTCTTACTCGATAAGCGAGGTAACAATCATGCCACTGTCTAGTGTTTCCGACTCGTCTCCAGTCCAGTTTTTCAGGGCAATTTCCCGAGTTTGGGTATTGCCGAGTATTCCACAAAATATTCAGCAACTTGGGGCCTTCATGGCCCTGCTGATTTTGTCGCCTATTCTATTATTGAGTTTTTTGGCGATAAGAATTAACAGCCAAGGTCCAGCGATTTATACCCAAACTCGTGTGGGTTTGTTTGGCAGGCATTTTCGAATGTATAAGTTTCGCTCGATGTATCAGCCTTCAGACCCCCTGTATGTGGATATTGAGAATATTCAAAGTGATCGAGAGGGGGTTTGTAAAAAGCTGTTTAATGACCCCCGTATAACGGCTGTTGGCAAGGTGATCCGAAAATTGTCAATTGATGAGCTGCCTCAGCTTATCAATGTTTTTCAAGGTGACATGCTTATGATTGGCCCACGTCCAGCGCTGATTGAAGAAGTAGAGGCTTATAGCCTAGAGCAATTCAGGCGCTTGGATGCTAAGCCAGGGCTTACTGGGTTGTGGCAAGTATCGGGTCGCGCAGACACCTCTTTTGAGGAACAAATGGCCCTAGACCTACGATATATCGAAGAGAAAGACTTGCTTTTGGACCTGTATATTTTATTTGCCACCGTCCCTGCGGTGTTGACGGGTAAGGGGGCCTATTAGCGATATGGCGTGCCTCCCATTTTGCGAGTTTTCGCAAATTGCATAAATACTGGACGTGTAAACACGTCCTTTTTTATTTAAAACTAATAAAAATATCTATTAATACAATGACTTATGGAGTTTTCTGTCTCTTGGCACGCCTTCTGCAATAACCCTCCCATTAGTGATCAATATCGAGTTTAGGGAGCGGAACCTGTGAGGAAAATTTGCGTTCAATTGGTGAAAATCTCAGCCCATCTTATCCTGACCGGGCTATTGCTTGCCTGTACTCAACACCATGCCCTGCAAACACCCTTAAATCCCGGTGATCAGCTATTTGGCACTAAGGATGAGAAGGGAGTTTGGGCGCGCCATAAAGGGCCCGTATCGACTGTATTTGCCACCAACTTCGATTGCCAGCGCACGGAAAGTACCGCTACAAGTATTCATTATCGTGCAGATAAACCACTGAACACCTTGGCCAATTTCGCTGAAGTCCAAGCCGGACGGAATCCTTTTGATTTGGATATGCCACTTAGCCCTGGCGATATGTTTGAGTTGGAAATTGAAAACGGTGATGGTTTCAACGGCCGCTATGTTGTCAATCCTGATGGCCGTATTCAATTGCCCCTAATTCCATCATTAGCTGCTGAGGGGCTGACGGTGCCAGAGCTGTCTGAAAAGATTGAACTCTCCTTGGTCCGCGCTTTGATGTTTAGACCGCGTACGGCGAAAGTTAGCGCGCGGGTTTTGCTTTGGGCACCTGTTGAAGTGTATGTATCGGGCGCCGTGTTTCAGCCAGGCCGAGTTCTTATCAATGAGAAAATACAAGCGCAATTGGTGGAACAGCGTATGGCGGCCTTTGGAGATTATTCACCTACTCGTTATTTGTCTGAGGCTTTGCGCGCGGCGTCAGGTGTGCGCCCCGACGCAAAACTTGACCAAGTAATTCTGGTGCGTAAAGGCTGGCAAGTAGAAGTAAACATGGCGGGGATCTTTACCGGTGAACATGTACAAGATATTTCTCTGGTTGCGGGCGATAGAGTGATTGTGCCAACCACGGGTTGTTTCCAGAAGCAGTTGGTTAGGCCCACGCAAATAACGCCCAAAGGTTTTCGGGTATTTTTATCAAATTTGGTGGTGCCTTCACTGAGCAACTCAAGTGCGGCAGTTGGAAAATTCAGTAGCAGTCTTCCTTATGGTAGCCGCCTTTTACAAGCGGCGGTATCCGCGAATTGCACGGGTGGTACGCAGTGGACTAATGCGGCACGAAAGGTTGTGTTGGCGAGTGAAAATCCATTGACGGGCCAGGTACAAGTTATTGAGCGGTCCATTGAGCAGATAATGCGGCAGGCACACCGAGATGAAATAAACCCATATTTAATGCCAAACGATGCGATTGCGTGTTACGACTCTGATATTTCAAATGTTCGAGATATTGCTCGCACCTTAATCGAAGTTATTTCTCCCTTAAAGTTGTTGTAGATAATTATGGCTATCATCAAAAGAAAACAATTAATGATACGCAGCCCTTGGCAGATACTGAGAGCCAATGTTCGCGCTTTGTTGCTGTCTTCTTACACATTAGTTGCTTTGCTGTGTTATTTAGCGATTGCTATCGTTGTTGTCATTTATTTAAGTAAAGCTCCGGTCTATGTCAGCGAAATGTCGATTGTCTTACCGGGTTCTGGTTCCAACAGTTCCTTTGCTTTGGACAACATTGGTCAGGTTTCTTCGAGCACTAAAGCGGCTTATGGAAGCTCCGCCTACAATCCCCGAGTTAATTACCGAGAAATACTAAAAAGTCGTTCGGTATTAAAAGAAGCCGCAAGTCGCTTGGCGACGGATGAGACTGCATTTAAGGAGCCTAAGATTCTTCTGATAGAGCAAACGTCCATTATAAATTTGAAGTTAGAAGGGCACTCCCCAGGCATTGCGCATAAAAAGGCTTGGGCACTTTTCGATGCTTTTCAACTTGAATTGGAAGTGCTGCGCGCGGACGAGTCACTTCGCAGAGACGACAGTATCGAGCGAGTTCTAGATCAGTATCGACAGAAATTGCACGGAACTCGTCAAGCAATTGTACGATTCCAAGAGCAAGCAATGTTGGTATCAAACTCACAGCTAGAACAACATATGAAACAAACGGCTGAGGTTAAGAGCAAGCGTTTGTATGCACGCAGCGAGCTTAAGCAAATGGAATTCTTTGCGCGTCAACTTGGTAATGATCTGGGTGTTTCGCCAGCTTTAGCAGGACAGGCCTTTGCGCTACAAACTGACGCTGAGTTTCGCGGCTACCTACGAGAACTCGACAACAGCGCCTCCAAGCTCAGTGAATATACTTCGCGCTGGGGGCAAGAACACCCGAAAGTAGTATCGGAGAGAGAGCGTTTTGAATTTGCAAAAGCGGCTTTGAATTCTCGCGGTCAGGTTATCGTGGGCGCGCAATTGGGTGATGCCCTCAATAGCATGGATCTTGAATCTAGCCCGGGACGATCGGAGTTATTTGTGTCCTTGATCAACACTTACGCAAAAATCCAGGGAGCTGGCGCGCAAATTAATGAATTGGTGCGTACAGAGGCACGTCTAAATGATCAGCTAAGCGTATTGTCGCGTGAATCTGTTGAGCTTGAGCGTTTGGAACGTGAGCACCAACTTGCTGAGGCAGTTTTTACGTCAGCTGCAGCGAAGCTACAAGCGAACAAAGCGGACGTTTTTGTCTCTTATCCCGTTGTTCAAATGTTAGCTGCGCCTTCTACACCACTAAAAGCCGCAAGCCCCGTTACTCTTTTGGCGGGTGTTGTTGCCCTTATTGCCGCCTTCATTGTTACCATCGGATTGGTGATTGTATGTCAAAGAAAATACTTGATCGCACAACTCTTGAAGAAAAGCTAGTGTGGTATGGCTTGATTCTTAGTTACCCTGCGTACGCATTAGGCGCGATGTATATCCTCGGGTCTTTGATTGGCTGGATAATTCTCTCGGTTTATTTATTGCGCCGATTTCTGGATGTAGACAGTCAAAATGCGCCTTTGCCTATTTTGGTGTGGGTTTGGGTTTTAGGTATGTTAAGCATGGAGCTGGCGCTGGTTCAGGGCCACTTAAACTATGACTTGGGTCTCGCGAAAATAATCAAATCGACTATCGGCTGGGCTAAAGGCTGGGCGCTGCTCGCCTTGTTCATCGCACTGGGAGCTGTACTGCCATTGAAGCGAGCAATCATTCCCAGAGCGAGCTGTGTGATTGGCTTGCACTCCCTGATATTCACAATTCTTAGTGCCTTGGCTTTTATTGTCGGTCTTCCGGGTGAAATTTATGTTTCACCCCTAAAGGTGGTCGGAGGGCCTGGTCCGGAATATTTCGAGTTAAAATTATTTGGTATTAATCCAGAAACCGGTCTTCCGCGCTGGCAGTATTTTGCGCCGTGGTCCCCCGCCATAGGTTTGCAGAGCTGTATGCTGTTGATTCTTTGCCTTCAGGAACGAAACCTAACTTGGAAATGTTTAGGTGTTTTGGGTTCATTCACCATGTGTTGCTTGGCGCAATCGAGAGCAGGATGGGTAATATTCTTTACGATTTTGCCAATGGTCTTTGTATTATCTCGCTTGCATGATCCTAAGATATTGTTCGCCACCGCAGTAGCTTTTGTCATTGTTGCGCTGCCAGGCCAAGTGTTAATTGAACAACTTCAGGAAATGTATCAGCGAATTAAAGAAAGCCGGCCAGACTCCACCCGAGTTCGCGGAGGCTTGGCGAATCTAGCCGTACAGCGCTGGACCAGTGAGGCGCCTTTATGGGGGCACGGTATTGTTGAACCAGGTCCCAAATACGTTGAGCGGATGATGATTGGTACGCACCACAGCTGGTATGGGCTTCTATTTGTGAAAGGTTTAGTGGGTGCTTTGTCTTTGGCAATCCCATTGTTTATCACGGCGGTGTATTTGCTGGTTAAGGCTCAGCGCTCAAAAGACGCGCGAGCAGCACTCGGGATTTTGGTGGTGTTGACCGTATACAGTTTTTTCGAAAATTTAGAAATTCTTGCTTATCTCTACTGGCCGGCACTGTTGTGGTTAGGAGCTTCGTTGAGAGTTTGTGATGAGAAAGAAAGGGATATGAATAGTGGTTTTACGACAAGTGAGGTAATGACATGAAAAAGGTAGATGCATATTTGTGTGGTTATTATGGAATGGAAAATAGCGGTGACGACGCTCTTCTTTACGCTACGGCTTGGGGAGTAAGAAAATATCTTCAGGCAGAGTCTGTAACCGTAAGTTCTTCGCAATCACATCAGCTGACCGGATTTGGTGGTACTCCGCCAAGCCAGTCGACAAGACAACGCTTTCGAGGGCATCGTCGCCTCCAGCAATATAGAGCTGCTTTCAATTCCAGCTGTGTGGTATTTGGAGGCGGCTCTGTATTTCATACGGCTCAAGATATTAGTATAAAACGGCATTTGCTTCGTTTGAGTCGTGGCAGTAATCATTATGCAATGGGTGTAGGTTTAGGACCTTTTAAAAATACTGCAGCTGAGAAGGCGTGTGCGAAATTCTTAAATGAGAGTCGTTTTACTGGCCTTCGTGATCCGGCCAGTTATGAGCTGGCAAAGTCTATCGCACCAAGGGCAAATTTGATGCTTACATTTGACCTGGCGCCTCTATTGTTGGCGCAAACAGTGCGCCCACTTCGCGAGGTCCCTCGAGCCGGTATAGCCGTAAGTCTATGCCCAATTTTTGAAGCGCAAGGCGAAGTTCAGCAAACTGCACTGCTAAAGGACCTGGCAGATTCGCTGCGTTCAATTTATCAGACTACAGGGGAAGTGATTTATCTTTTGGATTTTAATGGGCACTCAAGTTTTGGTGATGTGAAGATTCATCAGACTTTGAAAGCTATGCTGGGCGATGCCATTCCCGTGCGGCATATCCCTTATGAACCGGACCCTATTGCCGTATTGCAGCGTATGCACCAATTTAAATTAGTGGTAGGTATGCGTTTGCACGCTTCAATACTGGCCTATCTGGCGGGCACGCCTACCGTGGTTCTTGAGTACCACTCGAAATGCCGTGGCTGGGGTGAGCAAATTGGATTAAGCGAACGATATCGTTTTGCGACCAATGAATTTGACGGTTCTCTGTTTAAAGCTCAAGTATTGGCAGGCTTGGAAAATAGTTTTTCTATGCCAAAATTGTCGGTTCGTCGCGCGATTTCTCTTTCTGAAGGTAATTGGAGTAATGAATATGTCAGCAAAAAAAGTGAAATTTACAGTGGTCATTCCTCTCTACAACAAGTCTCGGCATATAATTGAAACTGTTAACACCGTATTGGCACAACAATACCCCGCGGATGAAATTATTGTTGTTGATGATGGGTCAAGTGATGGTGGTGCGGAGCTACTAGAAGCTCAAAACATTGCTTCGCTTGTCGTCATTCGCCAGAAAAATGCTGGGGTATCCGCTGCGCGCAACGTGGGTATCGCGGCGGCGCGTCACAACTTTGTTGCTTTGCTGGATGCGGACGATTTGTGGTCACCCTTATTTCTGGCTGAAATTGCGCGGTCGATCTCTGAGAAGCCGGGAGCTGGATTATACGCCACGAGTTATCAAATGATGGACGGTGATGATCACTACTCAGATGCTGTCGTGCGCGGTTTGTCGTCTTCAAGTGATATCCGGCTAATGAATAACTATTTTTCGGTTGCCGCCAGTGGTGATCTTCCGTTTATCACCTCTTCCGTTTGTATGAATCGTCGGGCATTGGGAGGAAAATTTGTTTTTCCTGAGCGTGAGCCCATGGGAGAAGATCAAGATTTATGGTCTCAGATAGCTTTGTTCAGTACGATCGTTTATAGCCCTAGGGTATTAGTGATGTATGTTCGCTGTGCTGACAATCGAGCATGTGTTAATGCCCCGCCAAAGGAGGAGTGCCCCTTCAGCATGCGCCTGTATAAATATGCTCAAGGTCCAGAGATAGACGCGGAGTTGCGAGATGACATTTTGAAGTACTGTGGATCGCATCTTATTTCTATTGCTAAACTCAATATATATTCAGGTGATTTGTCTCGGGCGAGAGCAATTCTGCAAGATGCGCGCTGTTGGCGAAAGCCATTCCACAAAGTATGGTGGAGCTTGATTCGCTGGATTTACCTAGTGAGGTCCTGTTAAATGGGCACATCTAAATGTGCGGAGAGTTTTTGATGTTAAAGGTGTATTTGTCGGGTGAAATTCATACTGATTGGCGTGCTCAAATTGAAAAGGGAGCAAAAGCCTTGTCCTTACCTGTGGAATTCTTTTCAGCGGTGACTGACCACGGAGCTAGCGATGCCGCGGGTGATCATCTGCGGGAGCAGAGCGAGGGATTTTGGCGCGATCATCAGTCGGCGAAAGTGAATTTGATTCGAACCAAGAACTTGATAGAAAGTGCGGATTTGGTCGTGGTTCGTTTTGGCGACAAATATAAGCAGTGGAATGCCGCTTTTGATGCGGGCTACTGTGCGGCGATGGGTACACCATACGTCACTTTACACGATGACTCGATTGTTCATCCCTTGAAAGAAGTAGACGCACAGGCTTTAGCTTGGGCCACTAGTAACGATCAGGTAGTGGAAATTTTACGCTATGTTACTCAGGAAAAATAAATTTTACGCTGGTGTATTTGAAGGGCTTGGCCGATTCACATGAGATTTAGAGAAGACCCTGTGGAGATCGTCCTTTGACCGAAATTGCGACCGAAATTGTGATTGAGGATACGGAGGGCCTAGGTTTCGATTACCATATCGTGCTATCTCGTCGTCGTTCGATGACGCTCACCGTGGACGAGGGTGGTGTAAAAGTTTCAGCACCGCTTCGCACCTCGAGAAAATCTATCCGCGAATGGGTAAATCACAAGCAAAGTTGGATTCGAAAAAAACGAGCTCAGCAAGCTCTGCGACTTGCTGAGGTGCCGGTGCGTGCTTATGTTGAAGGTGAACTCTGGCCATATTTAGGGCGTGAACTGTGTTTGCGTCTAGCCGATGGTCCGCGGGCCGACTACTATGGCGACGAACAGAGTATTACACTGATACTATCGCGGCGCTCCCGCAAGCCTCGTCAGGTTCAGGCTGCTGAGTTAATGAGCGCCTGGTATCGTAGGCAAGCGCAAGGCTATTTAGAGCGTCTAAGTGCAGAGTTTGCCGAGCGCTTAGGCGTTAGCATCAAAGGCGTTAAACTGCGTTTGACTAAGAGTAAGTGGGGGCATTGCACACCCGAGGGTGTGCTACAGTATAATTGGTTGATCATGCAGGCGCCGCTTGAGGTGGTAAACTATTTGGTGGCACACGAGGTGTGTCATCGAGTGCATTTAAATCATAGCCCAGCATACTGGAAGACTGTGAATAGGCTCTACCCCGGTTTTGAGCAGCCGCAAAATTGGCTGAAGCAGAATGGTCACACCCTATTATTTTAAATTATGGAAGTATTATGGAAGCCCTGAGCGAGAACACTGAAGAGAACAATGATCGGTTTATTATTGAGGCAATTGCCCAGGGTTGCATCTGGGGCTTGGAAGGGCCCGACGGATGGGCCTTATGCCCCTCGGAGAAATACGAAAAATCTGACGTAATGCCATTTTGGTCCCAGCCGGAATTCGCTCAGGTGCACTGCGTAGATGAGTGGTCTATCTATAAGGCTGTGCCCGTTTCACTTGAAGAGTTCATTGAAGAGTGGCTGCCTGGAATGCATGAAGATGTGGTACTCATTGGCGTTAACTGGGATGAGAACATGGATGGTGATGAAATGGAGCCGCTTGATATTTTGGCGGAGTTTGACAGTGAGTTGAGCTAAATAGGGTTCCAAATTCGCTTATTTTTCTTAGATGAGTTCTACCTGTATTTTCGATCCTTCAACAATCTCACCTATGATACTCGCCGATTGATAGCCTGATTGCTTAAGTTCTCTTAAGCAATTATCCGCATCATCCGCTGATACCGCCGCGAGTAAGCCGCCCGATGTTTGCGGGTCAAATAGAAGCTCCCTCAAACCATTAGCGTCTTTTTGCTCATGATTACTCAGGACGAATTTCCCTTCATTGCGCGCGTTTTGCGAATGTAAGCTGCTAGATATGCCTTTGATCAAGCATTGTATTGCGCCTGATAAAAGCGGTAGCTTATTCAGTGTAATGCGAGCCCCACATACAGATTGGCTGTCTTCATCCTGTGCAAGCATTTCGAGAAGATGGCCGGCTAGACCAAAGCCGGTGACGTCGGTACAGGCGCTGAGTGAGTATCTGTGTAATATTTCTGCGCTCACTCGATTAGATTGCAACATACTGTTTGTCGCCTCTTCGATCCACCTCCCGTCGGCTTGTAATTGACTATGAGCCGCGAATAAAACGCCAGTACCTAGCGCCTTAGTCAGAATAAGCTTGTCGCCCGCACGTGGCGTATTCTTCCGGCTGATGTGCTCAGGTTTGGCGAGTCCGTTCACGCTAAAGCCAAGACTCATCTCAGCGCCTTCGGAAGTATGACCGCCCATTAATGTGCATTGATTATCGTTCAGGACTTTCAATGCGCCACTCATAATTTGCAATAAGTCACGCTCAACAACGGCTTCTCCTGCAAAGGGTAAGGTAACAATGGCCAGCGCACTGTGGGCCTGAGCATTCATGGCGAATAAATCACTGAGTGCGTGGTTGACGGCTATTTCTCCAAGCAGGAAAGGGTCGTCGATAAGTGCGCGAAAGACGTCAACACTTTGCAGCAGTATATTCCCTGGCGCTACAGTGATGGCGCTGGCATCGTCGGGGGTGTGTAGACCCAAGAGAACGTCGCTGCGTTCAAAAGGTTGGAGCTGACGAATCACTCGACTCAACACGTCGGCGCCGACTTTGGCTCCACAGCCTCCACAGCGCATAGTGTTGTCATGGTTTGCCTGGGGGTCAAGTTGCTCACCGCTGACAATAGGGCTGACCGTTTGCGTAAACGACGTCGAGGTACCAAGCGTGGGCATATCGGGTTTAGCGTGGTGGTCAAACATCGCCATGAATTTTTTATCGATTGAGTTTTTCCATCGCCACACCCATTGACCTTGTAGGCTGGGCATGCCTGTTCCGGGTTTACAGGCAATGGCGCTCTGGTCACCGCAGGCTAGTAGGCGTAAGAAATGTGCCTGAGGCTTAAAGGTAGTCAAAGGTTTGTGTAAAACCCAAGCTTGCAAGTTTCTGAACAGAGTGCTCGCCTGTCGCACAGCAAACACGCCTGCTCGCGGTACGTTTTCATTCTCCTGCTGAGCTATGTCTCCGGCGGCAAATACAAACTTGTGGCTAGTAGATTGAAGGGCGTGGTTAACTTGAATGAAACCGTCGACATCACATGCTAGGCCAGATTTTTTCGGCCAAGCTGGCGCAGCCGCTTGAGTGCACCAAAATAATTCACTGAATTTTGTGTCTAATTTATCTTGGTTCTTGGATAGTTGGATTTCTAGGTCCCGATTACCGTTTGACGAGGTAGTTTCATCTATTCGGGTAATGGCGGATCCTGTGTGTACTTGTATACCTCGCGATTTAAATATCGCCGCCAATTTTTTCTGAAAGGCGGCTGGGTAATTTTCGGGTAAACCCAAACCCTTTTGGAATAGATGAAATTGATGTGTCTGAAAACTGTCTTGTAAGGCATGCTGCATAGCTAAAACTAATTCAATACCCGCAGCCCCGCCGCCGGCCACACCAATATTACAGGACAAATTACTGCTTAGTAGACGCTGTTTAATTTCTTTCCACCGCGGATAGAATTGCGCAATTGGTTTTACTGGAGCCGAATATTGTTCAGCGCCAGGTACCGAAAAACCGGGTGTAATGCCTGTGTTAAATGAAATGGCATCAAAACCCAGTGCCGCTCGTTTTTGAATTAGACATCGTTTGTTTTCTAGATCCACACCTTCTATCTTGGCCTGAATGAAACGTGCACCGGCGTATTGGCACAGACGGGCCAAATCAAGATGTATATCGTCTTCTTGATAATGTCCGGAGATCAGTCCTGGCAACATACCCGAGTAAGGGGCTTTTGTTTGAGGCGAAATCAGAGTTAGGCGTACCCCAGGAATAGGCTGCATAGCCCACATGTTGAGCACTTGCACATGAGCGTGCCCTCCGCCAATTAAAAACAGGTCTTGGTAAACGGGTGGTGCAAGCATCAGGAGTTCATTTGCTGATTGGCCCAGGCAATAACTTCTTCATGGTTGCCCTTGAAAATTATACGGCCCTGCCTTTGACTTTGCTGATAGTCATACATGGGATCGTAATATTCAGTCAGTAAATGTTGAATGCCGGAGCGGAAGCCGTCGGCATTTCCCGTGCTGAAAAGATCCTGCAGGGCGTCTGAAAACTCGCCTTCCAGTATTTTGTGGCGATCATGACCTAAGCGTTTTTTAATTCGAGCGAGGTTATCTAGGATTTGCGAACGAAAGTTTTCTTGACCAATAGCCTTTCCAAACTCTGCGTAGTATTCAGGCAGTGCGTCGGTAATGTAATCTTCTAAAGCGAAATCAACGCGTTCTGTGAGAGTGGTTTCAAGGGTAACAAGTGCTGAAGTTTGCATTTTATCCCGCAGCACATCGGGCAGGTAGATACGACCAATCAAACGGCCCTCATCTTCCACAAATACAGGACCCTGATGCTCGGCTCGCTGTTTAAGCAGTTTAATACTCAGTTGGTTTTCAAAATCAATCTGTCGTGGCTGCTCGCTAATTTTTGCTCCAAAAGCGGACCCCCTGTGATTCGCCAAGCCCTCTAGGTCGACAGAGCGCTTAATGTGACTCAGCACTCGAGTTTTGCCGATGCCTGTTCGGCCGCTGATTAAAATTAAAGGTGTGCTAGTACAGTTAGTCTCAAGTTCGTCGATCAAAAATCGACGCATCGCCTTGTAGCCACCTTCTACCATTGGGTAATGGATGCCCGTTTCGGCAATCAGCTTTTGGCTCATTCGAGAGCGTAGTCCACCTCGGAAACAATAGAGATAGCCTTCAGGGTGTTGTTCAGCGAAGTCTTGCCAGATGTTTTTACGCTGAGCTTGCACTTCGTCGGTAGCCAGTTCCCATCCCAGGGCGATGGCGGCGTCTTGGCCTTGCTCTTTGTAGCGTGTGCCGATCACGTGGCGTTGATCGTCGTCCAGAAGAGGCAAATTAGTGCTATTTGGAAAGGCCCCTTTGTGATATTCCACAGGAGCTCGAACGTCCAGTAAAGAGGTGTCGTTGAGAAAAAGTTCGCGGAAGTTTTGGGTATTGCTTCTGGCAGTCAAGGCTGTGCTCCGATCAGGGTGATGGGCAGTCTATCAGAAACGTCGAGGGCTGCAGTCACTCTACATCAATAAATTTTAGGTAAAAAAAAGGCGATGCTTGCGCATCGCCTTTTTCACATTGAACTCAGCTAATTAGCAGCTGTAGTACATGTCAAATTCAACAGGGTGAGTGGTTTGCTCAACACGATGAACTTCTTCCATTTTCAGCTCAATGTAAGCGTCAACCACGTCGTCGGTGAATACACCGCCGGCGGTCAAGAACTCACGATCGGCATCCAAAGCTTCTAGAGCTTCGCGCAGGCTGCCAGCAACCTGAGGAATCTTAGCGGCTTCTTCTGCAGGTAAGTCATACAGATCTTTGTCGGCTGCATCGCCCGGGTGGATCTTGTTTTTAATACCATCGATACCAGCCATCAGCATAGAGGCAAACATCAAGTAAGGGTTAGCCGTTGGATCGCCGAAACGAGCTTCGATACGCTTGCCCTTAGGAGATGGAACGTAAGGGATACGAATAGAGGCTGAGCGGTTGCGGGCAGAGTAAGCCAGCATTACAGGAGCTTCGAAACCTGGAATCAAACGCTTGTAAGAGTTGGTAGAAGCGTTCGCAAATGCATTCAAGGCTTTTGCGTGCTTGATAATGCCGCCGATGTAGTAAAGAGCTGTTTCGCTCAGGCCCGCATAGCTGTCGCCAGCAAATACGTTATCGCCGTCTTTAAAGAAAGACTGGTGACAATGCATGCCAGAACCGTTATCACCTACAACTGGCTTAGGCATAAAGGTGGCTGTTTTGCCGTAGGCGTGTGCTACGTTGTGTACGCAGTACTTCATGATTTGTACTTCGTCAGCTTTCTTCACCAAGGTGTTGAAACGAACGCCAATTTCACACTGACCGGCTGTGCCTACTTCGTGGTGGTGTACTTCAATATCTAAACCCATTTGTTCCATGGCATTACACATGGCAGCACGCAAATCGTGCAGTGAGTCGACGGGAGGTACGGGGAAATAACCACCTTTCACACCAGGGCGATGGCCCATGTTGCCGTCGGCGTAGGTAGTGCCAGAAGCCCAAGCGGCTTCTTCCGAGTTGATTTTATAGAAGCAGCCGCTCATGTCGGAGCCCCAAGTGATGTCGTCAAATACGAAAAACTCAGGCTCTGGACCGAAGAAGGCAGTGTCGCCCAGACCAGTAGACTTCAAAAACTCTTCAGCGCGGGTTGCGATGGAGCGTGGATCGCGCTCGTAACCCTGCATAGTAGTAGGTTCAACAATGTCACAGCGAATGATAATGGTCACATCGTCAGTGAAGGGGTCCAGCATGGCTGTACTGTCGTCAGGCATCAAGATCATGTCTGATTCGTTAATACCCTTCCAGCCTGAGATGGAGGAACCATCAAACATCTTGCCTTCTTCAAAGAACTCTTCGTTTACTTCGCCGATGGGCATAGAAACGTGCTGCTCTTTACCAATGGTGTCGGTGAAGCGCAGGTCAATCCAGCGAGCTTCGCTTTCTTTAATAAGATTCAGTGTCTTTTCGGACATGTTAAGTATTCCTCCAAAAATGGCCTGTGGGCCGGTCAATTCATTTCAGTGTGATCAGAGCAGTAAAAAGCTTTGCGTATTATAGGGCAAAATATATGCCATTGTTGGAGATTTGTAGATTAACTACAAAGTCTTCATTTTAAAGCAGTTTTCGAGCCCTATGAGAAATAGCGCCCCTTAGTGTGGCAAAGGCAGGCTTCATTTTGGTGCGGCACATCTCGTACCGCACCAAAAGCGTGCATAATCTTCTGGGGTCTTAATCTCCAGCAGCCTGAAGCTGGGTACAAAGATTCATTCAGACACTCGTAAAAATCGATAAAGCGGGTCTTAATAGTCCAGGGTAAGCGCAGCGAGGGGGTGTTTTTAAAGGAGGAAACAGTCTCCGCGGCCGTTTATTGGGGGCTGGGCTTTAAATGAAGCAAATTCAGGCATTCAGAAGCGTATTCAGTCATCAGTTTATTGAGGTTTTAGTCTATAATCCCGCCCTATACACCCTAAATCACTCTAAAAACCCGCCTAGCGGAAGGTTTCCATGCATTTCATCGTTAAGTTGTTCCCCGAAATTACCATTAAAAGTGCCCCTGTACGCAAGCGTTTTATAAAGCAGCTGCGCGACAACCTCAGGGAATTGCTGGCTCCTTTGAGTGCAGAGCTGAGCAAAGAGGAAAAGATTCAGGTTCAGCGGGAGTGGGACAAAATTGAGGTGACAACCTCAAACAATGATCCAGCCATTAAGCGACGTGTTATGGAGGTGCTTGCTCACGTACCAGGCATAGCGCATTTCGCCCTGGTGAAAGATCACCCTTTAGGTGATATGCACGATACTTTTGAAAAGACCTTGGCTGTTTATGGTCCGCTTTTGACCGATAAGACTTTCAGTGTGCGAGTGAAGCGTGCGGGTGAGCATGACTTCACATCCACAGAGGTGGAGCGATACGTGGGCGGGGGCTTAAACCAACACAGTGATGCGGCAGGCGTTAAGCTTAAAAACCCCGACATAACCGTGAAGCTAGAAATTAAGCATGACCGGCTTTATGTTATTGAGGAGCAGATACAGGGCTTGGGCGGTTTTCCATTGGGTTCACAAGACCCAGTCTTGTCTCTCATTTCGGGTGGCTTCGACTCAACTGTGTCGAGCTATATGATGATTAAGCGAGGTATCCGTAATCATTACTGCTTCTTTAACCTAGGCGGGCGAGCTCACGAAATTGCCGTGAAAGAAGTGGCGTTCTATCTTTGGAACAAGTATGGCGCGTCTCACAAAGTTAAGTTTGTCACGGTGCCCTTTGAAGATGTAGTGACTGAAATTTTGGAAAGCGTGCAAAACTCCCAAATGGGGGTGGTATTGAAGCGCATGATGTTGAGGGCGGCCTCACAAATTGCTGAGGATATGAAGATTCAAGCCTTGGTGACCGGCGAGGCCATAGGCCAAGTGTCGAGCCAAACCTTAACTAATCTCAGTGTGATTGATGAAGTGACCGACACCTTAGTGTTGCGGCCTCTAATCGTGATGGATAAAACCGACATTGTGGATTTATCCCGAGCGATTGGCACCGAAGAATTCTCAGCAAATATCCCAGAATATTGCGGTGTAATATCGCGCAAACCCACCACGCGGGCTAAGCGCGATGTTATTAATGCCCAAGAAGACAAGTTTGACTTCGCCGTGCTAGACAAGGCCGTTGCCAGCCGCAAGATGGTCGGTATTGACGAAGTAATGGATGACCTTGAAGAAACTGTGCCGGTTGAGGTGCTCAGTGTTGTTGATGCCAGTGCGATAATTGTCGATGTTCGCCATCCTACGGAGGAGGAGTTAAAGCCTCTTTATGTTGAGGGTTGTACGGTAGAAAAAATCCCGTTTTATGCTTTGAATACTTCCGCGCCTTCTTTTGATCAAGAGCGTCAATATCTACTTTATTGTGAGAAAGGGGTGATGAGCCAGCTACACGCGGCACACTTGGCCGATGCTGGTTTTTCCAATGTCGGCGTTTACCGGCCGGAGAGTCCGAAACGTAAGTGAGTGGTTACAAACTAAGCAGGCCTCTGAAATAGAGTCCTGTTTGAAAAATCACGAGCTTACAGCGCTTAAATAGGCAGAATGGTGGTAAAAGCCTATCTGTCTAAGATTTAGCCATGTATAATGCGCGCCTTTTGCGCTACCTCGCCTATACTGCTTTTGACAAGTGGGAGCTGTGGCCCAAGCCTGTTTGATTAACCCTGTCCGCATTAGCCGACTGACGAGACCATCATTGTGATCGAGAATATTCGTAATATCGCCATTATTGCCCACGTTGACCACGGTAAAACTACCTTGGTTGATAAGCTTCTGAGCCAATCTGGCACCCTTGAACGCAAGGACGAAGGCGCTGAGCGCATCATGGACTCCAACGACCAAGAGCGTGAGCGCGGTATTACCATTCTGGCCAAAAACACCGCTGTTAACTGGGGCAAGTATCACTTCAATATTGTTGATACCCCTGGTCACGCCGACTTTGGTGGTGAGGTTGAACGTGTATTGTCTATGGTCGATTCGGTATTGTTGCTAGTAGACGCCGTTGATGGGCCTATGCCTCAAACGCGCTTTGTGACATCCAAAGCCTTTGAAAAAGGCCTGCGACCCATTGTTGTTGTAAACAAAGTGGACCGTCCTGGCGCGCGCCCAGACTGGGTTATCGACCAGGTATTCGATTTGTTTGATCGTCTGGGTGCTACAGACGAACAGTTAGACTTCCCTATTATTTACGCTTCAGCGATTAATGGAATTGCGGGTCCAGAAGCCACCGAGCTGGCTGAAGACATGACGCCATTATTTCAAATGATTGCTGACCGTGTGCCCGCACCTGATGTTGACCCCGAAGCGCCTTTGCAGATGCAAATCTCGGCTTTGGATTACGACAGCTATGTCGGCGTTATCGGTGTAGGCCGAATTACTCGCGGTAAGCTGAGCCCCAATCAGCAGGTGGTTGTTGTCGATGCCGATGGCAAGCAACGCAAGGGTAAAGTCATAAACGTGAAAGGCTATTTAGGTCTGGACCGTATTGATACTCCTGAAGCCAGCGCTGGTGACATTGTTTGTATTAACGGCATTGACGGGCTGAGTATCTCAGATACTTTGTGTGACCCTGATAACGTTGAGGCTATGCCTCCGCTGTCGGTTGATGAGCCTACGGTTAGCATGACCTTCATGGTGAACAATTCTCCGTTCGCAGGCTTAGAAGGCAAGTACGTCACCTCGCGCAATATTAAGGATCGCTTGGAGCAGGAGCTGATTCACAACGTTGCACTCCGTGTGGAAGAGGGCGACAGCCCTGAGAAATTCAAAGTATCAGGTCGTGGTGAATTGCACTTGTCTGTACTGATTGAAACTATGCGTCGAGAAGGTTTTGAGCTGGCGGTTTCTCGAGCAGAAGTTGTTCGTCGTGAAATCGACGGTGTGATGCAAGAGCCGTACGAAGCGGTGGTTATCGATGTTGAAGATGAGCATCAGGGTTCAATCATGGAAGAGTTTGGCTTGCGCAAAGGCGAGCTCACTAACATGGAGCTCGACGGCAAGGGTCGTGTAAAGCTTGAATTTATTGTACCTTCTCGTGGTTTGATTGGTTTCCGTGGTCAGTTCCTAACCATGACTTCCGGTTCTGGTATTATGACCAGTGTGTTTGATCACTACGGTGAAGTAAAAGTTGGTGATGTGGCCAAGCGTCAAAATGGTGTGATGGTTTCGATGATGAAGGGTAAAACGGCGAGCTACGGCCTTTACACTTTGCAGGATCGTGGTCGTTTGTTTAAAGGGCATGCTGAAGATGTTTATGAAGGTCAGGTTATCGGCATTCATTCTCGCAGTAATGATTTGGCCGTTAACCCAACGAAGGGTAAGCAGCTCACCAACGTTCGTGCCTCAGGCACTGATGAGGCCTTGGTTCTGACGCCACCCATTCGCCATACGCTTGAGCAAGCACTTGAGTTTATTGAAGACGATGAGTTGGTAGAAGTAACGCCTGAATCTATCCGGATTCGTAAGAAGTTTTTGACTGAGAATGAGCGTAAGCGTAATAGCCGTTGATTCTTGGTTGGGGGTTTGCTTTGGGCTGTTTGGCCTCGGGCAAACCTCTTTTATTTAGGCCTTCGTAATTGTTGTTTGATCTTCCCTTCGGTTTAGCCCTTCCTTTTTAAATTTGTACACCATGCGCGTCAGTCGCAGCTTTTTACTTTATCTACGTTTTGCGCTGGAGAGATTTTTGTAGTTGTTGCATTCGTCGTGGCGGAAACAACTGACAAGATGATCGTTTACCATTCCCGCTGACTGCATTAAGGCATAGGTTATAGTTGGGCCTACGAAGTTAAAGCCTTTTCGTTTTAGTTCTTTTGACATGCGTTCAGATTCTGGCGTGGTTGCGGGAACTTGATTGCTTTTTGTCCATTTGTTGACGATGGGCTCACCGTCTACAAAACTCCACAAAAAATCACTGAGCGTGATGCCTTGGTCTTTTAGGGCTAAATAAGCTTTGGCATTTTTAACGGCGCTTTGCACTTTTAGTCGATTGCGTATGATTTGAGGGTTTTGTAATAGCTTTTCAATTTTTTTGGGGGTGTAACGGGCAATTTTCTCAGCATTGAATTGGTCGTATACCTTTCGGTAGTTTTCACGCCTTTTTAATACGGTGATCCAAGATAGCCCCGCTTGTACGCCTTCTAGTAATATAAATTCAAAAAGAATTTCATCATTGAATAGCGGCATGCCCCACTCATTGTCGTGATAGTGTTGGTAGAGTTCATCCTCGCCGCACCACTCGCAACGCCGTAGCGTTGGATCATTTGTTGTCATCACAGTTGTCCCTCACGGTGCTTAGGAAGTGGTTAAGGCTGCAGGTTTTGTGGGTGGTGAAGACTTTGTCTGTCTCCACCAAGTCTTTAATTCTGTCTAAACGAAATTCACGGTAGTCATCTCTCAGTGTACACCAGGCAATCATGGTCCACACTTTACCCCAAAATACGAGGCCGAGAGGGAGTAGGGTTCTCGCGGAATGCTCACCGTCGGCGCGCTGATAGTTAACTACTATGGAGTGCTGAAGACGGACTGCCTGGCGAATGGTTTTACTGTGTGCGGTGAGGGCTTCGTTGTCTCCATAGTTGGGAACTTGAATGCTCACATCGGCGTCCAAATCTCGCAGTTCATCTGGCAATACAGCGAGAATCTTTTGCAGGGCGCTGCTGGCGGCACTGGACATTTGTTTGTCGCCCCAGGCCCTAATCATTCTGGCGCCTAATAACAATGATTCCACTTCGTCGCGGTCGAACATCAGGGGGGGGAGTTGGAAATGGCGATGAATACGATAACCGACACCGGCTTCACCTTCGACAGGCACGCCTGATAAACTGAGCGCCTGAACGTCGCGGTAGATCGTGCGCTCTGAAACTTCCAGTAATTCGCTAAGGTATCTGGCGGTTAATGCACCGCGCCGATTGCGCAGTATATTCACAAGTTGAAATAGGCGTTCGGCGCGGCGCATTAAAGTTTAGCTCAGTCGGTAGTTTGAATAGGTTCCATAGTACGTCTAAATTTGCTGAAAACAAATATGATGTTTCGAGATTTGGACTAGCTATTACAGGCCGAAGTTTGTATGTCTGCAGTGGTAATCATCACGGACGCTCCATTGATCATGGGCATGAATTCACTCGCGACATCGCTATCGGTAAAAGCGGCTTCCATTGATTCGGCCGAGTTTCTATCTGTGAAGTAAACGGTGTCTAACCACTGGCCATCGGCTTCCTGAGCAAGAGTTCTGTACTCAAAGCCAGAGTGCATTTTCATAAAGCTGTCCATTTTTGCACTGGCTTCTAGAAAGGCTCCCTTTGTGTACTCATTATTCAGTTGGAATTGATACATCTTCATGAATTTTGCAGGCATTGCGTATTCCCTTTTTTGTCGTTAAGTCATCTTGAAGCAGTATCATAGCGGGAGGCTGCTGACAGAATATGTCAGTAGTGATTGCGGTTGGCGCAATAAGGGACTTGTGGCATTGTAGGGTACTGAGCCTCTTCATTGTCTAGCGATTAAAGGTAGCGTCATGCTAATTCACTATCCCGACATAAAACCTTACAAAACGCACCGTTTAGCGGTAGATGATCTACATACACTCTATATTGAGGAGTGTGGAAGCCCTGATGGCATTCCCGCGATTGTTGTTCACGGCGGCCCAGGTGGCGGCTGTAGTAAAGCCGACCGCTGCTTTTTTGATCCGGAGAAATACCGCATTATTGTCTTTGATCAACGTGGTGCGGGTCGATCCACCCCTCATGCTGAATTGACGGACAATACCACCGATCACCTGGTTGCTGATCTAGAGCGTATTCGTGAAGCCCTTAATGTGGAGCAGTGGATATTATTTGGGGGTTCTTGGGGGTCTACGCTTGCGTTAATTTATGCGCAAACTCATTCAGAGAGTGTGCTGGGCTTAGTGTTGCGAGGTGTATTTCTTTGCCGTCAACAAGACTTTGACTGGCTCTATCAAAGTGGCGCTAGCCGCATCTTTCCTGATTACTGGGAAGATTTTTTACGCCCCATTCCAGATGGCGAACGTGGCGATCTGATGGCAGCCTATTATCAACGACTGACGGGCAGTAATGAGTTGGCTAAAATGGCGGCCGCTAAGGCTTGGTCACTTTGGGAGGGCCGATGCGCTACTTTAAGGCCTAGCGCAAAAGTAATAGAGTCTTTTGCAGATCCTCACAAAGCCGTTTCTCTATCGCGTATCGAGGCGCATTACTTCGTTAATGGTGGTTTTATAGAGGAAAATCAAATCCTCCTAAACGCAGATAAGTTGGAAGGTATTCCTGGTATTATCGTGCACGGTCGCTACGATATGGTCTGTGCCATTGATAATGCGCACAGCCTCCATCGCCGCTGGGCTGACTCTGAGCTTCACATAGTGCGAGACGCGGGGCATTCTTCTTCTGAACCTAGCATAGTGGATGCGTTGATTCGCGCGACACGTGATATGTCACAACGATTTGAGCGGTAATAAAGTCGTCAAAACCTGATTTAAAATTATGAAAGCATTGATTCAAAGAGTAAGCCACGCAAGCGTGGAGGTGAATAGCGAGAGAGTAGGAGAAATTGGTCCCGGTTTACTGGTATTCCTCGGTATAGACAAAGGAGACAATGAAGCGGGGGCCGATAAGCTTATTGCTAAATTGCTCGCTTACCGGATATTTGCCGATGATATCGGGCGAATGAATGCCAGTGTTCAAGATATCGTAGGTGGTGTATTACTTGTCTCCCAATTCACTTTGTCGGCCGATACAAAAAAAGGCCTGCGACCGAGCTTCTCTAGTGCAGCCTCACCAGCCGAGGCCGAGAGACTCTACCAATATGTCGAGATGCAAATAAGGGCTAAGCACAGTAATGTAGCCACAGGAATATTTGCGGCTGACATGAAAGTAAATCTGCTAAATGATGGGCCTGTGACCTTTATGTTGGAGGTCTAGCCTTGCTTACTTGTGATTTCAGGAAAGCTGCGGTAGTTTTACCTATCATAATTGCACAATCAAAATAAAAATCAATTTCGGAGAAATGCTATGGAACCCGCCTCAGCAACCTTATTAACCTTCGGTGTTATCTTACTGTTTGGCAGCTGGTTACTTATGTTAAAAGAGTCATTTGAGGAAGATTTCACCTGGGGATTAACCACGCTCTTTGTTCCCCCTCTCGCCTATTTTTACGGATTTTTTGCTTGGGAAAGAGCTAAAGAAGCCATTGTGATGAGTTTATTTGGCTGGGTCCTAATTTTTCTAGCATAAACCTATAAGAGCAAATGCTAGGGTATGGAGGCAGAGCCCACCACGGATGAGTTATTCAATGCGTATTTTGCCTGGTGGGTGGGTCGAGTTGGCCTGAGCTTAGGCCTTCGCTGCTGTGGACCAGCTTGTAGGGCTTAGCGATTAATCCCGTTTCTGTTTTATCATCCGGCCTAAGAAAATTCCCACTTCGAATAACATCCACATGGGCACCGCTAGGAGCGACTGGGAGATTACATCGGGTGGTGTTAGTAGCATGCCAAGAACAAAACACACCACCAGTACATAAGGTCGTTTTTTCGCTAAATTTTCCGCTGAAATGACGCCGGAAATGATTAATAGAATAGTTGCCACCGGGATTTCAAACGCCACGCCAAAGGCAAAGAATAGCTTCAAGACAAAATCTAAATAGCTTCCAATATCTGTCATCACCGCCACCCCTTCCGGGCCAACGCTTGTGAAGAATCCAAAAATCAGAGGAAATACCACGTAGTACGCAAAAGCCATGCCTGTGTAAAATAACAGAACACTGGAAATCAACAGTGGAATAGCGATTACTTTCTCATTGCGATAAAGCCCTGGCGCGATGAAAGACCACAGCTGATACAGTAAAAACGGAACCGCGAGTAATACCGATACAAACAGTGTCAGTTTAAACGGAGTGAGGAAGGGCGAAGCTACCTCAGTTGCAATCATTGTACTGGATTCGGGTAGAAACTTTTGCAGAGGTGCCGCGACATAGGCATAAATGTCGTTGGCGAAATAAAACAAACAGGAAAAGGCGACGGCGATACTGCCAAGCGCTCGCAACAATCGGCTGCGCAGCTCAACTAAGTGAGCGACCAAAGGCAGCTCAACGTCAGTGCTCTCATTCGCCTTTTCAATATCTGTATTACTCATGATTCAGTCTTGCCTGCAGTGAGCTTAGGCTCAATCGGTGTGGCTGGTTCTGCTGTGCCTGGTTCATCTGCGGCGTTCGATGCAAGGTTTGAAGGCGTGTGAATGCCAGGCTCTCCCTCCTTGTCTGCGTCGTGCTCTAAATCACCAAGAGGGTTGTGAAGTGTGCGTTCAAACTCATCTTTTGTCGCTTGAAGGCTTCGCATCACATCTTCATTGTGAAGCTGTCGACGAATGTCGTCAGCCCCTATCTGTTGTTCCAATTCTTGACGAGTTTCGCGCAGGCTGCGTTTGAGGCGGCCAATCCACAGGGCAACCGTTCGCACAGTATCTGGTAGGCGCTCGGGGCCAATTACCACCAAGCCAACCACCGCCACAAGTACTAATTCGAAAAAACCAATATCAAACATAAGTTCTAGTTGTCTTTCTTTTGGTCAACTTTTTCTGCTTCGCCATTAATCACATTTTGTTGATCAAGGGTATCTGTTTTGTCTTCTACTTTAGTAGTGTCGTCTTCAGACATCGCCTTTTTGAAACCCTTAATTGCACTTCCTACATCACCGCCTAAACCGCGAAGACGCTTAGTGCCAAACAACATAACTACAATGGCCAATACAATGAGTAATTGCCAAATGCTAATTCCACCTAAACCCATGACTATCTCCTCCAATAAGTGTGTATTTATTTCGGGGTGCGTGCGGCTTTTTCCGCTAAACCCGAAAGATTAAAACGCCGTGCTAGCTCATCAAGTACCGAGTCAGCGTTTTCGCCCAAATGCGAAAGCATAACCAGTGAATGGAACCAAAGGTCGGCCGTTTCATAAATTAGCTCTTGATTGTCCCCCGATACAGCCGCGTCTTTTGCGGCTATAACGGTCTCGGTGCATTCCTCACCCACCTTCTCGAGAATCTTGTTCAGGCCTTTTGCATGCAGGCTGGCAACGTAAGACGAGTCGGGGTCTGCACTTTCTCTGCGCTCGGCCAATATGGCATTTAGTTGCGTTAGTACGTTACTCATTTTGCTGTCTCGTATCGGCCAATGTTAATAAATGTCGCTAGGGTCTTTTATCACAGGGTCTACTGTTTGCCACTCGCCATCGTTCAATTCGCGATAAAAACAAGACTCTCGGCCGGTGTGGCAGGCAATGCCACCCAATTGTTCCACCTGTAAAACTAATACGTCAGCATCGCAATCCAAACGGATCTCGTGCAACTTTTGTATATGGCCGGAAGACTCCCCTTTGCGCCAAAGTTGACTGCGAGAGCGAGACCAGTAAACCGCGCGATTTTCAGCCGCGCTCAAAGCCAATGATTCGGCATTCATCCAGGCCATCATAAGAATACGACCGCTTTTATAGTCTTGGGCTATGGCTGGCACCAGGCCGTCAGCAGTCCACTTAATCGCGTCTATGGCTTGCTGTGATAAAGTTTGGCTCATGCTTGTTGCTCTAATTTGTTCGCCGTTTAATTAGCGCTATTCTATCGCAAAATTAGCGCTAGTGCCCCAATGCTGACCAGTAATAATGACTGCGGCGGCAGTTGGCTTAATTGTTGTGTCAGGCCGGGCCAAGCTGTGACTGCGGCTCCAGTGAGCGCTAGGCCAGCAATGATTAATCGACTTCGGTGCCGGCGACTCGCCTGCTGCTGCTTGGCGAGCAGTTGTTTTGTCTGCTGTAGTTCTGGGCCTAGGTCACTCATGCCCTGAATTCGGTCAAGTGCATTGAATATGAGGTGCGGCACCATAGGAAAGCTCTCCATCCATTCAGGGCCGTGACGTTTGAGTTCGCCCCATAGGCTTTTTGGATGGAAGCGGTTTTCAAGCCAGCGTTCAAGGTAGGGATGTGCCGTGCCCCATAGATCGAGATCGGGGTAGAGTTGGCGGCCTAGGCCCTCGATGTTCAGCAAGGTTTTTTGTAATAATACCAATTGAGGCTGAACTTCCATGTCAAAACGTCTGGCGGTCTGGAAAAGCGATACCAAAACCTGGCCAAATGAAATGTCTTTCAGTGGTTTCTCAAAAATGGGTTCGCAAACACTGCGAATGGCTGCCTCAAATTCATTGATGCGGGTGCCTTTAGGCACCCATCCGCTTTGCACATGAAGTTCGGCAACTTGGCGATAGTCACGGCGAAACATCGCCAGTAAGTTGCGAGCTAAATAATATTGGTCTTCTCGTGTGAGTACACCCACTATAGCCAGATCTACAGCGATGTACTGTGGGCGCTCCGGTGTATTTTTGGCCACAAAAATATTGCCGGGATGCATGTCGGCATGGAAAAAGTTGTGATCAAAAACTTGCGTGAAAAATATCTCGACCCCGCGTTCTGCGAGCAGTTTCATATCGGTATTTTGTGCTTCTAATTCAGCGATGTTGCTGACGGGAATACCGTAGATGCGTTCCATGACCATGATATCTCGGCGACAATAGTCCCAGTAAACCTCGGGCACATAGAGCAGGGGTGATGTGGCAAAGTTACGTCGAAGCTGAGAAGCATTTGCGGCCTCGCGCTGCAAATTTAGCTCGTCAAAAATTGTATGGCGATAATCTTCTACGACTTCTTCAGGGCGAAGACGTTTACCCTCGGCACTAAAGCGGGCGATTAGGCGGGCGATAATTTGCAGCAGACCGAGGTCTTGTTCAATAATATTTTCTATGCCTGGGCGGATGATTTTCACTACCACATCTTCCCCGCTCTTTAGGGTGGCGGCATGAACTTGTGCGACTGAAGCCGATGCGAGAGGTTCGATACTGAATGTCGCAAAAATGTCTTCAACGGGTGCGCCCAGTGCGGACTCAACTAAAGCTCGAAAAGTGTCGTTGGCAAAGGGGGGGACATTGTCCTGTAGCTGATCAAGTTCTTTAACAATATCGGCTGGTATTAAATCGGGGCGAGTTGATAGGAGTTGTCCAAACTTTATAAAAATAGGGCCTAGGTCTTCGCAGGCTTTACGCAGTCGGGCGCCGCGATTTAGCTTGGGTGCTGATTTGAACTTTACGAAAAATAGAATGCACCTAAGAAATAGGGGTCTGTTCTGGCTTTCTAATAAGGTGTCGAGTCGATAGCGAATAATAATCCGGAAAATTTGCAGCAAGCGCCATAATTCGCTCACGTTTTGATTATCCTTGCGATACGCTGCTCTAGTCGGTCTACGCTCATTCTCAATTCATCCACCTCTTGGTAAAACGATTCTAGTTCGGGTTTTGCTGGCAGAGATTTTAATTCTTCGGTGAGATATTCGCTGACCAAGCGTTGGCCTGACAGTATTCGGTGTTGTGCCCACCCTGCGAGGGAACGAATTCTATTTGCCAGGCTATGACCGAGTAGGTCGCCCATTAACTGATTTAAGGCGTCTTCCCAATCTATATCCATTTGCTTTAATAGGGTTTGCATATCGCTGAGCAAAGCTGTGCTGCCCATTACAGTGACGCCGGAGTTGGCGAGTGTGCTGGAATCTTTTAAAGCCAGCGCTGCGATGGCTAAGAAGGGGCCGCTCAAATGTGTTGTGGGAGAGCATTGTTGGTCTGGGTCAGCAAACACACGCAAGCTTTGGTTTTCAGTTTTTGTAGCTTGCAGGTAGATTGTAAACGGCGGCTGTGTAGATTCCACGGCGAGAATTTGACCCGCCAGCTTTGCGAGTGCAGAGCGGGTGCCAGGGTCGTATTTTAATGCGGCATTAATGGCACTTTCTAGTGCGGCGAGGGCCGCAGTGCTCAAGGTGGGATCTAATGTACTTTGGTTTGGCGCGTTGTCATCCATAGGAATGCTAGGGCTTAATGCCTTTGTGGAGAGCAACAATACCACCAGTCATATTGTAGAATTTGGTTTCGCCGAACCCCGCCTCATCCATCATGTTTTTAAGTGTTTGCTGGTCGGGGTGCATGCGAATGGATTCTGCGAGGTAGCGATAGCTGTCGGCGTCATCAGTGATCACTTTGCCCATAAAAGGCAATAATTTGAACGAGTAGGTGTCGTAAACCTTCCCCAATAAGCTGCTTTTTGGTTTAGAAAATTCAAGAACCAATAAGCGCCCACCCGGCTTTAAGACTCGCAACATAGAGCGCAGGGCAAGGTCTTTATCGGTGACATTGCGCAAGCCAAAGGCAATCGTAATACAGTCGAAAGTGTTATCGGCGTAGGGCAAGAATTGAGCATCCGCCTGTGACACGACAACATTGCCCGCAGCACCTCGATCGAGCAGGCGGTCGCGCCCCACTTTAAGCATTGATTCATTTATGTCGGCGAGCACGACCAGTCCATTCTCACCCACAATACGAGAGAATTTGAAGCTTAAGTCGCCTGTGCCCCCTGCAATATCGAGCACTTTATCGCCGGCCCTTACGCCGGAAACCTCAATAGTGAAACGTTTCCATAGGCGGTGCACGCCCGCAGACATCAGATCGTTCATGAGGTCGTATTTGGCGGCTACAGAATGAAACACATCGGCAACTCGGCCGGCCTTTTCGTCAACGGCAACTTCTTCGTAACCGAAGTGGGTGGTTTTTTTCTCTGTCATGAGTTTGGGTGAGACTTACTCGGCTGGTTTAGGGAGAGTTATTGTACGGTTCGGGTTAGGGGATTGCCAGTGACTTTGCGCGACTGAAGAAAGGCGCCGCTAGCTTCCCTAGGGATCCATTAATCGTACACCCTGGGTGCCAGGATCTCGGGTTTGATGGGCTTCATGCAGTTTTGCTAGATAAACGTCCCACATGGCCTCTTGGTTGTTCGCTAGGCGATAGAGATATTCCCAGGTGAAAATGCCTGAATCATGGCCGTCATCGAAGCTGGGTCGAAGCGCGTAGTTGCCCACTCCTTCTAAGTTCGTAATGCCAACATCTCGCTTGCCGGATTGGAGCACTTCTTGTCCGGGACCGTGACCTTTCACCTCGGCACTGGGTGAGTGTACACGCAAGTATTCAGCGCTGAGTGTGTACGCCTGATCACCAAAATGTAATTCAAGACATTTTGAGCGCTTGTGGAGCTGGATTTTACTGGGCACCATTATGTTGCGTCCGCTTAGGGTTGAGCGCTACAGAATGTAGCGACTCAAATCTTCATTTTGGGCCAATTCACCCAGATGTTGGTCAACAAAGTCAGCATCTATCACAAGCTTGTCCTGTGTTTCGCTAGCACTGAAGGAAATATCCTCCAGCAAGCGTTCTAAAACGGTGTGTAGGCGACGCGCACCAATGTTCTCTGTGCGTTCGTTCACTTCCCAGGCGGTTTCCGCTATACGGCGAATACCTTCTTCGGTGAACTCGATGTCCACACCTTCCGTTTGCAGTAGGGCTTTGTGCTGTAAGGTCAGTGAGGCATTGGGTTCAACCAATATACGCTGGAAATCTTCTGGGCTAAGCGCGCTCAGTTCTACACGAATGGGGAGGCGACCCTGCAATTCCGGTATTAGGTCTGAAGGTTTCGATACGTGAAAGGCGCCTGAGGTGATAAACAGAATGTGATCTGTTTTGATCATGCCGTGCTTCGTGCTGACCGTGCAGCCTTCAATGAGTGGCAAAAGGTCGCGCTGCACACCCTCGCGAGACACTTCTCCGCCGCCGCTGCCTTCATTGCGTTTAGCGACTTTGTCGATTTCATCAATGAAAACTATGCCATTTTGCTCTGCGGCTTCTATTGCGGCGGTTTTTAAATCTTCGTTGTTAACGAGCTTGGCGGCTTCTTCTTCTTGAATAAGTTTGAAGGCTTGCTTTACGCTCATCTTGCTTTTCTTCTTCTTGTCTGCAGACATCGAAGAAAACATATTTTGAAGCTGGCTGGTCATGTCTTCCATACCGGGAGGCGCCATGATTTCTACGCCTACGGGGCTTGCAGAAATATCTATTTCAATGTCTTTGTCGTCTAATTCACCTTCACGCAGCTTTTTGCGGAAAATTTGGCGGGTACCAGAATCAGTCGTTGTAGGTTCTTCTGTTCTAGCCGGAGGAAGGAGCGCGTCAAGAATACGTTCCTCGGCGGCGTCCTGAGCGCGATGTTTTACTTTTTGAGTTTCGCGCTCTCTCACCATCTTGATGGACATGTCTACAAGATCACGAATAATAGACTCAACATCGCGTCCAACATAGCCAACTTCGGTGAATTTTGTCGCCTCTACTTTGATGAAGGGCGCATTTGCCAGCTTGGCGAGCCTGCGTGCAATTTCTGTTTTGCCTACGCCGGTCGGGCCAATCATCAAAATGTTCTTAGGGGTGATTTCGCTGCGTAGGTCTTCGGCCAGC
The DNA here is from genome assembly GCA_913020115.1 of uncultured Cellvibrionales bacterium. GTDB lineage: Bacteria > Pseudomonadota > Gammaproteobacteria > Pseudomonadales > Cellvibrionaceae > CAJWCA01. The sequence goes on from CAJWBQ010000028.1 coordinate 36,937, forward strand.
TGCATGCGGCGCCAGCGATTGCGCAAAGCAATCGCCACTGCTCGTTTGGCATCGGCCTGGCCGATAATGTGTTGGTCGAGTTCGTGAACGATTTCGCGGGGAGTCATGTCAGACATAAATCAAAATTCCAGCACTTCAATGGTGTGATTGTGGTTGGTGTAAACACAGATGTCGCCGGCAATGCCGAGGCCCTTTTTAACAATGGTTTCTGCGTCTAATTCGGTGTTGTCTAAAAGTGCTCGGGCAGCCGACTGGGCGTAGGGGCCACCAGAGCCAATAGCGATAAGATCATCTTCAGGCTGAATGACATCACCGTTGCCGGTTATTATTAATGAGGCTTCTTCATTCGCTACGGCCAGCAGCGCTTCCAGCTTGCGAAGAGCGCGGTCGGTACGCCAGTCTTTGGCGAGCTCAACAGCCGCGCGAACTAACTGCCCATTATGTGCTTCTAATTTGGCTTCGAATCGTTCGAAGAGGGTGAATGCATCGGCGGTGCCACCGGCAAACCCGGCTATAACCTGGTTGTTGTAGAGTCGGCGCACTTTGCGAGCATTGCCTTTCATTACGGTATTACCCATGGACACCTGCCCGTCACCGCCAATAACAACTTTGCCGTTGCGGCGCACTGAGAGAATGGTTGTGCCTCTATATTGTTCCACTGTGCTTCCTTAAAATATTTGATTTCGCAGGCAAGGGACCGCGTTAATAATGTCTAGGTTGGGGTTGGGTAGAATGTTTTCAAGGCTGCGGGGCATTCCTACTCAGCTCAAAGTTTCACTTTGCGCGTAAATAGAAATGCCTCAAAATTGTTTGAAACTAAGGTGCTGCGTACTTTTTGCATCTTCGAATGATTGCTGAAGGGGCCCACTAAGACTCTATGCCATACTTCACCATTGCGTCTTTTGGCGGTTTCGGCTCGCGCAGAAAGGTTTAATAACAAGAGCTCAGCTCTCACACGATCAGCTTGTTGGGCACTTTTGAATGATCCAACTTGCAGTGTGTATTCAACAGGGTCTTTAGCTTCACCTTGGTAGTGTTCTTGAGTGGCCTTGTTTACCTTTATTTCGTTTTCTTTTAGAAGTTCATAAAACCCAAAGTAAGGCTTAGGTATAGAATTTTCTTCGGCCTGTTCTGTTACATTCTCGCTTGAGTAGTTTGTTGCGGGTTGTACATTTTCTGGGGTAAGACCTGATAGATAGACCAAGAACATGATAAATGCGCCCAAAACCATGCCGGTAAACAGCCATACCCAGGCAGGAGCTTGAGATTTTGGTGCAGGCTTTTTCCGGCCGTTTGGCTTACGGGCTGCGGGTTTGCGAGCTGCAGGGCGGTTTTTCTTGGCGAAATCTTGGGACATGTAGGGTCTGTTGGTCTTTTGTTAGCTTAACTTATTGTATGGGTGGTGGGATGCCGGCTTGCTATTGTAGTGGGGGAAGGCTCGTCCGTCACTAGCTCATGTCTTGCGGGTCAACATCAATGGCCCAGCGAACCTTCCGATTTAGGGGGTGATTTTCCAATTTGAGGCCAATTTCTCCGAGCAGTTTATTGAGTATTGAGCGGCTATTGGTGTTTATTTGTAGCTGAAAACGAAACCGGCCTCCGCGCCTTTCCATATTAGCCGGTAGCGGGCCTAAAAATTGTAAAGTGTCGCTGCTGGTATGAATCGACTCGGCCATTTCCCGGGCATAAGTCAGTAACTGGGTGGCCAGCTGCGCGTCTTGAGCTTCGGCTTTAATTAAGGCCAAGTAACGATAAGGGGGCATGTTTGCCACTTGACGCTCCCGCAACAAGTGTCGAGCAAAGCGGTGGTAGCCTTCAAACATAAGAGACATGATCATTGGGTGGTCGGTGTGGTGGCTTTGTAAAACAACCCGGCCAGGTTTGCTGGCGCGCCCGGCGCGTCCCGCCACTTGGGTGATCAGCTGGCCCATGCGTTCAGGGCCTCTGAAATCGGCGGAAAAAAGGCCTCCGTCGGCGTCTATAATCGCCACCAGAGTGACATCGGGAAAGTGGTGACCTTTGGCGAGCATCTGTGTGCCGACCAAAATACAGGGTTTACCGGTGTTAATTTCGTCGAGTAAATCATTCATCGCGTTTTTGCGGCGTGTTGTGTCCCGGTCAATTCGAATGATACGCGTATTGGGAAACAAGGCCTGCAGCTCCGTTTCGCTGCGCTCCGTGCCCATACCTAGAGCTTGCACCTCGAGGCTGTGGCAGGAGGGGCACTGCCCAGGGATGCGGCGTTGGTGGTCACAATGGTGGCAGTGAAGGTGTCGCGGTTGCTGGTGAACCGTGAGCCGGGTATCACAGTAGGGGCACAGTGCTTGCCAGCCGCAATCGTGGCACATCAAAGTGGGCGCGAAACCTCGACGGTTTAGAAATACTAAGACTTGGTTGCCTGCCATTACTTCATCGCTAATAGCGCTCAGTAACTCATCGGCTATGCCGTGCTGAAGCCGTTGACCGCGAATATCGAGGAGTTTGACGCTTGGGGCTTTGGCGCCCGCCGCTCTATTTGCTAGGCGCAAATGTTGGTAGCGTCCGCTAATGGCATTGTGAAGGGTTTCCAGCGCTGGGGTGGCGGTGCCTAGTATCAATGGAATCTGGTGATGGTTCGCCCGAACTGCGGCTAAGTCTCGTGCGGAATATCGAAAACCATCTTGCTGCTTAAAAGACGTATCGTGTTCTTCATCAACGATAATAATACCGGGTGCGGTCATGGGGGTGAAAATAGCCGAGCGCGTTCCGATAATGATACGGGCATAACCATGGCTCGCTTGGAGCCAAGCCTGAAGCCGCTCCTTGTCGTTTAAACCGGAGTGGAGAGCAGCAATGGGGACGTTGAAGCGACGCTGAAAACGCCCTAAGGTCTGTGGTGTTAAGCCAATTTCAGGGATGAGCACCAGTGCCTGCTTACCATCGGCAAGAACCCTAGCTATAGCTTGTAAATAGACTTCTGTTTTTCCGCTGCCCGTGGTGCCTTCCAGTAAATAGCTTTGGTAGCGGTCGAATTGTAGTGCCTCAAAGGCGATTTCTTGCTCCTCATTGAGCTGAAGCTCTATCTCCGCCAAAAAGCCTTCACGTTGAGGGGCATCTGCACATGGAACTTCAATAAAGCGCTCTAATAAGCCTTTTGTTTCTAAAGATTTTAGGGTCGCACTACTGACATTTGAGTCTTTCAGTGCCATCACAGATAGTTGCTTGTGAGCGCGGAGTAAGGCCAGCACCTCAGCCTGTTTGGGCGCCCTCTTGAGGCCAGTTTCAGGAAGACCTTTGCCCTCTGTGCTGAGCCGATAATAGGGTTCGCCGGTGAGTGTGGCCTGTTCACCCTGCCGGAGTAGTGCAGGTAGGGCCGTACTGTAAACTTCGCCGGGCGGGCATTGATAATATTGGGCGGCCCAAGCACATAGATGAAGAATATCTGCGGGTAGAGCTGGGCTCGGGTCTAAGCAGGCCTGAGCTGCTTTGAGTTGTTTGGGTGGAATAGTGGTCTCATGTAAAACTTCAACCAGAATGGCAGTGAGCACTTGCCGACCAAAGGGTACACGCAAACGTTGGCCAGGGAACCACTGGAAGTCTTCGCTAGATGGCGGTGGTAAATATTCGAAATGTCTGCGAAGAGGCGTTGGAATGGCCAGTTTTAGGTAGATAGGCTCTGGCATCAGGGATATTTCGCTTCCATTTGTTATGGGTGGTGGTCATTCGTACAATATGTCTTGCGTCGGCGCTTTATTCTGGTATATTGCGCCGTCTAATTTTTGTTCGGTAAGGCATTTGTCTTACTGAGCACGGCACCTTAACCGCTGTACCGTGTTCGGCACAAGATCGAGCGGCGGTATACTTAATAGTGAGGCGACACCATGCAAGCTGATATACACCCTAAGTACGACGAAATGACTGCTACCTGCAGTTGTGGCAATGTGATTAAAACACGCTCTACTCTAGCATCTGAGATTCACCTCGATGTTTGTTCAGAGTGCCACCCTTTCTACACCGGCAAGCAAAAAGTTTTGGATACAGGTGGTCGTATTGATCGCTTCAACAAGCGTTTTGCAGGACGCAGCCTGAAGAAGTAAGCTGGTCTGGCTACAAGCATTCTCTAAAACGCCTTTAGCATTGCTGTTAAAGGCGTTTTTTTATACCTGATAATTTGTACTTTTCCTGAAAATACGAAAACTAGATCAACAGACATCAATTTAAAGACTTTTTGACCATTGAATTAGGCAAAAAATGTTCAATTTGAACAGTCGATTAAGCGGTTTTCACCTTGAGGCCTGTTCTGCAGTCCGGTATCCTGCTCGCCCAACTAAAAAAATACCAAATAATAATAAGAAAGAACTATAACAAGAAACGACACACGCAAGATTCCTTAAAATACAGATGGCGGTTGGTTACATGTCAGATACATTGAAGAAGGCAGCACTGGATTATCACGCTTTTCCTGTGCCTGGTAAATTGAGCATTGAGTTAACAACTTCGGCTGAGACGCAAGAAGATTTGTCTCTAGCGTATAGCCCCGGCGTGGCTGAGCCGGTGCGAGAAATAGCCAGAGACCCCGAGTTGGCCTACCGTTATACCGGCAAGGGTAACTTGGTCGCGGTTATAACAGATGGCAGTGCAATCCTAGGTTTAGGCAACCTTGGGCCACTGGCTAGCAAGCCAGTTATGGAAGGTAAAAGCTTGCTGTTCAAGCGTTTTGCGAACATTAATTCGGTGGATGTGGAGGTCAATTCAGCTAGCCCACAAGCTTTCATCGATACTGTTTTGAGCATCTCCGACACCTACGGCGGCATTAACCTTGAAGATATCAAAGCGCCAGAGTGCTTTGAAATTGAAGCTGAGTTGATTCGACAGTGTAATATTCCCGTATTTCACGATGACCAGCATGGCACGGCTATTGTTACCACTGCGGGAATGATTAACGCCCTAGAGATTCAGGGCAAAACTTTAGCGGACGCTAAGTTTGTCTGCCTGGGCGCTGGCGCGGCCGCTAGTGCTTGTTGCAAGTTAATGATTAGTGCTGGTGCTAGGCCAGAAAATATCATAATGCTCGACAGTCGTGGTGTTATTCAGACTGAGCGAACAGACTTGAACAAATATAAGGCTGAATTTGCGATTGAGACTAAGGCCCGCACACTAGATGATGCGATCGTTGGAGCTGATGCTTTCCTCGGCGTGTCTGGCCCCAACCTGCTGTCCGCAGAGCAGTTGGCTAAAATGGCACCTAAGCCTGTGGTATTTGCCTGTTCAAACCCGGATCCAGAAATTGACCCAGAGTTGGCACGTGCAACACGCAGCGATCTGATTATGGCGACAGGCCGTTCAGATTATCCGAATCAAGTAAACAATGTACTGTGTTTCCCATTTCTGTTCCGTGGCACTCTGGATGTGAGGGCGAAGGAAATTAACTCAGAAATGAAGTTGGCGGCCGTTGAAGCCATTCGGGCGCTGGCAAAACTGGAGGTTCCAGAGGAAGTGAAGGCGGCCTATGGTGGGGCTGATTTCAGCTTCGGTACTGAATATATACTGCCTAAGCCTACGGACCCACGATTGTTGGGTAATGTGGCAGCCGCAGTGGCAAAAGCGGCGGTAGATTCTGGAGTGGCTACTGAGCCTTATCCAGCTGATTACCCTTTAGCCTAGTACTTTCGAGTCTTCGCCCTCTTGTGAATGGGGGTGAAGACTGCGCTTAACCAGCAACCATCGTTCGTTTTAGAACAATTCTTCCGGTGGGGCGTCCTCCTCCAGAGGGGTATTTTGCTCATGTCCCCCGCTCGCTACTTTAGTAATTTTTTCCACATTTTCTACTCTGAACACCTCAAATATCGCATCTGACTCTCCTGGTTCTGCTAGACCGCCTGTCTCAGGGTTAATGCGAACGGTGACCAAGCCATCAGGTTGTTTTTGATTCGTTTCAGGCACCCCTTCAAGTGCGGTTTTCATGTAGTCCATCCAAATGGGTAAGGCGGCTGATCCACCAAATTCTATTACCCCTAGCAATGAGTTTTGATCGAAGCCTAACCACGTTGTGGCAACCAGTTTTTGATTGTAGCCTGAGAACCAAGCGTCGGTGGGGCCGTTGGTGGTTCCCGTTTTACCCGCGAGGTCATTGCGGCCCAGACTCCTCGCTTTTCTGCCACTGCCCTTTTTTACGACATCTTTAAGCATGGAATCGATTATGTACGCCACCTGTGGGTTTATTACTCTTGGTGCTCTGGGGTAGTAGGGGTCTTGTGCTGTTTCCTCGGCCGCCTTTGCTGAATATTCATTGCCGAGCAAATCCTCTAGATTGTTGCTCTCAACAAACGTTTCTCCCGCACCTTGGAATTCGCTGCCTAGTTCATTATTAAGCGGCAAGTCTGAGGCTATTTCTAGATTCGATCGAGCCTGGGGGTTAGGGACTGGGTTTACAGTGTTATTGCTTGGCTTGGCTGCGATATCGGCCGCGATTTCCTTGTCCTGTTTTTCGCACCAGCGGCACACGGTGAGTGGTTGTGCTTCATAGGCCAGCTGTTGGTCTACGGTTACTATTTTTTCGATGAGATAAGGCTCTACTCGAAAACCGCCATTCGCAAAGGTCGCGTAAGCCGCCGCGACTTGCAGTGGAGTCATGGCATAAGAGCCTAAAGCCAAAGACAGGTCGTGTGGTAAAAGAGATTTGTCGAGGCCAAAGCGATCCATATTCTCGACCGCATTCTTAATGCCAATGCTGCGTAGCACGCGAATGGAGACTAAATTTCTCGACTGATATAGAGCTTTGCGTAAACGGGTGGGGCCGAGGAACTTGCCGCTGGAATTTTCAGGCCGCCATGTCCCCTCCAGGCTACTGTCGTCCACAACAATGGGGGCATCGTTGATCAGGCTTGCAGCCGTAAAGCCGTTTTCCAACGCGGCTGTATAGATTAAAGGCTTAAAGTTAGACCCCGGTTGCCGCTTTGCTTGAATCGCGCGATTAAAATGGCTCAGATTAAAATCAAACCCACCGACTAAAGAGCGGATGCCTCCATTTTCGGGATTAAGAGCAACGAGGGCTGCTTGCGCATTTGGAATTTGGTGTAGAGCCCACTTCTGATCGGCAGACTTTGCGACACGAATTACATCGCCAATGGAGACGACGTCAGCGGCAGTTTTAGGCTTAGGGCCGCGGCGATTTTCGCTGCGATAAACTCTTGCGCTGGCGAGACCGTGATCCCAGTCTATGGGAGCTCTTTCGCCACTGGCAAACATTATTTCTATATCTGACTCACCAACATAAGTGACGACAGCAGGGGCCAAGCCACCAAATGTCGGCAGTGATTGTAAGCTTGCTTGCCAGTTTTCAATTTGCTTGTCGCCACCCAGGTCCAGTTGTAATTCGGGTCCTCGGTAGCCGTGGCGCTTGTCGTAGGTCATCAGACCCTTACGCAATGCCGCTTGAGCTGCATTCTGGAGGCGACTATCAATGGTTGTCGTAATGGTATAGCCGTCGGTATAGGCTTTATTGCCAAACAGGCTAAGCGCGTGTTTGCGGGCCATTTCGGCAACGTAGGGTGAGTTCAAGTCTAGAATAGAACCGTGATAGCTGGCGGTAACTGGCTCTTTCACGGCGGCTGCATAGGTGGCCTGGTCAATATTCTTGAGTTCCAGCATTCGGCCTAAAATCCAGTTGCGTCGCACTAATGCTCGTTTAGGGTTCACAATAGGATTATAAGTGGAGGGCGCAACAGGTATACCTGCAATCATTGCAAGTTGAGCGTGATTGAGCTGATCGATGGTTTTGCCATAATAAACATTGGCCGCCGCCTGAATACCATAGGCGCGATTACCTAGAAAAATTTTGTTTACATACAACTCAAGAATTTCGGGTTTTGTGAGCTCTCTCTCAATTTGCAGTGAGAGCAAAATCTCGTTGAATTTCCGGGCGAAAGTTTGCTGGAAAGTCAGGAAGAAATTCCGCGCAACTTGCATGGTAATAGTACTGCCACCGCCCTGTATTCGACCCGTTTGCAATAATTGTGACACGGCTCTCAACAGACCTTTTATAGAAACGCCATTATGTTCATAGAACTGGTCGTCTTCTGCCGCCAAGATAGCGTCGATATAGGCCTGAGGGATTTGATCGTAGCGAATAGGAACTCGTTTTTTTTCTCCAAATTCGCCAATTAGCTTCATGTCACTGGAATAAATCCGCAATGGGGTCTGTAATTGTACTTGACGCAAAGTGTCGACCGAAGGCAGTTTTGGGCTCAAATAGATATAAAAGCTGGCCAAGACAACGACGGCGCCACTGGATCCGGCTAAAAGTAGCCACAGGAATAGGGTTTTGTAAGATTGCTTAATAGTCATTTTTTCTAAGTTAATTAATGGCTTAGGGGTTTGAACGCACGGTGGCCGGTATTATACGGCCTTTTAAAGGGTTTACATATGCGCGTTATTGTTGCACGCTTCAGTTAAAGTGTCTTAACATAAAACGCATGTAAGTTACGGATATAGATAGAAAAATGGGAATTCTTGGCTTCTTGGAGCAAAAGGCTAAACCGGTATTAGGGCTAGATATTAGCTCGACGTCGGTAAAGTTACTGGAATTGAGCCGTCATGGCGACAGTTATCGAGTGGAATGTTATGCCGTAAAGGCATTGCCGCCCAACGCCGTGGTGGAAAAAAATATCACTGACATCGAAGCGGTGGCAGAGGTCGTGCAGTTTTTAGCCAAGCAGGTGAAAAGCAAGGTTAAAGATGCTGCGGTGGCGGTTGCCGGCTCTGCAGTTATCACCAAGGTGATTGAAATGCCGTCGGGCTTGAGTGACGACGCCATGGAAACGCAAATTGCTTTGGAAGCGGACCAATATATCCCCTACCCTCTAGAAGAAGTCGCCATCGATTTTGAAGTGCAGGGGGTGTCTGAGCGCAACCCTGAGATGATGGACGTTTTGTTGGCGGCCTGCCGACGAGAGAACGTTGATTTACGAGCTGACGTATTAACGACTGCAGAATTGCTTCCCCGGGTGGTTGATGTTGAGGCCTACACCATGGAGCGCGCGTTTTCACTGATTATCGAGCAGCTTGAAGAACAAGATGATCAAGTGGTTGCGGTGATTGATATTGGCGCAACGATGACTACCCTAAGCGTGCTGTCTAATGGGCGCACTATTTATACTCGTGAACAATTATTTGGTGGCAAGCAGCTAACTGAAGAAATTCAGAGGCGCTACGGCTTGTCTACCGAGGAAGCGGGTTTGGCCAAGAAGCAAGGTGGCCTACCCGATGACTACGAAATTGAAGTATTAGCCCCGTTTAAAGACGCTGTTGTACAGCAGGTGACACGCTCACTGCAGTTCTTCTTTTCCTCAAGTCAGTACAATGATGTTGATCATATCGTCCTTGCGGGCGGGGTGGCTGCAATGGAAGGTTTGGCTGGAATTATTGAAGAGAAGTTAGGCACAGCAACAACCGTTGCAAATCCTTTTGCCAATATGTCGGTATCTCCTAAAGTGAATGCAGTGGCCTTGGCCAATGACGCACCATCTTTGATGATCGCGACCGGGCTGGCGATGAGGAGCTTTGACTAATGGCAACAATTAACCTGCTCCCCTGGCGCGATCAATTTCGTCAGGAAAAGAAAAAAGAATATTTGGGTGTGTTGGCCGCAGTGGGCGTTGTTGCGTTTATTGCCGGTTTCATTTGGATTTCCTCTGTTGAGGGGGATATATCTAATCAGCAAACCCGCAACAATATTCTTACGGCCGAAATTAAAATTCTTGACGAGAAAGTCAAAGATATTCGTGAGCTGAAAAAACGTCGTCAGGAGTTAATCAGCCGAATGAAGGTGATTCAGAACCTTCAGGGCACGCGTCCAATTATTGTTCGGCATTTTGATGAGTTGGTGCGCGCTGTTCCTGATGGTGTTCATCTGAACTCCCTGATTCGAAAAGGCAAAGTGCTTCATATCAAAGGTATCGCGGAGTCCAATAATCGGGTTTCGTCTTTTATGAGAAACCTTGATCAGTCTGAGTGGTTTGCGGCTCCAAATTTAACTGGCGTACGCGCTGCGCCGGAAGAAGGCGAACAGGCAAACTCATTTGAATTGAGTGTTGCAACTTCAGCTCCAAAAGACACTAAAAAAGGAAAGTAAGGTGGCACTGGCGGATACCTTAGAGCAGCTTAATAATCTGGACTTGTCTGACATCGACTGGGATCGTATCGGTGTGTGGCCCATAGCGGCACGCGCATTCTTATGTATTCTATTGGCGGCGGCGATAATTACAGGCAGTTATTTCTTTTTCATTGAAGACCTCAATATCAAGTTGGCGTCGGAGGTGAATACGGAAGAGGAGCTGCGCTCGTCGTTTCGGATAAAGAGCCGCCAAGCGGCAAACTTGGAAACGTATAAAGAGCAGATGGTTGAAATGGAAAAGTCACTGGGCGCATTAGTCGCGCAATTACCCAGTGATACGGAAGTGCCTGGTTTATTGGAAGATATCGATGAGAAAGGTACAGAGAGCAACCTGAATATTGACAGTATTAAACTGGCGAAAGAGAAAGTGGGTGAATTCTACGTGGAATTGCCCATTAATATTCTCGTTCGGGGTGGTTATCACGACCTAGGCGCTTTTGTTAGTGGTGTTGCGGGCATGCCTAGAATTGTAACTTTACACGATTACGATATTTCAACTAAGGATGGCCGTTTGCAAATGTCCATTGCGGGTAAAACTTACCGCTATAAGTCTGAGGGCGAATAAGGATGATGATTTCAATAAACACGCTCCGCTTATTCGCACTGCTAACTTTCGCTAGTGTTTTGGTGGGTTGCGGGTCTGGCAATAATCATCAAGACCTTCAAGACTTTATGGCTGAGGTTCGTGCGCGACCTAAAGGCGAAGTAGAGCCACTACCAACATTCAGCCCTTATAAAGCGTTCAATTATGCTGCGATGACAATGCGTAGCCCCTTTGATCGGCCCGTGCAAGAAGTACAGCGCCTGAGTTCGGGTAACGCAGAAGGCATTAAGCCTGATTTAAATCGAGAAAAAGAATTTCTTGAAAGCTTTAATCTTCCAGCATTAAGGATGGTGGGAACCCTAAACCAGGGTGGTGTCTTGTGGGCATTGATTGACGATGGTGAAGGGGCTGTACACAGAGTGAAAAATGGGAACTATTTGGGTAAAAACCACGGTGAGATTGTGTTGACAACAGACGCTCAATTAGAAATTGTGGAAATTGTGTCTAATGGTTTGGACGGTTGGCTTATGCGGCCTCGAACGATCAAAATCGAAGAAAAGGAATAAGCTGTTATGTCTGCATTGCGATTAACCCTTGCATCAGTGATACGTAAACCATTGCTGGCATTGACGGGTTTGATGCTGGCGGTTCAAGCGTCGGGAAATACATTAGAAGATATTCGTTTTGCCGAATTGCCCGGTGAGCGCTTTGAAGTGCGCATGTTATTTTCCGACATGCCGCCACAGCCAGAAGGTTACACGATTGAAAATCCAGCTCGTATTGTCTTGGATTTCCCAGACGTGGATGTTGCCTTGGAGCAAAAGAAATTTCCCCTGGCGTTTGCTAACAGCAAAAGCGTAGTAATTCTAAGCGCCGGTGGTCGGTCTAGAATGATTATGAATTTGGAGTCTTTAGCCGACTATAAAACTCGAATTGAAGGTGCGGAATTTGTCGTTGAAGTGGGTGCGGCAGACATCGCAGCCTATGAAGATGCGCCCACTCGTTCGGTCGCGGCGAGCGTTCGCTCCGAGCGGGATATTGACCAGAGCTCATCTAGTATTACCGACATTGACTTTCGTCGCGGCGAAGATGGCGAAGGAAAGATTATATTCACTTTGTCAGATGCAAACATAGGCGTAGACGTTGAAGAACTCGGTGCTGGTGTGCGAATCAATTTTATGGATGTGTGGTTGCCAGAAGAGCTGCGTCGTCGTTTAGACGTTACAGATTTTGCGACACCGGTGTCGATGGTGAGTGCCGATCATGGCCGAAGCGGAACGTCTGTTCAGGTTGACGCCTCGGGAGCATACGACTATCTAGCTTATCAAGCGGACAATGAATACGTTGTCAGCATTAAGCCTCTTTCCGAGGAAGAGCAAGAAGAGAAAAAAGCAAGGTTTGATTTTGTTGGCGAAAAGCTGTCTTTGAATTTTCAAGATATTGAAGTCCGCTCTGTATTGCAGCTGATTGCTGATTTCACCGAGCTGAATTTGGTCGCTAGTGATACCGTTTCCGGTCGCATTACTCTCCGCTTGGAGAATGTGCCTTGGGATCAAGCTTTAGATTTGGTTCTGAAAACGAAAGGCTTGGACAAGCGTCAAATTGGCAATGTTTTGATGGTAGCGCCGGCTGAGGAGATAGCGGATCGTGAGCGTCAGGAACTGGCAACCCAGAAGCAGCTCGAAGAGTTGGCACCATTAAGGACTGAATTTATTCGCGTTCGCTATGCCAATGCCAAGGAGTTATTTGAACTCTTTAAAGGGCAGCGTCAAAGCTCAACAAATCAAAATAGCAATAACAGCAATAGTGGTAGTGGTACATCGACGGGCAGTATTCTGTCTGAACGAGGCCAAGCCATTGTTGATGAGCGCACCAATTCAATTATATTGACAGACACAGATGATAGAATTACCGCATTCAAGTTGTTAGTAGAAAAGATTGATGTGCCTATTCGCCAAGTACTAATTGAAGCGCGGATTGTGATTGCCAATACCGATTTCCGTAAAGAAATTGGCGTTCGTTGGGGTGGTATTGGTGTTGATCAGGTGGATGATAACTTGGTTCAGGTTGGCGGTTCGATAGACAGTCTGGACTCAGACCCTGGTTCACCTATTGAATTCTTTCAAGGGGGTACAACAGACCTTGAAGAAAACATGATGGTAGATTTAGGCGTGGCAAATCCAGCTGGTAGTTTCGCTCTAAGTGTATTGAGTAGCGATATATTGATCAGCGCAGAGTTGACGGCATTGCAGGATGATGGTCACGCTGAGATTGTCTCTCAACCAAAGGTTATTACCGGCGATAAGCAACAGGCGAGTATTGAATCGGGCCAAGAAATTCCCTACCAGGAAGCTTCGTCAAGTGGTGCCACCTCGGTATCATTTAAAGAGGCGGTGTTGAAGTTAGACGTAACCCCACAAATTACGCCAGATAACCGCATTATTATGGATTTGAAAATTAACCAAGATTCCGTGTCTGACATAGATGCCGGAAGTGGCGTTCCCATCATTGATGTTACGCAGCTTCAAACGCAGGTATTAGTGGGTAATGGTCAGACAGTGGTTCTGGGTGGTATCTATCAAAACCAAGAAGTTGTAGGTGAAACCAAGGTGCCATTTCTCGGGGACATTCCTTATCTGGGTCGCGCCTTTAAGCAGAATATTCGTACAAATTCCAAGACAGAGCTGCTGATTTTTATCACGCCTAGAATTCTGTCTGAAACGCTAGAGAATTGATGTCAAATTTAAGTGTATTTTTGGTCGGCCCTATGGGGGCCGGCAAGACAACGATCGGGCGCATTCTTGCAGAAATCCTCGGCTTGGAGTTTAAAGACAGCGACAAGGTCATCGAGGACCGGTCTGGTGCTGATATCCCATGGATATTCGATATTGAAGGTGAAGAAGGCTTTCGCAATCGAGAGACTGGAGTACTACAAGAGCTTGCCTTAGAATCAAACCTGGTATTGGCTACAGGTGGGGGCATTGTGGTTCGAGAAGAAAACCGCCTCTGTCTCCGTCAAGCGGGTACTGTTGTGTATCTAACGGCCGATATTGATCAGCTGGTTGAGCGCACTTATCGAGACAAGAAGCGACCTTTGTTACAAGTTGATGAGCCCGAGCAGAAAATCCGAGAATTGATTGATGTTCGCGAGCCTCTTTATCAAGAGGTTGCTGATTTCACGGTTAAAACCGATGGGCGAGGTCCGCGAACAGTAGCCCTTGAAATTGCCCGCTTACTTCAAGACTCTCATTAGGCTCTTTTTCCCGTTCATACGGTAGTATAAACTACGCCTGATTTGTTAATTGCGCCTTCAGGATATTTTATGCACACTCTCACTGTGGACTTGGCTGAACGCAGCTACCCCATTTATATTGACACCGGTTTATTGTCAGTCGACGGCCTGCTGGAAAAGCACATTCAAGGTCGTCAAGTTTGTATCGTTACCAATGATACTATCGCACCACTCTATCTCGAAGTACTACAGTCTCACCTTCGTGAATTTTCCTGCAGCACGGTTGTACTGCCTGATGGAGAAGCGCACAAAAATCTTGATACTCTCAACAATATCTTTGATGAGTTACTTGCAGATCGGCATAACCGAACCACCACTCTGATTGCTTTGGGCGGCGGAGTTGTAGGAGATATGACTGGGTTTGCAGCCGCGGCCTATCAGCGAGGTGTTAATTTCATCCAGATACCGACAACATTATTATCCCAAGTGGATTCGTCCGTGGGCGGTAAAACGGGTGTGAATCATCCTTTGGGTAAAAATATGATTGGGGCGTTTCATCAGCCTCAATGCGTCTTGATTGACACTGACGTAATAAACACTCTGCCAGAGAAGGAGCTGTTTGCTGGCCTGGCCGAAGTGATCAAGTACGGCCTTATATGCGATTTGGACTTCTTTCTCTGGCTTGAAGAAAACATTGACGACTTGCTTAGGAAAGATCCGATAGCTTTGGCTTATGCCATAGAGCGCTCCTGCGCCGACAAAGCAAAAGTTGTGGCTGAAGATGAGAGGGAAGGTGGCATCCGCGCCATTCTAAATTTGGGTCACACCTTTGGACATGCAATTGAGACCGAGCAGGGTTATGGTGCTTGGCTACACGGTGAAGCCGTAGGTATTGGGATGGTTATGGCAGCCGAGCTGTCGGCACTACAAGGCCGAATAAGTCTTGAAGATGTCGCGCGAATTAAGCGGCTTATAGAGCGAGCTCATTTACCTCTCGTTGCGCCAAATGGAATGAGTGATGACAAATTTCTTGCCCACATGGCGGTTGATAAGAAAGTACTCGATGGTCGCTTGCGTTTAGTCTTGCTGGATGAGATTGGCAAAGCGGTGGTTACCAGTGAAATAGAAGTCAGTGACGTAAAAAAAGCGCTCGCGGCGTGTCGCTAGTATTGGGCCGCTCGATCGGTCTGCATTGAAATTCTTTAGCCCAAAATAACGCTTGAGCCCATAGGATATGGTCATGGAAGCAAACTTGCCCGCCAATGAAATTCCTCTCGATTACTTAGGTTTTTTTGGTCTTGATCAAGACCCTTTTTCAGCGCCGTTTTTTTATGGAGGCGCTAATCGTCAGGTTCTTTTAGAGCAGTTGAATCACCAGTGTCAATTTGGCTCAGGTATCGTTGCCGTATTGGGGGCAAGCGGGGTTGGCAAAACCACCTTATGCCGAACGTTATTGAGTTCCATGCCAGAGGGGCAGCGTTGCTATATTGCCGCCGAACTAATGACCTCCTGTTCTCAAGTTTTGGTGGATATTGCACGAGCCTTCGATTTACCGAGTGAGGGTGGCACCAGCGGGCAAATTTTGTCTGAAATTCGCCACTTTAGTCAGTCGGCCGAAGAAGAGTCAAGGGTTGTTATCGCTATTGATAATGCTCAAAATCTTGATGATGAAACCTTAGTGGCCTTGTTGAGTCTATTGCAAGGGCAAGAAGCAAGCCTTCGTTATTTGCATCTTGTTTTATTGGGTTCCGAAGAGTTAATTAATCGCCTCGATGCTATTGAGGTCAGCGATGTGCTCATTCAGGATTTCTATCTAGACCCTCTCACCAACCAAGAATTGGAAGATTATCTTTCGTTTAGAGTCTGTGAAGCCGGTTTTATTGAAGGGATGCACAGTACACCTTTCACGCCAGCTTATTGTGCTAAGTTGAACGACAGTTTGCAGGGTAATCTGAATAAGATACATGAACAGGCGCGTTTTGGCTTGATGGAAGCTGCCACACCAAAGCCAGTTAAGCGCGCACTTCGCTTACCTTTAGGGCATATTACCGCGGTTCTTGCTTTGGCAACTCTATTGTTAGTTGCGGTCTACTTTCCTAGCGATGAGCCCAGTGGGGCCCTACAGGAATCGGCCAAAGTCGCCGTTAAACCGCCGATTTTACCCGCGCAAAAGGCGTCTATTGCGATCGGTGACGAGCGGGCTGAAGCGCGCCAAGAGGGTCGTGTAACTGAAGATAGCCTTGCCTCCGACAGTTCGTCATTGTTGCCAACGCCAACGCCAACGCCAACGCCAACGCCAAAGCCAAAGCCAAAGCCAGAAATTGCCGTTCAGGCAGCAGAAAAGGTATTGAAGCCTAGTGTTGAGGCGGTTACGCCCGATGCTTCCCCAGTTATTGCTAGCAAAACTGAAGGCGTACAAGTTTCAAGTACTAAGCCTGAGCTCAAGTCGCGTGCTAATGTTAAGGTATCTACTAGCCGTTTAAGCCGCGATGAATTGGCGGTGATGTCGTGGGGCGTTAATGAGTTTACACTACAGGTATCAGCGTCTCGTTCAGAATCTAATGTGCGTGATTTTGTTTCACGTCAAAGCAATCGAGCGCAACTTAAAATCATCACTACGCGCCGCGATGGCAGTGACTGGCACGTCGTGTTTGCCGGTCGATATCGCAATGCGGCTGAAGCGAGTCGTGCCAAATCGAGCCTCCCAAGGGTGCAACAAAACGCCGGCCCCTGGGCGCGCTCTGCGAAGAGCGTTCAACTACAACTCCGGGAATATCACGGAATCAATTAGATTTAATAGTCGATTCCTCTGCAAAAAAACGAAAAACAGCTCAATAGCCCTTGCATTCGTGCCAACTTGCGTTTAGGGGCTTAAGCGAGTACTATCCTGCGCCCATTTGCCAATAAGCCCTGTTTTTCAGTGGTTTATTTGTCTGGGATGTCGAGCATCACTCCTTTCGCGGGCAAAGCGAAGTGAAAACATTAGACATTCTACTCCGAAGAGAGACTGCGTATGAGCACTGGCCTCTATGATATAGGCGAATTTAAAGATAATTGTGGTTTTGGTATGATCGCTCATACCAAAGGTGTTACCAGTCATGGTTTATTACAGTCAGCAATAGAAGCGCTAACGTGTATGACCCACCGCGGTGGTATTGCCGCCGACGGCAAAACGGGCGATGGCTGTGGTCTGCTCATGCAGAAACCTGATGGCTTTCTTCGCCAAGTAGCTGCTGAAGCGGGCTTAATAGAATTAAGCCCAAATTATGGTGTTGGCTCTATTATGTTGAGTCGAGACCCAATTCAGGCCAGTGAATCGAAAACGGCTTTTGATAAAGCGATTAGCGATGAGGGCTTGGTTGTAGCGGGTTGGCGCGAAGTACCTATCAACAAGAGTTGCTTAGGCCCCATTGCATTAGAAACATTACCTTCTTTTTATCAAGTATTCGTGAATGCTGAGTGCTCACTGCCAGCGTTGAATGCACGTCTTTATATGGCTCGTCGCCATGCCGAAAAAGCATTGGCAAGCGATTCAGATTTTTATGTAGCCAGCCTATCGTCCTCTGTTTTGTCCTACAAAGGACTCATGATGCCGGTGGATATTCCTACTTTCTATCCCGATCTGGCCGACCCACGTTTAGAAACGGCGATTTGCGTTTTCCATCAGCGTTTCTCTACCAATACGATGCCGCGTTGGAATTTGGCGCAGCCTTTCCGGATGTTGGCGCACAATGGTGAAATTAATACTATAACAGGCAACCGAAATTGGTCTGTGGCCCGCACACCAAAATTTCAGTCAGAGTTACTGCCAAACCTTAAGCAGGTAACGCCGCTGGTAAACCGTGAGGGCTCCGACTCGTCGAGCTTGGACAACATGTTGGAGGTTTTGGTGACTGGCGGAATGCCCCTGCATCAAGCTCTTCGTATGCTCGTGCCGCCGGCCTGGAACAATGTTGAAAACATGGACCCAGACGAGCGAGCTTTTTACGAATACAACACCATGCACGTTGAACCTTGGGATGGCCCCGCAGGTTTGGTGGTGACCGATGGCCGCTACGCTGTTTGTACTCTGGACAGAAATGGACTGCGACCTTCGCGTTGGGTGAAAACCAAAGACGGTTTAATAACCGTTGCATCTGAAGTTGGTGTGCATGGCTACAAACCTGAGGACGTGGTTGCCAAAGGTCGTCTTGGGCCTGGAGATATGTTGAGCGTTGATACCGTAACGGGAGAGTTATTGTTTACCGCGGGTATCAATAAACATTTGAAAACCCGTCAACCCTATAAAGACTGGTTGAAGAAAGGTGCGCTTAAAATTGAAGACGTGCTGGGTAAAGAAGACTATGACGTTGGATTTCCTCGCGACAAATTAAAAGTTCACATGAAAATGTTCCAAGTGAGCAGCGAAGAGCGCGATCAAGTACTTCGACCCCTGGCTGAGTTGGGTCAAGAAGCCGTGGGTTCAATGGGTGATGACACGCCTATGGCTGTACTCTCTCACAAGCAGCGCAATTTGTTTGACTATTTCCGCCAGCAATTTGCTCAGGTAACCAATCCTCCGATTGACCCATTGCGCGAAGCGATTGTGATGTCTTTGGGGACGCAGCTGGGTCGTGAACGCAACGTGTTTGTGCAAACCTCCGAGCACGCAAAGCGAATAAATTTACGCAGTCCGTTACTTTCAACTCGTAAATATTTCGCTTTGCGAAAGTTGAACAACCCAGATTATAAAAGTGAGATTTTTTCACTGCAATACGACCCTGACATTCAGGGACTACAGCAAGCGATAGAAGCATTGTGTGACGCCGTGGAGGCTGCGGTTAGAGGTGGCACTGTTCTCTGTTTTTTGACTGACGATTCTATTGTCCCAGGCAAGTTACCAATTCACAGTTTGTTGGCTGTGGGAGCTGTCCATCATCGCCTGATAGAAGCCGGTTTGCGATGTGAATCAAATATCATTATCGAGACGGGTTTTGCTCGTGACCCTCATCAAATTGCCACCTTGATTGGCTATGGCGCGTCGGCGGTGTATCCGTATTTGAGTTATCAAGTGCTGTCTGATCTCATAGCTTCCGGTGAGCTTTTGGTTGAGCGGGATGCCGCATTTAAAAAATATCGTACCGGCATAAACAAAGGCCTGAAAAAAATTCTGTCAAAGATGGGGATTTCTACTATCTCCTCTTATCGAGGCTCACAGCTCTTCGAAGCTATTGGCTTGGCTGAGGAAGTAGTTGACCTGTGTTTCACTGGCACACCTTCGCGTATTAAAGGCGCAGGTTTTACTGAATTTGAGTCGGATCAGAAAATCTTAGCAGACAAGGCTTGGAAGGCTCGTAAAAATATTGAACCTGGCGGCATACTTAAATATATGCATGGCCAAGAGTATCACGCATTTAACCCAGACGTGGTGCAGACCTTACAGCAAGCGGTGAAAAGCGGCGATTACAATATTTGGAAAAAATACGCCGAGTTGGTAAACACCCGCCCCACAGCTACCCTGCGAGATCTATTGTCTTTAAAGAACGGTCAAGTCGCCGTGCCCTTGGATGAAGTGGAATCTGCAGACTCTATTTTTAAACGTTTCGATTCGGCGGCCATGTCTTTGGGGGCGTTGTCACCTGAAGCGCACGAGGCACTTGCCGAAGCGATGAACACTCTGGGTGGTCGCTCGAATAGTGGCGAGGGTGGTGAAGATCCAGCTCGATTTAATACTCCTAAAATGTCAAAAATTAAGCAGGTGGCATCGGGTCGATTTGGTGTGACGCCCCATTATTTGGTTAATGCAGAAGTATTACAGATCAAAGTGGCTCAGGGCGCGAAGCCCGGAGAAGGCGGTCAGCTACCCGGAGGTAAAGTAAATCAGTTGATTGCAAGACTGCGTTACTCCGTACCTGGCGTCACATTGATTTCACCTCCTCCTCACCACGATATTTATTCAATCGAGGATTTGGCGCAGTTAATCTACGACTTAAAACAAGTTAACCCGACCGCGCTGGTTTCGGTGAAGTTAGTGTCGCGCCCTGGTGTTGGTACGATTGCGGCCGGAGTCGCCAAAGCTTATGCCGACCTAATCACAATTTCCGGCTACGACGGGGGCACAGCGGCAAGTCCCCTCACGTCAATTCGCTACGCGGGTTCACCCTGGGAATTGGGTTTGGCTGAAACACATCAAACTCTACGTGCTAATGATTTGCGAGGCAAAGTTCGCTTGCAAGCTGACGGTGGCCTTAAAAGTGGTTTGGACGTTATAAAAGCGGCGATATTAGGCGCGGAGACTTTTGGTTTTGGCACCGCACCTATGGTAGCTTTGGGCTGTAAATATTTGCGTATCTGTCATCTCAATAATTGTGCGACAGGCGTTGCCACCCAGAACGATGATTTGCGCCGAGACCATTATCGCGGCACGGTTGAAATGGCCATGAACTTCTTTAAGTTTGCGGCTGAAGAAGTTCGTGAATTAATGGCGCTTCTAGGTATTCGGTCAATGAATGAACTCATCGGTCGTGTGGATTTATTAGAAGCGATTGAGGGTAATACTGACAAGCAGCGCGGGCTAGATCTATCGCCCATTATTTATACTGATGATGTATTAGAGTCGAAACCTCAATTTTGCCAAGTCGATAGAAACCGACCTTTCGACGAAGGTGAGTTGGCAGAATTCATGGTCGCTGAAATGCAGAGCGCGATTGTGAATAACACGGGCGGTGATTTTGAGTATACCGTCACCAATTGTGATCGTTCAGTTGGCGCTCGCGTATCGGGTGAAATTGCGAAGCTCTACGGCAATCTAGGCATGGCAAACAAACCTTTGAATATTAAGCTCAGTGGTGTTGCGGGCCAATCACTAGGGGTGTGGAATGCTGGAGGTTTGAACCTCTATCTAGAAGGTGATGCGAACGACTACGTTGGCAAAGGCATGGCGGGCGGTAAAATTGTCTTGCGGCCACCGGCAGGCAGCGAGTTTAAATCCCAAGAAACCTCGATTATGGGCAATACCTGTTTATATGGTGCTACCGGCGGAAAATTGTTTGCTTCGGGTATTGCTGGTGAGCGTTGCGGTGTTCGCAACTCAGGTGCTCACGTTGTTGTTGAAGGCGCTGGTGATCACTGCTGTGAATACATGACGGGTGGCATGGTGACTATTCTGGGTAAAACGGGATTGAACTTTGGCGCAGGCATGACTGGCGGTTTCGCGTACGTGTTGGATCTCGATCGTGGTTTTGTGGATCGCTACAACGGTGAGCTCGTAGAAATTCACAGAATATCGACGGAAGAAATGGAGGCGCATCGCCATCATTTACGCACAGTAATTGAAGAATTCGTGCTTGAAACAGGCAGTGAGTGGGGTCGTGATTTACTAGAAGATTTTGCTGATTACGTTGGCAAGTTCTGGTTGGTTAAACCTAAAGCCGCAAGCTTAGAAAGTTTGCTCGCTAGCACCACGTCACGTCCCGAATAATCGGCCGAGGAGCAGAAACTGTGATGACCACGCGACTAAATAATGACTTTCAATTTGTGGAAGTTGGCCGTCAAGAACCCGACAAAAAAAATATCCAGGCTCGCACCACAGAGTTTGTTGAGATTTATCAGCCCAACGCTGAGCCGCAAGTGCAAGGGCAAGCTCATCGATGCCTTGAATGTGGAATTCCTTACTGTGAATGGAAATGTCCTGTCCACAATTTTATACCGAATTGGTTAAAGTTGATTTCGGAGGGCAACATTTTTGAAGCGGCTGAGCTCAGCCACCAAACGAATACCTTGCCAGAGGTGTGTGGTCGGGTGTGCCCTCAAGACCTTTTGTGTGAGGGCGCGTGTACGCTGAACGATGGTTTTGGCGCTGTCACCATTGGCAATGCCGAGAAATACATTACTGATACGGCATTTGCTATGGGCTGGAAACCCGACATGAGCAGTGTTGTTGCGACGGACAAAAAGGTCGCGATCATTGGCGCTGGTCCGGCGGGTTTGGGCTGTGCCGATATTTTGGTTCGAAACGGCGTAAAGCCCGTAGTTTTTGATCGCTATCCGGAAATTGGAGGCTTACTTACCTTTGGTATTCCAGAATTTAAATTGGAAAAATCAGTTCTTACTCGACGTCGTGAAATATTTACCGAAATGGGGATTGAGTTTCGATTGAATACTGATATCGGTAAAGATATCAGCATGGAAACGCTATTGAATGAATTTGATGCTGTTTTTATGGGCATGGGTACCTACGCATACATGAAGGGCGGTTTTCCGGGTGAAGATTTGCCGGGCGTATACGACGCCTTACCTTTCTTAGTGGCGAACGTGAATCGTAACCTGGGTTATGAGACAGACGCGAGTGAGTTTATCAGCGTAGAAGGCAAGAAAGTTGTTGTCTTGGGCGGTGGTGATACCGCTATGGATTGCAATCGCACCTCTATTCGCCAAGGCGCTGACAGTGTGGCTTGTGTCTATCGTCGCGACGAGGAGAATATGCCAGGCTCCCGCCGTGAGGTAGCAAACGCGAAGGAAGAAGGCGTGCGTTTCCAATTCAATCGCCAACCCATTGAAGTGGTGGGTAAGGGAAGCGTAGAGGGTATTAAGGTTGTTTCGACTCGCCTGGGCGAGCCTGACGAAAATGGTCGCCGCCGACCCGAAGTTATTGAAGGCAGTGAGGAAATTATACCGGCTGATGTAGTGCTGGTCGCTTTTGGCTTTCAGCCCAGCCCAGAGCCTTGGTTTGCTGATCATAATATTGCTGTGAACAGTTGGGGAGGGGTTGAGGCGGCAGAAGAGCAGGCCTTTAAGTTTCAGACGAGCAATCCAAAAGTCTTTGCTGGCGGCGACATGGTTCGCGGCTCAGATTTGGTCGTTACGGCAATCTGGGAAGGTCGCCAAGCGGCCGAAGGTATATTGGACTACTTGGATCTTTGAGCTTATTCAGAGGAGGGGGCTGAATCCTGCCCTCTCCCAAGCTCTTTCTACTGAATGCTAGGCTGCCCTAAAACCCGAATGACACTCTTGAGGCCGGTGCGAAGGCGCTGCCAGGGTCTGTATGTGGCCGCACTACCCGTCATCCATTAAAACCCGCTATAATCCACCGTTTTACCTACCCCAGATCTTGAGCAATTTATATGACCGAGTTAAAGAACGACCGTTTCCTTCGCGCCCTTCAGCGTCAACCTGTTGATGTCACCCCAGTTTGGATGATGCGCCAAGCAGGTCGTTATTTGCCTGAATACCGAGCTAGTCGCGCCGTAGCGGGTGATTTCATGGCGCTGTGCACGAATCCGGAAAAAGCCTGCGAGGTGACACTACAACCCTTGGAGCGATACCCATTAGACGCTGCTATATTGTTTTCTGACATTCTCACTATTCCAGATGCGATGGGCTTAGGTCTCTACTTTGAGGCTGGTGAAGGGCCGCGTTTCAGAAAACCGGTACAAGATGCTAAAGCGGTTGAGGCTCTAGAAATTATCAAGCCAGAGCAGGACCTCACTTACGTAATGGATGCAGTACGCACCATACGTCATGAACTAAATGGGCGGGTGCCTTTGATTGGTTTCTCCGGTAGCCCTTGGACCTTGGCTACCTATATGGTGGAAGGAGGGTCGAGTAAAGATTTCCGGCGTACGAAGCAGATGGCCTACAATCAGCCTGAAGTGATGCATATGCTGCTCGAGAAGCTGGCTCAGTCTGTTGTGGCCTATCTCAACGCGCAAATTTTAGCTGGAGCCCAGGCCGTACAGATTTTTGATACCTGGGGAGGCGCGCTGTCACACGCTGCCTATCAGGAGTTTTCGCTAGATTACATGCGTAAAATTGTCGATGGTCTTATTAAGTCAAATGACGGTCGCGACGTACCCGTCATCCTGTTCACGAAGGGCGGTGGTCAATGGCTGGAGCTGATGGCTGATACTGGCGCGACTTGTCTCGGCTTAGATTGGACTACCGATATTGGAGCGGCTAGAGCTCGGGTAGGAAATCAAGTGGCCCTTCAGGGCAATATGGACCCCACCATCCTATATGCTAAGCCTGAGCGTATTCGTCAGGAAGTAAAAAGCATACTGAGTCGTTTTGGCCCTGGCAATGGTCATGTGTTTAACCTTGGTCATGGCATCACGCCTGAAGTTGATCCGGCCCACGCAGGTGTATTTATTGAAGCAGTGCACGAGTTCTCTGCTGAATTTCATGACGCTCAATAACCTAGCGCGATTAAAATTATTACGTTAATATCAATTGGATAGGATTTATGCCACCTGAGTCGCGTTTTTGTTAGGGCGATTCAGGCACAATTATATAAATTTCGTACAGTTATATTTTTAATAACTATACCTTTCAATGAGTTATAGATATTACCGCGACAGGCGAGGTTGCACGCGTGGGCGTAAAAACCGTAAAAGTTGATGTCAATGAATTGACCGTAGGTATGTTTGTAGCCAAGCTCGATAGGCCTTGGACTCAAACGCCTTTCCCCCTGCAAGGTTTTTACATTCGGGATGTAGAAGAAATAAAAGACCTTCGCACCCACTGCGGCTTTGTATACATTGACGTTGTTAAGGGCGATAGGCCTGTTGCGGCCAATCTTCGAATACTGCCTGGTACTAAAGAATCGGGTTCATCTTTTAAGGCCCTAAGCCGAAAGACCCGCAAAGTCGCCAGAAATATAAGTGTTGCAGCTCTAAAAATTCGCCGCAATGTATATGTCGACAAAACCCCGCTGAAAGCTGAAATCAAGCAGGCCCAAACACTGCACAAAAATGTTTTCAAAGCTGTTGGAGACGTGGTTGATCAGCTTGATGGGGACCTTACGGTTTCTATACAGCAGACTAAGCGCGCGGCTGGGCAAATGGTTGATAGTGTCATTCGCAACCCTGATGCTTTTACCTGGCTTTCAAGAGTAAAAGAAAAAGACGAACATACCTACACACACTCTGTACGCTCGGCGATTTTAGCCATTATGTTTGGCCGTCATATTGGTTTGTCTAAGAAAGATATGGATGCACTTGCAATGGGGGTGCTGCTAAAAGATGTAGGTAAGGTCAACTTGCCCCCGGAACTGCTAGCTAAAACTGAGCGCAACGCCAAAGAAGAGACTGAATACCAATCCTTTGTTGAATTGGGTTCTGGCATCTTGCGCAATACACTAGAAGTTGAGCCGAGAGTTATTAGTGTTGTAAAAACCCATTGCGAACGATTGAATGGCAGTGGGTTTCCCCATCACCTATCAGGCGATAAAATCCCACTGCTCGGTAAGATTGCCGGCATAGTGACTTACTACGATGAAACCACGAACCCTCGAGGTGATAATTCCTTAGTGGCGCCATCGAAAGCCGTTAGTAATCTTTACGATTTGCGTAATATCGATTTTCAGGAAGAGTTGGTAATCGAGTTTATTCGGGCTATCGGGCTTTATCCCACTGGAACTCTGGTTGAACTCACCACCGG
>CAJWBQ010000029.1 GCA_913020115.1 uncultured Cellvibrionales bacterium
GAGCTAGAGCTGCAGTTTGAAAGAGTTGATATTGACCTCGCGCGAAAACCAAGCTGGTTTTTAGCAATATCGCCACTTGGTAAAGTACCCGTATTGGCTATCAATGATACCCAAGTGCTGTTTGAGTCGTCGGTTATTTCTCATTACGTTCATGAAATAACCAACAGCCCATTATTTTCATCGAACACTTATGAGAAACATCAACAATTAGCTTGGGTTGAGTTTGCCTCCCAAGTTTTGGCAGACATTGCTCGATTGTACAAAGCTAAAAGTGATGTTTTACTCACAGGCCCAATTCAAGACATTGAAGCTAAGTTTCAGATATTAGAAAACAACTTTGGACCAGGGCCATGGTTTAGTGGCGATAAATTTGGTGCCGTAGACGCCGCTTTTGCCCCCGTTTTTCGTTACTTTAATGTGATAAGCCCTTTACTAGAACGAGACCTGTTCGCCAATTTACCAGCACTTCAATCTTGGCGTAGTGCCTTAGAAAAACGCCCATCGGTTCAGGCCGCTGTGGCTGAAACTTATCCTCATCAGTTGTGTACATTTCTGCGAGGTCAAGAATCGATTTTAGGAGAGAAAGCTAAAAAACACTCGTGTATCTAGGGCCCTTCCACCCAGGCTTTGGTGGAGGGCCTTGCTAACAAACAACTAAAGATCCTGAAATTGGCGCGTTAAGCAAAGATATTATTCAAGCCTACTTAATGACACAGAGTTCTTGTATTTTTACTTTAAGACGCTGCTGAAACTCGGGCGTGGCATCAGCAGCGTAAGTCATGTACATGCCCATAAGTACTTGCCTGCGATATTGCTGAAGATCAATGTAACCGTTAACCCAGTCTTGTCTTGCCAAACGCTGGCAGCCAAATAATTGCTGAGCCAACGACAGGCTATCAATGTCACCGCGTAAAAATCCGTTATCTCGAGCCGACTCACAAGTTTGCAGTGCAATCACCAGTGACTTTTGGAAAATGCCGTTAGGGGATTCATGCTCAAACAATTGCATGCGCTCGCCAGTTACAAAAGCCGCGCGATAAAACGCTTCATTATCGCGGAACAATTCATGCAAACTATCAATGAAACTTATCGCACCTTCTATAGGGTCATGAACACTGTCGTTTGCCATGACCTCCTTAATTTTTACCACCATCTCTTCACACAGCACTACGAAAATATCGTACTTCTTACCAAACAGATTATGGATAGTGGGTATGGACACTTCAGCTGTTTTCGCAAGCTCACTTAGCGTAAAGGCTTCAAAACCCTTGCTTGTGATTAGGTCTCTGGCAAGATCGAGTATGCGCTTCTTGCGCAATTCTTTGTTCGCTTGTCGGGTTGTATTGCCGCGAGCCATGCCTGCTTTGTTCATGTTTTAACCTAATGTAGTGGAAAACAGCTTGACCACAGTTTTTATTGATGATTAAATTTGCGGTATAGTAAAAACTGTGGCAACCGAGAGACACTATTATGCAGCAAGATATTAGTAAATCAATTGAGGCCTGCGCCTCCCATTATGGTGATGACGCTGACGCTATGCGGAGCTATTTACTCGAGGGCGAAAAACAAGCCTTTGAACTCAAGAATCGCGGCCCGATACGGTTTGATGAAAATGGTCACTTAGCTCAAGATATCCTCGATGCATATTCAGAATATGGCTTCTATATTTTTGAGAATGTTCTCCAGCCAGACGAACTAAAAGACATTGAGCAAGAACTTGAGAGCATGAGGGCCACCTTCCCTCTAGAGCCCAATGGACAATTGGACCGCGATGGACAGCCTGCGCTGGGCGCCGACTGCTTGGCGCCCAATTTAATTTGGTCAAAACCACTAGGGGACCCTCTGGGGGGGTCTGATGTGGCCAATGGCCGCCATCAAATAAAAATGTTCGAACCGGCTGCCGATCACTCAAAGCCGGAGTGGGCACCCTTCGTTCTACTGGGCTCACTGCAATTTTCTGAGACCTGCCTTCGTGTTTATGGCCACCCGCAATTATTACGCGTTGCAGAAGCAGTAAACGGAGAGGACTTCGCGCCTTTTAATGAAAGCCTCTTTATCAAAGACCCCGGCATTGGAGCTGCGGTTTCCTGGCATCAAGACGGCGATACACACTGGGACAGCGCTGACTTTGATGAAGGCATTCACGGTTTTAACTTTATGGCTCAGGTCTATGGCAGCTCTGCCGTGAACGGCGTCTGGGTAAAACCGGGCAGTCATAAAGTGGGAAAAATTGACATTAAAGAGCTGGTAGAAAAAGCGGGCAGTGAACGACTCGAAGGCTTGGTGCCCATAGTTTGTCAGGCAGGCGACGTAGTCATTTGTAACAGACAACTTTTACATGGTTCATTTGCCAATTCAGGCTTTGAAACCCGCGTTACAGTCAACTTTGGTTTCCACCGACGATCATCCGTACTGGGCGTGAACGGGGCCGGCATACACAGCGAGGCGCAAGTCTATGATGAGTCTGTTATCGAACAGCGCTCGCGAGTTATTGCGTACGCCATCGACGCTCGGAAGCAACGCTTTCCAGAAGAGCTCAGCTACGAATACCGACCACTGTCAACATTAGACAAAGATTTCACTTGGAACGAGCAGGCCAAGCAAAGTTTAAAGGATTACAATCTGCAGGATCTTAGTATTTAGTTTGGCATGATGAGCGTTGCGCCTATAGCGCAACGAGCGATGTCTGCTGTATCGATGAATACAACTAAATGGTCCAAACAATTAAACCAACCCTAGCGGCAGCTCAGTGGTGTACTTCACCTCGCTCAAGGCCACACTTGAGTTGATATCTTGTACGCCCGGCAGTTGTGATAATTGCTCACGAAAAAACTGCTCGTAGCTTTCCACGTCCCGAGTGACGATACGCAGAAGAAAATCTGTGCGGCCCATCATGACATAGCACTCAGTCACTTCGGGAAAGGAGCGAATCTTTTCCTCAAATTCCCCTACCGCCTGACGGCCATTGGCGGTGAGCTTTACCTCCGTGTAGATCATCACGTTCAGACCCAGTTGCTTACGGTTGAGCATGCCAACACGACGATCAATAAACCCTTCGTCCTCCAAGCGTTTAATTCGCCGCCAACAGGGAGGCTGGGAAAGGTTAACCTGCTCGGCAATTTCCGAAGCCGAAAGACTGGCATCGGCCTGTATCAGTTCAAGAATTTTGCGGTCAGTTTTGTCGAGCTTCAGGGCCATTGGGGTCTCCGGCGAAGTATTAGTTCCTAGTGTTTTGTCGCGGCTAAGTTAAAGACTTCCAACCCGCCACTCGCTAAGCATAACCAATATCAATAAATTACCAAAATAGCCAGCATCTATACCTAATAATGGAATATCGGTATATATAATACCAATACATTCTCATTTCCCCGCCAACACGAATGATTAATTCGCCCAAATTAACGTATAGTCTACCTTTCTGGAGCCTTGGAGTAGCCTCCACAACACCGCCGCCCCCCACTGGGTAGGGCAAGCATAGAAGTGGCCCTGAAGAGGTGCTAGCCCTTTTCGAAAATATACATCGGATTTAAAAATAAATGAGGTTCCAATGAAGTTATCAGCCTTTGGCGAGAAATTTGCCGGCACATCAGGCATTGTTGAATTGATGGACGATCTGGGTTCTGCACTCAACGAGAATCCCGACATGATTTTTATGGGCGGAGGCAACCCCGGCCGCCTGCCAGAGGTAGAAGCAATCTTTCAGCAGCGCCTTGAAGATGTAATGACAGACCCGCAACAGCGCCATAGCCTATTTGGTATTTACCAATCGCCACAGGGTGACAAAGAATTCCGTGAGCAGATCGCCGCCTTTCTAAAAAAACAGTTTGGCTGGAAGCTGAGTGCTAATAATATCGCCGTGTCCAACGGCAGCCAGTCTGCCTTTTTTGTGCTCTACAATATGTTCGCCGGCACAATGCCCGACGGTAGTCACCGCTCCATTCACCTACCTCTGGCGCCAGAATATATTGGCTACGGCGGTATCGGTTTGAGCGACAGTTTTTTTACCGCCACCCGCCCCAGTATTGAAATGCTGGATGAGAACTTATTTAAATATCATGTGGACTTTTCCAAGCTGCAACTCAATGAGCACACTGCGGCCATGTGTGTTTCTCGCCCCACCAACCCCACCGGCAACGTACTGACCGACGATGAAATTGCTCATCTCGATCAAATGGCACAAGCCCAGAATATTCCCTTGATTATCGACGGCGCCTACGGTCTGCCCTTCCCCGGCATCTTGTTTACCGAGGCCAAAGCGCACTGGAATGAAAATACTATCCTTGCACTAAGTCTGTCTAAACTGGGGCTACCCGGTGCCCGCACCGGTATTATTGTCGCTAGCGAAGAAGTGATTCGTGCTTACACGAATGCCAACACTGTGGTCAGTCTGGCGTGCGGCAATTTGGGTCCGGCACTGGCCAAAGAGCTGTTTAAAACTGGTGAAATTCTGTCGCTGACCCGTGATTATGTTACTCCCTTCTATCGCGAACGCTCGCAACAAACGGTGCAGTGGTTCCGAGAAAGTCTCGGTGACTTGCCTTTCCGAATTCACAAACCAGAGGGTGCGATCTTCCTGTGGTTGTGGTTTGAAGGGCTGCCTATCCGCTCGCAGGAACTTTACGAACGACTTAAGCAGCGCGGCGTATTAATTGTTCCGGGCCACAACTTCTTTGTTGGCATGGATGACGATTGGTCGCACAAACACGAGTGCATTCGCGTGTCCTATGCCCAAGACGCCGAGACAGTGAAACGCGGCGTAGATATTATCGCGGAAGAAGTGGCCAAGGCTTACGCAGAAGCCTGAAAAGAAAACGCTAGCGCTACTCTCTACGGTAATCGCTGGGAGAGCAGCCGTGCCAGGCCTTAAAGGCCGTTGAAAACGATGTTGGGTCGCGATAGCCCAGCATTAAGGCAATATCGATGATGCTGACTTTTTTGTCCTTCAGGTATTTCATCGCAAGTGTTGATTTAACTTGCTGTAAAAAGTATCGGAACTGGGTGCCCCGCTCCTGCAGGCGCACCTGCAGAGTACGGCTCGACATATTCAGCTTCTCAGCCACACTGCTTACGGTACAGCTACCTTTGGGTAGTTGGCGCCGAATCACTGAATACAGGCTTGCCGTAAAAGCGTCAGACTCCCAGGTGAATTGGCTCAAGAACTCATCCAACTCTTCCTTCACATTTTCATAAAGTGAGGTGGACACATGCATCTGAGGGAGATCTAAAATACTCTTGTGATAATAAATTGCACTGAGCGACTGCTTAAAATGCAGCGGCGCGCGAAAAACATCATTGAGCATCCCGATATCACTTGGCTGGGAATAACTGAAATCCACCCGTACTGGCCTGACAGGTAGCATGCAAAACCCATCCATCAACATGGCTGTTGACGCCAACAAGCTATCAGTAATCAAACAGCGCTTCAGCTTTGACGGCGTGTCAAAGTGATATTCCAAAACCAGGTAATCGTCCTTGAGCCTGACCTTAATTTTTATCAGCTCACCTAAGTTTGGGATCATGTCGGGCAGCAAGTTGATCCATTCTCGGAATGTGTTGCTGGCGGAAGCCACTGACATATAAAGATGAAAACTTTCCATATAGTTGATCCGCCCACTCAGCAAACCAAAATCTTCGTTGCCCGCATGCTGCAAAATTTCTTCGTGCAGGCGAATGTAATTTTCGGTCGGAAAGCTGGCATCAGGCCTATTGAGCAAGCCGATGTCGATACCCGCTTTGTGCAGCAGTGATTCAAAGGGCAGCCCCAAGGTATCGGACAATTTGGCCAATACGGTCAAAGAGCGAGCATAAACAATACTCATAAGGGATTTAGTCTCTAGTCGGAGGACTTCTCGGTCCGTTTCATCGCTTTAACGCTATGCTATCGACATATCTGCGTACTTTCTAGCTTTTACTGCGCCCATACCAATGCCTTGACGCTACAATCCACTAGAATCGAGCCAAGATCTACACCGCAAAATATTTTCACAACAAGACATTTTAACAACAACATTTTGCCAGACCTCAATCATAGGAGAACCATGCATGTCACTGGATTTCGACAGCGCCCGTCTAAGTAACCCCCACCTTACCGCGGAGCACGAAGAGTGGCGCTCCCAGATACGCCGCTTTATAGAACGTGAAGTGATGCCCTTCGCCGCCGAATGGGATGAGGCCGGCAAGGTTCCAGATGAGCTCTGGCCCAAGGCCGCTGAGATAGGTATTTTAGGTTTAGGTTATCCGGAAGCCTATGGCGGCATCACGGAGGGTATCGATGCTTGGTATATCAATATCATGACCGAGGAGCTATCCCGCGTGGGTGTGGGAGGTATTTTCGCTTCCTTGCTGATTCATGGTATTGGTCTGCCGCCGGTGCTTAATTTTGCGAGCGAAGCCATTAAGCAAGAAGTTGCGCCCCCAGTACTCGACGGCCGCAAGCGAATTTCTCTGGGTATTACCGAGCCCAGTGGCGGCTCCGATGTGGCGAGCCTGCTAACCACAGCCAAGCACGAGGGCGACTACTATATCGTTAACGGTTCCAAAACCTTTATCTCTGGCGGCATGTACGCTAACTGGGTTTCAACCGCCGTGCGCACGGGCGGCGAAGGCCCGGCGGGTATATCCATGTTGCTAATCCCTATGGATCTCGAGGGGGTGTCGCGTACGGCACTGGACCGCAAACAGGGCTGGTGGTGCTCCGATACCGCCACTATTTACTTCGATAACGTCAAAGTACCCATTGGCAACTTGATCGGCAAAGAAGGCCAGGGCTTTAAGGTAATCATGAATAATTTCAACAGCGAGCGCATGAGTATGGTTGTACAAATGGAAGCCTACTCCCGCGTATGCCTTGAGGAAGCAGTTAACTGGGCTCAGCAGCGCAAAACTTTTGGTAAACGCCTGGCCGACCACCAAGTGATTCGCCACAAGATTGCTGAAATGAAACAGCGTATCAATGCCTGCCAAGCGATGATTCAACACTGCACTCGAGAAATTATTGCAGGCAGTGTGAATGCAGGGGACCTCGCCATGCTGAAAGTACAGTGTAGCCAAACCATGGAATTCTGCGCCCGTGAAGCGAGCCAGATTCTCGGCGGCGCGAGTTACCTGCGTGACAATAGAGTTGAGCGTATCTATCGCGAAGTGCGCGTTCAGGCGATCGGCGGCGGCTCGGAAGAGATTATGCGCGACTTGGCTTCTCGCCAGTACGGGTTGTAAGGCCTGCGGCGAGAAATAAGTCATGAAATTGATGAGGTTTCCAGTTTACCTAAGGGTCCGGAGATCTCATCATGAAGAAACCATATTCAGGAGAAGAAATTATCAAGGCTGTTAAAGGGGCCTACACAATATTCTGCTCGCCGGCTTTTATCGACTCCTCAACTAAGTCTAAGTCTCCAATTTTGTGAGATAAAACCAGACACACCTTACTTAAAAATATCGCCTCATTATCCGGCCCAACTCTATCTATTGCTTCAGCCAGAAGATCGTAAACTTTTTCCAAGTCCTCAAATTTCATTGCGACATTCATTCTACGATCCCTCCCAGGGCCATTTGAAAAGATTGAGACACTTCGTTCTGATTGAAATTTTGCCATCTGCCGCATACATGCCGGTCCGGCCGAACTAAATAGAAGCTTCCATCTTCCGCACCGTAGGCGTCAAAAATGGATCCTGTAGCATCTTCAATCACAGTGAGACTGCCTTGATAAAACTCATTTTTGGCAATAACAAGAAGTTTAAATGGTTCACTACCTACCGCCAACTTTGACGACAGCTTAGTCAGCGCGTCAGGAGCTGAGTCTTGGTCGCAAAAATAGATGCCCGAAAAACCCAAGCCAAGGTAATCCAACAGATAATTTTCTTTGTCTACTTTCATATTAACAATTGGGGCCCCAGCGACGATGCCTCCAGAAAATTCTGTACTATCTACACTCTCGTAAGTTAATGGGCTAGCGCTGTAAGTGTAGGGACTGACTTGACGCGGGTCAGCAAAGGGCTGAGCAAATGAATTATTGGGCGTTAATGATAAGATCGCGTCTCTGAGCAAGCGATACCCCCGCGTTGGCGGTGTCATAAAACGCGTACTCTTTCCAGCACTTTTGAATACGTCAAGAGTTGCGCCTCGTCGCTCAGGCGTATAGCTTTCTAGAATTCGCTCATGAGCCCAACCCTTTATGACATAGGCCAACTTCCAAGCCGCATTAACAGCATCAGCGATACCGTTGTTTAGGCCTCGCACCCCAAAGATGGGAACCAAGTGAGCGGAGTCCCCAATAAACGTGACTCTGCCGTGTCTGTAATCGTCTAGGCACAAAGTACTCGCGTTATAGATGCTCCACCACTCGAGCTCCCACGGAGCGCTTTCTCCAATGAAGTTGAGTACTGCCGCTATACTGGAGCGAACATTTCCCTCTTTAATCGCGTCTTCTGTATTGCCTTCAACCTGGTAGTCAATTCGCCAAATATTGTCGGGTTGCTTGTGTATTAATACCGTAGAGTCACCGAGAACGGGGCAGCTGAAGAATGCTCGTCGCTCGGTGGGAAAGTCTGATTGCATCTGTATATCGGCAATAAGGTAACGCCCCTCATAAGAATCACCTTTTAGCCTAAGCCCCAGTTCTTTTCTAACAACACTGCGGGCACCATCCGCCGCCAGCACATGATCTGCAATAATTTGATAGGGGCCTTCCGGTGTTTCAATATCCAGCATCACACCATCCGACTGGGCTTTAATACCGGAGACTTTACTCTGCCACCTGATGGAAATATTCGGACTGGACAATGCCGCATCAGCCAAATATTTCTCGATATACTGCTGCTGGATATTGTACATCGGATAAAATCGTTCCTCATTAGAGTGCGGCATTTTCAGGCGGTAGATCTGTTCCTCTTTGTAATAGCAGCGACCATGAGTCCAACCCAGCCCTTTCTCTTCGAACGCGCTTACAACACCCAGCTGTTGGAAGGTTTCATAATTGTATCGGGAAACACAAATTGCACGGCTGCCTTCATTAAGACTGGCTTTATCGTCCAACAATACAACAGGCACGTCATGTCTTGCCAATTCAAGTGCGGCAACAAGCCCTACAGGGCCGGCGCCCACAATGACAACAGGATGCGCCCTCTTCTCGCCTCGCATCTCTGGCGGTGTCTGGAAGGGATAATTTGGGTATTCGAAATATAGCGAGTCTAGCTCACTCTTACCGCTGGGTTTCATCTAAATCAAATCCTCGCAAACGTTATTTGCCTTCTGCAATCTATTCCCTCTCTGGGGAATAGTGAATAAGGGCGCCCCTTTGAAGAGACAATTTATCAAGATAGAGGGTTTCTGTCTGTCCTCCTAATAGGAGGACAGCCTTTATACACTTAACTGATATTAGAGATTGCAGTCACCAAGGTAATATATATAAGCGAAAGATAGAAAAACGGCCGCTAATTTGTGCGTAGCCGCCACCGCCTAGCTAAGGGTATAATTTGTCGACTTCATTAATTCTGGTTCAACATGAAAACATCGGACACAAATTTAACAAGCCCGATTCTCGTTGAACCTAGTTGGATATCGGGTATATCTCAGTGTATCGAGAGCACCGGAACGACTGAATTCTCGCTAAAATTTTTTGACATGATCACTCAGGCGGTCTCAATCGAACAATGCATTATTTTCACCTACCACCCTGATGATAAAATGAATTATGTCATGGCCGAGAATAGTTTTTGCACTGACACAGCCAAGAATCTAGCAAGTGACTACGTCAGCGGCCCCTTCAGAAAAGACCCCAATTTCACCTTAATACAGGAGGCGCTAGAAAGCGATGATGCAGCCGTAAGCACACTATCAGCAGATGACCAGAGAATGTCCAGCGACTACCTTGATCATTTCTTTAGAAGCCCTGACCTGGTCGACAAAGTTTCCTTAACTTGCGTAGGGGGTCACACCTGTTATTACATCAATCTATACCGGGGAAAAACGATTGGGAAGTTTACGGATGAGGAGCTAGCAACGCTACATTTCATCGCACCGATTCTGTCCTCTTTGGTACTCAAAAATTTTTCCAATAAAAACCATGGAATACAGGATACACTGAGCACAACCAACTCCATTCTGGAAAAACTTTCCGTACGAGAACGACAAGTCTGCGAACTCATCCTCAAAGGTTATACCTTAAAAATTATCGCGAGCGAACTTGAAGTTTCAGAGACCAGTGCCGCAACCTATAGAAAACGGGCTTACCTAAAACTTGGCATACCCTCGAAAGGTAAGTTAGTGGCACTGTGTGCGCCCAATCAAAATTCATCAGGACTTTGACATCACAGGGACAATAATCACTAGGTAATTCCGGCAGCGCCCAGGAATCTTGAGAGGATATCAATGCCTTATCTGCACGCTAACTTTTACTTAAGCAAAATTGGGCCCTCAGTTACCCTCACCTCAGTTCTCTCTAAATACGCCGCCTAGCACATGATTATTCAAGAGTTCAGTCAATTGTGCTTTAGAATAACTGACCGTGTCGGGGAACATGCTCACCTTATAAATCGTATCGTCTTGAATCCTACTGTTCATGCCTTCAAGGGTATACAGCTTCGTAGATCTATTGAAACTTACCGAGTTGATTGAGCGCTCCAGAGGAAGGAACTTCGACGCGCTTTTGATCGCCTTCTGAGCCCAAAAGACGACACCCTAGATCTATTCAGGAGTACCCCTGATCGTCACCGATCGGGCTTGTTCCTGCCCCGAGGAAGAATAATTTTAAAAAAATCAGCCATTTGTAGTCCGTACAAATTCGTCCGGACACCTAAGCTGGAAGTTTGCGGAGGTATACCTAACGACAGTCAATTAGCGCAAGTAAGGGGCCTAGACCCAGTTATTGCGCAATGCTTAAGGCCCATCTGATCGCTTCCCACCCCTCTTTGGCAGAGTTATGACAGCTCTCAAAGCGAACTAACAATAAATTTTTGATATTCGAAGTCCGAGCAACGTTGTGCGGACGCCCGGAGCCACAAATACCGCTAGATTAGTCTGACAGATCGCCTTCAACATCAGGACTAACGCAAATATGAATTCAATAAACAAAACAACAAACAAAGCAGTGTGGCACGCATGATGCCTAGGGGAATCGCTGTCATCAACACACTTCGCGTATTTCGCTGGCCGCTGGCAGTACTGCTTAGCCTGGCCGTCTCGGTTCTTTTTCTAGTACTTACGATCAAACAAGGGCTTGGGCAAAGCTTCCTGCAAAATGGCGATTGGCACACCAGTGAGAGTACTGGCTCTGCCGAAGCTGGCGTCATCGACAGGGCGGTTGTTGCCATAGGCGGGTTACTGGCCTCTACCCGTGAAGACTCCATGTACTACACCTTGAGGTCGGTGGCCGGTGAGCCACTGCGCTTGAACTGTCGCTACCACATTAAGGGGAATGACTACGATGCCGACTGGTGGAGTATTACCGCCTATGGCTGGGACCACTACCTGATTCCCAACGGGGAGAAACGCTATTCGTTCAATAACGAGAACCTTACCCGGGGCGAGGACGGCCGCTGGGTGATTCGCGTAGGTACCCAAGAAGAGGATGGCGACTGGCTGCCTGTTGGTCCGTCCGGAGCGCCCGTCGCGAATAAGTCTACGGGGTACGATTTTGACCTGCTGTTGCGCCTTTACACTCCGGGGGATGCCTACCTGCAGCAGCCTGAATCGGCGCCACTGCCCGTGGTCACTTTGGAGAGCTGCTCATGAATGGATTACGCTGGACCGCCGCTATTTTACTGTGTGGCTGGCTAGGGCAGTACCCACTGGCCACGCTGGTGCCACACCTGATTATGGAACGTCTGTACCACAAAGTGGTAGAACGCGCGGGCTATAACCAACTGAATCTGACCCTCCGATCTGATGAGACCTCACGCTGGGTGGTGCGCCCCAGCCCCGATTTGCTGTACGCAAGTTGCATGTACAACCTGGAACAAGGGCCGGTAATGATTAGCGCGCCGGTGCCTGAACGCTATTGGTCAATGCAGTTTTACCAGATGAATACCGATAACTTCGCCGGCATCAATAACCAGCGAGAGCAGCGCTTGCGCACGGGCACTCAGGTTGAGGTGACTCTGCTTGGCCCCGATGCCGACCCGGCTGAATACCCGGGCGAAGTCATTCAATCACCCACGACACGCGGGGTCATGCTGCTGCGTGCCTCGGATATAGGCGATGACTCGCAGGCCCAGGCCGCCCTTAAAAACAGTCGCTGTACCGCACAAAAGCAAACCGTACCAAGTTGAACACACCCATAAATATAAATAGAAAGACAATAAGGAAGCTTGATTATGAATCGTAAACAGCGTGTTTTTACACAAACCGTTATGGCTGGCGCTATTGCCGGTCTGAGTACTGCCTGGGCGACCGGGCTCAGTGCTGAAGGTTTTCAGCTGGAAGAGATCATCGTTACTGCGCAAAAGCGCAGCGAGGGTCTGCAAGACGTACCCATCTCCATTACCGCGGTGAGTGGCGAAAAAATTGATGATGTGGGTATCACCTCGCTTCATGAATTGACTCAGTACATGCCCAATGTAACCGTCAATGTCGGCGCGGGAACGCCCAACTTGTTTATTCGCGGTGTGGGTTCCGGCACCAATCAAGGCTTTGAACAATCTGTGGGCATGTACATCGATGGCGTTTATGCCGGGCGTGGACCGCTGGCGGCGGTTCCAACCACCATGGATCTTGAGCGCGTTGAAGTCCTCAAGGGCCCCCAGGCCATTCTGTTTGGCAAGAACACCGTGGCCGGCGCAATCAATACCACCGCCGCCAAGCCTAGCGACGAGTTTGAAGGGTTGGTCGAGGTCTTGTACTCACCGGATCACGGCGAGCAGCAAAGCAACCTGGTGCTTTCCGGGCCTTTGTCGGACAGCCTGTCCGGTCGCCTGGCGGTGCGCCACGACACGATGGATGGCTGGTGGAAGAACGTCACCAATGGTAAAACGGGGCCCGGGCCCGACAATATGTATGCTCGCGGCAGCTTGCGATGGGAGGCCAGCGATAGCGTGGAGGTCAATGTTAAGTACGAAAAAGGCGATTTCGAAGGCGGTGAGTCTCCCACTACGGTGTACCAGTCGGACATCGTTGGGCAACCGAACTTTGCAGGCGGCGTACCCATTCCGCTGACCTCGGACAGGGATCAAGGCTTTGGGGATGCGGATAACCGCAGTGGGACGGAGACTGACGTATTGGCCGTAACCGTGGATTGGCAACTGGATTTTGCCACCTTAACATCCATTTCAGCCTACTCGGCCTATGACCGTATGTCGACGGGCGATACCGATACAGTCGCTACGCCATCGCTGCACCGTACCCGGACGGAATACTACAAACAGTATAGCCAAGAGTTGCGCCTGGTATCCCCCGGTGGTGAGACCATCGACTGGATTGCCGGCGCCTACTACCAACAGAGCGAGCTGGATATCGCTCGCCGCATCGATGCCATTGATTTCATGCAATCGGGCCCTTTGAGCAGCCCCGCCTTGTATATCTCTGACAGCGCGGTAAGGCCAACGGGCACCTTCGATCAAGCGAGTGACAGTTGGTCAGTGTTCGCTCAGGGCACCTGGAATGCCAGCGACTCCCTGCGTTTGACTCTGGGCCTGCGTTACAACGAAGAGTCCAAGGACCTGGACAAAGTCTCACTCTCTGAAGGACTGCAGGTCAGGTCTGCAGCGCTGGGCGGCTTCCCCGTTTATTCCGATCCGGCCAACTATTACTCCATTGCCGATCTGCGCCAGCACAGCTTTACTGATCTCAGTCGCGAAGAAAGCAAGTTAACCTACTCCAGTAACGTCCAGTGGGATGTGAGTGAAGACACGATGCTCTACGCCAGTGTCAACACCGGCTTTAAGGGCGGTGGCTTTGATGAGGCCTATAGCGGCGCCGGCTATGAGATTCGTCGAGTACACCCCGTGACCAATGCGCCGGTCGCCCCCTCTGTACCGGGCAATGACCCCTCATTACTTGAGTACGAAAACGAAGAGGTTCTCTCTTATGAAATTGGCGCGAAAATGAGTCTGCTCAATGGCACTGCAGAATTGAACGCGGCGGTGTTTCGAATGGAATACGACAACCTGCAAACCAGCTCCCTGGTTGGGGATGTGTTCCGTGTCGGTAACGCCGGCGAGGCGATTAGCCAGGGTGTGGAACTGGACGGCCGCATCATGTTATCGGAGAGTTTGACGGTGGGCGGCGCAGTGGCCTACCTTGATGCCTTCTATGAGGACTTTACCGGCGCGACCTGTACCATTCCACAATCGACAGATCCGGTAAACAACCCCGGCTGTCTGCGCGAAGACGGCAGCAATATCACCCTGGGTGAGACTGGCGGCCAAAATTTCAATGGCGAGACCTTGGTGTTTGCGCCGGATTGGAGCGCTAACCTGTACGCCAAGCATATCATGCCTCTGGGCAGCTCCATGGAACTGGTCAGTGCTGTGGATATCAACTACAGCGATGAGTTTTACTCGGCGCTAGACCTTGATCCAAATACCAAACACGACGCGGTGACCCGCATCAATGTCCGTATCGCCTTGACCAGTACTGATGACACGTGGGAGGTGGCCTTGCTCGGGAAGAATCTAACGGACGAAACCACTTACTTCTGGAAAAACGATGTAGCGGTCACTAATTCCAACAGTTACTTTGGTTTGCCAGAGCGCCCACGCTCTATTGCCCTGCAAGCGCGCTACAATTTCTAAGCCACTTGCGCAAAACCGAAAAAACCTGGGGACCACTTGTACTGCCCATCGTACAAGTGGCCTCCAGGCATCCAGTCGATAGCGGTCAAGAAATTTCTCACCCTGCTTAAGCGTACACATTATGAAACAACCCTCGCAGACATCAGGCATTGAAATGCCCCCGAGAATCATTCTGGGTTTTTTTACAATACCTGCAATTATCATCGCCTCGGTGCACTTAGCTCGGCATCAGAATGAGTAAACTTGCTACCTTCATCACTCTGACTTAAACAGGGAAGACCTGACTATGTTAAAAAAATTGCTGGCTGCATTATTCCTGGCATTCGTTGTCGGGGCTGCCATTGTTTCTCTCGGCAAACAGCCTGAGCCTCTGGCTGAGGGGAGTGAGAGCGCGCAACTGTTGGCCAGTTACCGCTATAGCGTTGTGCGTGAAGATTTACGCCTGGAGGATGACAGCCGACCGACGCAAACCAACAAAGGGTTTGGTGGTGCCGACACTCGCATTCTTGACGCGTCTTATTGGTATCCTGTCAATGATCAGGGTGAAGTCCCTGCGGGCAAGTACCCCTTGGTGGTTTACTCCCACGGTTTCACTTCAGCTCGACACAGCGGCAAACACCTAGGTAAATTTCTCGCCAGTCATGGCTATATCGTCATTGCAGCGGACTTCCCCCTGACCAAGCGGAATGCCCCCGGCGGCCCCAAACTGAAAGATGTCGTCAATCAACCGGCTGACGTGAGTTTTTTGATTGATCGCGTTATTGTTTGGTCGCAAGACGAGGGGCATGTTTTATCCGGACATCTCGATGAGAACCGCATTGGTGTGACAGGGATTTCTCTCGGCGGAATGACAACAGTCTTAGTCAGCTATCACCCGACGAGTCGTGATCCGCGAATCAAAGCGGCTGCCTCGATCGCGGGGCCCAGCAGTTCATTTTCGGAGACGTTTTACGAAAATGCAGACATCCCCTTCTTGATGCTGGCGGCGGATACCGACGCGCTAGTACCCTACGAAGTGCACGCATTACCCGTGTTGGATAGAGTGCAGCGATCCAGTCTTGTCACGATTGCCGGAGGCACTCACTTGGGGTTCGCAGGGCATACCGGACTCTTGCGTTGGCTGGAAAACTCTGATTCCATCGCTTGTTATTCGATAATGGACAATATCGATACCGAGGAAGAACCCTGGCATGATTTGTTGGGTACTCCGGAGCAGGGTGTACTCTACGAGGATGTGCCCCTACCCTGTGAAAAGATGCCCTTGCCTACTGGCATGAACCCGCTACGGCAACGCATGTCGACCGCGCTGACTGTCTATAGCTTCTTCGAGTCCCATTTCAATCAGAACCCAGAGAAGCGTCGCTATTTTGATCACTTTTTGCATGAGGTTATGCCAAAAGAAATTCCCGAGGTGTTTGTCGCCCGTCGCAATAGTCTTGAGCCACAAACACCACTAGATTAGATTATTCCTTGCGGCCTTCCATCGCCCGCTTGAACTGAGTTGGCGTCATATTGGTGGCGCGCTTGAAGGCGTCATAAAAGGATGATTTCGATTTGAAGCCCACTTCAACAGCCAACTCAACGACTGGCGTATCGGACGTTTTGGGGTCTAGCAATATACGACGGGCCGCCTCTATCCGATAGCTATTGACGAAACTGAAAAAATTCAGATTCATCTGGCCATTGAGCACCTGCGACACCTGCGGTGCAGTCAAGCCCGCCGCCTCGGCCAGTACAGGCAAGGTCAGATCACAGTCCAGGTACAACGCCTCCTCTTGCATGACCACTATGAGTTTGATCTTGTAGCGCTGGCCGTCCTCTGTGCTTATCTTTGAACCCCGATACTTGCTGTCTTGCTGGACCCCGCCAAGCTCCTCTTCCGCGGGGCGGGTTTCACTTGTTGTGTCGTGTCTCGATACCGAAGCATTTGCGCCCAGCGGAATGGAGTGCTGCTCCTGTTCTTTTTCCCACGCCGGTTCGCTATCGTGGGCCTGCATCACACCGCTGATAAGGCTGGGCTGGAGCAATGCGGCGATCGCGACAACATAGAAGAAAACCACGAGCAGTACACTATATGCATTCACGAGTGGAGTCGAAATATCATAGAGATTAAATAACAGAGGGAGCCGGTTAAATACCAGTAGCAGGCCAAGAATTGCGAGGAAGACAATGGTCAGTACACGCAGCCATCGTAGATTCATATGTTCAAGCGAAGAAAAGTGCTGTTCTAGCCGATGGTTGTGATCTCTGATTAACCTGAGCACCAGAAAGCAATAACCAGCAGACTGCAGTGTAAAAAATATGAAATGAAAGTAGGTCTCTATTAAAAAGCGCCAGAAACTCCCCATAAAGCCCCAGATTATCGCTTCAGTTGAGGGGTCGCTGTCCAAATAGCTCCACAAGTAGGTGGTAAAAAGTCTTTGCTGCTCGGTATCCAGCTGCCAAAATTTCAGGTGATTTAAAACAAAAAAGAGTATCGCCGGCAATAAATGCCAACACTGCCGATAACTCAGCTTTGACCCAGTAATGCTTAAGGCATAAAGGTAGAGTAAAGGACCCCAGGTAAAGCGGAGCTGACTGAGGATGAGTGAAAACTGAGGGTAATCGTGAAACACGCCCGATCGGATTAGCAGGCTCTGCACTAGGATGGCAGCAGTTGCCAGCACCAGAGCAGCCATTATAGCATTGGCAAAGCGGTGTCCGGAGCGGGCATATAGCAAGACCCCCGCAAGGACAAGGCCCTGCACAACTCCGATTCCGGAAAGAAAATTAACCACGTTCATTAATGTTCTATTTATTCCTATTTCAACGTTGGTGGGTTCGAAATAATATCACGGATACTAGGGGGTGAGCTTATTTTATCCGGGCGAACTTAGACCTGTTTTAGCTTACTTTAGTTCAGGGGTGTCGCCGGCGCCATCTACGTCGACCAAAACATAGTGCATTGCGCCGATGATGGACTGGAGCAACTGAACACAAAACATTTAACAATCAGGGGTTTTATAGGGACAACAATTCTCTGGGGTAGATTGGGGACACTAATGCAAAGCATATACGGCTAACAACATTAAGCCGTATAGGCTTATCTAAGGATTACTCCCACCAAGGGTAAAAGCTAGGCATGTCGGTAGAGGATTTTGAGGTGAATTCAGGCTCACGTTTTTCAAGGAAAGATTTCACCCCTTCTTTACCATCTCGCTGGCTGACGTAAAAAATAGAAAGTGAATCAATGTTATGCGCTTCTCTTGGACTAGGCGCTGCAGAAAGGCGCAACATCATTTGTCTCGCCAAGGTAATACTCACCTGTGATTTTTTAGCAATGCTGCGCGCAATTTTATAGGCCGCTTCTAAAAGGTCTTCCGGGGCGTGAACAGAGCGAACAAATCCACTTTCTTTGGCGGTTTGTGCATCAAAAATTTCACCCGTGTACACCCACTCTAAGGCTTGGCTAACACCCACAATTCTGGGCAAAAACCAGCTTGAGCACGCTTCTTGGGTAATGCCAATTTTTTCAAAAACAAAGCCGATTTTTGCTTTTTCCGACGCCAATCGAATGTCCATAGCCGATAACATGGTAGCACCAATGCCTACGGCTGCGCCGTTAATGGCCCCAATAATAGGCTTTTTACAATCGTACATACTTAAGGTAACCGTACCACCTGTATCGCTCACCCCTGGAATCATTTTCGTGTTTTCCATGTCCGCTAGTGTCGGGGTTTGGCTTTCGTCTAAGCCAAATACATTACCTTCACGACTTAGGTCCATGCCTGCACAAAAAGCACGGCCATTACCGGTAACGACAATGGCACTCACCTCGTCGTCTTCACTGGCACGGTTAAATGCGTGAATAAGTTCATTTGCCATATCGACGGTAAATGAATTCATTTGATCTGGGCGATTTAAACTTAAGGTTAAAATCAAATCACTGACTTGATAATCAAGTGTTTTATATTGCATATACTTACCTATTACTTATTAGTCAAAACGAATAACTTAAGCTGACTCACTAAATGCAGAAAAATCCATGCAGGCATGGCCTTAGGCGCAAAAACCACCTGCACATTTTATCGGCCCAAAATGCCTCTCGCGATCACTTCTTTCATAATTTCCGAACTGCCAGCATAAATAGTTTGCACTCGTGCATCACGATAAAAACGAGAGATCGGATATTCATCGGTGTAACCGTATCCGCCAAACAACTGCAGGCATTGATTCACCATGGTGAGCTGCATTTCGGTAGCCGCCAGTTTTAACATGGCGGCATCGTTTACCGTCATTTCTTTGCGCTGATATTTGTCCATGTGTTTTTCTAATAAGGCACGACACATTTCCAACTCAGTATTGCATTCGGCTAACTTAAAACGCGTATTTTGAAATTGCGCTACCGTCTGACCAAAGGCCTTGCGCTCTTTTACATATTCAATAGTGATTTCTAAGGCACCTTGCGCATGGCCAATTGCCTGCACTGCACAGCCTAATCGTTCACGTGGAAGCTCTTGCATAAGGTAAACAAAACCTTTGCCCTCTTCTCCCAAAAGGGCATCGGCAGGTATGCGCATGTTGGCAAAAAATAGTTCCGCGGTATCACTGCAATGTTGTCCTATTTTGTTAATCGGGTTACCGGTGGAGAAACCCGGCAAACTGGTATCAACCAAAAATAAAGAAATACCTTTAGAACCTGCATTTGGGTCTGTCTTAGCGCATACAATAATCATGTCGGCTTCGTTGCCATTGGTAATAAAGGTTTTAGAACCATTTAAAATGTATTCGTCACCGTCCTTTACCGCAGAGGTTCGCATGCCGGCAAGGTCACTTCCTGCGCCCGGCTCTGTCATGGCAATGGCCGTTAGCACCTCGCCTGTGGCCATTGGCGGTAACCAACGATCTTTTTGCTGCT
Organism: uncultured Cellvibrionales bacterium; assembly: GCA_913020115.1. Classification (GTDB taxonomy): domain Bacteria; phylum Pseudomonadota; class Gammaproteobacteria; order Pseudomonadales; family Cellvibrionaceae; genus CAJWCA01. Next base: position 19,621 of record CAJWBQ010000029.1, read on the forward strand.
GATTGCCTATGTTTAAGATATAAGGCGCAACGATGTTGGCGTGGATGTTATAACCCGTAGCCAATGCGTGAAGGTTTAAGCGGCACATCTGCTCTTGAATCATTTGGCACACGTCAAAACTGGTGTCGGCGCAGCCGTACTCTTCGGGTAAATCCACTAGCAACATGCCTGCTGCACCCAGTGTATTCCACATCTCACGAGGCATCTTATGGTGCTTTTCCCACGTGTCGTAATGAGGAAGTACTTCCTGCTCCAAGAAACGTAAAACCATGTCGCGAAACATGTGCACTTCTTCGTTTACTGCATCAGCTGTATTTGTCATAAAGAACCTCGAGATTACTTGCCGCAAGCGGTGAATATTAAGCTGGATTATTGCTATATGCGCCCATACAAACAATGATGAATACAGTCATTCACTTGTCAATTACGGACATATTAAATTACTATTGCGACTACTACTGGCATGAAAGTGCTTATAATCGAAGCTATTTTGTTAATATCGGACAAATATGACCTTAGCCAACAAGCTGACAGACCGGCACACTATTGCCAGTTACTTTGCCCGTACCTACTTGGCTAATGCGGTGTATCTAGGGGGAAACGAGCAAGACATAATCGAACAAGCGGGCCTAAGCACTCAATTGCTAAACCAAGCCAAATCACGGGTATTGCCATCACAGCTGGCCAGTATCGTGCGCGCTTGTTGGCAGCTAGGCGGTGATGAGTTGCTGGGGTTAACCCAACAAAAAGTAAAAGTAGGCATGTTTGCGTTACTAGCCGAACGTTTAATTAGCTGCAAAACCTTCGCTGAGGTTATTACGAAAATGGCGACCTTTTATACGCTTACAGGTGATCAGTTACAGTTCAAAATTGAACACCAGGGCTCAATGGTTCACTTTAGTGTCAATGCCAACTTTGAAACTCAAAGTAATAATCCTACACCCAATAATTTATTAACAGAATTATTGTTATTGATCTGCCATCGTTTTCCCTGCTGGTTGTTAGGGCAAGTCATTCCTTTAACACGAGTATACGTACAGCACTCTAAACCCGATCACCATGATGAATACCGCTTAATGTACGCTTGCCCCTGTGTATACGAAAGTCAGGACAACTCTTTAGTATTTGATGCCAAGTATCTGAATTTACCGCTTACACGGCATGCAAATGAACTAGAGCAATACCTCAGTGAAACCCCCTTACACTGGTTTAAAAAGCAATCTTATTACGATACCTTCAGTGCTCAAGTCATGCGAATTTTGGAAGAATCAAATTTAGAAAAAGATTCCAATGTAGAAAATATAGCCGCACAGTTAAACATGAGCTCACGGACACTGCGTAGAAAACTCACCGCAGAGGGCAGCCGCTTTCAGCAGTTAAAAGACAATGCCAGGCGAGACCAAGCCATCATCCTTTTTGAAAATGCCAACCTAACTATTGCCGAAATTGGCCGCGGTGTTGGCTTTACCGAACCAGCCACTTTTACCCGAGCCTTCAAACTATGGACAGGCGTTTCACCCAGCACTTACCGAAACTACAGCTCGGCATTAGAAATACCAAAAGAATCTCAGTGAGTGGATGCATAGATGTCAATGGCGTAAAATAAGGGTTCTGTCGAAAAAAACAATCTCACCACCCAACACAAGCAACATTTAGGAATCACCATGGCTGTATTTCAAGCACTTGTTCCCCCCTTCAATGAACTACTTGGTTTTGTCGTCGATGAATGGGAGCAAGGTCACACTCGTATTAGCGTCGACGTAAAACCGGAGCACGGAAATTCCCATGGACTCCCTCACGGGGGGTTTCTCTGCAGTTTACTCGATGTTGCCACAGCCTTGCCCGGCATCTACTGCCCTCACCCAGACCGTATTCGTCGAGCGCTAACACTTTCACTCAACACCAGCTTTGTCGGCCAAGCGAGCTCTAGACAACTCTACGCCATTGGCAAGATCACCAGCACAGGCTACAAAATCTTCCACTCCAGCGCTGAAGTATTTGACTCTAACGATCAATTACTGGCGACGGGACACGCAATTTTGAAGTATCGTAAAGGCAGCGAATCTGTTGACGGCATGGCTATAGAAGACTGGCACAAGCTAGTCGAACAGCCCTCATGAGTTATTTTTCGAGATGCTGTGACGCAAATCCCCGGCCTGCCTCGCCACCTAATTGAGACAAACCCGCGGACTACCTGCATAGAAAGTTTTTCGGGTTTACGCCTCTTCAAACCAGCGTAGCTGTATCTCGCCTTTTTCAGCCGCTTCGTGTGCTATGGGTTCCGCCAGTGCAGCAAATTTTTCCTCGACTTTTTCTCTGCGTATTTTCATGGTAGGCGTTAGTATTCCATTCTCGATAGTCCAGGGCGTACTGGAAATAATAACCGCTCCAACCCGCGCATGTTTTTCAACCGTTTCGTTGATTTCACTCACTCGCTCTAGCAATGCGGATTCTATTACCTGGGCATCCTGCTTTGCCGCGTTTTCACTCAACACACAGGTCATCACGGTTTTGGAGTATCCGCGGCCGAGTAGGCATTGCTGTTCAGTAAAATCATTCGCCGAGAAGATGTTTTCAATCGGAGTGGGTGCAACAAACTTTCCCTGAATGGTCTTGAAGTAGTCCTTGACCCTGCCGGTCAAAAAGACGAAGCCATCATCGTCGACCCGAGCCTTGTCTCCGGTGTGTAACCATCCGTCTATTAATAGTTCGTTGGTCTTCTCGGGCATTTTGTAGTAGCCGGGGGTACATGCTTCGGCTTTAATCAGGAGCTCATTGTCGTCGGACAGCCTGTATTCGACGCCGGGAACAGCTTTGCCGATAGATCCTATGCGGCGGTTTTCATGGTCGCTGACGATTATGCACATCGCCTCTGTTTGACCAAATCCTTCAAGTAAAATTAGCCCCAGGTCTTCAAACCATTGAATCAATGCTGGCGGCGTTGGTGCAGCGGCGGTGAGGCAATATTGAACCTGGTCGAGCCCGAGATTGGCAACAATAATTTTTCCAACAGAGCTATCCTTTGCCTGCATATCTGAGAGGGCCTGCTGCGAGCCAAACTTGGCGACAATAGCCTGTTGAAATTGCTCCCAAACACGGGGTGGCCCGAAGAAAAAGCTCGGTCTGGTTGCCTGTAGGTCCGGGAGTAGCGTGGTGAGGCTCTCATTAAAGTTGATAATCCCCCCGTGTATCATCGAGGTAAACTCCACCAGCTGCCGCTCAGCGATGTGGGATAGGGGTAAGTAAGATAGAAACTGCGGCCGCTCGCCAATAGTAATAAAATCCTCGCAGCGCTTCATCGGAACTAGATTGGTGGCGTGGGTTTGCATAACGCCTTTAGGCACGCCTGTTGTTCCTGAGGTAAACACTAGCGAAACGAGGTCATCTTCTTTGCATTCGTATTCGGGTTTCTGCGCCCGCCCTTCGACGAGTAACTCTTCCCATGTATTGTGTGCTTCTTCGATGTTTACATTGGGAAGCGTGATGACACTCACATGTTCAGGCAACACATGACGAACACTATCCCAATTGTCGGATTCGCCCAATATAACAGCCGACACATCGGCAAAGTCGAATATATATTCCGCGGTTGATGGCGGTAGCGTGGTGAACATACTGACGGTGACATTACCTGAGGTAATAATTGCATTATCCGCCAACACCCAATGCGCCCTATTTCGGGACAAAACAACAATGTTTTTTTGATGACCAAAGCGTTTTTCCAAGGCGAATGCGGCGGCATTGATTTCGCTTTCGGCCTGAGACCAGGTCCAACTGGAGGCCTCTTTGCTGTCTTTGAGATCGCGCAGCCATATATCGTCAGGTGATTGCTGTGCCCAGTGCTTTAAACATGCGGGGATAGTGTTCAGGTTCATTCCGGTAGCCCTTCTTATTTTATTTTTGTTTATTATAATCAGAAGCGGATAAAATTCCAGACGCGGATTTCAGTCGCCAGTGCGATACCGCGTAATTATGCAGTTAAATACATGGCCTCGTAAACTCCATTCGACGTTTTATACGCCGAGTAATTTTCTAGGACTGTTGTTGAGCTTGTCTTGAACTAAAACAATTTCTTCATCGGCTATTTTGTCTATATCCATGCCCTTCGGTACGTACTGGCGTAATAATCAGGAATATTTTATTTAAAGCGGCTATTCCTCGAAGGTGCAGTTTCTGATTCAGACCGCGGCCTTTCTCTGAATCCGTGCAACGGTACTGGCAGTTGCGGTTAATTGACCCTTTTCATTGTACAACCTTCCCTCAAGAAATCCCGTTTTATAACCGTTTTTAAGAATTATACCCTCGGCTCTAAGCCAACCTGCTCGCGAGACTTCCAGATAGCTGGTGTTAATTTCCAATGAAGACAAGCCAACTGCATCTGGATTGGTGGCGAAAATCGCATGACTCATTGCTATATCTAACATGGCCGTTACGAACCCGCCCTGTACTACATCCCCTGAATGACAAAACTCTTTGCTAACATTAAATTCAAAACAGACCAGACCTCGACTCTCATCGAAATCAACCATTTCCCCTCCTAACATTCCGACAAAATGTGGGGCTCTTTTATTGAGAAGCTTAATAATTTCAGCTTTATTTTTTGACATAATACTTGTCTATCATTGAAAGGGATTCAGAACGGTATATTAAGGTAGACTGAAGTGCAACAAGTAGACTATGCCTTTGATAAGCTTAGGCTCGTAGAAAATTTCAAACTATTAATCTGTATAAGTATGTTGTTGACTACCGGCATCACTGTATGGTTTGGCCCAATCATAGAATCACCGTGAAGCACTTTGAGGCGCCTACACGCTCTCAGCTTCCGTCTCTATAATCGCATGCCCCCACTCGACCGTAAGTTCACCATTGCGCCGATGATGGACTGGAGCGACTGAATAAAAAATATTTAACAATCAGAGGTTTTTTAGAGGCAACATTTCTCTGGGGATAGATTGGGGACACTAGGCAAAGGAATTGCACGGGCTTTTGATCACATTGTGAGTCTAAAACGCGGCATCCTCGCCTGAGTAGCTATCAAGTCTTTAGAGAACTAAGGTCTTGCCAATCTGATATTTAAAGGTAGCTATTATTCTTCCAGTAGCGCAATGATATTTTGCGCGACCTTCTTTGCCGACGCGGGGTTTTGCCCGGTAATCAAACGATCTTCTACGACTACGTTTTCTTCCCAAGCTTTGCCATATACATGGAGCGCACCTCGTTCAATTAACTTGTCTTGTAATAGAAAAGGTACGACTTCAGTAGTCCCCAGTGAGGCTTCCTCTTCATTTGTAAAAGCCGATACACGCTTGTTTGCGATCAATAATGTTCCATCTGACAACTTGATATTTATAAGAGCTGCATTGCCATGGCACACCGCGGAAACGATGCCCTTGTTTTCATAAATGACAGAAGAAATACGATCAATGTCTTTATTGTCGGGGAAGTCCCACATAGGACCAGAGCCGCCAGCGAACATGATAACTTGATAATCGTTAGGGTTTACTTCCGCTAAGGGAATGCTTTGAATTACCTTAGCCATAAGTTCAGCGTCACCTAAAAAAACCTGGTGGTACTCGTCTTCCTCTTCGAATGCTTTGTTGTCTACAGGGGCCAACCCACCTTCTATACTGGCGACATCGACGGAATAGCCCGCCTTAGTAAATTCGTAGTAGGGGTGGGTTAACTCGGGCAACCAAAACCCTGTTTTTCTTCCTGTATCTCCCAGTTCGGTATGACTAGTAAGAACAATGAGTATCTTCTCAGGTTTGTTAACCAGGCCTTCAGCGTAGCTGATTGCTGGGGTGAACAGGCATAGAATTAACGATGTGACTATTAAGAGTTTTTTCATAATGATTCCCTTGCTGTTGAATCGGTTTAAAGATGTCAGTGACTAGATGCCCAAGCCTTATGAGCATTGCTCACAGGCCTGCTGTTACGCTGCGTTCACTTTAATTTATTTCCATATGATTGATAATCCACTAATATAGAAAGTAACTGTTGAGAATAAGTGGACAATTGAAGGTGAAAATGGAGGGTTTCAGTGCAATCCCTATATTTGTGGCCGTAGTCGAGTGCGGCGGTTTTTCAGCTGCCGCTCGAAAGCTTGGAGTCTCGAAATCTGCTGTAAGCAAGCGCATCAACCAGCTAGAGCATACTCTCGGGGTTCGTTTGCTGCACCGAACTACTCGCAGGCTAAGTCTTACGGAAGCCGGCGAGCGGTATTTTGAGTATGCAGCTCAAGCTTTAATCGCGGCCGGCCAAGCGGAAGACGCCGTGACAGAGTTACAGGGCGAACCACAAGGAAACCTAAGAATTAGCAGCCCAATGTCATTCGGACGACTGCATGTTGCACCAATGATTCCGCGATTCTTAGAACGCTACCCGAAGCTACAGGTTGAGCTGCTCATGGACGACCGACCAATTAATCTCGTGGCAGCAGGGTTTGACGTGGCTATCCGATCTGGGTCTGGAAATTTGCCTACCTCAGCACTGATTGCTCGAAAACTCGCACCGTTGCGTAACGTTTTATGCGCGTCACCCGACTACATCGAACGCCACGGTCTACCGAGCACGCCTGCTGAACTAAGCGAGCACAACTGCATTCTGTTTAGCCTTTCAAGCGACGCAAGCGAGTGGACGTTCGTCAATAACGAAGAACTGGAAACTGTTTCTGTCTCTGGTAATTATAGGGTCAATAACAGTGAAGCCTTGCTTGAGGCGTTAAGAGGAGGCCTTGGCATTGGTCGATTACCAACATTTATTGCAGGCCCAGATTTGAAAAGCGGACGGCTGCAAAAACTCTTTGAATCTCATCATATCCCCGACCATACCTTCTACGCCGTCTTTCCTGAGCGGGAATACCTGCCTGCGAAAGTACGGGCATTCTTGGATTTCGCGGTCGAGTACTTCGGAGAGGACCCCCCTTATTGGGATGCCTAATCAAATGAAATTGAAAACTCAGAATTTTGCCAAATCCACTCTTGAGTGTCTCTATTAATAGTCTTTCAGTCTGGCTCTATCTTCATACTGTGTCAGTTATTCTGACGACACCATCACCACAGAGACCAGCCGTCAATATTTCCGCCAGATTAACCAAGATGTTATGCTTAGCGCTTTGGAACCACACGAACTAGATCAATGCCCCCAACTTCTACCACACACACAGAGCCCAACTATCCAGACAGGCACCTCGCGCCCCCCCCTCGACCGTAAGTTCACCATTGCGCCGATGATGGACTGGAGCGACTGAATACAAAACATCTAACAATCAAAGGTTTTGTAGGGATAACATTTATCTGGGGATAGATTGGGAACACCAGGGGCTTGTCAGACGGTCCCTTGACTAAGGTAATCACGTAGACACCCTAAGCTCCATCTACAAGCTCCCTCCGTGTAGGATCAGGACCACTATTCAGAATTTCGCATGTCCTGCGCACCGACGATGGCACCCCAACGCTTGCGTTGGGCGTTCATCATGTGTTGTCTGCAGGATACTGAGAACTTTGCGCTTCCAAAACAAATTTTATCACCACCCGTGAACCCAACAACCCGGGGTCTTCTTCGATTTCTAGCAGCAGTAATCCGACTGCGGCTCCGTACAATCCCCATAAGGTAGTAACGCTCTATATCAAAGCACTTACTAGACCAATAGCGTTAAGAGAACCCAGCACTATTTCAAAACCAAATCCTTGCTTAGTTCGCTTAGTGGGTTCGCCATCTGCCACCCAGCTTACACCGCGCCCTAGCGCATATCCGAGATAAAATATTGTTGTGCTGATGAGAGAGGTCAGCCTCATTTCTGGCGCCAGAATACCTGACAAAGCAACAATACCAAACAGAGCTGTGATAACTCCCGCACCGCGCATTTCACTCGTCAAATCGTGGTCTTTTCGTAAATTGTTGGAAGAATCACTCAAAAAGGTGTCCAAGCACAGTGAACCGCTTGGCCTAAGCAGGCGCATGGTGCCTGCAAAAACTAGCAAAGCCCCTCCTAAAAACAGTGTGATAATTTGAAAAATTTCCATTCTTTTCCTCATGATATTTGGTCTATATTAACGAACATTTAAACGCATGATTTCTGTACGTGTTAACCACATTATTTCCTAAATATCAGGGCTGCTTTGTGACATCTACCATCACCAACACGCCTCCATTGGAAAATCTGGCTAAGCGAACTCATCTCACTGAAACCTTGCAGACAAAAACTGTCCAATCTTGCCCAACGACGTAAGATAATTAATCTATTTATAAGATTTAAAAACTTCCGAATAATTAGACGAATTTACTGTCTTCCCAGTTTCTATGAAATATTTCAATCCAAAAAGGTGTTGAACGAGACCTTTACCTAATTGACCTCTCATCAAATATTTCATAAATCCTGGAGAAAATGAAACAAAAGAAGTCATCTTTACTTCCGCCACTTCGTTGCCTGTCATACTTCCAATTGAGGACAACTCATAGGTGGCAGACATCTCTTTTATAAATGGAAGGTTGTGTTCCGTCACTACAACCGTAAAGTTATTATTTTCATCGATTTCAGTTATCTTTTCGTCGAGAGATAACCTGCCATTAAACTGACAACGCCTTGTACAATTCAATTCGCCTCTTGTTGCCTTGTGCATATAGTTCGAAGATATGATTCCTGGATTGTGTACATGAATATCACCATACTGAGTGAACAGAACCTCCCATATTTTTTCTTTTGGGGCATTAATTACTTCTCTAAATTCTGATTTGTTCATTAATATATTTACCTCGAATAGTACTGCACAAAATTCCTAAAGCCGCAAAAACCGAAAGTAGTGCAAAGCGGTGCTTTTAATTTCCCGGCAATCAGTCCGTTGGCAGTAGCCCGCCACAACAGGGTCATCTGCACAGCTATGACATGTATAAGCACAGCGACACTCTCCCGATAAATTAGAAGAGGATCGCCCTACTATAGTTACTTACGATTTTGAAGCAACGAAGCTTATATCAGTGACTTCAATTTCGCAAGTAATTAAGTTAATATTCCTGAATCGCTGCAGAGAGGTTTAGCATGAGTTCTGACAATCAATTTTTACGTTCTGGCTGCCCTATTGTGAACGGCTTGGATATATTTGGTGATAGGTGGACATTGGTTATTATTAGGGACCTAGTCTGTGGCAAAGAAACTTATTCTGAGCTAGCTGACTCACCTGAGAAGATACCCACCAACAGGCTGGCAGAAAGATTAAAAATGTTAGAAGCCGAAAATATGTTAGTAAAAGAGCTATATCAGTCGAAACCCAAAAGATATAAGTATGTGTTAACCAAAAAAGGGAGGGATATCTTACCAATCCTTCAAGACATCGCTAAATGGGGTAACAATTACGTCGAGGGAACTTGGGCTCCCCAAGAGTGGTTTATGGAGACTGTCTGACGTCAGGATGGACTTCCCAGGGCTTATTAGGCGCTTCTAGTCTCGAATATTGTAGGTTTTCTACCTTAATGTAGATTTCTTCAAGCGCGTCCATGGCTATGCACAAATTACAGTAGAACAAACCCACAGACTGGCATTAAAGGGCCGTTGCGATACCGCCGTTCTTTTTCAGCTCCCCCCAGTATTTCAGGAACATTTTGTGAATATGCCTGTTGCAAAAATAGGCTAGAATAGGCAAAAACTGTAACGAGACGAAGAGTTAACAAACCTTGAAAAACAGCTCAAAAAGCGATAACTACACAGCCTGAACCGAATAGAGCTTTTTCTATTACGCCAATGATGGATTGGAGCGACTGAATAAAAAATAGTTAACAATCAAAGGTTTTGTAGGGATAACATTTCTCTGGGGATAGATTGGGAACACTAGGGAAAGGAATTCTGACGTGCTTTTGATCACAATGTGAATCTATAATGCGACGTTTTTGACTGAGATTTCTGGACGCCCATCATTATTAAAATTGACACAAGCAGCTGGTATTAACCTGTTACCAAATTGTCTTAACATGCTTATATGCCAATATTTTTTCATCAGCCGTGATCAATGGAAAAGATGTGTGTCTGGCTAATGCGACAATCATGCGGTCAGCCGGATCTTTGTGAAATTCTCCAGGAAGACAGGTTGACTTAACGCCCACCGAATTATCAACAGGCACAAACTCTACAGCAGGAATCTTCTCGACTTCAGCTAACCATGAATCGACATCCATGTTTAATGTTAAACGCCCTCGGTTGACCAACATGCCAATTTCCCATGCAGAAATTGAAGAGATCAGAATGCTCCGATCCTGTGCCTGATGTTTAGCAATCGCCCTTTTTGCTTTTTGAGAGAGCTTGCCATCACCCGACATCCACCAAAGCAGCACATGTGTATCTAGAACAATCAATTTGCAGATTCCCAGTCGTCGTCAGAAATCGGCTCCAAGGGATCTAAAAATTCTACCACGCTGCCCTTAAGGCGTTCGATAGGGTCGATATCATTAGAAATATAGGCTTTGAGTTCCAGCACGGGTTTTCCATGATCGGTGATTACAAGAGACTCCCCGCCCTGCTCAATAGCACGCATAATCTCTAGCGCTTTTGGCTTAAATTGGGATTTCGACAGATGCTGCATGTAAGCTCCTAGCTAATTTCGAATGTTTCTAGCGGTAAATCATAACAGCGATTATGACCACGGGCAATGGTCATATATTACGCATATCCAGAAGCGCTGAATTCGCACCGCGTAGGATCAAGTATTGAGAATTATCAGTAGCTATGCAGCCCGACTCCAATTTCATTCTGTGACGGTAATTTTGACACAACCATCACCACTGAGACAAACCCTCGTTATTTCCGCCAAATCAGCCAAGATGATATGCTTGGCGCTTTGTAACTATACGAATCAGATCAATGCCCCCAGCTTCTACTACAGACAGCCAGAGTTCAAATACTCAGAAAAGTGCCTCGCGCCCCGCCCTCGACCGTAAGTTCACCATTGCACCCATGATGGATTGGAGCGACATTAAAATATTATTATATTAATCAATGATTTATAAGTTCAGAAAATCGATGATTGCATTATAGTTGCACCGAGCACGAAGAACCTACCTGAAAATAGGGATTTATAGGTCAGCATTGAATAGCAGCTTTGATTGTCGATACAATCCCTTCACCTCACCAGCGTTCCATATTGACGGTATATGTTGACATGTACCGTCAATATGGAACATCATTAGACATGCAATCAAAAACTCATTATCAGCAAGTTCTGGATCTGGCCACTACTCGTGGCCTGATTCGGAGCCAAGACCTGAACGCTATCAAGGTGCCGAGAGTTGTTCTCTCGCGTATGGTCAAACGTGGCCAGCTCACGCGGCTTGATCGTGGGCTTTACTCTATCCCTGACCGTTCTGTTTCTGAACACACCAGCCTAGCCGAGGTTTGCAGTAAATACCCTAAGGTTCAGGTGTGCCTACTCTCCGCGCTTCGATTTCATAATCTCACAACCCAAGCACCTTATGAGGTTTGGGTGGCGATAGCGAACAAGGACCATGCTCCTTCCATGAGCTATCCATCACTGCGAGTCGTGCGCTTTTCTGGCAAGGCGCTCACCGAAGGCATTGAAAAGCATTTGATTGAAGGTGTTGAAATACAAGTCACCTGCGTAGCCAAAACAGTGACCGATTGCTTTAAGTTTCGCAACAAAATCGGTCTGGATGTGGCGCTCGAAGCGCTCAACGAAGCATGGAACGCCAAGCGCGTAACAATGGACGAACTATGGCGGTATGCCGAGATCTGTCGTGTCACGAATGTAATTCGCCCATATCTTGAGAGTATAGTTTCATGAGTCCGCGAAATGTGGCCGCATCTGTACGTGCCAAACTGTTAAACCGCGCAAGAGAAACCGGGCAAGATTTCAATCTGGTACTCACTCGCTATGCCCTGGAACGCTTGCTGTATCGCGTCAGTGTGTCAGACCATTGCAACGATTTTTTGCTCAAAGGTGCACTACTCTTTGATCTTTGGTTTGACGTCCCCCATCGCCCTACCCGAGATGCTGACTTCCTTGGCTTCGGGTCAGCCGAGTTGCCTTACCTTCAGAATCTATTCAAGGAATTATGCTCCTTTAATGTGAATGACGGAATTCTATTTCAAAATGAAACCGTTATTGCAAAGGAGATCCGCAAGGATTCAAACTACGCTGGCGTCAGGATAACGTTGTTGTGTGTTCTCGACGGAGCCCGATGCCAAGTTCAGGTAGATATCGGGTTTGGCGATGCCGTAACGCCCTCGCCGCAAACCGTCGACTATCCCGTAATTCTGCCAGAATTTGAATCCCCCAAATTACGAGTTTACCCTCACTACACAGTTGTTGCCGAAAAATTCCATGCCATAACATCACTGGGAATCGCCAATAGCAGAATGAAAGATTATTTCGACCTATGGGTGTTGTCACAACACTCGACGTTCAACGGCAAAACGCTCAAGCAAGCTATTGCCGCCACGTTCAAACGTCGAAAAACGCTACTGCCTGAGAAAGCACCCTTTGGACTCAGCGAGGCGTTTACGATAGACACACAGAAACAAACACAGTGGCACGCATTCATACAAAAAAACAACTTAAGCGCCGCAACCTTGCCCGAGATAACAAATACTTTGTCTGATTTTCTAATGCCAGCAGTAACATCATCACTAAACGATACAGAGTTTTCCCTAGAATGGGAGTCAGGTGGCCCATGGTCAAATTGACTCTATCAACAGGTTGCTGGAGTGGTATGATTGCGCCATAGATGATCACGCTTTGTGGTCGCTCATACATCGATAAACGCAAGCTAAATATGTCTAAAATATCCACTAATGAAGATAACGAGAAAAACGATTCTTACTCTGTAAAATCAGGACTTAAACTTGTTCGATCATTCTCTATTGCGCCGATGATGGACTGGAGCGACTGAATAAAAAATATTTAACAATCAAAGGTTTTGTAGGGATAACATTTCTCTGGGGATTGTTTGGGGACACTGGGAAAAGGAATTGCGACGCATTTTTAATCGCACTGTGAGTCTGAAATGCGGCATTCTGAACTGAGAAGCTACCTAGCCTTTAGAAAAATAGCGTCTTTCCACTGACTTTCAATTGATGTTTTTGGTCTAAGCTGCTGTCGACCTTATGCTACGCAGATTACATACAGGTTTTGAAGGGAACCAAAATTCTCTACTCATACTTGAGGCCTGCGATTTACTCATCCAAAATACGCATACGCTTGGCGTACTCCCTCGGCGAATGGCCGACACGTTTTTTGAAGAATTTAGACAGCGCAGCCGTGTCGGTAAAATGCAGGCGTTCCGAAATTGCGCCAATAGATAATTCTGATGTTTTAATATAATGTTTGGCCAGGTCTTCTCGCGCTTTATCGTAGAGATCCTGATAACTGGTATTATGTTTCTTTAAACGATATTGCAGTGTTCTAACGGGAATATTCAGTGTTTTTGCAACTTCACCTGCCGTCACCCCTTGGTCATTTATTAACGTTCTAATAATACGTTCAACACGTTGCACAAGAGTCATGCCCTGGCCAATACTGGATTCCAAATCCCGCGTCACAATCCTTTTAGCATCACCGGATATTTTATTGAGTGGATTGTGATAGTTTGGCGCTTGAAGATCTTCGCGGCTGACATGGATCGCATTAACATCTTGATTAAAAAACAGGTGCTCTCCAAACACTTTTCGTAATGGTTTTAAATCGGTGGGCGCGGCGTGCCTGAACCGTGTATGCCGAGGAACCCAGCCAAACCCCAAAGAGTCACGTAGATATCTACAAAAAGCGGCAAGACTTAGCTCAACCATTTGAGTAATCGCAGTATTTTTTGGCGCGGTTTGAAATACATCGAGGTTTAATCGTGAAATTTCTATACTCAGGGAGATACCCGCATCCCCCTCATCCTGAACATACAGTGCTAGTGCCTGACTATGTATTGTCAGGTTATCCGCCATCAAATTAACAGATTCGCCTACGGTGCTAGCATTGCGAGCCAAAAGCCACAGCGGGCCCAGCATATCGGGGCCTTTTATTGCAGCAATTTTAAGTCCGAAAAAACGGTCGCCGCAAGCCTTTGCCGCCTCTTCAAACAGGTCGTTAACTTTGACTTCACTCACCAGAATATCTGACTGGTATAACGCCGCCGGGTTAATCTCGACTCGCTCGGCAAGCGCAACGGGGTCCTGTCCGGCCCGCTCAATTAATGCGGCCACTCCCTCTAACACATGACTGGATATATTTTCTGCCATAACACCACACACATAATCGACTGTTCAGTCAGCCTTACCAAAGTTCGGCAAGCTCATCTCATTGCGCAATATTACTAGAATGCTGCGCAATAATACAATTTGTGACCCTTCAACCTATCTAACATGAGATCTCGAGGCGGCAGGCAATGCCTCTGAGTAAATACCGACGAATAATAGAATACAACCATACGAGAGAGAGCCATGAGAATTTCCACGCTCCAGAAGAGATTACTATCAATCAACATCACCGCAGCGCTTGGTTTAGCAGCCCCTCTGGCCGTGAATGCTGACGAGCTTAGGCTTGAAGAAATTGTCGTAACCGCCCAAAAGCGCGAGCAAAACCTGCAAGATGTTCCCATTTCCGTCAGTGCTGTCGACGGGGAAAAAATGGCCGAAGCCGGTATTAATAACCTGGAAGACCTGTCTGCTTATGTTCCCAACTTTCAGCAAGCCAATTCCCCGCTAGGTCAGGTCCTTTCTATTCGCGGCATCAGCTCTGGCATCAACCAAGGTTTTGAGCAATCCGTTGTGCAATATGTTGATGATATTGCCCTGGGGCGCGGCCCGATGGCCCGCATGCCTTTTATGGACCTGGAGCGTGTTGAAGTTCTGCGCGGACCGCAAAATGTGCTGTTCGGAAAAAACAGTATTGGTGGCGCAATTTCCATTACCACCGCCAAACCGACTAGTGAATTTGAAGGCCATGTTCAGGTCGAGCACGATAACGAGTATGCCCGAAATGAAATTCAATCCATGATGTCAGGGCCGCTTTCAGAAACCGTTGGTGCTCGCGTTGCGATTCGCGCCTCCCAAGAAGACGGGTATTTTGTTAACACCTCCAATGGCGACAATGAACAGCAAAAAGACGAACTCACCGCACGCTTAACTCTGGATTGGACCCCAAGCGAAACCTTTAATGCCAGCCTGAAACTCGAGCACAGCATTTTTGATTTTGAAGGCCGCGGTGAAGAAGTTATTGCCGGCTACGATTCCGTTAGTCCATTGTTCGCAGGCAGGAGCTTCGGTGAAATTGGCGAATATCTGTCAGCCATTACAGGTCAAAACATCGGCTATGAAGACGGCATACAAAACCGTAAACGTCAAACCAATAACGACGAATACAGTGATAACGAAACCAATCAAGTCGTCCTAACCATGAATTGGCAATATGATGAATTCACAATCACTAGTGTTACCGGTTATGCGGGTTATGAGTTGGATGAAGATACCGACCTTGACCTGTCAGGCTTGGAGTCGATACACGCCGCCCAACAAGAAAAGTTCGATCAAACTAGCCAGGAAATTCGCATCACTTCACCCGGTGGCGAAACCGTTGACTGGATTGCCGGGGCCTATTATCAGTCGTGGGAGCTGGAATACAGTCAACAAAGTGTTATTGATGACGAAAACCTAACCTCCGCTTTAAGTAATTTAGGGCTAGGTTTGCTGATGCCAGGTGCCGGGGTCACTGGATTCAGGCCCGCGGCATCTCTACTGACCAGCTATGGCGTTGGCACCCCATTTCTGCTTGCTACCGCCGGTGCCCGCCAGCTGTATTCACTTAAGGAAATCAATAATACCAGTAATGTAAGGAATTACAGCGGCGACAGTGATACCTATTCCGCCTTCGGCCAAGCCACCTGGAATGCGAGCGAAACAGTTCGCCTGACAATAGGTGCGCGTTACACCCAGGAAGAAAAAGACGCTGAGCGCTCAGTAAGCATTTATGACACCAGCGCTGGCAACCTAACCCCGGCCGGTATTGAAGCCCAACTAGTGATGGGCGGTGTATTTGGGGTTGAGAATCACGCCGTAAAAGATGATCGCAGCGAAAGTTCTGTCACCGGCTCCATAATTACCGAATGGGAAGCCACAGAAGACTTAATGCTTTACGCCTCCATCAGTAATGGTTTTAAAGCCGGGGGGTTCGACGCCAGAGCAGGGCGCGCCGCTGACTTCGAATATGAAGATGAAACGGTTATTAGCTATGAAATCGGCTCCAAAACCGAACTGCTGGATGGTCGTGCACAATTAAACGCAGCCATCTTCTATACCGACTATAAAGACCTTCAGGTTAGTCAATTTGATGGCACGGTTGGTTTTGTGGTGGGCAATGCGGCAGCCGCTCGCTCACAAGGCATCGAACTGGACGGTCGTATTATGCTAAGCGAAGGTTTGTTGCTGATCGGATCTATGGCCTATCTTGATTACCAATTCAAAGAGTTTGTAGGTGCAGCCTGCCCACCCAAAACAACACTGGATACCGGTGCGCGCACCTGTGATCTTAGCGGTGAACCAAATACCTTTGCGCCTAATTCATCAGCGTCAGTGACTTTGGACTACCTAACCCCACTAACCGACGCATTCAACCTGCACATAACAATGGACACCTCTTACCGTTCAGAACAATACGTTGAAGCGACGCTGGAGCCTCTGATGAAACAGGGTAGCCAAATCAATCTTAATGCCCGTATCGCATTGGAAGCTGATAACTGGATGCTGGCGTTGGTTGGTAAAAACCTAACCGAGAATGATGACATTGCTTACTCTTCTGCAACACCGGTAACTGGCAGTGCTTTGATTCAGGCTCCTACCTACAGCGGCTATCAAGTAAACCCTCGCACAGTAGCGATTCAAGCGAAGTACAACTTCTAACCCTATCTCTCTTGGGCATCGGATATCTATCTCTTCTCCCGATGCCCCTTTTTATTTTAGAGAGTTCAAAAAAGTCATATCCATTCCACGAGGTTCCCTCTATGACAAACAAAGATTATGAGTTGGTAGCAACTCAACATTCATACTATTCCGCCAAAGTGCGAGCGTGTTTGCAGTATAAACGCTTGCCCTATCAGGAGATTGGATCAAATATTGAAACCGTTCTCAACCGTGTTATTCCTGCCACCGGCAACCAACAGTTTCCTGTCGTGTTTTGTCCCGATGGCACTGTACTTAAAGACGGTTGCGATATTGTTGAGGCGCTGGAATCTCGCCACCCTGAACGCCCAATCATGCCAGAAAATCAGCAACTGAAATGTGTTGCCAAATTGATTGAAGTCTTGGCCGATGAGTTCTTTGCGATTCCCATGATTTACTATCGCTGGGTACCTGAAGATGCCAAGCAATGGGGTATCGGCATGTTCAAAACCATTCTAGGGAACGGTGTTGAGAACCCGGACATGGCTGCCTTAGCAGAGCAAATGGGAGAGACCATTAGCACCGAAATTCGTTCACGTTTACCCAAGGTGGGTTTGGATCGCAAAGATATCCAGCAAAAAGCCATGCAGATAACTGAAGAAGTCTGTGGCCTATTGAATGATCATTTGGCCACTACGCCCTACCTGCTGGGTGACCACCCAACACTCGCCGATCTGGGCATAATGAATGCTATGTGGGGCCACCTGTATCTGGATCCATGTGATGCCAGTATGTTTATCCGTAAAGATTACCTGCACCTGAATAACTGGATCACCAATATGCATTCCGGCGCTGGTATCTCAGACCAAGGCGAACTTTATATCGCCGACACTCTGATTCCTCTGTTGCGCTACCTGAGTGATGTATTTGCCAACATGATGACGGATATTCTTGCAGCCGCCGATAATGAGCTATCCACAGCTGAAACCGGAACCGAGGCGCCCGCCGGTCTAGGTCGGATTAAAACCTTGTTACAAGATATTGAACTATCTCGCCCCGCAACCGCCTATACCGCCTGGCGCTTACAGGCCGTTATTGAACACTACCAGGCAATTCCTGCTGTTCAAAAGCCAGCCACTGATGACCTATTAAGCGATATCGGCTTCCTCTCTTTGTGCCAGCATCAGCCAAATTGGAAGATGCAAAAAGACAATTTTAAACTATTTGTAGCGGCCTAATAACCAGCTTTAAGGTCCACATTTTCACCCTGTAACAACTCCGCTACCGGGTGAGAAAAGAAGCGTTAAGCTGCGTGAAATTACTGTTTTTCTGCGCAATTTGACAATTATGGATGCCAGTCATCTCTACAATGAATTCTCTATTGAAGTGAACCATCACTGGAAGCCCATGAAAAAAGTTATGATCGCACTGCTGATTTTGGCCCTCATCGGCACTACTGCCTACACCCGGCGCCTCGACATCATGCTCGCGTTAATCAAATACCAATCCTCTCAAAAGATTGTCGCTGAGTCTCGCGATGTACCATGGTCGCAAGGGCCCCCAGAATCGGAACTTATACCCGATCAGCGCCCGCCCAATATCATTTTGATTGTCGCCGATGACCTGGGTTACAACGATATTTCAGCTCTTGGCGGGGGTGTAAGCCGTACTGATGGCAGTATCGTGCAAACACCCGGAATTGATCGCTTAGCCGCCGAAGGGGCAGTGTTCAATCAATCCTATTCCGGTGCCAGCACCTGCGCACCCTCCCGAGCGATGTTGATGACTGGGCGTTACCCCACCCGAACCGGATTTGAATTTACACCAACCCCGGAAGGTATGGGCTCGATGGCTACCAGCATAAGCAACAGTATGGACAATAACCTGCCGCCCGCCATCTATAACGCCGTTTTGGACAAAGCGAAACCGCCTTATGAGTTACAAGGTTTGCCACCCTCTGAGATTACCTTGGCCGAAGTGCTTAAAGAACAGGGCTATTACACAGCCCACATTGGCAAATGGCATTTAGGTAATGACGGCGACATGGGCCCACACAAACAGGGCTTTGATGACAGCTTACTGATGACCAATGGTCTCTATTTACCGGAAAATGACCCTAATGTCGTCAATGCCAAACTGGACTTCGACCCTATTGATCAGTTCTTGTGGGCCAAGCTAGGCTTCAGCAACTCATTTAATTCGGGCAGTACCGATCAGTTTAAACCCGCCCGTTACATGACAGACTATTGGACTGACGAATCACTAAAAGTGATCACGGCCAACAAAAATCGCCCTTTCTTTTTGTATCTGGCCCACTGGGGACCACACACGCCGCTGCAAGCCACACGAGAAGATTATGAAGCCGTGGGCAATATCAAGCCGCACCGCAAACGAGTTTACGCAGCTATGGTGCGGGCCGTGGATCGCAGTGTCGCACGTATTATGGAAACTCTGGAAGCCGAAGGTCTGGCGGACAATACCCTTGTGGCCTTTACCAGTGATAACGGCGGCGCAGGCTATGTGGGGTTACCGGAAAGCAATAGACCTTTCCGAGGGTGGAAGATCACCATGTTTGAAGGTGGCCTGCGTGTTCCCATGTTTGTCAAATGGCCGAAGAACATTCCCGCCGGTAAAACCGTAAACACGCCGGTAGCTCATATTGATGTAATGCCGACCCTGGCCGCCGCCGCAGGTGCCGCTACACCTGAAGGTATCGACATCGATGGTAAAAATATATTGACCTTGCTTGACAACGAGACAAGCTGGCCGCGCAAAACACTGTTCTGGCAAAACGGCCACTACCAGGTTGTGCGTCATGAAGATTGGAAATTACAGGTGAATGATCGCCCAACTGACGGTCTGCAAACCTGGTTGTTTAATCTAAAAGACGACCCAACTGAACAAGAAAATCTGACCAATAGTCACCCGCAAATAGTAAAGGAGCTGAGTAAGCTATTGGCCAAGCATCAGGAAAACGCCCGTCCGCCTTTGTATTCAGCCGTGATTGACATGCCGGTAATGATTGATAAAACCCTGAATAAGAAATTCGAGCAAGGCGACGAGTACGTCTACACGCCTAACTAACTCAAAAGAAACCAGAGAGAACACCATGATAGAGCTATACACAGCACCAACCCCCAACGGCCATAAAGCTTCCTGCACACTGGAGGCACTTGGAATGGAATACAACACCCATACCGTCAACCTGCTGGAAAACGAACAAAAGAAACCTGAGTTTCTGGCAATCAACCCCAACGGCCGTATCCCTGCAATTGTTGATCGTGCCAACGATGATTTTTCGGTGTTTGAATCCGGGGCCATTATGATTTACCTGGCTGAACAAGCCGGGCAACTATTTCCCGCCGAAGCAAAAGCTCGTTCCAGAGTTATGCAATGGCTCATGTTCCAAATGGGCGGCACCGGCCCGATGATGGGACAAGCTAACGTGTTTTATCGTTACTTCCCTGAAAAAATTCAGCCGGCCATTGATCGCTACCAAAGTGAATGCCGCCGTTTATTTGAAGTAATGAACACGCACCTAAGTGATAACGAATGGCTGGCCGATGATTACTCCATTGCCGATATAGCTAATTGGTGCTGGGCACGAACGTACAAATGGTCAGGGGTATCGGTTGCGGGACTAGATCACCTTAACCGTTGGATGGGCACCATGGCAGAACAGCCAGGCATGGCCAAAGGTATCGAAGTTCCTTTCAGTTTAGGTAATCTATTAGACGATGAGAAAGAGCAAAAAAACTTCACTAGTAACGCTCAAGCATTATTGCAAAAATAGATGCAGAAAAAGTGTCTCTTAAGAATTGGCTCGTTTGGTCACATATGTTCTGCCGACTTACACAGTCATAATATCAATAAGACACCACGAATATGGTTCGCTCTATTAGTAACGAACTCCATAAAATCAGAGTAAATTATGAAGACCAGACTCATCAAAATTGGCGCAGTTATCCTTGCCCTTATCCTCACCTTAGCCGTGGCATTGCCCACACTTCTTCACAAAGCAGGCATACACCCTGAGTACACCGGCGAAACTCATCAACTGCCCGCAGGCAAGCGCGCCCTAGTGATCACCACCAGTCACGGGGTGCTGAACGCGCCCGGCGAGACCACGGGCAACCCCACAGGCGTGATGGCCTCAGAGATGACCCACCCCTATTACAGCTTCCTCGATGCGGGCATGCAGGTGGATGTGGCCAGCATTCAAGGTGGCCAGATACCTGTGGATCCACAAACCCTGTCTCGCCCCATCATCAGCCCTGAAGATAAACGCTTTCTGGCAGACCCCGCCCTGCTCGCCAAAACCGAACACTCGCTGCGCATCGACGATGTAGACTTCACTCAGTACGACGCCATATTTATAGCCGGCGGCTGGGGCGCGGCCTACGACCTTGGTTATTCTGACGTGCTGGCGGAAAAGGTCAGTAAAGCCTATTACGGGCCTAAATCACCCTTGATTGGTTCAGTCTGCCACGGTGCCTTAGGCTTGATTAATGCCAAGGACAGTGAGGGCAATAAGTTAATTGCTGGTCGAGCCATGACTGGCGTCACCGACAAGCAGGTCAAGGAGCTTGGCATTGATATCACTCCCATGCACCCTGAAACCGAATTGCGCAAAGCCGGCGCCGCCTTCGAGAGCCAAACGGCATTTATTGATTTCTTTGCCACCCACGTAGCCGTCGATCGCGAGCAGCGTTTTGTGACCGGGCAAAATCAAAATTCAAGTTTGGAAGCCGCTCAAAAAATGATTGCGATTATTGCCGCTCAATAAAAGCGCGGCGAAATCAGAATGTGCTATAAAGAACGGACTTTATTAAGAGTGTGCCATCAATGTTAATGAGCAAAATCCGGGCAGCTGTATTTGGGCGAGAGACTAGCTTAAGCTGTTTGCTTTTAGGTGCCCTTACGGCTTCTACCCTAAGCGCCCACGCCACACCGGAACCCAAGGTGGATGAGCGACCTAATATATTAGTTATCCTCGCTGACGATTTAGGCTACTCAGATATCGCATCCTACGGCAGTGAGATAAGCACACCCAATTTGGATCAGCTGGCGCACAGCGGTCTGCGCTTTAGCAATTACCACACCTCGGCCAGCTGTGCACCGACCCGCGCCATGCTCCTAAGCGGCGTCGACAGCCATCGCGCGGGCGTGGCAAATATCAGTGAAGCACTAACACCGGCCCAAGCGCATTCACCGTTTTATCGCGGCACCCTCAATCACAATGTCGTCACCATCGCTACCCTACTCAGAGATGCTGGCTACAACACATCCATGGCCGGCAAGTGGCACTTGGGATATGAGGACCCATCTCTGCTGCCCATCAATCGAGGCTTTGAGCAAACCCTGACCATGCCTTTTTCTGGTGGCGACAATTGGACCCAACAAGCCTACGTTCCCCACTATGAGAAAACCCTATGGTTTGAAAACGGCGAAGAAATCACGATCCCTGACGACTTTTATTCATCTAAATTCATCGTTGATAAAACCATTGCGCAATTAGAAAATAATCGCCTAGACCAGCGCAAAAAGAACCAACCGTTTTTCTCCTACGTGTCTTTTCAGGCGGTGCACATACCGGTACAAGCACCTAAAGCATTCACGGAAAAATATGTGGGCACTTATAAGGATGGCTGGGATGCGCTGCGCCTGGCGCGCCAACAAGCCGTGAAAGATTTGGGTCTATTGCCCGCCGAGGCCCCCATGAAGCGCATGCCCACAACCGCGAGCTGGGAGGCGCTATCAGAGGAAGAGCAGCGCTACAATGACAAGCGCATGGCCGTATACGCCGGCATGGTGGATGCGATGGATCATCATATTGGCCGTCTGATTCAATACCTGAAGGCAACAAACCAACACGACAACACGGTCATTATTTTCACCTCTGACAACGGTGCAGAAGCGTCTGACCCGAAAGATATGTCAGCGTTTACCCCGCTGATGTACAAGATGCTCGGTTATAACGATGACTATGACACACTGGGCGAGCGTTACAGTTACAACACCATCGGTATCAACTTTGCCAGTGCGGCCGCATCCCCTCTTGGCCACTACAAGTTTCATTCTGGCGAAGGCGGCATGCGCGTACCGCTGATCATTAGCGGTCCACAGCTTGCCGACACCTTGCAGGGAAAAATTAGCCACAGTAAGGCCTTTGTTAAAGACTTGGCCCCCACCATTCTGGCTCTGGCCAATACCCCTCACCCTGGCACGCAATATCAAGGGCGCGCCATCGAACCCAACACTGGGAAAAATCTACTGCCCGTCATCACCGCCCACTCAGATACTGTTTATAGTGACGATGATGTTATTGCTTATGAAATTGGCGGTAACGCCGCCTTAATCAAAGGCGATTTTAAAATTGCCTTAAACCGAGGTGGCGCTAACGACAATCGCTGGCATTTGTATAACATCACTCAAGACCCCGGCGAAACCCGTCCTCTAGAGACCATTGAACCTTTCGTATTTTCCGACCTACTGTCTGAGTATGAAAAATACGCTCGCGAGAACGGCGTAATACAGGTGCCCCAAGACTATCAACAGTCAACTCAGATCAGTCGCAACGGAGCTAAAGCAAAAGTAAAGAACCTCATTAATCATCCAATCACCCTATTAATGATCGCGGTCCTCACTATCGTGACAGTGCGTCGAAGGCTCATGACTCGCAGGCCAATGAAAAAATAATCTTTTTGAAATGCCTCCCTCAAAGCAAAGACTATATGAACGTGAAGGAAGAATCACAATGAAAAAAAGAAACCTAACACTGGTGACCCTTGCCCTCATTGGTGCCGTTGTTTATAGCCAACGTGCCTTCATCGCAGAAAAAATCATGCTTAAAGGTCTGGAGGCGCGACTGGCACAGGATGCAAGTGCAGAACTCTCTGACGGCCTACACCTCACCCTTTGTGGCGCTGGCGGTCCTATGCCCGCGCCAAATGCGTCTGGTCCTTGTGTAGCGGTCGTTGCAGGCGAGCAGTTTTTTATCGTGGACGCGGGCACCGACGGTTTTCGCAATCTAGGCAGAATGGGTTACCGCGCAGGCAAGATCGACGCTGTATTTCTAACGCACTTTCACTCCGATCACATTGATGGGCTTGGAGAGATGGCGATGGGTCGCTGGGTCACCCAGGCCAATAAAAGTCCGCTGCCGGTGTATGGGCCTGAAGGCGTAGAGAAAGTCGTGGAAGGATTTAACAGCGCCTATTCTCAGGACGCGATCTATCGACACGATCATCATGGCGACCGTGTCGCACCGCTCAGCGGTACCGGCATGCTTGCCAAAACTTTTATCAAACCGCCCGAAGGTGAATTGTTTACGGTTTATCAGCACAATGGTCTGAAGGTTGAAGCCATTACCGTGGACCACTCACCCATCGATCCTGCAGTGGCCTACCGCTTTACCTATAAAGGGCGTTCGCTACTGATCAGTGGCGACGCGGTTAAGTCTCCCCATGTTGAGAAGTTCTCCAAAGGTATTGATCTGCTCGTGCACGAAGCCCTCGCTCCTAACTTATTGATGATGATGCATGACGCCGCCAAAGAGGCTGGCGATGAAGTCTTGGCAAAAATTACCGTGGATGTGCTGGACTACCACACAAGCCCCGTAGAAGCTGCTGAAATCGCGCGCGACGCTGAGGTTGGCCACCTGCTTTACTATCACGTAGTGCCGCCGATTATGTTTCCAGGCCAAACCACGCTGTGGCTGGATGGCGCAGACGATATATTTGAAGACTATACAGTTGGCATTGACGGCGTGTCGTTCTCACTGCCGGCCGACAGCGATGAGATAATTAAAACCCGCAACGGCCTTTAATTATTTTCAGTTTCCCCGGAGTTTTGGGGATACTTTGGGGGTACAACTACGGCAAAAACAGGCTAAAATAGAAAAAAACAGCAAAGAACCCAAGAGTTAATAACCTTGATAATCAGCTCAAACTCAAGAACCACGCTGCCCGCACCGAAAAGAACTTTTTCCATTGCGCCCATGATGGACTGGAGCGACTGAATAAAAAATAGTTAACAATCAAAGATTTTGTAGGGATAACATTTCTCTGGGGATTAATTGGGGACACTAGCGGAAGGAACACGACGTGTTTTCGATCGCATTGTGAGTCTAAAATGCGGCATCCTGGACTGAGTGGCTACACTGCCTCTAGAAAACTAGGGTCTTGCCATACCCTATAAGCCTGAACTGCTTTATCACGTCGCTGTGCATCTTTCTACGACACCTAGGTTTCAGGCCTCTTTCAATCTAAACCTTGAATATTCAGTTACTCTATAGGGGGAAATTATGAGATTGTCCAGCGGCCGCTTTGGGTTAATCTGCGTCCATTGAGTCTAGTCGCTTTCGTGCCAGAAGCGGACATTCACGCCCCGCTAAACGCAGAGTAGCGAGGAAGGCTCCCCCACACCTATATTAACTATAAGGTGGGCTACAAATGCCAAGTTACCCACGGAAAGTAGACACCTCACTACTATAAAATGAGCGTCTAACTATGCTAACATCCTGCGGCCAAACTATGCTAACCCCCTACGGCCAATCTATGAGCCCAAGAACATCCGCGTGGGTTAGCCTTTTTTGTTTCTCCCATTTACTATAAATCCCCCCTAAAACAGGACTAACCATGGCCGCCAAAAAATATTACGTCGTATGGGTCGGCCAACAGCCTGGCATCTACACCACTTGGGCAGAAGCCGAGCGTCAGGTTAAAGGCTTTCCAAGAGCCAAGTTCAAATCCTTCCCCAGCCAAGCAGAGGCCGAGTAAGCCTACGCCAGCAAACCCAAGGCAACAGCTACTCGATCGACGACCAAATCCTCACCAAAGAAGAAAACAACAGCGGCCTCAACAGCAACCGTAGATCTCTCTGCCGAAGTCAGTATTTTCTGTGACGGCGCTTGTGACCCCAACCCGGGTAAAGCCGGTACGGGTATCGCCATTTATCACAAAGATAAACTGGAGCAACTCTGGTACGGTTTATACAACCCCGCTGGCACCAACAATACCGCAGAGCTGTTAGGCCTCCATCACTCACTGATGTTCGCTCAGGCTGCCGCAGAGAAGGGCCAAAGCGTCACCATTTACTGTGACTCCAAATACTCAATTGATTGCATCACCAAATGGGCCAACGGCTGGAAAGCCAAAGGCTGGAAAAAGGCCAACGGTGAAATCAAAAACCTCGATATCATTAAACCCGCTCACGCGCTGTATCTTGAGATCGCCAAGAAGATTAAAGTCGCTCACGTTAAGGGACACGCAGGCGTAGAAGGTAATGAGTTAGCGGATCGCATGTCGGTGGTTGCAGTTGAGCAGAGAGAAACCGATTTATGTCGCTATGAGGACTTTGCCTCAATCTCTGAACTATTAGCCATGGCCCGAGGGTAGGGATCATCATGAATCGATTAAAGAAACGCAAACAGATTTTTACCAAGAAACTTAAAAAGGCCAAAGCCAAGCTACAGCCCGACCATAAAAAGCCTCGCTATATTGCTAAAGCCGATCGTGTCGATAGTGAGCAAGTGGAACAAGTAGAAACTAAAAAATAATCCTAGCGAGCAATTAAGTCCACATATTCACTGAGTCGATGCATGAGGAAGTTGTGGATAAGTTGCGGCAGCCCATGCCTAGCGGCTCCCATAAATCCTGATCAATAATCAAACACTCTAAAAACAAGAAGCCCCCTCCCCCAAAGCTAGAACTATCAACACCAGCATATATCTAACAAACATAACTACAGTTTGCGGAATCCCCCCGATATGTTGATATATGTGACAAGCAAACACACACGAACTGCGTATTCGAAATCGTGATCGAAGTCGACACCAGGAGAATAAATATATGGCTGGGCTGAGAAGCTTTTTACCCTGAAAGGATTATCGATATGATCCAAGTTATCAATTATGGGAGCCGGAGGCTTGCGCTTCCCGTTCATATGGGCGGCTTCTGTCTAATTTGCCCACATTATAATGATTGTACTGCTATGGCTTGAGCATGGGCAATACGGTAATCACAAGTCAAAGCCAATTCACAGCCACCGCCAAGCCGTTAATGACTACAATAACCGGCTTGGGCGATGCGTCCGATTGATTAAAAACATCAACCAGCAGTCGCCCATTAAAAAGGGTTGTTGCTCCAGGTGTTTATCCAATACATCTTATTAACTTACCTGTAAAAATATCAGGCCACGCTCAATACACCACATGGCCGACAAGCCGCCCAGCGCATAAACCGGCACGGGTAACAATCGCTCTTGCCAAGGGAGCAGTGGGCGTTTGATCAGCCACCAAGCTCCCAGTAGCAACAGAATGAAGGCAATTTGCCCCGCCTCTATGCCAATGTTAAAAAATAGTAGAGCCAGAGGGACGTTGTTTTGGGGTAGACCGATTTCTGCCAATGCCCCCGCAAAGCCCATACCGTGCAGCAGGCCAAAACCTCCGGCTAACCACCAGGGGTAACGGCGAAACAATCCGCCACCGCCACTCAAGGAAAAATCTTGGCGAGCAAGGTTTAGCGCCAACAAGAAAATACTCAGCGCAATGGTAAATTCCACCAGTGGTACAGGAAAACGTAAAAAACCCAGTGTCACCAGTGACAGGGTAATACTATGCCCTGCGGTAAACGCGGTAATGGTCCAGAGCAAGCGCGCACCGCCACCCACCAGTAAAAGTAAACCAAATACAAACATCAGGTGATCAATACCACCCCAGATGTGCTCCAGCCCCAACCAGGAATACTCTGTCATCACCTGAGCCTGAGCGGGCTCTTCGCGTATCAGCAACTCAGGGTTTTCTGCGGTTAATACGCCTTGATAGTTGCGTCCATCGCGAAGACTGAGCATAACCATGGCCGACACCTGGTTTTCCCCAAGCCCGCTCACACTCACGACTTGTCCAACCAATCCTTTACCTGCCAAATCTGGCCCCGCCTCATCCATCGAATCACAATGTAGCTGCCAGCTCGATGTAATGCCTGTACCTTCGGTACTAGGCGAACTCGGATTGTTTACCTCACAGCGATCAGGCCAAATGGGCTGCAGGGGAACATCACTGCTGCGCTTGGCCGGGGTTTTCCAGACCACGTGATATTGATGCGCTTGCGTCTCCACGATTTTCAACAGCGAAGGCGCAAACAAATGTGCCTGCGCACTCTGTGCTAATAACAAGGGTATTACCAAGCCCAAAGCGAAACGCAAAAAGCCGAAGCTCACAGAAAATCTCACAATCTCACCTCGTACTCATTGCGTAGCAAGGCCACGTTATAGTGTAAGGCTTGCGTGCGCGCTTTGGCTTCAAGGTCTCTGCGTAGCTGTAGCTCCACCTCTGTAAATTGAGCCTCACGCCCGGGCTCAATTGCGTTAATCCATACATAATGCAAGCCGTAGATCGAACGAATGGGACCCACCCATTGACCCTTAGCCGGCCCGGCTTTCACTAGCTCAGCCACAAACTGCGCACCGAAGTGACGGGCCAACTGTTCCGGTGTCTGCCGGTGAAATTCATAGCCTGACATAAACGGTGAGCTTAGGTGCCTGGCGGTTTTGGCATCGAAATTCTGTTGCTGAATCGTGGCAACAATAGCGTCGAGCTCAGCCTCACGATTTTGATTGAAAAATAATTGTGTAATCGAGAGGCGTGCAGGACGGCGGAACTGTTCCTTACGCTCAGAAAATGCAGCTCGCAACTGCGCCTCGGTAGGCGCGGTAGGTGGGTTTTCTTTCAGCAAATGCTCTTGAACTCTACCGATGAGCCGCCTTTTGACGACCTCATCACCCAAATGCAATTGCATTTCCAGAGCCTGCTGAAATAATTCCTTATTATTTTTTCCTTCCGCCATATTTAAAAAGTGCATATTGCGGATCAGTTGGTCATAAACAATCTTGTCACGGCGATGGAATTCAAGATCCAATGCATGCTGAAACAGCAAGTCACGCTCTAGCTCATCTGTGATCATTTTTTGTTTTTGTACTGCTGAAGGCTTGCGACCAAAACGGGTAAACCACTGTTGCTGCAAAGCGGCGATCCGCGATTCATGCAATGGGCCAATCACGGTTTTGGGTTCAGGAAAGATCACGCCCTTAAGCGTAAAAAAAACAATGCCCAGCACAACAAAATGTAGCCACGGTCTGTTAAATAGAGTCATCCACGTTTTCAAATCTTTTCTTACCTATAAATTTCGTAAGTTCCCATGAGAATACGGCGTTAACTTTTATACTATTGAACACTAAAAAACCATTTTTTTTACTTATTATTGATACTAACCGTTTATTTTCTATGAATTTAACTCTTTTTAACCGCAATCCAATTGCTGCTCTTAAGTTTTATCAGAGGAAAAAATGAGGCCATCGCTGGCCCCAAAAAGAGAGATAAATGAAACGATGAATTCTGTTCGATATCCATATCAATCGAGTAATCACACTACCGGTAAGCAGGCATTGCACATCCCTGTGCGTTGCACTGTCGTTTACTGTGCGATCCTCGCAATAAATGATTATCAACTCATTGCAAGGCCGTTAATGATTAATCAATAATCATAACGTACAGTGGCACCAAAGGTTCTTGGCGCTGCCAGGAAGTAGTTGGTATTACCGGAGTAGATCTGGGGGTTCCCCGTTGTCGTAGCATAGTCATCATCGCTCAGGTTTTTAGCCCAGATCGATAGATTCCAGTTATCATTGCGCCAGCCAATTTTTGCATTAAGGAGCTTGCGGTCATTAAAGTCCTTAGCCACAAGATTCTCCGAATTTGCACTATTGGTTGCGTGGTCATCCATATACATATAGTCACCACGCAAATACAAGGTGCCATCAGCCACCGGGAACACCAATGTCGCAGCAAGGTTTGCGGTGTAATCTGACACATACGCCAGCTTATCGCCTTCCCGATCACCGCCGGTGATTTCATATTTATCCATGTACAACAAACCGGCTGACAAGGTTAAGTTGGGCAAAGGCAAGGCATCAATGTGCAGATCCAAGCCAGAGACCTCTACCTCACCCTCATTACCCACGATGGTTCCCGGGCCATTAGGATTTGCCTGCTGGTTCTGGAAATCATCAATTTGCGTCATGAAAGCGGCGGCATTCAGGCGCAGACGCGAATCCAGCAGGGTGGATTTCAGGCCTAATTCGTAGCTCAGTGTCGTTTCATCATCAAACTCACGCTGATCTACCGTGCCGCTAACACCGTTGAAATTACCGGACTTGCTACCCGTAGAAACACTGGCGTAAACCATAGTATCTTCAGCAATGTCATAGGCTGCCTTAAGTAGCCAGTCAACATTCTCACTGGAGCGATCCAGCTTGGCATCAATAGGCAGGTTCGATAAGTCGACAAAGGTATTTCCTATTTGCCTTGCAAGACCTGCAGCCACTCCGGCTAAAGGAGGATTCCTTATCGAAGCAAGCCCCGCTGCTGTCGAATTATTTTCACTCAGCAGTTCAGCCTCTCGCTCTTCTTCGGTCCAGCGCACACCAGCGGTCAGATGCCAGCGCTCTTGAAGATGCCAGGTGGCTTGGCCAAACAGCGCCAGCGTGTCGTTGTCCCAGACACTTTGACCAGTAATCGTATCCCCAGGCTGTACATAGCTAGAGGCTAATGCGGGAACAAATCTCCCCAGGGCTGGATTAATCCCCTCAACGAGTGGACGAAGGAATACCTCACCCAACACGGTATCAATATCATCACCATAGGTGAAGGCATCCCCCGCTTCACCACGCTGGGTGGTTTGCTGATAGTAGAACAGGCCTAACTGATACTCGACATTATCGTCGATCTTAGAATCCAGGCGAAACTCCTGTGAAATACTGTCACCCGAGAACGTTTGGCTGCTACTCAAAATATCCAGCTGGGATGCATCAAGATCGGATACTTGGGTATAACTGTAGTCACTCCAGGCCGTGATGGAGGTGATTGCACCCAAACCAAGCGCATACTCAAGCTGGAGGGACAGCATATCGGATTTCAGTTTGAATTCCGGCTCCTGATCAATTGCCACTTCATAATCGAAAGGATCATTTTTCCCCTGGGGCAATCCCTGTGCGGCCAATTGAGCCTGGACTTCCTCACTCAACACCACTTCGGGCACACAGCAGCTAGTGTCACGCTCCACATGAGAAGCACTTAGCATCATGCTCAGGTTTTCTGAAGGCTCCCACAACAACTTACCTTGAAGGTTCCAGTCATCGGCATCATTAAGGTCATTACCGGCCGTATTCTCTATATAACCATCGCGCTGATGAGTATTACCCGACAGGCGGTAGGCTACCGTTTCGCTGAGAGGGCCTGATGCGGACCCGGTGACCCGGCGCATATCGTAATCACCCAATGAGGTCTCTATATAACCTTCAAATTCCTCGAGATTGGGCCCCTTGGTGGTGACACTGATGGCGCCGGCATTGGTGTTCTTGCCGTACAAGGTACCCTGTGGCCCCTGCAAAACTTCGATACGTTCAATATCGGAGAGATCCGACATCCCCAGGCCCGAGCGGCCGAGGAAGACACCGTCGACAAACATTCCCACCGAAGGCTCCAGCGCGGGATCATTTTGTGCAGTACCAATGCCGCGAATAGCGAATCGGCTATTAAAAGGGGTATTATTACTCGTCACGTGCAGGCTAGGCGTCATAACAGCCAGATCATTCGCATTATTCATGCCTGCCTCTTGGATATCCTCTGAGGAAAATGCCTGGACCGCTACCGGAACCTCCTGCAGGCTTTCGGCTTTTTTCTGGGCCGTTACGATAATTTCTTCCAGAGCAAAATCTTCAGCGAGAGCACTGCCCCCATAAATAGCTAAAGCCAGACCGGACGCGAGTGGCGCGAGCATTAGATTACGACTCGATTTTTGCTTCATCATTACACCTCCAATTTTATTATTGTATGTTCTTGAGTGACTCATAATTCAAGTCGGGCTGTTTTCAGTAAAGTTTGTGAATTACCTAAAACGATCAATACTGCTTTTTGCAGTTGATACATAACCAACAAAGAAATATTTATTTCTACTCGCTCTCGAGTATAGCGAGGCGGCCGAAAACGTAACTATCATATTCGGACGAAGTTTTAGACTATTTATTAGCAAGTCCGCCCTGTACATATATTGAACAACTGACGGAGTTTGTATGATAACGATTGAAGCTGCATTAGGTGGACATGACCTGATTACCCATCGTTAAATCGAACTGAAAATAGCTCAACTTATACCATTCAAGTGCAGGTAATTATTTACGCCCCAGAAACGCAGACCGCAACACCCAGAAACCCTCATAAAAAGACCTAAAATGATACCCGTTTTTTTTGGGACTCCTTTTATAGTAAGAGCCACCAAAAACCGACAAAATGAATCCGTATCCCTTGCTCTTACGGCTTTATAAAATTAAACACAAAGCGCTGGAGTTTCAGTAAAACCATGGACATTTTATTGTCGCCTCTTCTGCCCCTGATTCTTATTCTACTATTGGCACTGCATGGTTACCGCCAATACTGGGCCAAACGGGACCTGTCACAAACCGATACCGGTGAATTTTCAGGACAGCTGATGAAGGTTGAACAGACCTACATAGCTTATCGGGCCGCTAGCGACAGCTGCCATCGCACCATCATCTGTTTTCCAGGCTTCATGGAAGACATTCGCTATTTTCAGGAACTGTATAAAGACAACGATGCAGAACTTATTTTAGTGAATAATGCCAACTATCATTGCCCTTTTCTCGGAGCAAGAGATACTGACGATATGACTGAATTGGCGTGGCCCGAAAACCCCTACCCGCTAGGGACAATCGAACATGATGCCTTTTATCTGGGCTTGGTACTGGAGCATCTTGCATCGGGCAGCAACATTGTCCTGCACGGACATTCCCGCGGTGGTGCCGTTGTGTTGGAAACCGGCCGCCAATACCCAGAATTAACAAACGCGAAAGCACGTTCCGTCAGTGCCATTTTGGAAGCCCCCGTGTTACCTCAAGCGCGTACGGCAGGCAAAGGGGCTGCGACTCTGCCGCACGGATTGGCCTGCTATCTATTACCGCTTCTACTGGGATGGTTACGCAATAGCAGCGAAGAACGCCGCCTCAAACGAATGATGGTGGGCCCGGTCACACCGTTAAAACAACAGCTTTTACCTAATGTTCCCAACAATCCACGCACTTACGCCACCTGCGTCACTAACCTGCGCTCTATCGTTGCCTGGCAGCGTACAACACCGATTGATGCCTATAACAACTTCTCAGCCTTGACCGTCATCATGGGCGAACACGACCATGTGTTATGCAATCACAGCATGCTGGCGAGCATAGAAAAGGGACAGGCCATCAATCAAGGCGTATCGCTTGTACAAACCGAACGCACAAACCATTTTATTAGCCTGGAGCAGCCTGAAGTGATGCAGGCTTATTATTCTCAAGTCACAAGTTGAATAAGTAGAACACCAGCAGACACAACAACCTGCCGAACTATAAAAAACAGGATTCATCAATGGGTACCAATCACTTTTCAGTAAGCGCTGTCAGACGAACCATCACGTTAAGCGGTCTGCTTCTGGGCTCCCTCATAAATTTTTCCAGCCACGCCACTGCAGAAGCTGGCATTGATGAAAGACCCAATATAGTGGTTATCCTCGCTGATGATTTAGGCTACTCAGATATCGGTTCCTATGGCAGTGAAATTAACACGCCCAATTTAGACCAGCTGGCACAAGAGGGATTGCGCTTCAGTAACTTTCATACCACGGCCAGCTGCGCCCCGACTCGCGCCATGTTGTTAACCGGCGTCGATAGCCACCGTACAGGTGTGGCAAATATCAAAGAAGCGCTAACACCAGAACAGGCTCACTCGCCGTTTTATCGTGGTTCACTCAATCACAATGTCGTCACGGTTGCTACCCTGTTGAGAGATGCCGGATACAATACCTCCATGGCAGGAAAGTGGCACCTGGGATATGAAACTGAATCATTGCTACCGATAAACCGTGGTTTTGAGCAAACGGTCACCATGCCTTTTTCTGGCGGTGACAACTGGACCCAGCAAGCCTACGTTCCCCATTATGAAAAAACGCTGTGGTTTGAAAACGGTAGAGAAATCACCGTGCCTGAAGATTTTTATTCCTCTAAATTTATCGTCGATAAAACCATTGACCAGCTAGAAAACAATTTGCAAGCTAAAGAAAATAGCCGAAAGCCTTTTTTTTCCTACGTGTCTTTTCAAGCCGTTCACATACCGATACAAGCCCCTAAGGCATTCACTGAAAAATATATTGGCCGCTATAAAGATGGCTGGCATGTACTGCGTGAAAATCGCCAAAAAGCCGTTAAAGATCTGGGGCTTTTGCCCGCCAGAGCTCCCATGAAGCGGATGCTATCAACGACCAACTGGGATGAGCTGTCAGAAGAAGAGAAACGTTTCAATGATAAGCGAATGGCCGTATACGCCGGTATGGTCGATGCCATGGATCATCATATTGGTCGCCTCGTACAGTATTTAAAAGACTCAGGCCAATATGACAACACGATCATTATGTTCAGCTCTGATAACGGTCCGGCAGCATCCGATGTGCCCCCACTTTGGATTAAAATGCTAGGTTACAACAATGACTACGAAACGCTGGGCGAGCGTTACAGCTACGGCACACTGGGGATAAGCTTCGGCAGCGCCGCCGCTTCACCCTTAGGTCACTATAAATTCCATTCTGGCGAAGGTGGCATGCGCGTCCCGCTGATTGTCAGTGGCGCACAGCTTGCCGACTCTCTGCGAGGAAACATCAGCCACAGTAAAGCCTTTGTAAAGGATCTGGCGCCGACGATTCTTGCCCTGGCAGGTACTCAGCATCCCGGCACGCAATACCAGGGCAGGCCAATCGAGGCCAGTACGGGTAAAAACCTGCTGCCCATCTTCCAAGCCAGCACCGACTCAGTCTACACGGAAGAAGATATTATCGCTTATGAAATTGGCGGTAACGCAGCACTGATCAAAGGTGACTATAAAATCACCCTAAATCGAGGTGGCACAAACGATGACCGCTGGCACCTCTATAACATCAAGCAAGATCCTGGAGAGACTGAAAAACTAGAAGCCATCGAGCCGGCTGTTTTTTCAGACCTGCTCTCCGAATATGAAACCTACGCTCGAGAAAATGGTGTTATACCGGTACCACCCAACTATCATCAGCCAATCCAAATTCTAAAAAATGGTCTTAAAGCCAAATTGATAAATAGTTTGAATACCCCGATTGGAATATTGTTTTCTTTGATTATAGCTGCAATCGTTATGGTCCCACTTGTTAAGAGACTTTACTAAGTTTGCCCGACGTCTTGGCTGAATATGATACACCCAAATGCAAGCTCATATAGTAATTTGTGGTTTGAAGATATTCGTATTCACCCAATCAGCCATCCAATAAGGTGTGCTGAAAGAGCTCTTAGCTATGAACTTTTCAACCGATCCCCGTTTTAATTTCGCTCGCCAGCAAATCAACGCTGCCAATGAAGAAGGCTACACCTCAGTACTCGACCTGTTTCAAAGGGCCTGTACTGAATTCGCTGACGATATTGCATTTACCTGCATGGAGCAGGACGTCACGTTTCGTGAAATCGACGAGATGTCTGCAAAATTCGCCGCTTACTTGCGAAGCGATGGTGGTTTGGCGCATGGTGATCGGGTGGCCATTCAACTGCCCAACCTTATTCAATATCCCGTAGCGGCTTGGGGAATTCTGCGCGCAGGATTAGTGCTGGTAAATACCAACCCCATGTACACCGAAAGAGAGCTGCGCCATCAATTCCAGGACAGTGGCGCCAAGGCGATAGTCATGCTCAGTGACTTTTCTGATGCTGCAAAGAAAGTCATCCCTGATACAGACATAAAATTAGTCGTCTCTACCCATGCACTCGACATGATAGAAGCGCAGCCGGCTCCTGATTACAAGCTGGACGAATCGGTGCGGGTAGTCACTTTACCCATCGCCATTTCACTCGGTGAAGGTAAAGCGCCACCTAAGATTAGCCCCAGCCTGAACGATTTAGCCGTACTGCAATACACCGGTGGCACAACAGGCGTAGCCAAAGGCGCAATGCTTAGCCATGGCAATATTATTGGCAGCGTAACGCAGGTGAAAAAACACTTTGCAGAAGGCGATACCGTCATTAGCGGTCTGCTCATTGCGCCAATGCCGATTTATCATATCTTCGGATTTTGCGTTTATCTCTGCTCCAACTTTGCCTCCGGGGGCCGGTCGGTACTGATTCCCAACCCACGAAACTTCGACGCTTTACTGGATGTTATGAAAGCCTTTCCGTTCACGGGTTTTGCCAGCGTTAATTCTATGCTGGTCGCATTAATGAACAGCCCCAAGTTTGATGAAGTAGACTGGTCACACCTGCAATGGACAGGTGTCGGCGGCGCTGCTCTGGTACCGGACATTGCTGAAGAGTGGGAACGCCGAACCAAGACCCGATTGATTGAGGGCTACGGCCTGTCTGAAACCACCTCCAATTTAACGCTGAATATGCCCTCAACACGTCGCATTGGCACAGTGGGTAAGCCGATGGGCTTTCAGGAAATAAAGCTGGTAAACGCTGCAGGACAGCAAGTGGCAGACGGCGAAGAAGGCGAAGTCTGGGTTCGTGGACTGCAAGTGATGATGGGGTACTGGCAGCGCCCTGAAGCCACAAACGAAGCGGTCGACTCTGAAGGTTTTTTTAAAACCGGCGATGTTGCCGTAAAGCTTGAGGACGGCTTCTATAAAATCGTCGACCGGATCAAAGATATGATTCTGGTGTCCGGCTTTAATGTATACCCCAACGAGATCGAAAACGTCATTACCAGTCACGCTGATGTACTGGAATGCGCTGTGGTAGGCGTTAAAGATGAGCAAACAGGAGAAGCGGTAAAAGCGGTAATAGTGCGCAGCAACAGCAATCTAACCGCAGAGCAGCTGACAGCATTTTGCCGTAAAAACCTGACACCCTACAAAGTCCCCAAGCTTGTCGAATTTCGTGACGAGCTGCCTAAATCTACGGTAGGAAAGATTTTGCGGCGTGAGTTGCGCTAGCAATTTCATGCTCGTCTGTCCCTTATACGTTTAACGATTAGAAATTATTAAAAAGGTGAAATGATGCCTGCACCACTGATAAATGATCGCGATCTGGAATTCATGCTTTATGAGCTGTTTGATGCAGAAGGTTTAACTCAACGACCTCGCTATTCAGATCACAGCCGAGAGACCTTTGACGCCACGCTGAAAACGGCAAAAACCGTTGCCGAGAAGCATTTTCTCCCATGGCGGCATAAGGCAGATCAAAGCCAGCCGACCTTTGATGGCGAAAAAGTGCAGATGATCCCTGAAATTAAACCGGCCATTGATGCGCTTATTGAATCAGGTCTGACGTCTGCAACAGCGGACTATGAACAAGGTGGCATGCAATTACCAAAGATTGTTTCCAACGCAGCAGACTTCTATTTAGTCGCTGCCGGAGGTGGCGCCACGGCCTATACCAGCCTCACTCACACGAACGCCAACTTGATTGAAGCTCACGGCACAGCCGAGCAAATCGAACAGTGGGTTTTGCCTATGCGCGAAGGACGCTACGCTGGCACCATGGCGATGACTGAACCTGGAGCAGGTTCTGGTATTGCCGACCTAACAACGACTGCGGTGAAAAACAACGAAGGTAACTACCGGATTACGGGTAACAAAATCTTTATTTCCGGTGGTGATCACGAGCTTAATGAAAACATTGTTCACCTGGTCCTGGCTAGAGTGAAAGGTGCCCCCAAAGGGGTGAAAGGGATATCCTTGTTTATTGTCCCTAAATATCTGGTTAATAACGACGGTTCATTGGGGGAGCGTAACGATGTGACGCTAGCGGGCCTTTTCCACAAGATGGGCGGCCGTTCTTCAACATCCACCGCGTTGAACTTTGGTGAAAGGGACGGGGCCATCGGTTATCTGGTAGGTGAAGAAAATAAAGGGCTGAGCTACATGTTCCATATGATGAACGAAGCCCGAGTTATGGTCGGCTCTTTTGGTGCCATCGGCGCAATGGCCGGCTATCAATACTCTCTGGATTACGCTAAGGAACGCCCTCAGGGCCGCCTACTCTCTGAAAAAGACCCTTTCTCCCCTCCCGTTAATATTATTGAGCACCCGGATGTTCGTCGCATGCTATTGGCTCAGAAAGCTTATGCTGAAGGTGCTTTTTCGCTTTGCCTATTAGGCAGTCAACTCACTGATGATGAGAAAACGGCTGAGACAGAAGAAGAGCGTCAGGCCGCACATCAGCTACTGGATTTTCTGACACCGATTATTAAAAGCTGGCCTGCAGAATACGGCCCTAAAGCCAACTACTTAGCGATCCAGGTCTTAGGCGGGCACGGCTACATTGACGAGCATCCGGTAGAAATGTTTTACCGCGACAATCGCTTAAACCCCATTCACGAAGGCACCACGGGTATTCAATCGCTGGATTTATTAGGTCGAAAAGTACCTATGAATAATTTTTCCGGATATAAGGCCTGCTTCAATGAAATACAAAAAACCATTGAGATTGCCAGACAAGAGGAAAGCCTGAGGCATTATGCCGATGCCCTGAGTGAAGCCCTTGCCACGCTTAAGAAAACCACCGACTCAGTGATGGCAAGTACTCAGAGTATGAATATCGATGCCGCGTTTT
This sequence comes from uncultured Cellvibrionales bacterium, assembly GCA_913020115.1. Lineage (GTDB taxonomy): Bacteria > Pseudomonadota > Gammaproteobacteria > Pseudomonadales > Cellvibrionaceae > CAJWCA01. Next base: position 58,157 of record CAJWBQ010000029.1, read on the forward strand.
CCAATTCGGTGAAATATCTGGAATTCTTTGGTCACGTCATCATTGCCTGGCTGTGGCTAAAACAGGGGATCGTGGCTGACAAAGCGTTAGCCAGCAACCCTCTCGAAGCGGATGAACAGTTTTATCGCGGCAAGCTTCAGGCGATGCAATACTTCTTTAACATTGAACTGCCTGAAACCAAGCATTGGGCAAGAATCATCGCTGATTCAGATACCACCAGTTATGACATGCAGGCCGAGTGGTTTTAAGTCTGAGCGTCGACCGCGGTTTTATTCGACCCGCTATTGCGGGTCGAATAAAACCAGGCGCACGCTTTTAAGAATCGTTAACACCAAAACCTGCAGCCGTCTTGCCATATAGGGTTGTTTTAAGGGTCTTGAAAATACCGCGCTTCTTTTCAGCCAGATCACTCATCATCTCTAGGGCGGTAGGAATCAACTCCTCTTCACTGCAAACCTCATCGACAATATTGGCTGCCAAAGCTTCAGCGCCGGTATAACGTTTACCAGTTAGCACGGCATCACGGCAGACAGAGGCGCTCAGTTTATCTTTAGCCATCGCCATCACAGCAGCGCCAATAGGTACACCGACATCCACTTCGCTAATGCAGAACCAACCTCTGTCGTTACGCATGACACGGTAATCGCAGGCCAACGCCACAAAGGCTCCTGCAGCAAATGCATGACCGTTAATAGCGGCAACGGTAGGCATTTTAAAATTCATCAGCCGGCCATATAACTTCATGAGTGCTTTATCAAAAACTTCAATTTTTTCAGGAGCATATTGCATCACTACTGGCACGTTAAGGCCTACCGAAAATGCCTTGCCCGAACCCGTAATAAGCAGCGCACCAGGCCCATCTCCTACAACAGCTTCCACACTGTCGAGCGCTTCATGCATGGCTGCCACCAGTTTCTCATCAACGGCATTACCCTCGGGGGCATTGATGGCTAAAATATGGATATTCCCCTGATGGGATAACTGAATCATAAACTCGTTCTCACTATATACTGTATAAATGCATTCACGCTAAATAAACAACTCGCCTTCAACTTTCACTATCAGGGTGCCTCGAATTAATCCAGGCGCCCTTTCGACTCATGCAGAGAAGGTTTCGTAAACCAAACCGAATTCTTCAAGAAACTACAGGAACCTGACCGTTTCAAAACGGCAGGAGTAGTCGTTCGAAGAAACGTCTAGTCCTCGGTTCCGATTGCCGCTTCAGCAGCGGCAATCGGATGTTTTCAATTCACACTATCGTCACTGCTATTTGATGCGCTATACCAGATCGGCGAAGACCAAGCGCGCTCTTGAATAGTTGCCGGCACACGAGGGTCAGGTTCACGACCCAAGCGAATCGCATCGTATGTTGACCAGCGACAGGTCGGATTCATAAGCACACGAACATAGTAGAAAGCGCCCTGCCCCGCATCATAGGCGGGATCATGCCATACAGTTTTCAATTCGTTAGCACCGCCCCCTTCAAAACTACACGACGCCAGATCAACCGTGGCACCATTATCCGGGCAGCGCCCTGTAGTCGGGTTTACCGCTACATCACCGGCACAGGCAATATCGACAACTTTCTCGTGGGTTTCTCCGTGCTCATCAATCCACCCTTTCACCATTTGCACCCGCTGCAAGGGGGCATCCATCGGATCGCGAGCAGCCCAGACGAAAAAGCCCGGAGAAGATGGGGAGACACGGTCAGCACGCAATACCCCCCCCATGGGAACAGCACTGTTAGCTAATTGCTCAATCGCGTTGTGTTGTGCTTTGAGCGTCTCATCGATATCCCAGCCCGCGTAAAAACGCAGCGCCATACGAGGGCCTGACGTCGCATAGGTTTCACGCCGCTGCATGCCTGAAAATATCGCATCGCGCGTGTTCTC
>CAJWBQ010000030.1 GCA_913020115.1 uncultured Cellvibrionales bacterium
GGCGCAAACATCGCCAATACACTCTCGGCACGCCCCGGTTCACGGATACCGCTGATTGCAGAAACAGGCGGTCAAAACTGTATGTTAGTAGACTCCAGCGCACTGCCTGAACAAGTGGTTGACGACGTTATTTCCTCGGGCTTTCAAAGTGCCGGGCAGCGTTGCTCTGCCTTGCGAGTGTTGTTTCTGCAAGAAGATGTAGCCGACAAAACTATCGCCATGATCATCGGCGCCATGCGAGAACTCCACGTCGGCAAGCCAGAATTTTTACGCACGGATGTTGGTCCCGTTATCGATAAAAACGCTTTAAACGCCTTAGAAAACCATGTGAATTACATGCAAAACAAAGGCAAATTACTTTATCAATGTGCTCTACCACCGGAATGTGAAGACGGTACATTCTTTGCGCCACGCCTATACGAGATTAGTGGTATTGAGATATTGCCTGAAGAAGTTTTTGGCCCAGTAGTACACATTGTCCGATACAAGGCGACCCAGCTTAATGAAGCCATTGACGCCATTAACAGCACGGGCTTCGGTTTGAGTTCTGGAGTACATTCAAGAATTGAAACCACCTGCAGTCTCTTTGCAGAAAGAATTAAGGCGGGAAATATTTACATAAATCGTAACACCATAGGCGCCGTCGTGGGCGTGCAGCCTTTTGGCGGGCACGGCCTTTCTGGAACAGGACCTAAAGCCGGAGGCCCCGCGTATGTTTATCGCCTGAGCCGAGGCCCCAATAAAGTAGAACAGCAAACAGATCAAAAAGCGCTAGACAACATTAATTTTTCCAAGGGCAAGACTCTCGAACAAGCGCTCCACTACTTGGCACAAGACAATACAGGATGGTCACACTTAGAGGTGAAAGAGCGGGCCATCAGAGTAAAGTTATGGATAGATACCTTAAGCCGCGACAACATGAACACACTGCCGCCCACATTAACATCTCAAATTGACGCTATGACTTGCGAAGCCGTGTCCTCTCAGTCAGGGGCAACCACCCTCACAGGTCCAACGGGAGAACTGAACCAACTGATGATGGAGGCGCGCGGCACAGTGCTTTGCCTGCAACAAAATGACAACAATATAATAGCCAGTATTCGGCAAATTGCCGCAGCTCTCTTAAGCGGGAATCGAGTTATCCATGCCAGTAGCAGTCTCTTTGAATTTGACATGGGAATGCAAGAGGCGGGCATCGGCCAAGTTTACGAACGCGTGAATTTAGACTCAGAAAAAGCCCTACAAAAAATTCTGCTAGCCTTTGAGTTAAACGCCGTCGCGGTTTGCGGCCCACAGGGCTTAGCAAAACTGAGCGACAGTATTTTAGTCTCGAGGCCCGGAGCACTTATCCCGCTAATTATAGAAACCAGCGGGCCAACATTGATGCAGCGCTTTGTTACCGAGAAAGTTGTCTCCAATGACACAACCGCGTCTGGAGGCAATGCTTCACTGTTGGCCATGGGAGATGGCGACTAGCCCTTAATTGGGCCAATGCCCAAGCGTTAACTCGCCGCTTTAACCATGTTGCGAGCAATGACAATCCGCTGTATCTCTGAGGTGCCTTCATACAGGCGAAACAATCGGACATCACGGTAAAATCGCTCAACGGCATACTCGGCAATATAACCACTACCGCCGTGAATCTGTACCGCTTTGTCGGCGACTCGGCCCACCATTTCGGTAGCAAATAATTTACAACAAGACGCTTCAGTCGCAACTTGCTGACCCAAGTCTTTTTTCCTGGCCGCATCGAGTACCATGCACCTAGCGGCATAAGCCTCAGTTTTACAATCGGCCAGCATGGCCTGAATCATTTGGTGTTCAGCAATAGGCTTGCCAAACTGTTGCCGCTCCATGGCAAAGCGCAGCGCATCGTCAATGAGGCGTTCGGCAATGCCAACGCTGACGGCGGAAATATGCAAACGGCCGCGATCCAGTACCTTCATGGATGTGATAAAACCTTCACCCTCTTTGCCGCCAATCAAATTTTCGGCGGGAACCCGCACATCATCAAAAATCACATCGGCGGTATGTGAGCCCGCCTGACCCATTTTTTTGTCCTTAGGACCCACTGTTACTCCTGAGCTAGTGGCGTCAACGATAAAGGCCGACACGCCTCGCGCACCCTTTATCTCTGGGTTTGTGCGTGCCATTACGGTAAAGGTACCCGCAATAGGGGCATTGGTGATAAAGCGCTTGGTGCCATTGATAACGTAATGATCGCCGTCTTTCTTCGCGGTCGTTTTTACTGATGCCGCATCTGAACCCACGTCAGGCTCTGTTAAACAAAAGGAGCCAATCAACTCTCCTGTGGCATATCGAGGTAAATAGCGCTGCTTTTGCGCCTCGGTGCCATCAAATACGATAGATGCCGAGCCAATACCGTTATTGGTGCCAATTAATGAGCGAAAGGCTGGGCTTGTTTGGCCTAACTCAAACGCGACTAATACCTCCTCCTCCATGGTCAGCCCCAAACCACCGTAAGCCTCTGGAATGGTCAAACCAAATAAGCCGATGTCTCGCATATCCTGAACAATACTCTCAGGGATGTTGTAAGTTTCCGCAAGCTCTGCCTCGGCAGGTACCAGACGCTCACGCACAAAGCGTGCAATACCATCAATCAGCTGGCCTAGTGTTTCTTGGTCTCGAATCATGTGCTCTCTCTCGGGAAGTGGGTCGATCTGTACTGTGGAATGTAACACTCAATTCCGCAGAGTGGAACACGCATCTTTTTGATGCTACACTTTTTGCCGCCAATAAAAGAGAAGTGAGAGAGCCCAAATGCCCAATAGCACACACAATAAAAACGCCATGTTATCGGGCCTGAAAGATATCCAGGCCTACGAATCTGTGCCCATGCGCCAGCGCTACCCCATGGAAAATACCTATGAGCTGATCATAGATGCGGCTCGCAATTTTGGCTCAGACACCGCTCTGGCCTTTATGGAAACAGCCCAACGAGACGAAGAACCCCTTAACATCAGCTTCAATGAGCTGGCTGAGCGTGTACACCAATGCGCCAACCTGCTGCACAACATGGGCTACGGTGAAACCGACACCGTTAGCCTGCTGCTGCCTAATGTACTAGAAACACATTTTGCCTTGTGGGGCAGCCAGGTCACGGCCATTGCCAACCCTATCAACCCTTTGCTCGAAGTGTCCCATATCATAGAGATTATGAAGGAAACCAAAGCCAAAGTTTTGGTGACTCAAGTGGCCGCTGACAACCCCCAGCTCTGGGAAAAAGTGGAGTTGCTGATCGCTCAGGTGCCCAGCTTAGAAACTATATTACTGGTGGGCAAAGATACTCAGCCGGAAAAGTACGCCACCTCTACACTGAAGGTACTGGATTTTAACGCAGCACTGTCTGAACAAGTGGGCACTCACCTGCTCAGTGAGCGCAAAATTACAGAACATGACATAGCCGCCTACTTTCACACCGGCGGTACAACTGGGCGACCAAAAGTGGCAAAAGTCACCCATGGCGGAATTGCATTTGTCAGTCAAAACTATGCCGATAGAACGGCCTACAAAGGTCGCTTCGCTATGCTCTGTGGCCTTCCTCTGTTTCACATTTATGGCACTGTCGCCGCGGGCATCGCCACTTTATTCGCCGGCAGAACCATCGTCATGATGACCGCGGCCGGCTTTCGCTCGCCTCACGTCATTCCCAATTGGTGGCATCACGTAGAGAGATTCAAGGTAAAAGCCTTTGCCGTTGTACCCACAATTTTAAACTCTCTACTACAAACGCCATTGGGCGATAGTGACATTAGCGTCTTGGAAGATGTCTCCAGTGGCGCTGCCCCCCTACAGGAAAGCCTGAAAACAAATTTTGAAGAGACATTTAAGGTGAGCATTACCAGTGGCTACGGCATGACCGAGTCCAGCAGTCTACTCGCTCGCCCCCTACCCGAATTTCCACCTCCCGTAGGCAGTGTAGGTACGCGTTTCCCTTACATGGAGATGAAAATTGCCGACGTTGAAGGCAACACTGTCCGTGAAGAATGCGCAACTGGGGAGGTGGGTTCAGTTTTGGCTCGCGGGCCCCACATCTTCGCGGGCTACCTAAACCCCGATGACGACATCAAGGCCTGGGTTGACGGCGACTGGTTCAACACTGGCGATATGGGTTACCTCGATGAAGACGGCAACCTGTTTTTAACCGGACGCTCGAAAGACCTGATCATAAGAGGCGGTCACAACATCGACCCCAGCCTTATAGAAGAGCCCTTAAACAAACACCCTTTGGTGGCTATGACAATCGCAGTAGGCCAGCCTGACGCCTACGCGGGAGAACTTCCCGTCGCCTTTGTTACACTCATGAATCCAAGTGCTTGTGACAATAAGAAAGACACTGAAGCCGAGTTGATACGCTACTGCCAAGAACATATTTCTGAACGCGCGGCAGTTCCGAAACGCATCGAGATTATCGATCAAGTTCCTGTTACCGCGGTAGGCAAAATCTTCAAGCCCGCGCTACAAAACAAAGCGACAGAATACGTTGTTCAACAATGTCTTCACGCCGCTGATATTGAAGCCACTGTTGCGGCGCATCAAGAGGCAAAGCGGGGTCACGTTGTTGTGATTGGCTTATCGAGGAAGGCACAGCAGGCGCAAGCAAAAACAGCCACTGCCGAGCTCCCCCTTACCATAGAATTTAACGAACAAGCGTAAATTTACAAGCCGTTATTATCAAAAAGCTGAGCCTAAAGCTTAGCTTTCGGCTCTATTAGGACTCTGGCAGTTCATTCAATAAGTTTGCATAAAAACCTTGAAGTTCTGCCAGTTCCGAATGAGACCCTCGCTCGATTATGACACCTTTATCCAATACCAATATCTGGTCTGAGTGCTTGATTGTGCTGAGCCTATGGGCAATGGCGATAACAGTTTTATCGACGAAAACATGATCGATTGCTTTCTGAATTAGGCGTTCGGTCACCGAGTCCACCGAGCTTGTGGCCTCATCCAGCAAAACCACTTCGCTGCCCGTTGCAATTGCGCGAGCAAATGCTATTAATTGACACTGCCCAGCAGAAAGATTACCTCCGTTGCCCTGCAATTCAAAATCAAAACCACCCGGCAAGCGCTCAATAAAACTATCTGCGTACACATATCGAGCGGCCTCTTCTACCTGCTCGCGAGAAATATCGTTTCGCCCAAGGCCAATATTAAAATCAACAGATCGGTTAAATAGAAAGACTTCCTGCTGCATAAGAGAGAATAAACGCCCAGCGGCGGCCACTGAAATATCGCGCAGCTCTCGTCCATTAAGTCGAATAGAGCCCTGATAATTGTCGTAAGTTTTTGTGAGCAAGCGCAGAATAGTTGACTTGCCAGAACCGGTGCCCCCAACCAGCGCGATTTTTTGCCCCTTCAGCAGTTCAAACGATACGCTTTTGAGTACCAGCGGCCCCGCCTCACTGTAACGAAAACTTACCTGGTCAAAGACCAAAGACTGAAACTGCTCTAGGTCTACCGGCTCAGACACAAGGGCACTGCCTTGCGCAGCGCTATCCTCTTGCAGCGCCTGCTCAAATATCTCCTCAATGTGCCCAAACGCGGCTAGAGCTCGCTGAATAGACGCAATTTGCGAAGTGAAGTCACGGATAGGCACAAAAATTCGGTCTAGTGTCTGGGTAAAGCCAATAAGTACTCCGTAGGTAATGGTGGCCGCCAAAACCTCTTTGGCTCCAAACCAAATAATAGAGGCCATGGCGATGGTGGTAATGCCCTCAATGATGGCGAATAAAGCCGAATCGTAAAAATTAGATCGAGACTGAGCTCGAAAAAAACCATCGGTATACTCACTATACTTTTTCTCCACCTGGTCTTCCGCAGAGTAAAGTTGCACCGTTTTTATACCGTTCAAACTCTCCTGTAGGTAGCCTGTACCCTGAGACAATACGACCCGGCCCTTGGCGTAAGATTCCCGCAAGCGACGACGTAACATTTCTGTCACAAAGTAAGTGGGCGGCCCCATAACCAGCACCATTAACGCCAATTTCCAACTTATAAAGGTGAGGAAAATAAGCAGCGCGAGAGTGGTTAAGATATCGCGAATCATGCTCAACAAGCCCTGTGCAAACGACTCGTTCACGGCCTCAAGGTCACTGGTGAGGCGCGTTAAAGAGACGCCGATAGGGGTAGTGTCGAAATAGCGGCGCGGAAAAGCCAGTATTCGCGCAAACATATCCGCACGCATATCTCTTAGGGCGTGCAGCGCTGAAGTTTGCAGAAAATAATTAAATAAAGCATCAGCAATGTAGTTACCCACTAAGACCAGTAACAGTAAACCCGCCCACCAGTATAAGCCGTCCAATTTACCCACCACGACTTGGGTATCAATAATGTGCATGATCAACCAGGGAAACAAGACGCTACACGCTATGGACAATGGTACAGCCGCAGCGCCAATAATAACCTGTCGACGATAGCGCTTTAGATACCCTAGAAATCGGCTAATCAAGACCCAATCAAAACCCCTTGAGGGAGTTTTGGGTTCGCCCTTCGAGGACGGGCTCTCGGTGGCCTTAGGCGCCTGTGCAAACTCCTTCATTGTGCAGCGCCTCCCTCTTGCTGTAGATGCCAGGTTTGCTGATACAAAGGAGACGTTTGGAGTAACTCCTGATGGGTGCCTCTCGCCACAATTTCACCCTTATCCAGCACCAAAATATAGTCAACCCGCTCCAGCACACTGGCGCGATGAGAAACGATGAGAATGCTTTGGCTTTGCATCACTTCAAAAATTTGCTTCAGTAGAAAACGCTCCGTCTCGTTGTCCACCGCCGACAAAACATTATCTAATATCATTAATTTAGACGGTGAATACATGGCGCGCGCTAGGCTTAAGCGCTGCTTTTGCCCACCCGATAGCAAAATACCCTTTTCTCCCACCAAGGTATCTTCTCCCAAGGGAAACTGCTCCACCTCGTCCACCAAGTCACTCTGATAAAGTACGTCTTCCAAAGACCGGTATTCCTGGTCGCCAGCACTAAAACGAATGTTATTCGCGACGGAGTCAGAAAATAGGAAAGGTTCTTGCGTAATCGTGCGCACAGCACTGCGTAAATCCTGCCGGGAAAGCTCAGTAATATCATGGTGATCAATGAAAATGGCTTCGGACTCTATGTCCAGGTGACGATTGATGCAATTCACCAAAGTGGTTTTACCCGAGCCCACCTGCCCCAGCACACCAATAGTTTGCCCAGGTCGAATATCAAAACTCAAATTTTTCAAGGTGGGTTCTGTTTGGCCTGGGTAGGTGTAAGAAAGATCTTGAACGTTAACAGCGGTGCTAAATAGGTTTTCTCTCTCAGCGGCCGGCAAGTGTTTTTCGTCTTGAGCGGGCAATTCTTGGTCGATGATTTTACGAAGACTCTCAATACTGAGCATGCCATTTTGAAAAGAAGAAAAAATCATCGCCATTGAGAAGAAAGGCATGGCCAGCAAGGTGGCATAGGACAAGAAGGCCACCAACTCACCCAGAGATAATTCAGATTGAACAACATAAATACCACCCACGGCGAGAATCAGCACCTTCATAATACGGTCGGTATAACTCAATATCGGCAGCACGAGTGTTCTAATTCTGGCCAAGCTCACCGAGCGCTTCAGCAAAACTTCGTTGCTTTCAGCAAATTCCTCTCGAGCCCAATCTTGAATTTGATAGGACTTAATCACTTCAATACCTGACATCAGTTCTACAGATCGAGTAGACAAACCCTGCAGCTCCACCATGCGCATTTTCATCATTAAACGCATCTTGCCAATGGCGCGATGAGACACCAAGAAGGTAAGCACAACCGGCACCATGCAATACAAGGTCAAGGTCGATGACAATTGCCACATTTTATAAGGGGTTAATGACAACGCAAAGGCGATATTAAACACCTGCAACATCACTACACCTGCCAATGCACGAATGCCGTTGACGTCATTATTGACAATGGAGATGAGGCTGCCGGTTTCGTATTTTTGGTAAAAACCTCTCTGTAGGCGAGTCAGCTTGGCAAAGGCGTCGTCTTTAAGGTTTTTCTCAATCGCTCGGCCTGGGTTAAAAAACAACATTCTTGACAGGGTTCTAGCTCCCATCATGGCAAGTGCCAGCACAATGATGGTGACTACTGTGGCATTAAACTGCGACTGATTTTGCGCTAGAGACTCCTTCAGCAGGTCGATGGCGGTACCAATATAGCCGGGAATACTGACCGCGAACCAGTTAGTCGCCAGCAGCATGAGAATACCAACCCCGTAAGACCACTTATGTAGGAGGATATAACGAAAGAAGAATCGTAAGTTCGATTCACGTGCAGGATGATTCAACAGCATGTTTCCAAACGATGGGGCAAATAGAACATTTGCAAGGCCACATGATACCTGCCAGAGCCGCAAGTATGGAAGGCTGTCCTTGGAAAATTCTCAAGAGAATGAGGGAAAAGACCAATAATAACGGCCAAACCGAGCATTATCCTATTTAACGCTATCAAAATTCTTTTTAATCTCGTTAATTTACAATCGCTTTCAGCGTCAATTGCTATAATAACTAACACGCTAGTTAATAATCTTCTAAGCATAAGCATTGATATACCTACAAAAATAATTCGTGCGCTCGACCATCGCTGTGGGCGCGCAACAGAGCTGTAAATCTTTTTCCCACTGGCACCAGTGGCGAACTTTTGTTATAGGGCGGCACAATTCGATAGGGACTGTTACATATGGCGCTTGCGATCATTTTGGTCTTGCTGATTATAGCTTCTCTTATTTTTCACTTTGCCAGCCCATGGTGGTTTACGCCATTGGCGTCGAATTGGGGTTCCATTGACACCACAATCAACCTCACTTTTTGGGTGACTGGATTTGTGTTTGTGGCGGTGAATTTGTTTTTGGCTTACTGCGTTTTTCGCTTCCGGTATCACAAAGACAAGCGTTCACATTATGAACCCGAAAATAAACGGCTAGAAGTGTGGTTAAGCGCCATCACGGCCGCAGGTGTCATTGTCATGCTGGCGCCCGGCTTAGTGGTTTGGGCGAAGTTTGTAGACGTCCCTGAAGGCGCGTCCGAAATGGAAGTGGTGGGCCAACAGTGGCAGTGGGGGTTTCGCTTTCCCGGTGAAGACGGGCAATTTGGCCGCGTCGCGAAACAATTCATCTCTGACACCAACCCGCTGGGTTTAGACCCCAGCGATTTGGCCGGCCAAGATGATGTGATCATCGACCAAAATGAAGTGCACCTGCCCATAGGCGAGGATGTAAAAGTACTGCTTCGCTCCAAAGACGTTTTACACAATTTTGCGGTACCCCAGTTCCGAGTGAAGATGGACTTAGTTCCGGGTCTTATTTCTTATCTTTGGTTTGAACCCACAAAAATAGGCCGCTTTGACATATTGTGCATGGAGCTTTGTGGGCTAGCCCACCACACCATGCGCGGCCATGTGGTGGTGGACACCCCCGAAGATTTCACCGCCTGGCTTGCAAGCCAGCCCACCTTTCGTGAAACCCAAGTGGGCACAAAAGGCGACCCTATTGCGGGTCAGGCCCTATACGCTACATGCGCGGCTTGCCATGGCCAACAAGCTGAGGGGAACAAGGCACTCAATGCTCCCAAACTCAGCGGCCAAGCCAGTTGGTATTTAAGCCGACAGCTACACTACTACCAGCAAGGCATTCGCGGCGCCCACAAAGACGATATCTTTGGCCAACAGATGGCCCCCATGGCGGCAATTCTTACCGACAAGCAAGCCATGAAAAATGTTCTCGCTCATATCGATAGCCTTGAAGAAGCGGCGGTCGATAATCAGATAAATGGCAACGCGGCTCGCGGCGCCTCCTACTACATAACGTGTGGCGCTTGTCACGGCACAGAAGGCCAGGGCAATTTCTCATTGAATGCTCCAAAACTCGCGGGCCAACAAGATTGGTACATCAAACGTCAAATCGAAAATTTCCGTAGCGGCGTACGGGGTAACCACGCCGACGATAACTATGGAAAACAAATGATATTGATGGCCAGAATGCTCAAAGATGAGCAAGCCATTGACGACCTAATTACCTACATTAATCAATTCGATAGCGAACATCGCTAATAGGGAACGCGCGCTATGACACATACGGCCATCGCTGAGCAAATAGATGAATCACACCATCCCTCTAGCTTTATAACGCGTTATATCTGGAGCCAAGACCACAAAGTCATTGCCGTGCAATACGCTATTACCGCTATTTTTGTGGGTCTGGTGGCGCTGGTACTCTCTGGTCTTATGCGCTTACAACTTGGGTTTCCCGACAGTTTCGATTTTATTGATCCTGCCTCTTACCTACAATTCGTCACCATGCACGGCATGATTATGGTGATCTATTTGCTAACGGCCTTACTTTTAGGGGGCTTTGGCAACTACCTTATTCCCCTAATGATTGGCGCGCGAGATATGGTATTCCCCTATCTCAACATGCTCAGCTTCTGGATGTACTTGCTGTCTGTCTTGGTACTTATGAGCAGCTTTTTTATTAGCGGTGGCCCGACAGGCGCGGGGTGGACACTCTACCCTCCCCAAGCCATTCTAGCCGGCACCCCGGGCTACAACGGGGGCATCATACTGATGCTCGTCTCTCTCGCCATTTTCATTGTGGCCTTTACTATGGGTGGCTTGAATTACGTCACCACCATTTTACAAGCGCGCACCCACGGCATGACCTTGATGCGCATGCCGCTGTCTATTTGGGGGATTTTTGTCGCCACCATCTTGGGTTTACTGGCCTTCCCCGCACTGCTAGTTAGCGCCATTATGATGCTGTTGGACAAACTGGCGGGCACCAGCTTTTTTATGCCCGCCATTGTTTCCCTAGGTGAATCGTTGGACTACAACGGCGGCAGCCCAGTCTTGTTCCAACATTTATTCTGGTTTTTTGGTCACCCAGAAGTTTACATTGTTGCCCTGCCTGCTTTTGGTATGGTGTCAGATGTGCTGTCTGTTCACGCGCGGAAAAATATCTTTGGCTATCGCATGATGGTCTGGGCCATCGTAGCTATTGGCGGCTTAAGCTTTATTGTCTGGGCCCACCACATGTATGTGAGCGGCATGAACCCCGTATTTGGGTTTTTCTTTGCCACCACAACTCTCATTATCGCCATTCCCACGGCCATCAAGGTATACAACTGGGTGCTCACCCTCTGGCGCGGCAACATACGCCTAACAACGCCAATGTTATTTGCTATTGGTTTTATTTTCACCTTTACTCACGGCGGCCTAACTGGTCTATTTTTAGGTAACGTGGTGATTGATTTGCCACTGTCTGATACCTATTTTGTAGTGGCCCATTTTCATATGGTAATGGGCGTCTCACCTATAATGGTGTTGTTTGCGGCCATCTATCACTGGTTCCCTTTGGTGAGCGGAAAAATGTTGCACACTGGATTGGGGAAAACACATTTCTGGATCACCTTTTTAGGAACCTACGCGATTTATCTTCCCATGCACTACTTGGGATTTCTTGGCGTACCGCGTCGTTATTATTCAATGGCCGGCACCGATTTTATTCCTGAGTCGGCCCAAACACTAAACGCGGGCATTACCGTATCAGCCATTATTGTCGGCGTCGCCCAACTTCTATTTATCATCAACGTCATCATTAGTTTACGCAGCGATAAAAAAGCCGCCCACAACCCTTGGGAGGCTTCATCTTTAGAATGGCAAACCCCACAGATACCCCCTGTGCACGGAAATTGGGGAGCAAAATTGCCGGTAGTGCATCGCTGGGCTTATGACTATTGCGTCCCGGGCGCCGTGGACGATTTTACACCGCAAAACGTACCGGTGGATGCCGCGCACCTCTCTGAAGGCGAAGCGGAAGGAGATCGCTCATGAGTTTCTTTGCTACGCTTTCGGAAAAACCCTGGCTGGCCACAGATACGGCACAGCCACAGCCGGCAATGAACGCCATAAGCTTACTCAACAATCAAAAGCGAATTGCCTTGAAATTTTTCTTGGCGGTTGTGACCGTTATTTTCTCTCTATTTATTATTACCTTTTTAGAACGCTCACAATTTCCAGACTTTCAAGCTCTAGCTGGACAGCCTTGGCAACCTCTAAGCGACCCTTGGCGCCTTTGGCTAAACACCGGCGTATTAGTGGCCGCCAGCGTGGCCATGCAGCTTGCGCTGTACTACGCTAGAACTGGCCGAAAAAGAGCCGTACTCGCCGCTACCGGCGTGGCGCTGACACTCACGGTGCAATTTATCGTGGCCCAACTCTGGGTATGGTCTCTACTGAACGACCTAGGTTACTACTTGGCATCGAACCCCGCGAACAGCTATTTTTATCTGTTCACCGCTGTGCACGGCGCCCACCTTATTGGCGGCTTATTGGTTCTAGCTTGGGTCTTTATCCGCGTATCGCGAAAGTCTCTATCTGATACTCAACAGAGCTGGGCACGGGTAAGCGGTAACCTAAGCCTCTGCGCAAACTACTGGCACTACCTACTTGGAATCTGGCTTGTGTTGTTTGCGTTGCTGACCAGCAGCGCCGAGACCTATCAACTCTTAGCCGCATTATGCGGATTTTAAACATCAGAGCTTTCTGGAGGCAACAAGTATGCCCACTGAAATAGACAAAGCCCCAGCACACGAGGAAGGTAGCTGGGCCGAAGTCGCCAGCGATTGGTCGGCCGACAAGCAGACATTTGACTTGCCTTGGGGTAAAGTCATGATGTGGATTTTTCTGCTCAGCGACACCTTTATTTTTACGATTTTTCTTACCGCCTACATGAAAGTAAGAATGTCTGCCACGGCTGACTGGCCCATCACCAGTGAAGTGTTTGCCCTCACCATCGCCGGTGTTCATCTGCCACTAATTCTCATCGCCATTATGACTTTTGTTTTGATCACCAGCAGCGGCACTATGGCTATGGCGGTCAACTGCGCCTATCGAGGTGACCGTAAAAACACGGCCCGGCTCATGTTCGTCACTGCCGCGCTGGGCGTTTCTTTTGTGGGCATGCAAGCTTTCGAGTGGACCAAGCTGATTGTGGAAGAAGGCGTTCGCCCTTGGGGCAACCCCATGGGCGCGGAACAGTTCGGCTCCGTATTTTTTATGATCACTGGCTTTCACGGTATGCACGTTACCGCGGGGGTCATTTATCTCAGTATTGTCGCGTTAAAAGTAAAACAGGGTAAATACGAAAAGAAGGGTTACGGCATAGTTGAGATCACCGGGCTTTATTGGCACTTTGTCGATCTAGTTTGGGTGTTTATCTTCGCCTTGTTCTATTTGTGGTAGTTAACAAAGGAGAGACATCGTGAGCCATACATCTGATCAACAGCACCCCATTGGGGTTTATGTGAAGGTTTGGATCTTGCTGTTTGTACTCAGCACCTGTTCCTACCTAGTCGATTTTTATCACGTAGAAAGTTACCTACGATGGACTCTAGTGTTGATTTTTATGGTGCTTAAGGCAGGGCTTATCGTCAGCGTATTTATGCATCTGAACTGGGAACGGCTTGCACTAAAATACACACTACTGCTGCCACCTCTGACGCTGCTAGTGTTAATTGCTTTAATGCTGCTAGAAGCCGACTATACTCACCTTTCCAGACTCACGTTTTACACAAATTAAGCATGGTGAAATTAAAATACTCCTCCGCCTTGGCACTACTGATACTCCTGATGTTAGGGCTGAATCTATTCCTCTTCAAACAACAAGCACCGCTGCCTGAAATTAACGGTGTAATATTACCCGAGGCGAAAGCCCTAGAACCTTTCCGCTTAGTGAATCACAACAACTTCGATTTCAGTAATTCAGATTTGATGGGTCGCTGGCATTTACTGGCCTATGGCTATACCGATTGCCCAGACGTCTGCCCTACCACTCTAAGTGTGCTTAATAAGTTCGATACAATTCTTCAGAAAAACGAGGACTTGTCCGATACCAAAATATTGTTTTACACCATTGATCCAGAGCGGGATACGGTTAAAAAACTGGCTGAATATCTACCGTTTTTTAATGGTAAGTTTACTGGCTTAACTCGGCGACTAGCCTTGGGGTATGCGCATCAACCCTTTGAGCAAGGCTTAGGGCTACTCGCGGAACTAACACCTGTAGCCAACGACCTTGCACACGGCATAAAAAATTATACCGTAGCGCACGGTTATACATTGTATGTCATCAATCCTGAAGGAAAGTTACAAGCCATCTTACAACCGCAATCATCTGACGATGGCGAGCGATTGTTCTTTTCTGAGGACAGGATCTATTCAGACTACCGCGCCATACGACACTATGTTGCGAGCCGCTAAGCTATTTTCAATTGTAGATTCCCATCACTTTACCATCGGCCCCATAAATACCGTTTTTTGCTCAGCCGCCACCTCTGGCGAAGCACTAGACTGAGCCTTTATAAACACCACCTCATTAGACCTTGTTAGTAGTTCTTTCTTTAAAACCAAGCGTATCGCTACTGTGAAAATCTCCCCGGCCTCTAGATAAATGGGTTTATTGCCGCGGATTTTGTAAGGCTGGTCGCCCCGCACCGTCAAGAAAACAGTATCGGCGTGATCCATCATGTTGTTCAACTTCACCAAATAAACATTTTCAATATAGCCATTACGGTCACGAAACATATGTGCGCCACGATCGCGAATAACGTCCACTTGTAGCGGTATTCTGTCCGTGACGGAATAGGTAAATGTCGCCGCCATGGTCAGCAGCACTACACAGTAAGCAAGCATCTTGGGCTGTAAAAAACGTTTCAAAGCCGACGGCTCTCCGCTTACAGAAGAAAACCTGATCAAGCCTTTCTCATAGCCCATTTTTTCCATTACCGAATCACAGGCATCAATACACAAACCGCAGTTAATGCACTCGGCTTGCAGGCCATCGCGAATGTCAATATCGGCGGGACATACTTGCACACACCAGTTGCAATCAATGCAATCACCCAAATTTTGCTCACGGTAATTTGTCCCAGGTTTTCTTGGGCCTCGCCCCTCACCCCGCCCTTCATCGTAAGCCACAAGCAAAGTATTATCGTCATACATTGCCGACTGAAAACGAGAATAGGGGCACATGTGCTTGCACACCTGCTCCCGCAACCAGCCCGCGTTGAGGTAAGTCATTAACGCAAATAAAGCGATCCAAACCAGGCCACCAACAGATACATTGAGCGATAAAATGTCGTCTAAGAGCGTATGAATATTGTAGAAATAAGCCACAAAAGTAATTGCTGTAAATATCGATAACAACAACCAAAGGCTATGCTTGTTAAATTTCTTGAGGAGCTTTTGGCGTGACCAAGGCGCTTTATCAAGTTTAATTCTTTGATTTCTGTCGCCTTCGCACTTGTCTTCAATCCAGATAAACATCAAGGTCCACAAGGTTTGCGGACAA
This sequence comes from uncultured Cellvibrionales bacterium, assembly GCA_913020115.1. Taxonomy (GTDB): domain Bacteria; phylum Pseudomonadota; class Gammaproteobacteria; order Pseudomonadales; family Cellvibrionaceae; genus CAJWCA01. Next base: position 15,382 of record CAJWBQ010000030.1, read on the forward strand.
GAAAACCCACACCACACCCGCCCCACCCAAACCGTCAGGGCCAACAAAGAAAACGCTGCCATTATTAAAATGGCCGCCAGTAAGATACTGTCTTGAGGCCAAAAAATTCCCCACAGCACATAAAACTTTAACTCACCCATATCAAAGTAGACTGCGGGGCGTCCGTCAATACTGAGCCAAGGAAGCAAAAAGAACGCTAATAGCAGCGGCAAACTCACGTAATGTCGAAGACGCTGAAACACACCCTGGGCTCTTCGGGTATACACCTTTTTGCCATCGTAGGCCGGCACATAATGCACCGTGGGCACAGGCTCGGCATCAGGTTCAGGCAGGTTAATTAAGGGGATGGTCTCGGACATGATCTCGCTCTCAGAAACAAAGGACTCTGAACACAAGGGTACGGGGATCAGCTTTATGGGTACAGATTCAAAAAAAACTATATAATTAGGTACAGATGGCCGTGAGGCTTTCTGTACCCATTATTTTTAAAGGTTTTGTACTCATGCCAAAATTTTTGTATGTGCAGCTTGAAGAGCAGCTGCGAGAGGAAATTCGTTCCGGTCAGCGCCCACCAGGTGAAAAGCTACCCTCAGTTCGAGAAATGTGTGTACTCACTGACCTATCGAAATCCACCGTGTTAAACGCCTATGGTCGACTAGAAGCTGAAGGCGTCATACAGGCCCGCACCCGCTCGGGCTACTTTGTAAGCCCACAAACCCAAGCTCTAGACATTCCACCTCAAAGCGACCCGGTGTTAGCGCCCACTCCACTTGGCCAAGAGCAAATTTTGCTCGATATAATGGCTCAGGGTGCCGCGTTTGATATTCGACCCGGCCTTGATGAAGAACCTACTAATCTTAAACTTCAGCGCTGCCTCAGCCGCGCCCCACGCGCACAAAGCAGTGCACAATATTTGTATTACGACGAACCCAAAGGACTATTAGCGCTACGTAAACAAGTGGTCGCTATGATGGCTCGTGGCGGCGCTCAAGTGATAGAGGACGAACTACTCATTACCGCCGGCTGCCAGCACGGCTTGTTGCTTGCACTCATGGCCACCACAAAACCGGGAGATGTGGTGGCTTTGGAATCACCAGGCTACTACGGCACCTTTCAATTGATTGAAGCGCTAGGCTTACAAGCCTTAGAGCTTCCCTGTCTCGCCGACACAGGTCTCAGCCCAGACGCATTGAGGCTGGCACTCCAGCATTGGAGTATTACGGCGCTTGTGGTCTCGCCTTGTTTTGCCACGCCGACGGGCGCCAACATGCCCTCGGAGAACAAGCAGAAATTACTCGCGCTCGCTGAAGAATATGATATTGCCCTCATTGAAGATGATATTTACGGCGAATTGTATTTTGGTGCACAAAGGCCCCGCAGCCTTTATTCCTATGACTCACAGGGCCGTGTTTTACAGTGCTCTTCTTTTTCAAAAAGCTTGTCGCGAGACCTCCGTCTTGGCTGGATAGCCCCAGGCAAATATATGCAGGAAGTCTTGCGTTTGAAATTGGCCACTACCATGGCCGTGCCCCAAGTACTGCAACAGGGTTTGAGCCAATACATCGCTGAAGGCGGCTTTGACCGCCACCTGCGCCGAAAACGCGGCCAATTTCGCGAACGCTGCCGTGAACTAATAGAACTGATTCAACACTATTTACCCATGGCCAAACGATGTAGCCAACCTGAAGGCGGTTTAGCTTTATGGCTTGAACTACCAGAATCTGTGGACACGGTTGCCCTGTATAATGTTGGACGCCTAGAAGGTATCGTTTTGACACCTGGACGTTTATTCACGGCGCAAACACGCTACCAGAATTTCTTGCGAATCAGCTATGCCCACCCCTGGACCGAAGCGCGCCGAAAAGCCCTGTGCCGCTTGGGCGAATTAATTGCCAAACAGCAATAAGTTATAGATCTTAATTTGGGCGATAAACTACCAAGCCATTCCCCCAAAAAACAGGTAGAATTTGATTCAAACAATTGTTTTAAAACAGCCTAGGAGCCCGGAATACGATGAAATACGAACTACTTGAAGGCGATATCGCCAAGATCACACTAGACAACGGCAAGGCCAACGCGGTGTCTTTCGATCTCGCCCAAGAATTTTTGGCCAACTTAGAGCGCGCAAAAAACGAGAGCAAAGGCGTTTTAATTTGTGGGCATGCGGGTATGTTTTCGGCCGGCTTTGACCTCAAAGCTATGGCTTCTGGCCCAGAAGCCGCCCAGAAGATGGTATCTGAAGGCATGCTGGTATTGGAAAAGATCTACTCTCATCCCCAGCCCGTTGTGGCTGTGTGTGAAGGCCATGCCATTGGCATGGGTGTGTTTCTGCTGCTAGCGTCCGACTACCGTGTGGGCGCCTCTGGCGAATTCGTCTTCAAATTGCCCGAAACAGCAATTAACTTACACTTCAACCCAACCCTGAGAACCCTCGCCAAAACCCACATAGACCCATTGCACCACTCTAGAGCTATCATTCAGTCGGAAGCTTACTCGCCAGAGCAGGCCGCCACCATTGGCATGTTGGACGAAGTGTTTGATGCAGACCAAGTGATGGGCAGAGCCCTAGCGAAGATGGCTGAGCTTTGCGAGCTTCCTAGCGAGCGATATGAAGAAAATAAGTTGTTTGTTCGAGAAGAGGAATTACAGGCAATCCATAAGTCTTTGCACGGCGCCAAATAAAAGCTCCACTCTGAAATACCCACAATGTTCCAAGTTTAGGTTTGTGGGGCAAAATATTATTACCCGGGTTTAATTGACAATATATTAAACCATGGGTAATAATATGCCACCTCGACCATCGACGTTGGAATACACCCACATGACAAGCCAATATTTGGCGCTTCACCAGCGCAGCATTCTTGCACAAGGCTCGCTAGAGCAGATCGTCATTCAAGTTAAGAACATTGACCAAAATATTGAACCCATTGTGGTGGACGCTGAAACTTGCAAGCGAATTAACATCGACTGGCAAGGTGACGCACAAACCGTATTGGATAAGCTGAGCCCAAAAGACGGCGGCACCAGCAATAAGCGAGGCCGGCCTAAGCTCGGCGTAAAAGCCAAAGAGGTAACTTTATTGCCACGACATTGGGAGTGGCTGGCGACACAGAGAGGCGGTGCTTCGGCTACCCTTCGACGCTTAGTGGAAGAAGCCCGCAACAACGCCAAGCCTGAAGACATTATTTGTATGCAGCAGCAACAGTTAGATGGATTTATGTTGGTTATTTTTGGCGATGAGCCCGGTTTCGAAGAAGCCAGTCGGGCTCTCTACCGCAATAGCAAAGTAAGTTTCGAAACTGCCATTGCCTCCTGGCCCGACGAACTAAAAACCTTTGTATTAGGAAAATTTAATACCCTATCAGCATTGCACAACGGAGAAGTTTAACCGTATGGAAACGTCAGCTACAGACAACTTATTTCTCAAGGGCTCCCTGCCCCTAGTGTTTTTAAAAACCGCCGCGCCAATGATTTTTATGATGCTGGTCAATGGTTCATTTTCACTAGTAGACGCCTATTTTTTAGGTGTTTTTGTTGGCGCTGAAGCCCTGACCGCCGTAACATCTATGTTTCCAGCATTCATGCTGATTATTGCTCTTACAACCTTGGTATCAAATGGTTTTGCCAGCGTAATGGCCCGACAACTGGGCGCGGGGGAAAACGCAAAGGCACGTGAAACATTTACTCAAGCGATGACATTGGCGCTGCTCGTTTGCGCTGTGCTCATTGGCATATTTTTAATGGGGGGAAGTCAATTCACGTCATCGGTAAGCAACGGGTCTGAAACCCTTTCACAAATGAGCTATACCTACATTTCCATATTGGTTTTGTTTTCGCCCATAGGTTTTATTCTCGCGATTAATAGCGACAGTTTACGCTGCGAAGGTCAGATCCCCTTCATGGCTTTAATGTCCTTAGCTTCCGTTGTGCTAAACGGTGTATTTAATTACCTATTAATTGCAAAAATGAACTGGGGTGTGGCGGGCTCAGCCTATGGCACTGTTTTGGCGCAATTGGCTAGTATAAGCGCAGTATTTATTTATCGCCGGGTTAAAACTAACAAATTAAATATTCAAGTGCTTGGTTTCTCTCTCAGCCGAAAAAACTGGCAAGAATTTTTAGCACTTGGAGCGCCATCAAGCCTAAGCTATGTGGGTTTAGCCTTATCGTCAGCGGCTATTTTGTACAACTTGCAGCTTTGGAATCAGGTCAACTACGAAGCCACCGTAGGTGCCTACGGAATTATCACGCGCTTAATGGTCTTCATATTTTTACCCTTACTGGGTTTAAGCTTGGCTTTTCAAACTATAACAGGCAACAATGTTGGCGCAAACAAGTCAGAACGCGCAAATTCAAGTATAAAAATCGCCTTGAGTGCCTCGTTTATTTATTGCGTCATACTGCAAGTAATGACACTGATATTTAGAAATGATTTTGGACGTATCTTTGTCAGCGATGCCAGCATAATATCGGAAGTTGCGCGTATTCTACCTATAACCACCAGCGGCCTCTTCCTGCTAGGGCCGCTCATGATTATTAGTATGTTTTTCCAGTCGATTGGAGATGCAAAACGCGCAAGTATTTTGGGTTTAACAAAAACCTATTGTTTTGCTTTACCGCTTACTTTTATTTTACCTTGGTTTTTTTCCGAGTGGGGAATTTGGATTGCCGCTCCCAGCACCGAAGTACTAGGGTTATTGCTAACTCTCTATATTTTGAATAAGCGACGCCGAGATCAGGGCAATCCATTTGGCTTATTTTTTAGAAAAGAAGCTATGACTCTGTAGTTTGCCACTGCTTTTGCGCTTGCGCTTCTTTACTCCCGTCCCAGGAGTCAGTCATTACGTAGTTTTTTAATTCCCCTCGCTCGGCCCAGTGCTCCTCAATGAGCATTGGCTCACTGTAAAACGCATCAACAGGCCCTAGACATAGTACGGCAATGGGTGTTGCATCGCGGGGCATTGAGAACAGCTCTTGTAATGCTTCGGGTTCAAACAGCGACACCCAGCCCAAGCCAATGCCCTCGGCGCGCGCCGCCAGCCACATGTTTTGAATGGCGCAAGCGGCCGAGGCCAGATCCATCTCGGGCAGAGTTCTACGGCCAAAGATATGCTGCTCGCGCTTCGGCATCAAGCTGACCACCAATACTTCTGAACAATCTAAAATGCCCTGAACTTTGAGTTTCAAAAAGGCGTCTTTGGAATCATTCAATGCCTCTGCCGTTACCTGTGTTTCTTTTTCAACCAGCGCGTGAAGCTGCTGTTTTAGCTCGGAGCTCTGCACACGAATGAAGCGCCAAGGCTGCATTAAACCAACACTTGGAGCTGCATGCGCGGCCTCAAAAAGCCGCTGTAAAATGGCTTCGTCCAAGGGCTCACCGTTGAAATGCCGCATATCTCGACGTTCAAAGATGGCTTTATAGACCGCATGTTTCATTTGCTCATCGAAGGCTTTTTTGTGGATCATTGATTTTTAGGCTCGGCATTGAATGCTAGACAGTGAAATCTGAAAGTGGCCGTATTATAGCGACTCTTTCACTAGATTGACGAATTGCGGACACAATAACTATGCCTATATAATTATGCGGCTAAAAACACCCCCCTTCCTTGATAAGATCAGGCGAGTTCATGAAGTTACTGTTTATCTGTACCCACAACCGTTGCCGGAGTATTTTGGCTGAAGCCGTGACAAATTATTATGGTAAAGGTCAAGTACTCGCCAAGTCGGCCGGTAGCCAGCCCGCGGGGAAAGTTCACCCTCTGTCGTTGAAATACCTGCAAAAAATAGGCATTCCCACAGAAGGGCTAAGCAGCCAGTCCTGGGATGAACATGAAGCTTGGCAAGCAGACGTTGTGATTACCGTGTGTGATTCTGCCGCAAACGAAGCTTGCCCTCTATGGTTTGGGCAGTCACTTAAAGTCCATTGGGGTCTTGCAGACCCCTCTAAGCTCGAAGGCACAGAGGAAGACATTGAGCGGGCGTTTATAAAGACAATAGAAACACTCACTCGCAGAACTGAAAGTCTATTGAGGCTAAATATTCAGAACGCAAGTCTTCAAGACTGGCCAGACCTTCTGAGCACAGCAGCAAATGCTTAAGAGCGCTTCGCTGTATCTACGCCACCTTGTCTGGATTTCGGCCAAACAAAGGGGCGTTAGAGGGTGCTGAAATAAAAATTTAAGCCATTAAAAAAGTTAAGGTACCGCCGTCACCGTCAGGTGCAGTAAAGGTATTCCCCACCACCACCAACTCTACTGTATCTCCAGTCTCCAAGCTGGAAAGCCCCCAATCACCGTTGCCATTCGAAGTAATATCTAAAACCGTAAGCATGGATGTCGCCTCATCGTACTCATAAGTGCCGGATTCAGAACCAGTAAATCCCGAAGGTTGATCTGGGTCTGTTGCTCTTGTCGCTTCTCCAGTCACATCGGAGAGACTTGTTTCCCAATGAATGTAAGTACCATCTTCATAGAAATTAAAAGTGATTTGCTCATCCTGATTGCCACCGTTTTCTAGACGCCAAACGCCCACAATTCCACCCAAACTGCCGCCCTCGGAAATACCGTACACTTCCAAAGCAGATACCAGCGCCCCATCGCTACCGTCTATACCCTGTAGAGTACTTGTGAGTACCGACAAATCGACTGCTTGATAGGCATCATCACTCACAAATGAGTTCGTTACTTGAACAGAAAAATCAACTTTGCCGGCAATAATCGATAGATCATTTCCCGACGCCCCTTCAACAATGGTCAACAGAGCTTCGGCCGCACTCAATTCACCTGAATCAATTCGGTTGGACCAATAATCCCGCCCATCGTCGTCGGGGGACCTACCAAACGCTTGATTGTAGACTGAAGTAATAAGGTCCGCCGTTGCAACGCCACTGTATAACGCCTCCGCTTCAGGGGAGTTCGCAAAGGCGTCAATAATATTATTTAAACTTTCACCAAGATCGAGACGATTGGCCCAATATTCCACACCTCCAGGATCTCCGGGACGATTGTAGTAAGCGACATAAGCGCGTTGAACCTGTTCGAGCGAAGCTGTTGTTGCCATTAAGTGTTACCTCTCTGTAAGATCGGATAATCAGCAAACTATCGCATGACAAGCCAGTTATAAAAATACCGCATATGAGGTATTTCCATTGAGGGCGTACTTAGAGAAGCTAAACAACAATTAGGCACAATGCAGTAATTCGATCTATCGAGAGGTGAAGGGTGAAACAGGAGACTGGTATCAATATTCTGGTGGGCGATGACCACCACGTTATTTTCCAGGGGGTTGTAGCCATGCTAAGCCATGGTGATCACACAGAGCGACTTGACTACGCTGAGTCAATTGATGCCATCAAGAGTCGTCTGGCTGACACACACTACGACTTGCTTATTCTGGACCTAAATTTAGCCGGCACAAATTCACTTGAATATGTTCCAAGTTTCATGGCCTTGGCCCCAAACTTAAAAATAATTATATTCTCTTCTTATAACAACAAGAAGCTTCTGGAGAAAGCTCAGTCCTTAAATGTTCAGGGTTACCTGCTGAAAAGTACAGGCGAGAAACAATTCCGAGCAGCCATTCGCACGGTGATGCAAGGCGAGGTCTACTTCGAGATTGGCAATGACCAAGGGCTTGAACAAGAAAGCGACTTACAGCGATTCAGTCATGTGCTTGAGTTGTCAGCGAGGGAAAAAGAACTGGCTTCACTGATTATTTCCGGCAACAACGAACAAGAATTGGCAGAATTGCTATTTATCAGCAAAAATACCGTGAGAACGCACAAAAAAAATATCTTCAGAAAACTCAACGTCAGTGGCACCTTTGGGCTGATAAAATACATTCAAGCTAACAGCGAGGTATTCTAACGGTGTGAGTCTGCAAGCCGTTAAAGTAGAGCGCCTCCAACTCCCCTGACAATATCTTTAAGCGCCAGTCTATGCCTTTTAAGCCCAGGCCCACTGGCATTTGATCTGTAATTTCATAACCCTTGCCATTGTCTTGAACCATCAGTTCGTAGCCTTCCGGGGCAACTGAAAGGACAATTTTTACGACGTCGCCAGACGAGTGTTTCAAAGCATTATTAACCAACTCAAGACATACAAAATACAATTCTCGCTCAATAGATTTGGAATCAATTTTGTTGCTATCGTAGTCGAACTCGAACATAAATGAACCGTTGGCCTCCTCCAGAGATAATATGAGCTCCTCTAGGGCGATCACAAAGCCATATTCTTCTAAAACCACTGAACTCAAGTTATGACTAAAATTTCGGATGTCGTGGGAGATGACGCTCACCTCTTTTAACAACTCATCCCGAACCCCTTGATGGGGGGTATCTAGGCCTGACAGTTTCATTTGTACCGCGGCCAAACGAACACTGGCTCCATCGTGAATCTCAAGAGCCAGACGCCTTCTCTCGATTTGCTGCCCCTCCAGAAAATTCTTAGCGCCCTCTAGAATGGCGCGGTCTAAGGACGAAGACAATTTCTTATTATCACGTCGAATATTGTAAAAGTCTAGGCCAACAACTGAGGCCAAGATTGAGAAGTCAAACAGCAAGGAGGTCAGTAGAACGATCTCTGTCAGAAAAGTATTTTTTGCAAATCCAAGTTCCTCCAGTGGCAACATCACGGTCGCCAGTAATACGCCGAGATTTGAGACAAGAAACAAAAGATATTTCAGTTGGTAACGAGAAATCACGAAATAGAGAGATAGCGACATCACATAGACCGGCAAGAGCATAATGCAAGACTGAACCGCACCAATATCAACATAGTCTGCCAGGGGGCTTTCTACTGCAACCCAATAAAAGTATAGATCAAACAACAACCAGATCAGTGCAAAGCAAACGATAACCGCGCGGTGAACTTGGCTCAAGCGAGAACTACTGGAGCGCTGCATATCGAAGTAGTAATAAGAAAAAACCAGCAAAGCCATTAAGGCGATACTGGCAAACAAGGACCGAGAAAGGCTATTTAAGAGCGCTATGTCTCCCCAAAGAAACTGCATACCCAAACCGGTGTTAGACACCACGCACAAAGAAATTCCAATGACATACACTAAAAGAGAGGCGCGGAGTAGATTAAAACTAACAATACAAAATATTGCGAGGCTGGCAACAATCACCCAGTAAACACCAAAATACAAACCTATGGCCGTTGTTTCAGCGTTGCTATTCGCCAAGAAATTGTCTTCACTGCGAACAACGATCGGTATTTTTATCGACTCATTATATTTGTCGGCGCTCAATAAAAACTCTCGCTTTTCGCCCGCCTCAAGCCTTGCCTGAAAGACAAAAAAACGATTGTTAACTGCCCTCGACGAAAACGGAAGGTGGTCTCCCGTTGGCCCCGAAGCCTCGATCTCCCTCTGCTCCTGAAAGTAATGGAAGAGCTGAATGTTATTTATATGGGCATTGCGAATTTCGATAAATACTGATTTAGCTTTTTGGCTGTGATTTTCTAGCGCAAACTGAATCCAATAATATTTAGCTTTGGCGGGGTAAATCATGCCCTTAGCTGGCGGTGCGGAGAATTGACCTCGCTCATGTAGAGCTCGCGCTTCAGCCGCTTGAATTTGCTGATCGGCGGCGTAGATCTGGGCTTCTGCGCTTAGGCTTTGCTGTTTAAAGGCCTCATCAATACGGAGCGCAGGTTGAGACAGCAACAGAGACGTGCTCAATAGTAATGCAGCGATCATTGGTTGATCATTAAATGGTGGACCTCAAGCAAAGGACTTGTTGAGATTATAGAGAGAAAAGTAGGTCTTGGCTTGGGTAACTACCCGCATTTTCTGCAATAGTAAGAATTTTACTGGCAAGCCCGACACCCGTGACGAACAAGGCATTGCCAAGTTCGAAGGGTTGCAGCGGGCTTACTATGCAATAAAATGCTCGCTTAAGACTGACGCTTACGTCGGAAGAAGCCCAAGCCCAAAATACCGGAACCGAACAACAATAGGGCGCCAGGGATAGGCACTTCTGAGAGGTTGATTCTAGCAACGGCGAAATCGCTCTGCCTTACAACACTTGTGAAGAATTCAAATACAATCGAGGCCCCATCGAAATCCTGACCCAAGGTGTACAGTAGGTAGCCGCCAATATTGCCTTCTGCAACGATATCCGTGATAGCCCCGCCGTTAATACGCATTTGCGCGGTTTCGTGGACATCCGCTCCGCCTTCATTCTGGAATAAATCTAGAAATTCAACAGACTCAACCCGTGTTTTCCCAAATAAGTCAATGGTCACTCTTATACTCTGCTGAGAACTATCAGAGCCATAGCTGATTTCGTCATTATTAACGCCAAGACCGTCACCGTCACAGGCTAAGTTATGAAGATTGGTGCCGCCATTGCTATCGCCCGCTTCACATCCACCCCTGTCGCCCACATTAGTCGTGAGAGAACCATTCTGCGCGGACAAAACAAAATCGTAGCCACTGACGGTGCCGCCAGCGAAATTAGCGCTGTCGGTGAAATCTAATGACACGGTAGAAGCGAGTGCAACCGTTCCAGACAAAGCCAAGCTTAGGGCGCACACACCCTGCAGCAGTGGTTTAAATCCCGCGAATACCCGTGTATTGATAGTGAACATAATCGTATTACCCTAAATTTGAATCTTATTGGAGGTCTTCAACAATCCGTAGTGCGACCTTTAGCATTATCACAGATATAAAGCAAAATTCAGGCCAATAAATTATAATCATTAAAAACAACAACTTAGAATATATTGAGCTTAAGCCTGTAAAATATTTCGACGTCGCCACAGCCCAGTTAAGACAAGTAAACACAAGCCTGTGGAGGCAGTGCCGTTATTATATACATGTAATAAAAAGCGACTCAATGAACTCAAATCGATATACGTTCGTCTTGTGACTTGGGCCTCAAAATTCTCCCTGATTGAACGAATTATTTCACAAATAACTGCATATTGAGGCTAAGCCTTCTATTTCCACAGGCAAACCGTGAGCTAAACTCGAAGAGAGCAGGCGTCGGTCATGAATGGAGCTCTACTCAATAGCGCATCTATAGCCATCCCAGCCCCCATCCGCTAGAGTAATTCGAAGGTTGATCTCATTCAGGATGATGGAGAACAAAATGACACGGATGCTTGTAGTTGCCTTTCTTTCTTTGGCCACAGGTGTAGGGCTTGGATTAATTGCCGCACCCGCCACTGATACGCCACCCCTCCCAAGTTTTAACTCGGCGAGTGCAAACGCTTCCGCCATATCCAGGTCCTTTGATGAAGAAAAACAAATTCACAGCAATGAAGCTCTAGTAAACCAGCCAGTAAAGCTGCAATCAGCTGAGGTGCTTAGCTCAGGTTTTTATCTCATCAAACAGGCGCTCAACGCGGCCGAAAATATGAGTAACAATGAATTGTTTAGCTACATATCAGGCCTCCGACAAATGGACGTATCAAGCGTTCGAAAACATTCTCTTGCTAGTATTTACATCGAGCGTTTAGTCGCTCTTGACCCCGAACTCGCGATTGCCGCTGTGCGTGGGAATAAAATTCTGACATTTACTTGGCTGTCATATTTTGGCAGTTGGGCCAACCAGAATCTTTCCGAAGCCATGACCTACTACCAATCCCTGAGTGCATTTGACGACAAACAAAAGGCAGCTCAGGTATTACTGGGTCTCGAAGGCATAGAGGAATCTGGATACCTTCCGATCCTACTCGCGGAGCTAGGATCTAAAGGCCAGCGAGCCCTGCTCCAAGCAAAGCTGAGCCGATTGCCAGCCGAGGCTGCATTTGAAGAAGCGCTAGCGCTAATTGAGTCCGGGAGCGGCAATCGATCTTTAATACTTGAGCTTGTCTTGCGTTGGAGCAGCGAAGATTTACCCTCCGCACTCGCTCGCCTGAGCACTCTAGAAGAGGGCGCTATGCGGGATCAGCTTCTAGAAATGGCAATAAACAATACTGCCGCAACTAATGGCGAGGAGCTGCTTGAACTCGTTACCCGCTACGCCGGTGGCAACAAGCGCGTGATGAACAGAGTTATCGCCAAAATCGCCAAAGAAGACCCCATGGCGGCCCTGCCATTAGCTGAAGAAATCGCTAAAAACAGTGGTAATCTGGATGTATTACGAGGCGTACTAGGCGCCTGGGGCGAACGCGATATAAAGGCTGCATTTACGTATGTGGAGGGTCTTTCGACCGATCAACAAAAAACACTTTACCATTCGCTCGCATATACATACGCCAAAGAATCACCCAGAGATGCGGCTCTTTGGGCGCTAACGCTGGGCGAGGAACTGGACCTTGTTAGTAGTAATACTCTATCTACGATCTCTAGAGAGCAACCAAAGTTACTTGAAGACATGCTCAGTACGCTGTCCAAGCCCGCCGATCAAAAGAAACTGCGGGAAGTCATTTGGACGTCGAAGGGTCAAACGAACCCGAGCAAGGCCATTGAAGATTATCTAGCCGATGGCAACAACACTACCTCAGACGACATATTTTCAAGCCTAATGACTTACTGGTATCACGACAATCCAGTGGACGCTGCAGAATACATATCCTTGGCTGTTTTAGAAAACCCGGAAATAAAAAATGGCGCCAGCGGTGTTCGGCAATGGTATCGCGCCGACCCCGAAGCAGCGACTAACTGGGTTGATAGTTTACCCAGCGGCAGTCGCCCTCAGCGTGACGGCTTAAACAATCTTGTGAGATTGATCACCGAAGACTCCCCCAGCGAAGCCGCACAATACGTACTTAAAATGCCAGAAGGCAAGCAACGCACCTCAGCCGCTAACCGAGTGGCGCACACTTGGCTAAAGAAGGATCCCGAAACTTTTGATCAAATGGTCGGGGCCCTCCACCTCAGCGAGGAGGCCGTTGCTCATATGCGGAAACATCAAAGTGGTGAGTTAGATTAAAAGAACATTTAATGTTGGAAACACTATACAAATGGGGATCCTAAACATCGCTCTAAACTGCCCCGCCTTTAATCAGACATCACACCTCAAGCAAGGAAGCGCCTACGCTCCGCCCTTCCTGGAAAATATCACCGACCAGATCTTTGATCATTGCCTGAGTTTTAAGCAGAGTATTGGTTAAGGGCTGGCCGGGCAAGGTCAGTAAAAATACATCTCGCTCCATAGTTGGCTCAATCACTTTAGCCGTCACCAATCGCTCATCGTTTGCCAGATGATAAATAGCCGACCAGGGCAAAATCATTTCAGCCTCTCCCGCCAAAATCACGTTCAAGTCTGTTAGTAATTGCCCAAACGAGCGTCTTTTATTGAGGGTAATGCCCGTTTCTATTTCATATTGTTTTAGCCGATAACCCAAGCCATCGTGCACTTCAGTAGACAGCATGCTGTAGTTCACTAAATCGGCAAAGCGGATGCACTTTTCACCACCCACGGTTTTAATATGCGGGTATTTGTTTACCCGGGAACCCACAAAAAACAATACTTCCCGCAGCAAGGGGGTAGCGCTGAATTGCTCCATACCGTCGTCATCGGGGTGCACGAGGTTAATGTCAATTTTCCGCTCAGTCAGCTGTTGATTGAGGTAGCGGGACGCGCCACCAATTGTTTCCAGTTCTATCTTCGGGTAGCGCGCACTTATAGCCGCCGCTAAGCGAGGGGCTAAGACGTTGTTCAATGCTGGGGACATTCCCACTCGCACTGCCCCTTGAGGCTCCAGCTCCGCAGATTGGATATCAAGCACGGTGCTTTCAATTTGCCGCAGAATTCCGTAAGCCTGAGGCATAAGCCGTGAGCCGCTTTCAGTCAGCTCTACGCCACGCGGTTTACGAAGAAATAAGGCGAGCCCCAACTCCTCTTCTAGGTTAGCAATTTGTAAGCTCAGAGCGGGCTGGGCGATTAGAAGCGCCTTCGAGGCCGCGGAAAAACTGCCGCATTCCGCTATACGGGTAAAGTAGGTCAACTGCTTCGGTGTCATATTTCCGCCCTTTGCTGTTCTGCCAGACCCTCCCCAGCGTATTTCTCTCGGCCTTTACTTGGGGGCCTCTCCATAATAAAAATGTATAGCTTATATCAGTTTATTATATTTTTCTAATAGCATAAATTGAATTACTCTGGCTAACATATCCATCGAATAGACCAAAACCTATGCGCCTGTTTTCCTATAAGAACCGACCTGTTCACCTTGGCTCCTACCCCTTAGAGCGAATAAAGCGCTCATCCAACAGCCCCAAGTTGGACAAGGTACCGCCTATGCAGGGAATTTCTTTCCGCGATTTGGATAATGAGGAAAACTTAGTCAATGCCATGCGCCGCTATGCCGCCATGTTGGACGCTATTCGCGACGGCTTTGTAAAGAAAGAACGTGGTGTATTGCCGAGCGACCTGCAAGAGCGCAGTAATCACCTCAAAGCCTTTGCGTACTATCACGACGCCACACAAGTCGCGGCGTGTGACTTTCATCCAAGCATGTTGCTGGCTGAACCTATTGCCAACAAGGACATTGGCGCACTGGCCGAAGACCTACGCAGCACCCAAACAAAAACCCTGGCCGCCGGCATCGACGTGGTGATGGCAGAGCTTAAAGACACCATGGAAGCACCTCCCACGAGCTGCAAGCACCACACTCACGCCTTGGTGTTTCTTTACGAATATCCTCGAGACCCAGAACAAAATGAGCCAGGTTGCGACTGGATTCAAGGCGCACAAGCACAGCGCGCCAGCCTGCGAGCTGCCGAAACGGTTGCCGTGTTGGCCAACTATATTCGCCTATTGGGCTATGAGGCGCGCGGCCACACGGGTTCTTGCTCAGATGTAGATCTCAATAAGCTGGCGGTCGCCTCTGGCCTTGGCGAGGTTCGTGAAACAACCAATGGCCCCATTATTCACGCCCCTTACTTGGGCACTCGTTTTGGTCTAGGCGCGATAACGACCACCTTTGAATTGGCACCCGACAAGCCACTTGCGCCCATTCGAAGCCTAAGTTTGCGAGATCGTCTACGAAGCCACGGCCCCGCATGGTTGCTGGGGGGCAGCAAGCTAGGCAAGGGCTTCGCTAAAAATGCCTTCAATGCCAAGCCTTACGCCAAGCGTCAATTTAAAGATGGCGCCTACCCATTTGAGCGAATCAAGCGTGTAGAAAAGCCCACTACTTTTATTGACGATATTCGCGTCGCACGAGTTCCCAAACGGACCGACATGTTTGCACGGGCCATATTCGGCGATATGGGCAAACACGTTCAAGATGCAGCCCGGAACGGTAATTATGTGCGCAAGAGCGCTGCTAGTTTTGGCCCACGCTATCCGCTCGCGGCTTTTGTCATGCTGCAAGATGGTGTCAAAGCGCCCATTCTTGCGGACTCTGCACAAGATCCACAGCGCAATGCCAACAACGTAAAGGCGGCACTGTATTTTCTTGGCGCCGATGCGGTGGGCATTTCCCACTGCCCAGACTGGGCCTATTACTCCCACGATGCTATCGGCGAACCATTAGCGCCCTATCATAAAAATGCCATTTCTGTGGTCATTGACCAGGGGCATGAGACTATGGACGGCGCATCCGGCGATGACTGGATTGCCTGTTCTCAGTCTATGCGGGCCTATCTTCGCTTTTCTTTACTCGGCGGCGTGGTTGCCGAACAAATTCGTAACTTGGGTTATAGCGCTCGCTCTCATACCGTGATGGACGGCGAAGTCTTGCAACCACCCCTGCTGTTACTTTCAGGCCTTGGTGAAGTCAGTCGTATCGGTGAAGTAATTTTGAATCCCTTCCTGGGCCCGCGCCTTAAATCTGGCGCGATCACCACCAATATGCCACTGACTTACGATAAACCCATCGATTTTGGTTTGCAGAACTTCTGTAATAACTGCAACAAGTGCGCTCGAGAATGTCCGTCGGGTGCCATCACTGCAGGCCCAAAAACCATGTTTAATGGTTACGAAATCTGGAAGTCTGACAGTCAAAAGTGCACCCAGTATCGAATTACCCAAGCCGCCGGCGCCATGTGTGGGCGCTGCATGAAAACTTGCCCGTGGAATTTAGAAGGTCTATTTGCTGAGGCGCCCTTCCGCTGGTTCGCAAGCCACGTGCCCAGTGCCGCCCGAGGGCTTGCGAAACTTGACGACAACTTAGGCAACGGCAGTATCAATCCCGTGAAAAAATGGTGGTGGGATCTGGAAATGGTGGACGAAGGGCCCTATACCCTTGCCGTTCAGGACAGTAATAAGCGAGAACTGCAAACAGATCTAGAGCTAAAGTTTGAAGACCAAACTCTCGCGGTTTACCCCGCTAATTTAGCGCCACACCCGCATCCCTTTCCTTTCCCAATGGACCGCGAGGCCGGCATTGTCGCCTACCAAGAAATGATTTCACCGGAAGAGTATCAAGCGCGTCTGGCGCGTGGCGAAACAGAAAACCTCGCTCATGAATATCATCTGCCCGAAGGCCCAGCTCCGGTCATGCGAGTCAATCTATCGAAGGTTGAGTTTATGAGCGACGACGTAAGCAAATACGAGTTCACTAGCCTTGATGGTTCACCACTACCTCAGTTTGAGGCTGGAGCCCATTTAGATGTGGTTGTTGCCCCTGAGTATTTCCGTCAATACAGTTTGTCTGGCGACCCGGCCGATCGATCCAAATACCAAATTGGCGTGCTGCGCGAAGACGAGGGACGCGGTGGCTCCAAACTACTTCACAAAATATTCCAAGAGGGCCGCAAGGTATTTGTCTCGCGCCCTATTAACCACTTCCCTTTAGATGAAGGTGCCACGAAGTGTTACCTCATGGGAGGCGGTATTGGTATTACGCCAATGATCGCCATGGCCCATCGCCTACACGCTATTGGCGGCGATTTTGAAGTGCACTACTCCTGTAGCAATCGCGAAGGTGCTGGTTTTCTCAAAGACCTCGCCAGCGTTCCGTGGGCTCACAAAGTGCACCTGCACTTCTCTTCTGAGTATAGCCGTGTTGACCTAGATGCTTTATTAGGTGACTACCAAGACGGGTACCACCTTTATACCTGCGGGCCAGATCGATACATGAGTTCAGTGCTGGCGGCTGGAGAAAAAAACGACTGGAAAGACGAGGCGCTGCATAAAGAATACTTCTCCTCACCGGAACTACCAGAATACGAAAACTTCGAATTCACCTTAAAACTGGCGAAATCAGGACAGGAAATCAAAGTTCTAGCTGAGGAAAACGCGAGCGACGCACTGCTCAAAGCAGGGGTTCACGTCAACGTGAAATGCGCCGACGGCATATGCGGGGTCTGTAAGTGCGGTGTTATTTCGGGCGAAGTAGAACACCGAGATTTTGTTTTATCCAATGCGCAACAAACTCAGAATATGATTTTATGCCAGTCGCGCGCGGCTCAGGAGAATGGCGTGGTAGAAATAGATTTATAAAAAAATCTCCGAAGGTACTGATTTTCTAATACCTCTAGCGCTTGAAACTCTGCCTATAATCGCTTGGGGTATAACTAGAAACTTTCTTAAACATTCGCCGAAATGCCGCGTCATCAGAAAAACCCAATCGATCACTGATCACGTTTATTGAGTCGGAGCTGTAAATCAGATATTCAGAGGCTTGATGCATTTTAATCAAGCGCATGAAGTGGGCGCAGGAAAGCCCTGTGGCGGCTTTTACTTTTCTCGAAAGGGTTCGTTCCGTTTGACTTAAGACAGCGGCTAATTCTGAAATAATTAACGCTGTTGCAGGTGTCTGCTCTACCCATACGTAAATTTGGCGCATCAGCTTATCTTCAAAAAACATCAAGTTAATGTTTTGAAAAGGTTGCTTAGATTTCTCTGGTCGAGGTATCACCATTAAATCAACAATATCTCTCATCACGTCTTGCCCGCAAACTTTCGCAATCAAGGCTTGAGCAATAGGTAGATAACCATTCACCCCAGACGCCGTGCAAGTACCTTCATTCAAGATGCAGGTTTGCGTGAAACGCCATTGCACAGCCGGATAATTTTTTTGTAGAAAATCCGCCAACCACCATGTGGATGTGGCTTCCTTATTGTCTAAGCGACCGGTTTCCGCCAACAGAGATACAGAAGAACAATAAGACCAAAGGTCTGTGGTAGGAGGAATTTTTTTTAAGCTTGCTAACAGATCCTTTTGAGACCGCAAGGCTGCATCTACCTTGCGCTCACCGTCCGTCCAGAACCCGGGCAAGAGAATAGCGTCTAATGAGCTGTCGGCCATTGTTGTTTGCGGTGTTAAAGAGACAACCACATCTTGGCTGCCTACCGTGACAGGCACTGAACATAGGTCAAGCCCAACCCAAACAATTTCAAAAGGCTTTTTGCCCGATCGCTTGTTGGCCACCTCTAAGAGTTCTGCAAAAGCAAACAAGCCAGATGCTACACAGCCAGGGAATACCACCAAGCCAATTTTCATTGTCACCCTCCCATACGAAATTGTATGATTTATGTCAGTTCTCGCCATAATGATTAATTTACCCGCAAATTACAATAGCGGCACATTCATTGAGGAGCAGGAAACCATGAAAATCACCCAACTACGCAATGCGACAATGGTCATACACTCCGGTGAAAATGTTGTGCTGGTAGACCCGATGCTTGCACCTAAAGGCGCCATTCCACCACTGAAGTATGTCAGCGCTAAGCGACGCAGAAATCCACTGGTAGACTTGCCAAGCGAAACAGACGAAATTCTGCAGCAAGTAACCCACTGCTTAATCACACACTGCCAAAAAGGTCACTTTGATCATCTAGATCGCGCCGCCGCTAAGTGGCTACGAGAAAAGAATATTCCGGTCTACTGTTCATCTCAGGATGCTGAATTTCTGTCTAAAAAAGGTCTGAATGTACATGTCCTTAATGTTGAAACAAGAAATGAGTTTTTGGATGGAACCATAGACCTAGTACCCTGCCTCCACGGTGAAGGCTTGGTGGGAAAATTCATGGCACACGGTTACGGCTTTGTTATCAGGCAAGCTAATGAACCTAGCTTATACATCACGGGCGATACGATACTGACCCAGGATGTGCGCAATTGTATTGAAACTGAAAAGCCCGATTGGATTGTGCTACCCGCAGGAGGAGCGCGCTTTGACCTAGGTGGCGATATCATCATGGGCTTGGAAGAAGCCTTGCAAGTTGGAGCACTAACTCAAGGGCAAGTTATCGCCAATCACCTTGAGTCTCTGGACCATTGCCCTGTAACGCGCAAAGAACTCTCCATTGAGGTTCAGAAGCGACAGTGGGCGCACCGCTTTCATGTGCCGAATGATGGAGAAAGTGTGCAACTTTTACACACTGAAACAGCTTGCTGATTGAGATTGTTTGGATTGCGAAAAAAGACAAAACTGAATCATTACTCGCCGGCAGCATATTGGTGAGGCACTTCGCTTTACAGCTGCATAAGGTCCAAAAACCGGGCCTCAAGCATTTGCTGGTGAGTTTCCAGAAGCAAGTTTCCCTCGCCCTCATCCAGCGTCAACGCCAGACGAATGGTCGCGCCACTCAAGTGGCACATTAAAAACAGTAGCCTTTGTAATTCCGCCCAGGACTCTTTTGCAAAATAAGGCTGGTAGGCTTGGAACAACAGTGCCGTATTCTCGCGGCTATCGAGTACATCCAGCTCCTGTAGACTTTTATCAAGGGCCGTGGCCAAGCCTATTTCTTTAAGTGCCGGATCGTTGCGGTACATTTCGCAGAATTCATAGAACATGGACTTGGTATGAGTGATTAGGTCTTCTGCGGAGTGAATTTGCTGAAGGTGCTGCTTAATGGCGCCTCGAAAATGTTCGGCGTAGGTCTTGGCCAGAGCGCGTACAATTTCTGTTGTATTGGGAAAATACTGATAGATCGAAGCCGTGCTTACCCCTGCGCGCTCGGCGACAGCCGACATTTTCAAGCTGCCACCACCCTGCTCAGAAATCAAACTGGCCGCCGATTTCAGTATTGCATCAACCCTTTCTAGGCTGCGTTGCTGTCGGGGGTTTCGGCGATCGATGGGAGGCATTACGCGGTCTCTTTGCAAGGGGCTTTCAGGTAGGAAAGCATTCTACCACCCGATCCCAACTTACCCAACAAACCTGACGCTTAGTAATGTTTGTTGACGATACAGGTCTGATTCTCTTAATATCCTAACCTGACTAACCGTCACATTATAATATCGAACACACTTTCCTAAGCAGAGGTTCCTTCATGAGCAGTTCAAGCCCGTCTCAAAGCAGCGAAAAATACGCCTTTATTACCGGTGCCGGCAGTGGGATTGGAGCGGAAGTCGCCAAACGATTGGACCGAGCCGGTTACTCCTTGATTATTTCTGGCTCTAATCCGAGCAAACTAAATGTTTTGGCCGAGAGCCTAGTAAGTACACCCATCATTACGGTCGCCGATTTATCGCAACAAGAAGACGTGGAGAGGCTCGCCAAGCAATTAAAAAATGAGCTCCCGGCCTTAGCCATTGCATTTATTAATGCAGGCACGGTGGAGATAGGTTCGTTTGCCGAGCGAAACTCTGAGATTATAGACCGAGAAATTGATATCAACCTGCGCAGCACCCTACACCTAATTCAAGCCTGCATCCCCGGCATGCAACAACAAAAGAGCGGTCATATTATTGCCACCTCTTCCATCGGTGGTATTTTTGCTATGCGCGGCAGCAGCGTTTATTCCGCGACTAAGTTTGCCCTGCGGGGTTTTCTATCTGCCTTACAGCAGGAGCTACTGCCAGACGGAATAAAAGTATCGGGTATTTATCCGGGAGCTATCGACACCCCCATGCTGCGATACGAAGCGCTAAACGGCGGCAGCCCGCTAAACTTTTTACACGAGCCAAAAACCGTCGCAGACGTAGGAAAGAGTTTCATGCGAACCTTAAAAACTGGTCGATTGGAAACCTTTGTTCCTTATAGCGACAGTATTAGCGCACGCCTGATTGGCATGGTTCCCTGGATTATTCCCAAGCTGCTGCCCTACCTTGAGAAGTCCGGCGAAAAAGGTCGGCGCAAATTTATCGCCTCTCACCAGCTAGTAAATAACGACAAGCTTGCTTAGCTGCGCCGGAGAAAACACGAAGCTAGTTAATGTCAGAGTCGGTATCATTACGCTTAGCCGCTTTGTTACCTTCATCTGTTTCACCCATTTTCCAATAACTGCTGGCATAAATGTCGCCTCGCCCAACACCGCGCTCCCCTTTAAAATAACGCCGCATCGCGCGCATAGATTCGAATTCACTGGCCGCCCATACATTGGGCGTGCCGTCTAACCACGGCAGAGACTTGACCGCATCAAGTAATACACTGTTAGGGCGATCAGGTTTCGGGTTTATAAGCCAGTGAATTTCAAGCCCCGCCGGTGCCAGCAAGTTTTGTTTATCTGACTCATGAATGATTTCCAACACCGCATAACCTCTAGCATTGCTTGGCATTTGCTCGAGATTAACGCTAATGGCGGGCAGTGCGGTCATGTCGCCGGCGATAAAAAACCAGTCTGCTGACATATCCGCCATTTTCTTCGCTCCTGGACCTGCAACTGAAATTTTGTCACCGACCTTCGCATTTATAGCCCAGGCTGAAGCAGGACCATTGTCGCCATGGGCTACAAAATCCAGTTCCATTTCAAGTAATCTCTCGTCAAAGGAACGGATAGTGTAGGACCTAGTAATTGGCTTAGGCTCCTCTACGGAAGCCTCAGAGCTAAGCTCCATACCGCCATTACTTTCAGGGGCTGGAAACATGAGCTTAACGTAAGCACTTTCTTGAGCGGCCGGAAAACCCGCCAGATTTGAACCCCCAAGAGTTATTCGAATCATATTGGGGGTCAACCGTCGGGTCCGAATAACGGAAAGTAAACGGGGAAGTGGCTTTGCCATACTGTGGGTTACTCTGAGAAAAATAGGATTTGGGCGATCAAAAAACATTCTAAACGATAGGCTGACACTTTCAAAGTAGTTAACACGTTAATTTATTTGAGCGGGGCAATCCAAAAAAACCTTATACCTGCATAAGCACTATAACTACGATGCCTCTCAATTGTTCTGAAAAACAGAACATTCTAGACAGAATTTGGCCATTATTAAAAAATTCCACATCAATATAATAGCTACATCAATCAAGCAAACACACCCACACACTTTGGAGCATGACTATGAACACACTACTAGCAAGAGTTACTAACACCATTGAAGGCTTAGACACCGTACCTGCTCGCCTTGGTATTGGCCTTGTTTTTGCCGCACACGGCGCACAGAAATTGTTCGGCTGGTTTGGTGGATATGGCCTTGAAGGCACCGCGGGCTGGATGACTTCAATTGGACTAGAACCCGGCATGTTAATGGCCACACTGGCCGGCAGCGCAGAATTCTTTGGTGGTTTGCTATTGATTGTTGGCTTGTTAGTACGCCCCGCTGCACTCGTCTTGGCCGCTACCATGGCTGTTGCGATTGCGACAGTTCACTTGCAGAATGGCCTTTTCATGAGCAACAACGGATACGAATTTGGTCTGGCTTTACTAGTGATAAGCTTAGGCTTTGTATTCCGCGGCGCGGGTAGCTTCAGCATTGATCGCGTGCTGCAAAAACGTTTGGCGAAATAGAAGCCCTTTAGGCTTCATAATCTATGTGCTTAATTTCTAAATAAGCACTTAGACCCCAAGGGCCTAACTCACGACCAAGGCCACTTTGTTTAAAACCTCCCCAGGAGGTTTCCACTGGAACAATTTGTGGCATGTTCCACCAGATATGACCGGCTTTGAGTGCGGCGCTGACGCGACGCAGTCTTGCCTTATCGCTGCTCACAACCGTTGCCGCTAAACCGTATTCCGAGTCGTTGCCCTTAGCAATGGCCTCTTCTTCGCTCGCAAAGCTCTGAACACACAGCACCGGCCCAAAAATTTCCTCACGCCATAAGCGGCTATCGCTGGGCACATTTTGGTAAATGGTGGGAGCGATAAATAAGCCTTTATCAAAACCCTCTGCACGGGTTCCGCCGCACACTAAATCTAGTGATTCTTCTTTCGCCAGGTCAAAGTACTGCATGACTGTATTGTATTGCACCTGAGTTGTCACAGGCCCCATGTTTGTACTGTCATCATTGCCGGGGCCAATAACAATTTGTTCTACCGCCGCCCTTAGCTTTGCCATGAACTCCTGTTCAATGCCCTGCTGCACAATCAACCTCGATGTTGCCGAACACATCTGCCCACAGTTGAAGAAAATCCCTGCCACCACGGCCTCAACAGCTTGCTCTAGATCGGCATCATCAAAGACCAATATGGGAGATTTGCCTCCCAGTTCAAGGCTGACATTTTTACTCAAAGGGGCAGCAGATCTCATCACCATCTCACCCACTCGATTGCTGCCAGTGAATGAAATTTTATCAATATCTGGATGCTGGGTTAGATAGTCTCCCACGAGAGCACCCACACCCGGCACAATGTTCAGCACACCCGCAGGCAGTTTCACCTGATCGGCAATCTGCCCCAATTCCAGCTCGATCAAAGCCGTGGGCTCCGCTGGTTTCAAAACAACGCAGCACCCCGCCGCCAGAGCGGGAGCAATTTTCCAGGCAGAGGTCACCAGAGGAAAGTTCCAAGGTACAATTAATGCTGCAATGCCCACGGGTTCGAAGCGTACATAACTGGAAACGCCCTCTGCTGCCAAGGGCACATCGCTCTCTTGTTTTTGGTCGAGTTCAATAGCCTTGTCGGCATAATACCGATAGCTTGCTATAGCATCGTCTAAATCGAATTCGGCTTCCGCCAGTGGTTTGCCATTATTGGCCGAAGAAAGCTGCGTGAGCTTTTGTTTACTTTGCTCCATAACGTCGGCAATGGCACGTAAAAAAACCGCGCGCTCAGCGCCCGTGGTTTTTCCCCAGGATTCAAATGCGTTTTTGGCGGCAGCTATCGCTTGATCAATTTCCACGGGGCCTGCCGTATGAATCTCAGCGATGACTTCTTCTGTCGCGGGATTAATACATGTCAGAGTTTGTTCTGAGCTGGGTTTTACCCAACAAGCATTGATGTAAGGTGTATTATTCATAAAAATTCTCTCGCCGTTTTTGGCTGCAGGCCTAGCTGTAAGGCCTATTTTTCATTTATTGCGTAACGGGAAAACCCATTTTCTTAACCATTGCTAACCAAAGTTTTCGCCAGCCGCCCTTCTCATCAACCGTATCCAGAACATACATAGTTATTTGAGTGCCTATCCACCTAAACGGTTCTGGCGGTATATAGTTAGGTAGCGTTTTAGCAAATTCTAGTCGGGTTTCAGGAATGTCTTTTTTATCCAGTATGGCCAGCCCAACACGGGCACCAAAGCGAGTCGCTGTAACACCGAACCCCGAGTATCCGCCCGCATAAATCATGTCGCCTTGATGAAAGCGCTGATAATGTACGGCCATTCGAGTGGTTAATGCTATAGGCCCACTCCAAGCATGGGAAAAATTAATATCCTTTAGCGTAGGAAAGGTGCGATAAAAGTTATCGGCCAACATCAAATAGGGGTCGATTTTTTTGTCGCCTACAGGGTCGGTATTATTGCCAAAATAGTAAGCCAATCGGCCGCCAAACAATACCCTATTGTCGGCGGTTAAACGCATATAGTTCAGTTGCGTGCGCGTGTCGTAAATGCCCTGCCGATTCTCCCAACCGATAGACGCCATTTGCTCCTCAGTTAAGGGTTCTGTCATCAGAATACGGTCGCGAATGGCAGAGACCCGTTGATAAATCTTTTTGTGTTGAGCGCCAAAAGCATTAAGCGCCAACAGCACTTTCGGCGCCGTTACCGAACCATTGGGCGTCATTATCTCTACGCCCATCTTGGTTTTTCTATTGCGCTGCATAGGCGTGTGTTCGAAAATTTTAACACCCAGTTCCAGTGCAACTCGCTTTAAACCCCAGGCCAATTTGGCGGGATGAACCGTACCGCTGCGTTTTTTCGACCAAAGGCCGCCATGAAAGAGTGGGGAATGCACTTCGTTTTGAATCGCGTCCTTATCTAGAAGGTGCGCATCGTGACCGTATTTTTTGTACAGCTCATATTCCGATTCGATGTCTGGGAGACCTTCGTCACCAACCGCCACCGTCAGCTCTCCGCCCCACTCCAAGTCACAATCAATGTTATGACGCTCAATGGTTTCTTTGAAGGCGTCCATATTTTCCTTGCCTAAATCTTCCAAGGCAAGCATATCATCGGGAAACAGAGACTGAGCATTTTCCATTCCATGCATAACCGATGTAGAGAGAATAGCCGCGGGCCGGCCCGAGGCTCCAATTGCCACGGTGTTCGCTTCAATAATAACAATGTCGCGCTCTGGTTGATCTTCTTTGGCTTGAATCGCCGCCCACAAACCGGTAAACCCGGCACCCACAATGAGTAGGTCGCAAGTGATGTGATCGGACAAGGCGGCTTGGTCAGAGGGCTTACCCTCGGCATCAAGCCAAAATGGGGCATACTTAACCTTGGCCAGTGCGGCACGTGCAATTGAATCGGTGTTCATTTGGAAGCTCTCCACGACAAGCTACAATTTTAAAATATGGGCAGTGCCAGTTAAGCTCGCCGGTCACAGCCAGGCATAGAGCAAAGCATTTCAAAGACTAAATTTGCGGCCAGCAGGGCCGTATTGCCACTGGTATCATACTGGGGCGAAACTTCCACCAAATCACAGCCCACCAAATTTAAGCCATGACAGCCACGGATTATTTCAATGGCCTGTGTATTGGTGAGCCCGCCAGGCTCCGGGGTGCCTGTGCCCGGCGCAAATGCTGGGTCTATGCCGTCAATATCAAAGCTTAAATAGACAGGGGTTTCACTGCCAATCTGCTGTCTAACTTCTGCCATCAAGGGCCCTAAGGACTTATACCAACAGTCTTCGGCCGTGACAACACGGGCTCCTTGCTCTCGCGCCCAATCAAAATCATCGGCCGAATAACCCGTGGTCCGCAAACCGATTTGAACCATTTTATTGCCGTCGACTAAGCCCTCTTCAATTGCGCGCCGGAAGATGGTGCCATGAGCAATGGGTTCCCCAAACATATGGTCGTTAGTATCAGCGTGAGCATCGACGTGCACCAATGCTACAGGGCCGTGCTTCTTCGCCACGGCACGTAAAATGGGTAAAGCAATTGTATGATCACCTCCCAAAGTGACGGTTTTAACATCGTGTTCTAATAGACCATGATAATACTCTTCAATGATTTTTACTGAGTCCATTAAATTGAAGGTATTAAGTGCAACATCGCCAACATCGGCGATTTGAAACGAATCAAAAGGTGCGGCACGTGTATGCATTCCGTATGGGCGAGTCATCACTGACTCAGCGCGAATTTCCCGCGGCCCGAAGCGCGCACCGGGACGCAAACTGGTACCAATATCCAAAGGCACGCCAACAATGGCAATATCCAAGCCTTCCGCACCCTGCTGTGAAGGCAAGCGGAACATAGTGCCTGGCCCAGCGAAGCGTGGCATATCATTACCACCTAGTGGTTGATTGTAGTCTTCGTTACTCATATCTATTTTCCTCGAAATCTAAAGGCTGATGCGCCCTAGAAGCTGCCTTCGCTCTTCAGCTCAACAATGGTCAGCTCAATACTTTTGCGCAGTGTGCTGACAATAAAGTCAACGTCATCACGAGTCATAATAAGCGGCGGTGACATTACGTTGAGATGCACAATGGCCCGACAAATTAAACCTAATTTGTCGGCGTGATTGGAAATACGTTTACCAATATCTAACTCTTCCGGGAATAATTCTTTGCTAGTTTTATCTGCAACATATTCAACACAAGCCATAAATTTTCGACCGCGCACCTGCCCCACAATGGGCAAGTCCTCAAGTGTTTTCAACTGCTGCTCGAAGTAAGGACCAACCTCCTTAACATTTTCCAGCAGTTTTTCTTTCTCCATGATCTCGATATTTTTTAGTGCCGCGGCACAGGCAACTGGGTGACCAGAGTAGGTAAACCCATGGGCAAAGCAGCGCCCAGAATCCCGCTCGTTCAGCACATCCCAAATATCATCAGAAAACAATAAAGCACCTAGAGGTTGATACCCTGAGGTTAAGCCTTTTGCGGAAGTAATCATATCGGGCATAATGCCAAATTCATCTTCAGAGGCAAACCAGTGCCCCAGACGACCGAAGGCCGTAACCACCTCGTCAGAAACATAGAGAATGTCGTTTTTCTTGCACACATCGTACATGCGCTTCAGATAACCGTCTGGCGCAACGATCACACCGCCTGCCCCCATAATGGGTTCGGCGAAAAACGCCGCCACTTTATCGGCGCCCCCTAGGTCTAAAATCTTGTCTTCAAATTCCTGTACAAGCGAGTCTACAAACTCACCCTCACTCATACCCACTGCCGCGCAACGGTAATAATTTGGGTAGGAAAGGTGGTGAATAATATCGCTGATGAAATCGAACTCTGGCGGATGATCACCCGGTTTGCCACCGATAGACATAGAGGCAAAGGTAGTACCGTGATAGGAATTTTTACGAGAAATTATGTGTTTCTTCTCATGTTTACCACGACAATTCTGATAGTAGTGAATCATCCGAAAAGCAGTATCTACAGCCGTTGATCCGCCACAGGTAAAAAATACATGGTTTAAAGTTTTGGGGGCTAACTGAGCCAGTTTTTCGGCCAGCTCTGCCGCTGGCACGTTGGTTAAATCAACAAAGGGGCTGGCGTATGACATTTTGTAGGCTTGCTCGGCAATGGCCTCTGCCATCTCTCTGCGACCAAGGCCTATGTTGTTACACCACAGGCCACCCACGGCATCAAAATATTTGCCGCCGTCCGTATCGTAAATATAACAGCCTTCCCCTTTGGCAATGGCCAGAGCGCCTTCATCACGGAAAACATCAAAAATTTGCCAGGGGTGTAGATGATGCGCTTTATCCTTTTCGATAATGGCTTTGGTATCGTATTGATCGAATTCACTCATGCCTAGTTCCTCTTGTCTCTCATGGGGCGACCTTTAGGCCCCTTGTGATCACTTAGGCCTACAGGGTATGAGTCTTACCAATTTGTCGCCATACCTCTATTGGGTGATGCGTGGCCTCTTCGACACGGCTACTTGAAAATTAATGGAATGTTGCACGTATTTTATTGAGGCCCGCGACCGATAGAATGGTAGGCAACTAAGGGGTCTGACTCTGACATTGCCTCCACCAGAGACAAGGAGCTCAGAAACAGGGAAAATAACTCTGGCTGTGAAGATATATCGAGTTTGGAGTAAAGGTTTCGCCGATGCACTTTGATAGTCTCCACGGAGATGTCCAACTTACTCGCCATAGATTTGGTGGAGTGACCGTGAAGTATTAAATGAGCGACCTCGCACTCTCGGTCTGTTAACACGGAACGACCAAAATTTTCAAAGGCCTTGCTGAGTTGGCCGTGCATGGTCACTTCTAGCGAACTCAACTCAGGTCGACTCAAGGAGTTTTGCCACTGCCTCTCTACCATCACCAGCAACCAAGGCGTCATCCATTCAAGCAGTTTCAACTCATCTGACGTGTAGGGCTCAATCCTCGCCAGAGATAAATGCAAATAAGCGCCTCCCTCTCTCGCCAATAAATAACCCACTTCATCGGTCAAATTGGAAAACTGATAGTATTGACGAAAGTACTCACTGTCGTAAAAATTATCCGGCGCAATATCCTTTAAGCGATAGAACCCTGAAGGTGCCTGCTCTAGTGTGGCGCGATAAAAGGGGTCTAATAAATAGGCTCCACCAACATAGTTGGCCAGGTCACCTTCTTTGGTAAACACATCTTGGCGTGTTTCCTCACTCAAAAACAGCGGGCGAGCCTGCTCTGGAAAGCCAACCGCGGCCATACTGTCAACGGGGACCTGAGTTCGAATCATCTTTATCAAGGCGGCGCTGAAAAGGTCGCCACCAAGACAGCGGGTAGCATCCGCCATAGCGGCAAAGAGGACTTCTGTATTGCTATCGGGA
Organism: uncultured Cellvibrionales bacterium; assembly: GCA_913020115.1. Taxonomy (GTDB): domain Bacteria; phylum Pseudomonadota; class Gammaproteobacteria; order Pseudomonadales; family Cellvibrionaceae; genus CAJWCA01. The sequence goes on from CAJWBQ010000030.1 coordinate 44,261, forward strand.
ATAAGCACCGTGTCTATACCGTCTGTTGGATAAACCTCATAGTGCCAGAATGCGCTAGGCGAATACATACCCGGCGAAGATCACTACCACAATAGGGTTATAGCTCGCTTTTTAAAAGGGTTTTAGCCTTATGGGTTCATATCTTAGACTCGCAGATAGCCATTGGCTATTCTCCTACATATCGCTCCAGACGCAACTCTCTGGAGCCTGATTGAACATAGCCAGGTGAACAATGACAATTAGTAGCATCGAGCAAGCTCTTCCACATGCAGACCCACTGATAAAACTCAGTGCCTTTGACACCCCCATGGCGATCGCGGCCGCAATCATCATCAGCTTTGTCGGCAATGCCGTGGTCATAGGCATGCCAATGTTGGTGGGCGCCCTAGCCGACAACTTGGATTTTAGTGAGCAGCAGCTTGGCTGGCTAGCTTCCGCTGACTTAGGCGGCATGTTTCTGGCCTCTATCATGACATCGATGGTGATAACTCGAGTCAATCGACGTCATCTGGCTTTGGCGGGCATTGCCATCGCTATCATCGCCAACTTGTTGTCCGCCCAGTTTCACGATTTCAATACCTTGTTTTACACTCGTGTCATTGCCGGCATTGGCGGGGGAATTTGTTACTCGCTCGGTGTGGGGTGTTTGGCGGGCACCCATCACACCGCCCGGAACTTCAGTATTTTGATGTTTGCGCTGGTCGCCATCAATGCCATTGAGCTTTATACCTTCCCTATCTTGTCAGATGCTTGGGGTATCAACGGGATCTATTATACTTTCTGCCTGGCGTTCAGCCTGTGCCTGCTTGCTATACCAAAATTACCGAGTTTCAAAGAAGAGTCTAGTAGCGTGAGTGCGGAAGCGTCACCTAGCTCTTCCATAAAAATACCCTCTTATTTGCCAAAACTCTGTCTGGCCGCAGTGTGCAGCTTTTACATAACGATCGGTTCATTTTGGGCCTACATTGAGCGCGCGGGTGTCGACGCCGGCTTAAGTGATGAATTTATTACCAATACCTTAACCGCAGGTACACTCTTTACTCTTTTGGGCTGTGTTGTTGCAACTTGGTTGAGTAGGCGCGCAGGACAATCCAAACCACTATTGGCCGCGTTAACTTGCATGACCGGCGCATTGTCTTTATTGGCAATGGGTATCAATCCGATTGTATTTATTATTGGCAATTTTGCTTTCAATCTTATGTGGCTCTTCGTCGATATTTTCCAACTGGGCACCATCAGTAATCTAGATCCCAGCGGGCGCTATGCCGCGTTAATTCCCGGTGCCCAAGGCCTAGCCCAAACAGCGGCCCCTTCTATTGCTGGGTATATGCTGGCTCAGAATGCAGGCTATGGATCGGTGATGATGTTAGGTGCGGCGGGTTCCGTTGGTGCCTTCATAATTTACTGTGTGGTATATGCCAAGCTGAAAAAAATTGCGCCCGATGTTGCCGATTAAGATGATTAGGAGATAGATCATTCGCGCAGATTAGTCGCGAAAGGAAAGAAAAAGCCCCCGTACTCTAACTTAGAATGCGGGGGCTTTTTTATGCGCCTCTTCTTAAAAGCGGGGCTAACACTTCTCTAGAAGTTATAGTTCAAACTCATGCCGTAGCTGGTCTTCATTTGACGGTAAACTACACGACCCGCAAAACCGGTAAATGCATAAGTTTCTGCGTCATTATCTTCAAGGTTCTTGCCCCAGACTGAGACAGACCAAACGTCGGCTGCATCGCGAATGGTTAGCACAGTATCAACACTGCCTACAGGACCATAACCCGTATTGGGGTCACCCAGCGCCGCGAACTGTTCATCGGTCCAACTGGCACTGAGCTGAGCTCGGGCAATCAACTTGTCACCCATTCCCCACTCATAAGCCACAAGGCCGTTGTAGCTCCATTCTGGAGACTGCGCCAAAACCTGGCCTTCATTGATGTCGTTGGCAATGTGATCGACGTTAGAAGGCAAGCTGGAGTCATCGGATATGCCTCGCATATCGGCGGTGGTAGGCGCCTTAGTCACTTTACTATTCAAGTAGGCGGCACCCAAACGAATATCCAGACCCTCCATGGGCAACCAGTGAATGTCTAATTCTGCGCCCTCGGTTTCAGACTCTGGAATACCAATCATCGTGGTATCGTAAACATCTAAACCGAGAAAAACACTAAAATCATCTTCAAGATAGGTAATCAATGACTGGCGGTTTTTATAATCCATGAAGAAAAGTGCACCATTAATCTGCAAGGTGCTGTCTAGCAATGTGGCCTTGAAGCCCATTTCATAACTGGTTATTTCTTCTGGAGAAACATACCCCCAAGCAACACCAGGATCAGGGTCTAGTACCGGCGCTCCGTAAAACAAACCACTCTTATAGCTAGTGGCAACGTTGGCATAAAATAACCAGTCGTTGTTGGGTATCCAGTCGAGGCCGATTTTACCGGTAACATCATCTTCTGTGTGTGTTTCGTCTAGATCATTCAATATGTCGTTAAACGAACCTTCGAGATCTGTATTCGAATCGATTCCGTCAAAGGCACGTTCGTCTTTTGAGTAACGCAAGCCTACGGTTAACTTAAGCTCTTCATTCAATTCGGTTTCTGTGTGTAGATAAACACCAAAAGACTCGGTTTCCTGCTCATAGTCAGCGATGATTAAATCAGTCCCTACATCACCGAAGGTTTCATAGGCCACAAAAGAGTCGTCAAATATTCCATAGGCATCAACAGTTTCCTGAGAATAATTGAAACCTAGAATCCAACTGAAAGCCCCTTCAGTATTGCCTGTCAGGCGCAGCTCTTGGGAAACTTGGTCAATCTTATTGTCTTGAATGAAGTCGGTAATTCGCTCGCTGGTGCCACCATAATTGTCCACCACAGCTTGGTCATAGGTGTCCCAGGCAGTAATGGAGGTCAAAGTGAAGAGGTCAAAGTCTGTGTTCAGCGTTAAGGCAACTCCGTAACCTTCTTCGTCTCGGCTCACATCCAAATCGCCTACGGTAACTTTACTGGGGTCTTTTGGGCTGTTGAGCTCCGGATAACCCCACAACTCGTGTTGCTCCGCATCGGGAGACAGTGGTGTTGAGTCGTCTTTGCTGTAATAGACTTTCAGCAGGCCTGTTGTAGTATCTGAAAAATCAAAATCCAATAGGCCGCGAATGGCTTTGCTGTCGGCTTTACCAAATTCTTTACCGGTGTTGATGTCTTTCTGCCAACCCTCGCCCTGCTCAACATAGTTGACGGCCACACGGCCACGAACAGTGTCGCTCAAGGCCCCGCTAAGGGCGCTGGTGATTTCAACGGTATTCCAGCGACTGTAATCGGCCTCGAGATAAGCTTCAAATTCATCCGTGGGTTTATTGCTGATAAAATTGATCGCTCCACCTGTGGTGTTTTTCCCATAAAGTGTGCCCTGCGGTCCTTTAAGTACCTCCACACGCTCAAGGTCAAACAACTGGCCGCCAAGAAGGGCTGGTGCACTGGCGAAGACCTCATCAGTGTATACACCCACACCACTGTTATTGTTGGGACTGAAATCGTCCAGGCCAATACCGCGAATAGCGAAAATAGGGGTTCCGCCCGAGGTGGCGTTGGCGGTGGACAACCCTGGTGTATGAGCACCCAAATCAACCGCGCTTTCCATGTTTAGGTTTTTAATGTCTTCACCACCAAACGCGGAGGCAGACACACCGATATCGTTTACGCTCTGGGCTCGTTTTTGCGCGGTTACCACCACTTCTTCTAACTGGTATTGAGCAAAGGCGACATTAACCGAAGCAAGCGTTGCGACACCGATGGAGGCAACTAGGAACTGTTTCTGAAAGGTTCTAGTGTTCATCATTATGACTCTCCTGGGAGTGAGTATTCTATTGATACTTCAAATTTGCATGTGCAGACGATATCCAATACGGGCATCGTCGCAGTAGAGTACTGTTGCTTGAGGTCTGGGGGGAATAACACTATGTAGGTAGTCGAGTGCTTTCCTAAGGTGTTGGCAAGCCACTTTTTCTCTTTTTATTGCTCGCAAACAAACACAGCATATCCAGTGCCAGGCTGGCACCAGCTAAGGCCGTGATTTCAGCGTGGTCATAGGCGGGAGCTACTTCAACCTGGTCCATGCCAACCAAGTTAATACCTTCCAGGCCTCGCAAAATTCGCTGTGCTTGATAGCTGCTTAAACCGCCCACAACGGGCGTGCCGGTCCCTGGGGCAACACTGGGGTCTAAACAATCTATATCAAACGTTAGGTAACTCGGCTGGTCTCCAACACGAGATTTAATGGCTTCTACCACAGCCTCTATACCATTGGAGTGCACCCAGTGAGCATCCAAAACTTGAAAGCCAATGGTGTCGTCAATGGCGGTTCTCATACCTATCTGAATAGAACGGCTTGGGTCAATCAGGCCCTCTTGCACGGCGTGATAGAACATTGTTCCGTGATCGATCGTACCTCTACTGTCATTCCAAGTATCATAATGTGCGTCGAAATGTATCAAAGAAAGGGGCCCGTATTTTTTTGCGTAGGCTTTTATGGCCGGATAAGTGATGAAGTGATCCCCTCCAAGGGCGAGGGTTGCCACGTCTTGCTCTATGATCTTTTCAATATGTGCTTCAATTACACTCGGCACCTCACTAGGAGAACTGCTGTCAAAACCACAATCGCCATAGTCCACTACAGCCAGTTGCTCAAAAGGGTCGAAACCCCAGTGACTTACGGTGCCCCAAGCAAGATTCGACGAGGCCGCACGAATGGCCCTGGGGCCCATACGCGCGCCCGCGCGATTCGAGACCGCTAGATCAAAGGGTATCCCGGTAACGGCGACATCGACGCCCTCTAAATCTCGGCTGTATTTTCTCCGCATAAAGCTTAAAACACCGGCATAGGTGGGCTCTATATCCGTGCCCATCAATGTCTCACGTGTAATAGCAAAATCTGTCGGTCGGCTCATATCAATACTCTCATTCAAAAATAGCGAGAGCCCAGTGTATGGCGAAGATAATTTGAGCGACATCCTCCTTAAGGAGGATAAAGATTAAGCTTGGGGGGGTTGGTACTGTAGGAGTGGATCGTTTTCTGTCGACGCTTCATACAGTGAAACAGAATCTAAAAATAGGTAAAACAGCTCAGATTGGGTGCTGATATCCAATTTTTGGTAGGCGCTTTTGCGGTGAGTTTTCACGGTTGAAATAGCAACATTCAATCTATTCGCCACACTTTGACTGGAATGCCCTTGTAAAATTAACTGCACAACTTCTTGCTCTCGGGCCGTTAACAGGCTTTTACCAAAGTGCAGCATGGCCTGCTGAATACCATGATACAGGGCTTGTTTGGGTTCTTTCTGCAATAAATAGTTTCCCTGCTGTTTTAGCAGCGGGCTAAGGACAGATTGTAGATTTCTTAGAATACTGTGAGCTTGGGGAAATTTTTTTTGGTTCTTTGGCGCCAGGGACAAATGCAGGCAGGCGCGAGGGCTGAGCGATACCATCAGCGTTAATTCGCCTTCCAGTTTCAAGCTTTCATAGTATTTAAGATAAAATTCTGTGTCGCGGAAATGATCGGGAGCCACGTCATCCAGTGAGACCAAACCTTCCCTGCCACCGATGAAGCTCGCCTGAAAAAATGGGTCTAAGCAATATATTCCCGTTTCAACATAAGCTTTAATGTGCCGCTTGTAGTCCGCTTTATCGTAGCGGTGAAAAAGAATTTGTGGCGGTTTCGAACTAGAATATAAGATTATTAGAGGGTCAGTGAAAGCTCCATCTCTGTCCAATAGATTAACCAGCGACGGAAAAAAGCCGTCAGAATAAAGCGCATCTATGGGAGCGGCCAAGTCAGAAATTACATATTGTTTACTCATAATGGTAGGCCGTTTTAATTTGATGTATTTATCATAAGGTAAAAATTACCTGAGCGGGAAAAACAACGCAATACACGACAAGCCTCGGTTCCACTTAGTTAAGGAACAGTCCTACTTAAAACAAACACTCCCACAACAGCATAAGCCATTTTATCATTTCTGGACTAGCATTTAATAGGGAACCTCTCCCATCGAGACCGCAATACCAAATAAGCTTATCTGATACCAATCTCCCTCAGTGTCCCCGAATTTTTACCCAGCGCAAACATCTAGTATAAATCAAATATACAGCAACATCGCAACGAAGATTAGTTGAACAAGCCGTGGTTATGTATATACCCAGATTAGGAAAAAATCAGCGCGGCCAAGAATGCCAATACCTCCTTATCCACAAGTGCCAAAACCACCTTAGCTACAAGTTATTATAGGGCTCTTAACCTATTATTAAACTTTACAAAGATAGTCAATTCTGCGATTTTTCACCCTGAGACACACCCTCGCGAGAGGCGAAATAAAAGCGCAACAAAGCACCTTAAAATTGAACTATATGAGACCTTTATGAATATTCGTGAACAATTTCCTATCTTCCAACACTTTAGGCATATTAATAGTTGCTCTCACGGTGCGTTGTCCCTTGGTGTTCGCAAGGCCTATGAAGATTACTTGAATGATAGAGATCGCTATGGTGCTCCCTGGGGATATTGGGTTGAGCAGCTCGAGGAAGCACGCTCGCTGATTGCAGGACTTTTAAACAGTCCAGTGGATAGAATAGCCGTAACCTCCTCGGTAAGCGCTGCCGTCAACGGAATAGCCGGCACAATGGATTTTAGCGGTGAACGCAATCGAATTGTTGCGACCGATTTTGATTTTCCTTCCACGGCACAAATATGGCATGCGCAAGAATCTCGCGGCGCGGAAGTTATTCATGTAAAGCAGTCACCAGATGGCAATACGATTCCGTTTGAGAATTTTATAGAAGCAATAGATGAGCGCACCAAACTGGTGTCGATCCCCCATGTTTGTTATCGAAATGGTGCCAAACTGGATGTTAAACCGATTATCGATTTAGCCCACAGTAGAGGCGCCATGGTATTGCTGGACAGCTATCAAGCTGTTGGCACTTGTGCGATCGATGCCAGTGCACTGGCACCCGACTTTCTAGTCGGAGGCTTGCAAAAATACCTTTTAGGCTCTAGTGGCACAGGGTTTATGTACGTTAAAGACGATCAATCTTCCGCTAAGATACCGACCAGCAGCGGATGGTTTGCCCAGTCCGATGTTCACGCCATGAACATCTACCAAAATGAACCCGCCTTAGATGCCAGACGCTTTGAGGCGGGAACGCCCAACATCCCTAATCTATACGCCGCAATAGCAGGTATCAAGCTCATTCAATCAATTGGCCTAGACACTATTGAAGCTCACGTCAGAGAGCTAACCGGCGCGTTAAAAGAAGGTGCATTACAACGGGGGTTCAAAATTTCAACCCACCTTGACGCCGACAAACATGGCGCAATGATCGCTATTAAGTCAACAGATATGGACAAACTTGTTGCCGCCTTAATGAGCGAAAATATTGGTACTTCTTGCCGCGATGGCAATTTACGAGTATCACCACACATCTATAACAATATGGAAGACATTGAGTATTTACTGAATGCTATGACGAAGTATAAAGATCTGCTCGTTTAGGTTCGAATGTTTCCATTTCAAACACCCCTTTATAACACTTTGCCTACATCAGCGTTCATGCGCTGCTGTTAGGCACGGTCATCACCACTAAAAATTCTAAAAATCGCACAAAACCAAATAAAAATACTTAGCTTGTTAAAGTGCTCAAACGGATTTTACGTACAAGCGGCCTACCCTCACTCATCCCTGAGCTAGATGATAGACTGCTACGTAAATTTTCGACGTCAGGCATCAACACCATCAATAATTTATTGAAGGATTGTCTCCTGGATAAATCACCCCAACTAGCATCATGCCATCTGCACTGGTGCACTCCAGCGAGTGAATCTGTTTTCTAGGTAAGAAAATAACATCACCCGGTGTCACTTTAGTTTTTAAATTTTCAGTCCACATATAACCCTCCCCCTTCAACACTACTATTGATTCTTCATAGAGATGTCGGTGCATAGCCGCTTTTGACTTGGGAATATCACCAATAAACTGTGTAACAACCTTAGAACCCATGGTTTTATCCACTAGCATTTGAAAGAACCGATTCGACATGGTTTGCCGCTTATCAGGATCGATGCCAATGGTTCTCTCGGGGAAATCATCATTAAAATTACCCGGCATTTCTGCAAGGTACTTCGGAGCAACATCGAGTGGACACACTGAAATGTATAGATGCATTGGCTCATCATGGGGGTTGTGCAGGCTAAAGGCTTCCTGTGGCCGTATATACACCCCCTGCTCTGGATTGACAGCAAAAGGTCGCCCAGATATCGACAGCTCACCATTGCCCTGCGCAACAAAGATAATTACGTCTGAATCGCCGAAACTCAGTATTGGCGACTGCCCCTTAGCTACTTCCGCATAAAACTGTGACTGATGCTGAGCCCCGCTAGCACGAGATATCAACTCGCCCAACTTCATCACGCCCTCTTCACGCTTCGCGATTCGACTCACCTGAATAACGCAACAGCCACCATCCAAAACCGCTCGACCTTGGGCATCTGCAGCAACCACAGGGATTAGAAGGTTCGCCTCACTGTTCGGGTCGTCCTCTTCATAAACGTCCTGTAAGTCATTATGGGCGCCGTCACAAAAAGGCTGGTCGGCGCTGTGTTTACAACCACAAAACAGCACCTCCTCACCTTCTTCTACTGCTTCATAAACAACAGGCAGAAAATCGGTGCCTTTATGAGAACCATCACAAAAGGGTTGTTTTTTACTGAGGCCGCAACTGCACCAGCGGTAACGTTTACCTTTCTCCAACTCGTGATAATAGGGTTTGTATCTTGCGACTTTGGGCAGCTCTTCCACGCCATTACTCCTAGGCAGAATTATTTATCATCAGTGTAATCACGCCATTTTATCGATTTACGCTCAATTATTCGCCGCAAATTTTAGGGAATGCGCCCTAAATCGCACAGTACAAAAAACCCCAAAAAAATGCTACAATCAGCTACTATCAGCAGCGCCCGAACGGCCCCCTATTATAATAAGCCCGAGTACAGCTATGGCAACCAGAGAAACTCAAGACCGAATCATCAACACTGCCCTGGTGTTATTTAATGACTTGGGTACCAAAGCCATCTCTACGAATCGTATTGCAGACGAGTGCGGCGTTAGTCGAGGTAATCTGCACTATCACTTCCGAACTAAAGAAGAGATTATTCAAACCATTTTTCAGCAAATAGACCGTGAAATGGAACAGAATTGGAGCGATGACCATCTTCATCCCACCATGGAATACATGCACGCCATGTTTGACCGACAAATGAAGCTCATCTGGCAATACCGTTTTTTTTATCTAGAACTGAATTCACTGCTGCAAAACGACGCTCGCTTAAAAGTTCTATTTTTTGATAATAGGAGTAAGCGGGTAAAGGAAGTTAAGATCTTTTTTGAAGCAATGATTCAGCAAGGCTATATCAATTTAGCCGACGATCCCGATACCTTGGAATCCTTACTCTTAACCTCATGGTTGGTGAGCGACCAGTGGCCTCA
>CAJWBQ010000031.1 GCA_913020115.1 uncultured Cellvibrionales bacterium
TTCATCCTCCCTACTTATGGTTTTGTTTATGCGCTCACTACTTCTAGCGGTTTCCAATAGTTTTACATCTGGTTGTTCGGATTTTCGTACGTCGTAGAAAAAGTATCCACATGAACTATACGTACCTTTTGTATGCATTGATTCCAGGATAGCAACTGTTTCTTGATTTAGCCCTTTTAAGCAGAAGGTCTCGATCGCTGTATCGTAGCGATTCTCTGATTTTACTTGTTGCCAATACATGAATATGCAAAGCAGGAAAATGACCCAGGTGACTATTGGGAACTGCCTGAATTCGACATTGATCTTGTAAGGCAGGAAAAAGATATTCTGTGCTCCTGTGATTTACCCCGAAAGCGACTGCCCGTTTTCTATTGTCTCTATAGCTTGCTCACTTATTTATAAGTTGACATGGATTTCAAAGTTAAACACTCTGGGCGACTAGTTAATCTGAGTAAGCTGCCGTGCATTAGACGAATCTTTTTTATTGCGGAATGTCAGCCGCATCGTAATAACATTGCAGCGGCATGTCCTGGACAATGATCTGACCGCTATCCATGATGAAACCAAGTTTGGTTAAGACCGATGCAAACTTCACATTAACGTTTTTATCAACGCTAACAATATCGATGACTTTAATGCTCGTAAAAGTTTCTCCCTTTTGGTTCATCTCTTTCAACAACCGCGGCGCAATACTCTCCACACAGCTACCATAAGCTAGTGGTGGGAATAGTTCCGCCACTGCCCCCTCACGTATGCCGTGCAGTATTAATAAAGCCGTGCCCGCAACCGCTAAACCTTTAAACATTTTGTTAAAATCAAAATCATCTGATTTATCCGTCATTTTCTCCTTTTCCTGAGTAAACATTATTTTTCTATTGCGCTGAAACAGATGAATTGAACTGCATCCTTAACCGCGCCGCCATTATCTGAAAAATCATAATAGCCCGCACGGTATGCATTGGTCCAAGCGGACTCTTTTCTGCCCCCTGTAATGATAACAAATGCCTCCTTTACGCCGTTAAAATCGAAGCGAACTCTGTCCCGGCCGTCATCTGTTTCGCCAACGTCGGCTGTAGCGAGTGTAAGATTTTTCGCTCCTATTTGAACCTGGGCAGCGCCCCGCAGCGGATATTTGACATAAACACTCCTGGCGTCGTCATCACTCATACAAATCCAGTCCATATCGGTTTCTTTTTTTTTGCCGAGAGCAAAAGACGACGATACAATTGCTGTCAGGGTGATTCCAACTAGCATTCTTTTCATGGTTTTTTTCCTTAGTTAATAAATTAGCGCTGAGCGGCTCGAATACCTGCCAGGATGCCCATCTGGAATGGTGTTTTTCCGAGCGGCGTAAGTGGCTCCAGCGGACACATAGGGACCATTGCCATATTGCCCTTAATGCTTTTAAAGCCTTGGGCGAAGCCATCACAAAAAGGCGAGGCGGCACTCGCGGCGGCAGCGGTTAACAATAGAAAAATTAGTAGTGTTTTTCTCATGACTATATCCTCTTGGTTTCAATTGAGCCCCAATAAAATTGTATCAAATATCTTACATATTAATTTTTATGGAGTCTCTTCAAGCTCAGTTCTAATTTGTTCTCTAATAATCTTAATTGTGATGTTTGAGCTAATACCATTAGCTATCCATGTTCGCCTTTGATCTCTGAAATAATTGAGGAGCCGATCCTCGACCTCAGTGGCCAGTGAAGGATTCGCCTTGCGCAGTCTTTTCCTATCAGCAGACCTATTCTTTTGCTCGGTTGTATTTTCGCTAACTCTATTACTGTATGTGGCCCTACCACTAGTGTCCCAAGATAACTTGTTCCATAACATATCCGTTGATACATTCACTCTTGGGTCAAGTTTAGAGACAAAATACTGAGCTGTTGGTTTATCACCAAAACAAAATACGTGCGACTTATCGTCACTGATTCGAAGAGAAACCCTTAAAGCTGCTTGGTAACGATCATAGTGATAACAAGATCTTCGTATCTCCTCTTCGCTCATCCCGTATTGATCTTTGTAGAAATTCGAAAGAAAAGGCATAGGCATCTGGGTGTGGAGGTCAATATGGTTATGCAGGTGCGTATAGTTGTTCATTCCATGAGCCTGAACAGGCAAATGCTCTCCCATTCCAGCTACTTGCTTAACGTTGGTAAACTCAGGTGTTACAACAACAGCATCACCAAGGTCTTTGTCGGCTTGGAGGCACCTCCATTCAAAGTGAATTACCAAACGCTCTATTTCATCATACCCCTCTTCGGACTTGCCACGATTAGCTTTAACTTTTGTTGTTCGCCATTCAGCATCTTCAAGCACCCACAGTACTTCTACTGAACCACTCGTGTAATGACTTGTCTTGAGTCCCCAGTCTAGCTTCACTTGTGAGCAGCCGCTGGACTTAATCGCGTGATACTGGAGAGTATCCTCGTGACAGGCTGCAAGCAGAGTGACACTTGAAAACTTGCTGGAAAAAGCTCTTACATCTAATGATGAGATCCATTGGAACTTTGATTTCGCTACTGTAACTTGAACTGTCGTCAATGGATTCGACAAGTATTGCAGAAGCTTTGTTTGATCTACTGGAAGCTTATAGTCGTTGTGGTCAACATAACCTGAAGGCTTTATATCTGATTGCCTTATCTTGAACGCTATGCCTTGAGCTTCCTGCTCGGTATTGCAGTTAATTTCTCCTGCGTCAGAAATCCTGAACCCTTCGTCGATGTAAAGTGGGAGCTTGGCGTGTTGCTCTAGCTGTGAAGCAGATCGAATCAAAGACTCCGTGGTACATAGGAAAACACAGGGATATGTCCGTGATTCACTGAGTGTGGATGTGATCTTCTGAATAATACTCTGGTAATTTGGGTCAGCAGGGCAATCAGCAATAGTCAGAACCGTGGCTACCTTCAAAGCCTCTAGCTGTGTCTCTGTTTGCTTTAGAAGAGCCTTCGTATTTGTAACATAGATAGCAGAGCTGCCAGACTTGACTAGGAACGCCATCTTGCCAATAGCCGTATAGGTTTTCCCAGACCCACAGACACCATCTACATATTGAAAGGTAGCCGTCATTATTCCCTTATCCCACTCCTTGGTAATCCTTAGCTAAACACTACCATTAACAGGGGGTTCTTGCCTATAAGACTTATGGACAAGGGTCCCCACTTAATTCAATTTTCTCTTTCTAGCAGGGAAAATACCTTGGAAATTGAAGGGCCTCTACTTAGCAGAACCAATAAGATGGAGCAGAGATGACCTAGGGAAACTAATGATCCTTTCTGCTAAACAGGAAGTAAGGTGCTGGGGAAATCAAAGACCCTTCAGCTTTGAGCAGATAGCTACAAGGCATTCCTGTTATTAGTGAGACCCTATGAAACCTAAGCCCTTTTACCTGCTAAACAGGAAGTAAGGGCTCCCGACTATTACCATAGGCTCCTACTTGTGCACGAAGAAACCTGCCAATGTGCGTTAAGCACCCTAACGCTACCCCGGGGTACCCCGGTGTCCATATGCCCCACCCGCTGAATAGGCTCAACTAGGGGCCATAGGAAGCCCTGGGAAGCCGAAGGTTGACCAAAAGGTAGACCAGTTGATAGTCTGAGGGCTCATTCACGAACCCTGTGCATCAGGTTTCATGGGACTCACAGGGAGACGGATAGAATCCTCTTCTGGGCACCATATTAAAAAAAGGCCGTCACTTTGTGACGGCCTTTTTTGTTGTCGCCTACGCATCAGAAGAATAAATACCCTCTGCGTGACGACTCCAAGCGCTTGACCCGGTACTAATACCGGAACATTTCATAGAGCACTTCTACACGACGCTCAAGTTAAGCCATATCAAAAATTAGCTCACCACCAAACGCAGACATAGTCGTACCAACGATTTCAATATCAATAGAAGGCCCCTGCCCGAGATTATCAGACAGCCCCCAATCGCCATTGGCATCCGATGTAATCGTTAAAATTGACAACATCCCCGTGTTTTCATCCCAACTGTAAGTGCCCGTTTCAGACCCTGTGTAGCCTGATGGGTTGTCTGAATCCGATATCAAGGTTGGGCCGTCTGTAACACTGGAACCACCGGTTTCCCAATGAGAGTAGGTGCCGTCAGCATTGAACGAAAAGATAATGTTATCGTCTGGGTCAGACGCATTCGCCAAGTGCCAATTACCCACAATCGCCTGCACTTCAGTATCTGACTGAGCCGCCACAAACGGCATACCATTCAAGCTAAGAGTGTCACCGTCCACATGAACGGTTATCACTTCAGATCCCGAGTCCGACGCGCCCCAATCACCATTGGTGTCAGATGTCACGGTCAAAAAACTAACTACCCCAGTAGTTGCATCCCAAGAATAAGTTCCGGTTTCAGTTCCTGGAAACCCTGATGGGTCAACATCTTCAATGACTTGGGTCTCCCAATGGGTGTAAGTTCCATCTTCATTAAAGGTAAAGGTAATAGCAGTCCCGGGCTCCGCATCAACCAAATTCCAAACACCTACAATTGCGGGAACCTCTGGCTCTGGTTCTGGCTCTTCAGTCACGTAGTTGCTCAAAGCCGTACTCAGGCTTTCAGCCGTTGCAGTAATCAAAGCCATGGTATCTGACAGCAAAGTCAGGCCAGACGCATTGTAATCGTCATCTGTAGCAAAGCTGTTGGTCACTTGAACCGAGAAGTCGACCTTATTGTCAATAATAAGAAGGTCGTCACCTGACGCGCCTTCGACAATAGTCAGTAGGGCCTCACCAGGCGTTAGCTCACCACTGTCGATACGACCAGCCCAATAATCCCGCCCGCCGTCATCTGGAGTGCGCCCGAAGGACTGGTCATAAACCAAGACAATTAAATCTGCAGTTGATACACCCTCATACAAAGCAGACGCTTCAGGCGAATTGGCAAAAGAGTTTATCAGTGTGTTTAAACTTTCACCTCCATCCAAGCGATTGGCCCAGTATTCGACACCACCGGGATCTCCCGGCCTGTTGTAATACGCGATGTATGAGCGCTGCACTTGTAATACTGATGCTGTTGTTGCCATTTAAAGATCCCTTTTCTTCGTTATAAAATAAATTTAAAACAGTTTCCTGTCGTACCGCATATAGATATTGGCCTACGACAGAAGTAGTAAAACCAACACGCTAAACAATAATCCTACCACACCCGCTTTACAGTACTAGTCAAACATTTACATTAAATGTTAACCCGCGCACGAATCAATGCAGCTCAATCACCCTAGGGCTTTCGAGGCTCTTCGAGCAATGACTTAAGAACCCCAAGTGTCATAATTATTATCACCACACTCAGAGGAAGTGCCGCCGCAAGGTTCGCGGTTTGCAGCGCGCTTAGGCCACCTGCCACCAGTAATGTTGCCGCAACAAAACCAATCATTACCCCCCAAAAAACACAAAACGTTTTTGGCGGCTCCTGATTGCCCAGCGAGAGAATTGTGGTTAATACCAGCGTGCCAGAATCTGAACTGGTGATGAACCACCCCATTAACAGCATAACCATCATGGCGGAAACGATCCAAGCTAAAGAACCATCGCCAAAAACACCATCGGAACTCGCAAACAGTGCGGCAGGTAAGTTCCAATCATTGACCAAATCGATAATTCCAGCCGTACCCACACCGCCACTGGCATTCAATTCTTGATATAAGGCAGAGCCTCCAAAAATTCCCAACCAAAGGAAAATGATCAAGGTTGGCACCAACATCACACCAATAACAAATTCACGCAGGGTTCGACCGCGGGAAATACGAGCGATAAATAAGCCCACAAAGGGCGCCCATGCCAACCACCACCCCCAGTAAAAAACGGTCCAATTGTTCTGCCAACGAGCCGGCGCTTCCTCTTTCGGAAACCAAAGCCCCATCTGTATAAAGTTCGCCGCATAATCCGCCAAAGATGCGGACATTACATTCACCAACCAAGTCGTGGGACCCACAAACAAGAATAAGGCAACCACTAGAACGGAAATGATTATGTTCCATTGAGAAATGATCTTGATGCCGCGATTAACACCCGACAGCGCAGATAATATTGAAATTATAGAGATCAGCAAAATAAGTGTCAGCTGAGTACTTAAGCCGGGGTCAATGCCAACAAGCCTCTCTAAGCCCACAGACATTTGGCTCACCCCCAAGCCGAGCGAGGTGGCAATACCAAACACACAGCCCAACACGCCAAAGAGATCTACAGCATGGCCGATAGGGCCGTAGATACGATCACCTATAAATGGGTACAAAGCCGAGCGCAAAGCCAGTGGCAATTTTTTTCGATAGGCAAAATAGGCCAGCGACAGGCCAACAATGACATACACCGCCCAGCCGTGCAGCCCCCAGTGGAAAAAAGTCACTCGCAGCGCATCCACGGCTCGGTCGTGGCCAATGGCCGTGGCACCAGCGGCATCGGCAAAGGGGTTGTTGGGATAGCCGAAGCTTGCGCTATTGTCTAAGTAGAATATGGGCTCGGCGACCCCAAAAAACAAAATACCGATACCGATACCTGCGGAGAACAGCATCGAAAACCAAGAAAAATTACTGAATTCAGGACGACTGTCGTCATCACCTAAACGCAAGCGGCCATAAGGGCTGACCACTATAAAACCGCACACCGCCATCAGAAAAATGATGGTAAGCATGTAATACCAACCAAAGGTTAATTCAATCCAAAGTCTTGCAGCACCAAACACCAATCCGGCCAGTTCAGTGTTCAAGGCCGTAAAAAGAACAAATCCCAGCACCAGAACAGCCGCTGCTATTGTCATGCCTTTGTGCATGCCTTTAAAAAGCCCATTGGGCGCAAGAAGATCTATGTCAATTGCGGTGGCCTTTACTGGCTTAGCCATGGCCTGTGAGCTAGACGGCATGTACTGCTTCTCCCGGTTTTATTATTATGAACTGCAGGGGATCTTAACGCTTAACGCCCTTTTCTTCGCGGTATTCTTTAAACATCTGCATAAGCTAGGGGCCGACTCCAATTGAGGCCTACCCAAGGCTTTTGATCAATCTACAGAGATAAAAAGCGCGCCGCTTGTCATAAAGCGACGTCTTTTTGACTAAGCCCGTAGATTGATGGCGCCATAGAACGACAAAGCGCTTGATCAATATCGACAGAAAACTTGCCCATTATTAACTTCTGCGACTCTTTACTCAGCGAATGCCTTATAATCGCGCCCAGAATTGCTCACATCTATGCCCTAAGCAGGTCACACATAAATCATCAAGGACACATCAATGTCAAAAAGTTTTGAAGCCCAAGGCTCAATACACTCTATCGGCGACACCACTGAATATGGGAACAATGGCTTTACCAAGCGTGAATTCGTCATCATGCTGAGCGGTGAAGGCGAAAACAGCGCTTACCCGAACTATGTGGCACTGGAGTTGATTAAAGATAAATGCGCCTTAATGGACGCCTACAATATCGGCGACGAAGTACAGGTTCATTTCAATCTTTCTGGGCGACTCTGGACACCTGCAGGCAAACCTGAGAAATGCTTCACAAGCCTGCAAGCTTGGCGAATTGAGACCTTGGGTGCTGGGAACAATGAGCAGGTGCCACCTGGCTATGATAGTGCCCCCTACCCACCCAGCGGCGACGATGGGTACGACGACATACCGTTTTAAGTTAAACCACTTTTAGCTCAGCGCTAAACCCCGAAATACCGAAGGCCATCTGCAAGCTGCAATGGCCCTGTGCATGTTATCGCTTAAGCTCAAGATTCAATAAACGATGATCTCTACTCACGGGAATAACGGCATCCATTCGGTCTGGCAAGTCTGTTAGCATGAAACGCGTTAAGCGCTCATAGTGCATTAAAAAATATTTCAGTTCCGCCTCGCCCAATAAACCTTGCTTAGCTTCCTGGCGTCGACCCAAATTTTTCACCTGAGCCATTAGCTTTTGTTCCTGCAATAAGCGCCAGCCAAAAACACAATCAAAGTCTGGTGCTTTTAGCATGACGTTAAAATCGATTTTATTGAACAATACGGGATAGTGCGATTCCAGCTGAGCATTCACATAGTTCCGCCATACGCCACTGAGGTCATCATTCAACTCCAGTGTATTAACAGGCTCTAACAGTGCCTCTTCATTCTGAGCTCTAGCCGCCACACACCAGCCCTCTAGAATCACCACCTCAGCCCGCCCTTGAAATGGGCGCCAGTTCGACAGGGGCAATACATCGTCTATAGATTTATCAAAACCGGGCAACAAGGTGCGGCTTGCGTCACTCGCATTTATCAGGCTGTCGATGGTTTCAAGCCCCAGAGAAAGCTGATGAGTGCCGGGGACTCCGCGTGTTTTCAATAGAGGGTGAACCTCAAGCGCCAGCTTTTCACGGTCAGACTTCGAGAGATATATATCGTCTAGGGACACAAGGGCTGCTGGCAAACCATGAAGCAGCTCTAAGCACAGCTTTAAAAATTCACTGACTGTAGATTTACCACTTCCCTGGGAGCCGTTTAGGCCGACAACAATAGGCCGACCCATCGCTTGATGGCAATTTGAAATTTCTGCGGCGAGAGCACACACCACGCCCTCGACTGCCTGACGGTAACTTGCAGGAAGTGCCAAGCGAGTTATCGCCGCCTGAACAGATTGAGTGAATTTTTCCTTCATGGTGAATTTCAGCCTACACTAAATTTTCCAAGCGGCCTGTACGCCAACAAGCCAAACCACGCTGACTTTAGATATCAATAACCCGGCCAGGGTTGAGAATATTTTTGGGATCCATAGTTTTCTTCAAGGTTCTCATCAAGTGGAGTTCTTGCTCAGTTCTACTGTGAGCCAGCCAGGGCTTTTTTTCAACACCAATGCCATGCTCGGCAGATACCGAGCCCTGATAGGGCTCCAATGCACCATAAACAATGCGGTTAACATCCGCATGCGAAGAGTACTCATCTGCAGGCCGAATAAACAAATGAAGGTTACCATCGGCAATGTGCCCAAATACATAGCAAGTAGACTCCGACCAAGACTCTTCTAGCCTTTGCTTTAAGTCGCCGACATAGGCGCTCATATTCTTGATGGGCAAGCTCACGTCATAAAGATAGATAGCTTGCCCCGCCAATAACAGTTCAAAATTTTCACGGATGCTCCAAACTTCCTCACGCTCTGATCCTGACTTTGTAATCACGGCATCTACAATAACTTCGCTTTCCAAGGCCTGCTCTAGCACACTTTGGAACATTTCACTGTCGCGAGTTTGGCAAGCGCCCTCCAACTCAACAATCACGTAGAACGGATAATTTCTGGCCATAGGCGCTCGGTGCGCCCCATCCACCGTGAGGTCGTCATAATATTCACCCCACATCACTTCATAAGCACTCAATGTGCCCGAAAATTCTCGCTGAGCCATCTTCAATAGTGTGAGTACTTTTTCAAAATTTTCCAAGGCTACCAAGGCAGTATTTCGGCTGGGCATTTTCGGGTACGTTCGCAATACCGCCCGACTGACAATACCCAGAGTACCTTCCGAGCCGATAAACAACTGCTTTAGATCATATCCTGCATTGTTTTTTAGCATATAGTTCATAGAAGAGAGCACAGTACCATCAGCCAACACCACCTCTAAACCCAGAACCAAATTACGCATCATGCCGTAACGCAGTACATTTATGCCGCCGGCGTTGGTCGATACGTTGCCGCCGATAGTACAGCTGCCTCGGGCGCCTAAATCCAATGGGAATAGCAATTGTTTTTCTGCCAGCGCCTCTTGCAGACACTGAAGCGTAACACCCGCCTGCACCGTAACCGTGCCGCCCAACTCGTCGACCTCTTCAATTTCAGTCATTTTTTCTAATGACACAATGACCTCAGAAGGCAAGGACACCGCACCTTCAACACAACCGGTTAAACCACCTTGGGTTACAAGCGCTTGATTAAAGCCGTGACAAATTTCCAGGGTTTTACTCAAGTCCTCGGTAGACCTTGGGCACACCATAAGGAGAGACTCGGTTGGAGAGGCATCCCAATAGCTTGTGGCACGCTCACGCAGACTTTGCCCACTTATAACAAGCTCGTCTCCCAATGCTTTACCTAGGGCGTTTTTAATCTTATCCATAAGGGCTCTCGAAATAGATTTGCTATGCGAAAAAACGACTCTCGCGACGTAAAGACGGGCACAAATACCGCATAAGTTACTGATATGTTATGCCATAGGTGCAGGCAAGGCACGCGCGAGATACCCGTCGCTGTTATTTGGGCAAAAAAAAACCACTCAAATGAGTGGTTTTCTGTGATCACGGGCGAAAATTTAAAAGCTTATTTAGCCTTAGCTTTTCTTCTCACAGCACCTAGGCCTGCAAGGCCTAAGGTTAACAAGGTTAGCGACCCAGGTATTGGCGTAGCAGTAACTGATACGTCGTCTAAGAAATTACCATAAGTCCATTTATCTTGTGCAACGGATGAAAACTTCAAGGTGGCGAAATCACCATCGGCAACAAAGCTACCCGAATAAGTGCTCCAGGCGCCAACGATATGATCGGTTAAAGTAAAACCGAGGCCATCAACGTCAACACGAAATGCTTCGTTACTGTCTGTCGCACTACCTAGCCTTGCGCCATAAGCAAAAAATAAGTCGTAGGTTTGACCCTTCGTTGTAGCAAAGGTTTGAGAGATCGACCAAGGGCCGGCATTTTGACTTTGGCCATGAGCATTTAGCTCAGCATGATAATCCCCTTCGTAGGACTCAATCCCCAAAGTCCCCCACAATTCTATGTTGCTGCCATCCCAACCGGGCACTTCTGAAGAGCTATAGTATTTCCAGCCACCGCCACCGCCAATCGCAGTACCAGTAGGATCTTCGAAGCCGCCATTAATAATCAAATTGGCACTAAACGACACAGCGCTGAACCCAGCCAGCATTGCACCAAAAATTATTTTCCTAACAGTTCCTTTGTTCATCACGTCTCACTCAATGGGTAAATACAGTAATATTGTTTTTGCTTGCCACAAGCATGATTAGTGCCAATACATACAAGCTATTGATTATAAAGAAATTTCCTTAAAGTTCATTAAGTTAGGTAAAGCACACGATGTAAAATATATCGACGCTATCTACGTGTCAACTACCGGCCCATATGCATGCTCATTCTGTCAAAACGCGCCCGGCCCATAAATTCTCGAAACTCTTGGGACCTAGGGCCCGATGAACAACGCCCGAATATAAGCTCCAGACTAGCGCGCAGCATGAACTATGATAAGGTATCTCTACGTCGATTGGGCATTCACCCCAACCGCGACAATGGCGCCTTGGAGGAAGACCATTCAAGAATGAAACATTTATTTCTATGTTTATTGCTGAACGGAATTTTCACGCCTGCAACGTTCAGCAATGAAGTCGTGAAGTTTGCGATTGGTGAATACCCTCCTTACACCTCGTCCCGCCACTCCAATGCCCGAATCCTTGAAGTTTTAGTTAGAGCCGCCTTTAAGCAACAGGGCATAGATGTTGAATACGGCTATTACCCTTGGAAGAGAAGCTATGCGCTGGCCAAGAATGGCGACGTTGACGGAACCTTTCCCTGGCTCAAAAATTCGGGCCGACTGCAAGATTTCTATATCGGCGATCAAGAAATCTATCAAGACCAGGGGGTCTACTGGCACTTGCGATCCACGCCTTTTGATTGGAGCACGGATGAAGACCTCCGGAAATATAAATTTGGCGTTACCGTGGGGTATACCCGAACCCAAGAGTTCTACAATACATTGGGCATTAAAGCCGAATCAGAGGTGACAGAGGAATCTAATTTTAAAAAACTACTGGCCGGCAGGATAGATGTTTATCGCACATCAAAAGTTGTAGGCACTTACCTCGTAGACAGCTTATTTTCAGCCAAATCCAGAAATCGCTTTGTATTCCACCCAAAGGTGAGTGATAGCAGTTTATTTTTTATTCTTTTTTCAAAAAAAACAGATCGAGGAAAACGTTTAGAAAGGGAGTTTTCAATAGGCTTAGCAAAACTGAAAGCATCAGGGAGGTACCAGAAAATCATTCAAGGCTTAGATTACTACCGTGAAAAAGTTGCGCCAATAGAACGCCCTGACAAGAAATAGAAGCAAAGTCCAGAACGCGAATAAATGTTAAGTGAAGCCGTAAATTTTAAACCCCGGGAATTAATTGGTACCCATTGTCACCATCAAGTGATACGAGCTTGATCTATTTGGAAAATGACTGAATTTCATCCCTAGTTAAATAACGCCATTGCCCAAGCCCAACATCAAGAGAAACACCGCCAATGGCTTCGCGATGAAGCGAGACCACGCGATTACCCACAGCGGCCATCATTCTCTTGATCTGATGAAACTTGCCCTCAGTAATGGTCAATAGCACCTCTTTTGACCCAATAATTTTCAGCGAAGCTGGTTGGGTCAAATGCTCTTCGCCCTGTAATTTTAGGCCATTTTTAAACTTAGCCTCGACGCCATCTGCAATCTCGTAAGATAGTTCTACACGATAAATTTTCTGGCACTTTTTAGATGGGACTGTGATATTAAACGACCAACGTCCATCGTCAGTGATTAAAATCAGGCCGGTTGTGTCAGCATCCAAACGACCCACAACATGCAGCTCAGAGGTATTTTTAATATCCAAATAGTTAAATACAGATGGGTAAAATTCGTCTACATTTGAACAGATGGTGTTCGCCGGTTTATGCATTAGAATGTAACGAAATTCGCGGGCCTTCAGTCTAAGCCCATCCAGCATCACTGTATTACTTTCATGAACTTGGACGGCTTCATTTGTTACGGTATCGCCATTAACGCAAACGTCGCCGACATTAATTTTCTGAGTAGCCTCCGCTCTCGTGAATTCCGTACTTTTACAAACAAACCTATCAAGACGCATTTTGGACAACAATAAAAATAGAAGAGAATATCATTTTTCCCTCTCTGGCTGACATCTTTAAAAAACCAATGGGAAATGAAAGCGGCAAACAACACCTATGGATAAATCCAGGCGTTGCCAACGCTGGAGCTAACTGGTCTTGCTAGTTTAGCGTTGCCACACCTCTTATAGTTGGCCGAACGATAGACATCGCCTTTCGCATACTCTCATGCCTAATGTTTTGAATATTGAACCCAGCATCTCTTATATGCTGCTCTGTCTCTCTGTTAAGGTGGCAGTTTCCGGCTATTTTACGCCAAAACACATTCAGTCGATTCTGCCACTTTCTTCGACTACTCCCAGCTTCAGCCGCAACATGCTCAAGAAAAACAAAGCTTCCACCAGGCTTCAACACCCTTTTTATTTCTCTCAATGAAGCTTGAACATCTGTAACTGAACAGCACACCAATGAGACAAAAACGACATCAAAAAAGTCGTCTTTACTTTCAATGGACTCTCCTGGGCTAGATAACACTACTACATTAGACAGTTTTTTCTGGCTAACCTTTTCTTCTAGCTGCCCCCTCATATTCGCGTCTGGCTCCGAAAGAAAGATTTCAAGCTCAGAGTTCTTGGGATACAAGGCCAAGCTAGCGCCTGTACCGGCGCCAATTTCTAAGACTTTACCGCTAACGTTTTTCAGAAGCTCTCGCCTCCAATCAATAAGACAAGCCTCTTCAGTCGACTTCATAAGCTTGTCGTAGAACAATGCACCTAAAAATGACATGACTTCCTCCTTAAAACCAACGGTACGTTAATAAACTCACAACTAAAGGGCGGCATCCGAGCGTGATACGACAGGCATCCATCCTAGGCTCCCTGATCTTAAATAGCTCTGACAAAAAATCAATAACTAAGGTGCTCTTACTTAACTTGCGGAATACGAAGACAATTTTCCACAGCAAATAGTGCTCATTTTTCACCCAGCTATTATTTAATGGAGGCGCTGTAGAAGCCCCGTTTAGCACTCTAGCAGAAAATACCCCGTATGCGGTATGGCTCACAAACTACTTATCGTGATAACTTTTGCCTACCTTTCAATCAATTGTATAGGCAGGAAATACTGTGACTTTGAAATTTCGATATCTGATCCTTGCGTTTCTCTTCTCACCCTTCAACACCCAAGCCGCGACTCAAGATTCTATTAATTCCGTGCAACAAATGTATGTTGCTTACTACGGCCGCCCTGGCGACCCTGGCGGAATAAATTTTTGGGCCGAAAAGTTCGATAGCTCGACCAATCTGGACGCTGTTCTCGATAGCTTCGGTAATTCGCAAGAATATAGCGATAACTTCGGTTCATTGGACAATGAAACACTTGTCAACGGCCTCTTTCAACAAATGTACAATCGTGATGCTGACCCAGAAGGCTTGAGCTTTTATGTCGGCCGCCTGGAAAGCGGAGCGGCAACGCTAGCATCCATTGCTAAACAAATCGCTGATGGATCTCAGGAGTCAGACCAAGATTCACTCAACAACAAAATTAGTGTGGCTAATTCCTTCACCGAGCAACTTGAAGCCAATGATCTAAGCTACAGCAACGCTGATATTGCTAACGCTCAAGCTATTTTAGTCAGCGTTAGTAATTTAGCTGAATCTGTGACTTCAGCCCTCGATCTTGTTACCGAGTGGGTGCCAACTACCATTGCAAGTACATTTGGCACTAGCCAATGGGGCGACGGATCAACGTACAACTAAGAAACACATTCGAATAAAAATACGCATACCATCAATTATAATTTAGGGATGACTACTATGTTTAAAAATATTTTGCTCGCCGTCAGCATACTTTCTGTTAGTTCAAGCGCGCTATCTGAAACGACAATACCCAATGCATTCAGTTTCGGGGACGTTATTGTCGCCGCAAGTATGAACGAAAACTTTGAAGCCGTAAGCACAGGCGTCAATGCTAACGAGACCGCACTTGCAGCATTGATGGCAAGGGTAGATGCACTGGAACTAAATTCTGGCAGCGTTTCACTCGAAGGAAGCTATCGAGTAACAGGCTTAGAATTTATGTTAGATAGCTGTGGGGGAGCGCCACAAATTAACCATGCAACAATTACTGGTACCGCCACCTCCAACGGCAGCGTCGTGTCATTTACAAATAGTACTGATCGATTTGTACTGCGCAACGGCCATCTAGACAATAATACCAGTGAATTATCGGTCGAAGTATTAAACGATGTCTTTGAACTGGCAATTGATTCTTCTGGAGCGTTTACAAACCCTGCCATTACCGGTGGAATGAGCGAAGACGGCAGCACATTTATGCTAACGTCAAATTCAGAGGAAAATGAAGATTGTCAATCTTACTCCGTCACGCAGATGATTGGTGTTCGACTGCCTCAATAGGATCAACTAGCGGCTCTTTATTCGGGCCATTCCTCAAAGTATAGGAATGGCCCGGACCTGAGAGTTACATGTCCCAGGAAACCCCCAATTTAATAAGTTCCTGGTGGTAATTGTAAGTATCAATAGACGAATCATTATCCATATAACTGTATTCAGCACTAAGCGACCAAGCTTCTGACACCTGCCAATTCACGGCAAGATTTGTCTTCGTGCGTTCATCCTCTCGCAAAATTCCTACGCCGAAATATTGATTGTCTTTTTGATAATCACTGTCTCGATATTCAAGCCCCCAAACAAATCGCCAATCAGACAAGTGGTAAGTTAATACTGAACCCACACTATGCCGTACTGGCGAAAAGCTACGAAAGCTTAATATGTTGCTAGAATCTTCGCGATTATCCCGACTGTATTGGTAGTGTAGATCCCATGTCACACTATCACCAAAACGTTGCAGTACATTAAATTTCAAGAGCTGATTTGTACCCACAAAAGGTTTATATTCACGACTTAAGCTGTCAACTTCTCGCTGACGAACTTTTACACCCCAGTAGTTTCCGCCGCCAAAACCTTGGACGACTCCGGCCTCTGCGGCAATATTTTGAAGATAACCTTCTCCCTCTAATTCACTAGCATCAATATCAAGCCCCAGATAAAAATAGCCTTCAGCCCATTGAGTGTATTTACGAACCCCTAACTTGGCGTAGTCTGCATTGTAATCTTTAGTTTCATGATAATTGGACTTATACAACAAACCGCTGACGGTCCAGCGGTTTGTTGTATATCGATTGCTCTGCCAAGTAAAATACGCGCGAGACTCTATCAGGCTATCACTAATTCCCGTATTTTTTTCCAATGATGGTGTTAGCAGATTATCGTAACGACCGAATTCCGTTTTTACTCCTGCCGACCAGCCACTCTGTGATTGCCCCTGATAAACGGCTTTATCTGGCAAGAGCGATAATTGGCGAGACGACAGCTGAGCGATATCTGGATCTGAAGAAGAGCGACTTAATGTCTTAAAATATTCTCTAGCGAGGTCATATTTCCCTAATTTCTTTTCAGTGATCGCCAAGTTATAACTTACTAAGTCTTCTGTCGGGTCGAGTTGATTGAGTTCATAAAATGTTTTCTGAGCCAAACTCCACTGCTCAAGCTTAAAATAGCAAATCGCTAAATTATAGCGAACCTCGGCACTATCATCGCTTTCACTAAGCAACAAAAATAAGTCCGCTGCAGCTTGATATCGGCCCTTTGAAAAAGCCACACCCGCCTGCTCAAATAAGCCCTTGGACTGAGCCAGTGAAGGGGAACTAAATCCTAAAACAAAAATAAACGTAAAAAAAATAGTAAGGCGGTTCACTCAGAGAGTTCCTTTCTTAATAGAGATTATAAACAGCAGCGTCATTTAGGCCCTTCGCCTGTTGCCAGAGAATCGTCTGGAATAAGTACCATAATAGGACTAGATTCGTTGAGCTCTAATAGGTCTAGGTTTTCGACATTAACTGTGTCTGGAGTCACTTTAACTCTCTTTAGATCTTTGGCTATTTTAAGCTGCAGTAAAAGTTTATTGGGGCCCGAAATTTTTTTCCCTTTAAACTCACCTTTGGGCAGCAGCTTAATTTTCACCTCATCCATATTCACTTCTTCGCTGTCGGTCTCAGCCAGCACCTGAGACGTTAGCACCAGGCAGCCGATAGTTAGGCATTGCTTCAGCAATATCCTGAAAATGCTAATAGAAGCCTTCCTACTTATTTTCATGTATATCACCAAATCACAAGGAAAATTCTGTTTGCAGCTCTCTGCCACTCAGCTGAGTGGACAAAGATACCGGCAGCGCAAAGCTACGGTTGGTTTCGCCATAACGAATGCTTGCAGTAATGACCTGAGGGGTTTTGGGAAGTTTGCCAAAGGTATAACTCACAGGTAACTCCAGTATATTTTCACCTTTTTGCAAATTCACCGGCCACTCGATTTTCTCCATAGCTTCGAGACCTCTCCAGCGCAGGTCGGCTGGAAACTCGAGAATCAAATTGGCTTGATTCATATCTCGCGGCACATCAATGACTAGCGATATGTTTTGTTCATGCACACCACGATTCAACTCCGCTACGGGCACTCTTGGCTCGGGCGCGCTATTCAGGGACAAGAGCATCACTATCGCAATACATAGAAAACTTGCGCTGGCAAAACCCAAGCTAAAACCATTCCGCCACCAGGGTGTGACACCCTGGGTTTTGGTGTGTGACTTGCGTTCAATCTCAGCATTCAAATGACTCAGAATACGCTGGGCCCCACCCACACCTAGCTCTGGTTCTTCTAGTGTTTCAAGCGAATTCAAATAACGTTTTGAATTCGCAATGCTTTGCTGGCACGCCGCGCACTGTTTGGCATGGTGTAAGATCAAATTTTCTGGTGCCAGTTCAAAATCGCTCCGTTGCGCAGTACTTAAAAAGTCTTCTACGGTTTCACAATTCATAATACTAACCTCGGCTCTCTAGGCGATAGGCCTGCATTTCGGGTTTCAGCTGAAGCTGTTTCTGTAACTGTTTGCGCCCACGGTGAAGGTGGGATTTGAGGGTGCCTATTGGCATCTGCATAATTCCGCTCACCTCGGCTAAGCTGTGGCCACAAAGATCGTGTAATTTAATCGCCGATTTTTGTTCGAAGCTGAGCTGCTCTATGCCGTCAAGTAACTGCTGCGCAAAATAACCCGACTCATCCAGTGAATCGCCTACTAATTGAGCTTGTAGCTCCGCACTGTGCACATCCAGCTGATCAGGCACTCGTTTAGCACTGCGGTAGCGATCAACAAAACGATGGTAGAGACAGCGATTCAGCCAGCTGCCTACGTTGTTCACGGCCTTTAAGTTCTGTCGCTTCTCGAAAGCTTCCAGCAAAACGTCTTGAATAAGGTCCTCAGCATCAGCTCTGTTGCCCGTATAGCGGAAAGCCTGTTTGTACATGCTCTCTAAATGGGGCTTAACCTGAGTTTCAAATCGCTGCTGCTTTGTTTGATTTCGAAGAATATCTAATATACGTATCATAGGCTTAGCGACAGCAAGTTAATTAATTGATCAACGTCAATTGACCACTACCCAATGCATTGAGTGTGGCCATTAAAGCATAGGGTTAATGGCTTATGTTACTTACTGACCTTTTTTAACTTTAGGAGTCCTTTAGAGTCACCCTCGGCCAAATTGTCTAAGGCCAAGACCTCATCCTGTTTTAAGTCTTGAAGGTCTGGATGACCAGTAAAGTCGTTGAGCGACTCCGCTATGCCGCTCTGCCTTTCTACACCGGCCACATCTGTTGGAAACGCCGTTTGGATAATACGGTCTTCTTCGCTGATCATGCCGTCGTCTTTAGTGTCATTAAAGATCACTACAGGTTCATCGAGTGTTCCAACAGGCACTGCGATGAGACCTCCCTGCTCTTCAGGTTCAACAGTTGGGGCTTGCGATAAGGTGGCATTATCCTCAGCCAATACGCCGCCACTCATTGCCAGCCCAAGAGTTAAACAAAGTGCTGTTTTCCGTATAAACATATCAATTCCTTAATGGGTAATAGTTGCGTGTATTGATATTGACGGTACTCGGACGGATTCGGTTGCAGGCAGATTGAAAATAACTGGAAAAGACCAGCACTAAACGAACAAGTCACAGCCACCCTTTGGCCTTGGCCTGTCTCGCCGCCTCTACCCTATTTTTGGTTTGGAGTTTCTGACAACAATTATGAACGTAATTACGAACCGTGCCCTGCGATAGGTAGAGGTTTTTTGCGATCTCTTCTGTGCTCTTTCCCTCGAGCGCATAGGCCAGGATCTTTTGCTCTTTCACGGATAGAGGATTTGTTCCGCTTTGCCAGGCATCTCGCATAAGTTCGGGTGCGATAATCGTTTCACCAGAAAGGACCAAACGAATGCATTTTGCTAAATCACTGGCTGGGGCGTCTTTGAGCAAGTAGGCACTTACTGAGGCGTCTAGAGCGCGCCGCACGTATCCTCCTCGAGAAAACGTAGTGAGTATGATGACTTTTGCGGGGTGTTGATTTTTGGAGAGTGCTTGAGCCAGCTCCAAACCGGTCATTTCAGGCATTTCAATGTCACTGATCACTACGTTAATATCTTCGGATTCACAACGCTGCAGCGCCTCTAAACCATTTGTCGCCGTACCAACCACACTCATGTCGGCCTCTAGGTCGATCAGGGCACTCAGTGCTCCCAGTACCATGGCCTGATCTTCAACTACCAAAATTTTAATCACACTTGACCTCCAAGACCGGCGCTTGTAGTCGGAAAGGTGGCCGTAATGTTACAGCCCGTTAAAAAACTGACATTAAAAACACCACCCAAGGCGTGGCAGCGCTCTGCCATCCCCTTTAAACCATTTCCCATTGAGGGTTCAGGTATAGGTCTGCCATTGTCACAAATGCTTAACACCAACTGCCCTACTTGCGACTTTAAAGTCACCCTACAGCTTGTTGCATCACTATGACGCAACATGTTCGTGGTAGCCTCCCTGAGAATCATCGCGAGAGCGGCATCTGTAGGTGGGTCAATATCTAAGGGGCTAATGTCATGAATCAATTCTATGTCTTTGGACTCCAGCACCACACGAGCATTACTGAGTTCATTTTCAAAGGTATTTTTTTTGTAATCAGCCACGGCCTCCCTTACTTGAGATAATGCCAAGCGAGAGATCTCCTGAATTTCTTTTAGGTGCTGCCTCGCCAAATGAGGGTCTAAATCAACTAAGCGCTCAGCCAATTCTGCTTTTAGAGTGACGCTCGTTAAACTGTTGCCAAGGAGGTCATGTAAATCTCGAGCTATGCGTTCGCGTTCAGCAATGGTGGCAAGCGCTGAAACTTCTTCCTGACTTTGCTTAATAAGACGATCTGCGTAGTACTTCCCAAGCTGGTAGTTGAAACTCAGGCCATTAATACCAGTAAAGAATAAGGCCACTAATACGATGTAAATTGAGTGAGCAAACACATAAGCTGCTAAAAGATAGAGGCCGTTAACGCCTAACAACAGAATATAGCTTTGCCTGTTATTTCGGCACGCGGCACAGGCAGCCGCCGCAAACGCAAAGAAAACGATGCCGCTAAGAGAATAAGCCGATACTGCAAAAGCCAATAGGGCCATCACCAAGACAAGAGGAGCAGCACCGTAACCTTTACACCAAAAGACTCTGAAAAATAAAGGGTACAGCAGTAGATGCCCCGCTACGCTCACCGCAAAAGCGCTCACCTCAAACCCTTGCAATAGGAAGGGCAAATAAATCAGGACCTGAAAATAAGGCACTACCTTAAGCGCCCCCCGAAGCGTCGCTGGGAAAGTATAAAACGGTCGGATATCGAGGTCCTGATAACTCATTGTTGCATGTCCATAAACTCTATTGCTTTCGTCATCCATCGGCGCACATGTGCAGGCGCCAAGTCGTGGCCCATGCCCTGCACCCACAAACTTTCATGCTTAGGGATAAGCGCCGCATATTTCTTGGCGTGGGCGATGTTCAATAGGGGATCTAATTCTCCATGCACAACAAACACCGGCACACGCAATTTGGGCAACATAGCCAATCGGGACCCAGAACGCTGCATTGCTAACGATTGTTGATCAGGTACTTTATGGTTGAAGCCATTTCGTTCGCTCAGTTCATACCGAGTCGCAAAGGTAATGTGCTGGATATCAATATCTTGATCACCTTTAAGGAAGCTGTAAAGGCCAACCATAAG
Organism: uncultured Cellvibrionales bacterium; assembly: GCA_913020115.1. GTDB lineage: Bacteria > Pseudomonadota > Gammaproteobacteria > Pseudomonadales > Cellvibrionaceae > CAJWCA01. Next base: position 20,983 of record CAJWBQ010000031.1, read on the forward strand.
CCTCACCATATTTTCTTCTGAACTGAGCAGGCCATAGCGAAAAAAAAGCTTCATGGTATTGATTTGAAAATCACTCGACTTTGGTATCTCAGGGTCATCAAAATACCCAGTGGACATTACCGAACTCAAGCTGATCACTCTCTCTGGGTGGGACAAGGCCATCTCTTGACCAACCATACCACCTAGAGAGAGTCCAAGTATATGAGCCTTGTCTATGCCGAGAGAATCTAGCACTGCGAAGTTATCGCCCGCCATATCGCCCAAGTCATAACTATTGTCTGTGCTCCAGTCTTTCAAAGGATCTGACTCACCAAGACCTCGATGATCAGTCATAAGCACTTGATAGCCGGCTTTTAACAGGGGCGAGTATATTTCGGAGGGCCAAAATGCAGCAGATGAACCCAAGCCATTGACCAACAATACGGTACCACGAACGGTTTGACCCGAAACCAAAAGAGGTTGTTTTAATGTGTACCAAATACGGAGAGCGCCCGATTGGGCGTAAGCACTCTCGCCCGCCAACATATTGGGCAAAGGAGCTTTTAGAGCATCCTGCAATAATTTTTCACTTTCTACTGACAGGCGAGGACTGCTTCTACTCCATATTGCGATGCATAACAGCGCCAAAACCAAGAAACCCAGAAAACCTATAGTGACAAGCTTTACCATGAACAACCTCACGACACATTAGTGATTGAATGAACTACAAGCTGCAGTATTCATTACCAAGGTGTAGAGAGGTAGACATCACTGTCATCAAAAATAGATGACATTTGTCACTAAATTAGTACATCAAAATTTACTAAGGAATTAGGGCCAGTTGCCGAGCAACGGAAACAGCTGACGTTCTATTGCTAACCCCAAGTTTTCCGAAGATATTCTTCAAATGCCACTTAACGGTATTGAGACTAATGAACAGTGTTGCAGATATTGTATTGTTTGTGCTGCCGCTCGCAATGAGTTCCAATATTCTGCATTCCCTATCACTCAATGGCTCTATTAAACCGGGGGCTGAATTAACTTCGTTGGGTCTTGTGCGGCTATCTTCACCCGTTTCCACCGCAATGGAAACGGTAATATCTTCTAAGAATCGTCTTTTAGACTGCGGCCAGCTTTCAATTTCACTTTGACCCAAATCGAGCAACAAAGAATCAATCTCACTGCCCTCGTCCACAAAACAGCGAACGGAATGATTCGGCGCCGCAATCGCTAGTGCTTCGTCTACTAAGCTGCGCGCTTTGATGTTGTCTTTTTGGAAGCGAGCACGGGCCTCAAGAATATAGCACTCTAAAACGCGCATTCCCCAGCGCGCCTCGGTGGCTAAGCGGCGTAACTGCGCCAACACCGGCAGAGTTACTTCGGGGCGACCCGTGGCAATTTGCAACCTTGCCCAAGTTAAAGCGTTACGACAGGGCAAACGCTCCCACTGTGCGGGTAGAGACAAAGTATCGGCGTCCACATCGATATCGTTGATCAAGGCGTGATCAAGGGCTTCATTCAAACGCTCAGCCTGCAGAAGATAAGCAATGCGACCACCAACAACCAGAGCTTGGTGTCGCTCGTAGGGCGTGCCCCAGCGCGCGCCCACCGCCGCAATCAAATCATAGCAGCGCATTGCGGCGCGATGATCACCATGCAAGCCGCTGATTCGAGCCAGTGCTGTATACCCAAAAACCAGTAACTTAGTAAACCCAACCTCCCCAATCAGGGGAAGATTCGGCTGTAAACACTCCAAAGCTTCATCAATTCTATTCCATTGATATAATACAATTCCCCGAATTACTTGTGGAATTGGGGCCACATATTTTTCTTCGGAGCCGTTCGAGCTTTCAGGCGAAAAACGCGCAAAACAATGATCGAGATTGCCATTGGAAAAATCTGTTAGCGCTAGGAAGCACTCCGAATAGGTAGCGCCAAATTCTGAACCTGCTAACAAATGGAAGTGTCGAGCTTCCGATAAAGTTTTCGCGGCCCGGCCAAACTCGCCAAGTTCCGACAGCGCATAACCTTGGAAATTACAGGCAAGTCCTCGCTCAAAATCGCTCAAGAAATGAAAATCTTCTGCGAGCAGTTCTACTATTTTATGAGGATCATCTCGAGCAATCGCGACACCCGCAGAGAGCAGTCGTGTTTGCTCGAGTAAATATTTGTGCTCGCTCGATTCTGCGGATGCTTCATCGCGCCCAACAAGCGACACCATTTTAGAGAGGATCTCGTCGCTTTCGTCTGCGCTATTGGCGTGGTACAAAGCCGTACCAAGCAAGTATAACAAGCGAGGGTTTTCACTACGCACGGCATCTGGAATCCGACGAATCCAGGCAATCACTTGAGGCATACGCCCAGCCATGAGTTCAATCCACGACTGTTGCTCAACCAAACTTGTGACAATATCAAAATCACCCGCGAGCAAACCGTATTCAACCGCCTCACGCGACATATTTTCTTTCTCAAACCAGATCGCGGTTTTTCGATATAAACCGACCAATTCACCTGGATAACGTCGCCGCAGCTCGGCCAACAGAAATTCATGGAATAGCTGATGGTAACGATACCAACCGCGCTCTTGGTCCAAAGGCGTAACAAACAAACCGTCGCGCTCTATGTTCTCTAGCATTTGCTGAGCATTACTATTTCCGGTCAGATAAGCCGCTAAGTCACCGCTTATTCGATCAGATACAGAGCTTCGCAGTAGAAACTCTTGAACAATCTCAGGTTGTTGATTCAACACATCACTTGCTAGGTAGTCTGCAATGTCCTGCAAGCAACCCGAAAATGATTCTATAAAACCGTCTCGTCGATCAGGGTCTCTCAGCGATAAAGAAGCCAGCTGTAAACCTGCTATCCAGCCCTCGCTGTGCTCATGAATTTTTTCTACCTGGCCATTATTCAAGCCTAAACTTCGAATCTCCAATAGAAACTCTGAAGCTTCCGATAGATCAAAACGCAGCTGTGCCGGCGTAATTTCACGAAGCTCTTCTCTTACACGAAGTGCCGCCAGGCCAAACTGTGGTCGGGTTCTTGACGCAACCATCATTTGAAAGTTTTCGGGCGCTAAGTTTAATAAAAGTTCGATCAACTCATCAGTTTCATCACCGCCAACGCAGTGATAATCATCGAGAATAAGAATCAGCGGCACCGCTGTATCCCGTATGTCTTCAAGCAAATCGCTGAGCGTTCGGGTCACATCAAATCGTGCACTGCCACTGATAATTCGAGCCGTTCTAGAGCCAAAACTTGGAATCGCGTAGTGGATAGCTTCAACAATAACTCGCAGTAGAGAAGAGACACTGCGATCATCCGTGCCTAGGGAAATCCAAGGTACAAGGTAACCATCAGACAATAAGACCTCGCGTGCCTGAACAAGCAGTGTGGTTTTGCCAAAACCCGCAGGAGCCGCAACCAGTGTTAATTTTGGTTCGCGCTTGTCCCTAGTGGACTCCAGCAAACGGTATCGACACACCGTTTTAGAGCGGCTGGTGGGGGAAATAAATTTGGTTTTCATGAAGGCTTAGGGTTTCTTGTGGTAATCACCATTATTCTGCACCAAAAACGGTTCACTATGCACCTTAATCTCGCGACCTTCGTGAAATTCGATATGTACCAATCTGTTCACGGGTACGGCGGTCCATTTGGATGTGTCTTTATCAAGCGGCTCGGATACAACCAGAGTTCCGCCATCATCAGCCTGATTTAGATACAAAGACGGGGCGTGCTCGTCTGATGCCCAACGTATAACTCGAACACACTTGCCGTCGGTTAAAGCCATCGTCGCACGAAAGGCCTCTTTTATATTTGCCTCACGGCGTAATTCGTCCACAACGCTCACCGTTTGGCGGATAGCCTGATCTGGATTATCGCGCAGGCCATTGGTGATCATCAGCTGAAACAACAACTCACTGTCGGTACCACCACATAACTCGCTAAAACATTCATCTGATAACAGCGAAAGAAGCTTGCGTCTCAATAGCGGAAAACCGCCAATTTGGCCATTGTGCATGAACAACATACTGTCGGTGCGAAACGGGTGACAATTCACTGATAGATTGGCCGCGCCCGTTGAGGCGCGAACGTGGGCAAAGAAAACCTGACTTTCAATTACACGGGTTAGTTCACGCAAATTAGTGTCGGCCCAGGCGGGCCCAGCATCACGATATAAACCGGGCTCTGCTGGCTTGCCGTACCACCCCAGGCCACCGCCGTCTCCATGTACGCCAAGCTTTGCTTTGTGAGAGTGCTGCGCCTGCTCGCACAGAGAGTGTGGACCATCGTATAAAAATTGTTCTATGAGCCTAGGCTCTCCGATATAAGCCAACCAACGACACATGTATTTTGTCCACCCCTTCTTGCACGCAGAAAACCTGCATTTCGCCCTTAAAAGGATAGTCTTCTGATACCCACTACAAACCACTCCAAAGTGTAGTTGCGCGGCAACACCGTGAAAAGACATAATGATTGCAACCCACTGCGTGAGAACTTGTGATGTCAAACCACTGCAAAACAAGCATTCTGTGCTGGAAAAACAGCTTATGTTAGTACTTTCGCTCAGACGACTATTAGCCACTATTCCAGTCATGGCCATTGTCGCCATCATCGTTTTCTCATTACTTTACCTAACGCCCGGTGATCCAGCTGCCGTACTAGCCGGCGAACAAGCAACCGCCGCCGATATCGAACGACTGCGCGTCACACTAGGCCTAGACCAACCTTTCCTTGTGCGTTTCGGTCAATGGATTGGTGGTGTATTACAGGGAGATCTGGGCACTTCAATTTTCTCTCAGCGACCTGTAATGGAATTAATTGTACAGAGGCTAGAGCCTACAATCGCACTCACCATCGCCTCACTCATAATCGCAGTAAGCATCGCCGTGCCACTAGGCGTTATTGCAGCATGGCGCGCGGGTGGTTTGGTTGACCGCGTAGCGATGAGTTTTGCGGTACTGGGGTTCTCGGTGCCGGTTTTCGTTTTGTCTTACATTCTAATAGCTGTTTTTGCGGTCAATTTGAAGCTTCTGCCGGTTCAGGGATATGTACCTATAGCCTATGGCATTGGTCCGTTTCTGAAGCATCTGATTTTACCCGCCGTGTCACTCGGTATTATTAACGCCGCACTCATTGCCCGAATCACTCGCACCACAATGATTGAAGTGTTGAATCAAGATTACATCCGAGCCGCTCGGGCTAAAGGCCTTTCTGTTCGGAGGGTACTGATCAGGCACGCTCTTAAGAATGCCGCCGTACCCATAGTAACGGTGATAGGTATTAGCTTTGCGCTGCTAATCAGTGGCGTCGTTGTAACGGAGACTGTCTTTAATATTCCTGGCTTAGGTCGCTTAACCGTCGATGCTATTTTGCGCCGAGATTACCCAGTCATTCAGGGTGTCATTCTAATATTCTCCGCAACCTATGTTGTGGTCAATTTACTTATTGATCTTAGCTACGGCTTATTTGATCCGAGGATTAAATATTGAGCGCCTCCACAACAATTCTCACTCAAGCACCTCCGACGGGTTTGTGGCGACTTTGGAAACGTCACCCCAATTTTGTAATCGGGGCCATGATGTTGGGTTCAGCCCTATTAGCCGCAATTGCCGCACCGTGGCTTGGCACTATTGACCCTCAGATGATAGCCCCCTTTAACCGCCTAGAAGCGCCGGGCGCAAACTTTTGGTTTGGCGGCGATTTAGTTGGCCGCGATGTTTATAGCCGGACAATTTACGGTTCTCGCATCTCCTTAGCAGTTGGTCTAGGCGTTGCCGTCATAGGAATTTCCTTAGGGCTTGTGGTGGGAATTCTGAGCGGCTTTGTCAGCTGGGTTGACCAAATTCTTATGCGAGTAATGGACGGGCTGATGGCCATACCCTCCATTCTGCTGGCGGTTGCCTTGATTTCTTTAACTGGCGCGAGTTTGAAAAATGTCATTATCGCCATATCGATCGCTGAGATTCCGCGGGTTGCAAGGCTGGTGCGCAGCGTCGTGTTGCAACTCAAAGAGCGGCCCTATGTCGAAGCGGCTATAACGGCTGGAACACCTTTCATTTGGATTTTATGGCGACACATATTACCGAATACACTCGCGCCTCTATTGGTGCAAGCGACGTACATATTTGCCTCTGCCGTGTTGACCGAAGCGATACTGAGCTTTATTGGTGCGGGCACTCCTCCGTCAACGCCAAGCTGGGGCAATATAATCTCTGAAGGTCGCACGGTATTTTCGATTGCGCCACACATTGTGCTGTTCCCCGGAATCGCTTTGTCATTCACGGTGCTGGGTGTAAATTTGATGGGTGACGGCCTGCGCGATATTTTTGACCCTCGCTACGTGAGCCGAACATGAGCAATACAAAACCTTTACTCTCCGTAGAGAATCTTTGCGTGTCCTTTCGCACCGATCACGGTCTTGTTCCCGCCGTACAAGATTTCTCATACACTTTGAACGCCGGCGAGACCCTGGCTATTGTGGGTGAGTCGGGATCGGGTAAAAGCGTGGGGGCACTCGCTCTAATGCGGTTAATTCCTGATCCGCCAGGGAAAATTGATAGCGGCTCCATTCAATTTAATGAGCGCGACATTCTCGGCATGAGTGAGGCTGAGATGCAAAACGTTCGCGGCAATGAAATTGCGATGATATTTCAGGAGCCGATGACCAGCCTGAATCCTGTGCTAACAGTTGCCGAACAAATTTCTGAAGCGGTGCAACTACACCAGAAACTGGACCCAAAGCGTGCGCGCGCACGCGCCTTAGAGATGTTGCAGTTTGTGCAACTCACCGAACCGGAAAAACGTCTTGATCAATATCCCTACGAATTGTCAGGCGGTATGTGCCAGCGGGTTATGATTGCAATGGCCTTAGCCTGCACACCTTCGATATTAATTGCCGATGAACCCACAACGGCTTTAGATGTAACGATACAAGCTCAAATACTCGATTTGATGCGCGACCTCAAAAACCGCTTGGGCACTGCCATACTATTAATTACCCATGATCTTGGTGTTGTCGCAGAAATGGCCGATCGCGTAATCGTTATTTATGCGGGCAGAAAAGTTGAAGAAGCTCCGGTTCGCGAATTACTGCGGAGCCCTAAACACCCATATACGCTCGGCTTACTCGGCGCAATGCCACGTCTTGGCGACACCGAAACTCAAGCGCGCCTGACAGAAATTCCAGGCACCGTTCCCTCTCTAGTAGATCCCATTGTAGGCTGTGCCTTTGCTCCGCGCTGTTCTATGGCGAGCGATAAGTGCCGGGCGCAAGCACCTAAGCTGCGCTCGTTTGGCAACAGTGAGCACCTCGCGGCCTGCTGGCACAGTGAAAGTATTGGAGTCCCTCGATGACAAATATTCTCAGCGTAGAAAATCTTGTTAAGCACTATGAGCTTGGCGGCACGGGTTTTATTGACCGCCTGCTAGGTCAACAGCCTAGCATTGTGCGCTCAGTTGATGGTCTCAGCTTCAATATCGCTGAGGGCGAGACTCTGGGCCTCGTGGGCGAGAGTGGTTGTGGGAAATCTACCGTAGGGCGCTCTATTTTGCGCTTAGTTGAACCCACCGAAGGCACAATAGAGCTGGCCGGCCAAGATATTTCAAATGCACCCGAACGGGTTTTGCGTCCCCTTCGCCAGGACCTTCAGGTCGTATTCCAAGATCCCTTTGCGTCGCTCAATCCACGTCGCACCGTGGGTCAAACCGTAGCCGAACCTATCGCCAACTACCAGCTAGTTAGTGACGCTAATCTACGAGCGCGGGTTCAGGACCTGTTCGAAAGAGTGGGTTTGCGAGCCGACCAGATTGATCGCTACCCACATGAGTTTTCCGGCGGGCAGCGACAGCGAATTGGCATTGCCCGAGCGCTTGCCACAAACCCGAAGCTAATCGTTTTGGACGAGCCCGTGTCGGCCTTAGACGTTTCTGTACAAGCGCAAGTAATTAACCTCTTGGTTGATCTACAGCAGGAACTCGGTTTGGCCTACCTTTTTATTGCCCATGACTTAGCGGTTGTCGAGCACATATCAACACGCGTTGCCGTTATGTATTTAGGTAAAATCGTTGAGATTGCCGATAAGAAAAGTTTATTCCGCTCACCTCGTCACCCCTACACCAAAGCACTGTTGTCAGCCGTGCCCAACAGCGACCCTGACGCCATCAGTAATCGCATTGTTTTGCAGGGTGATATACCCAGCCCAACAAACCCTCCGTCTGGATGTCGATTCCGTACGCGCTGCCCTATTGCTCAAGCAATTTGCGCTGAGCAAGACCCCGAACTTGAAACGCAAGGGCCCGACCATAAAGCGGCGTGCCATTTTGCACAAGAAGGACCCCTGCTCACAAAGGTCTAGCTCTATGCGGGTCGGAAAGGGGCTTTCTTAATATTCCAAAAAACCGTAGTGCCGGGTACGCTAAGCACGCCCGATACTCGTGGGCTGTAGGCTACTGGCGCGAACCACTGGCCAATTGGAACGTAGGGCACAAGCTCATATGCACTTTTCTGTATGTCTTCGGCGAGCGTCTTGCGCGCTTGTTCATCGGGCGCATAGGGGAAGGCCTCAATCAAAGCTTGGTGCTCAGCGTCGCAAGGCCAACCCGGCCAAGCGTCTTCACAATTCGCCTGCATTGGCACATTGCCAACAGGGTCTGAAATGTTGCCACCAGGCCAATAGGTTAGACCCAAATCCCAACCCCCGGCCTGCGGGCTGGAACGATTAACCCGACGTGAGCCCATAGCGCCAAAGTCCATCGCTTGCAGATCTACGTTCACACCAATTGACTTTAAGTCGTCGGCGAGAACCAAAGTAGCTAGGTTCATAAATTGAATATCGGTCGGATGTAAAATCACCAGTGGCCGACCGTCATAACCAGAGGCTTTCATCAGCTCTCTGGCTTTCTCTCGATTTTTACCAATATCTTTTGGCACACCTGCAGTGCTTTCGTAGGGCGAGTCACAGACAAAAAACGCACTACAGTTATTGGTCACCTCAGGGTCGCCAAACATGGCTTGCAAATACCGGTCTTGATCGATCAGATACAGCAAGGCCTGACGAGCACGAGGATCATTGAACGGAGGATGCAGGTGATTCATTCGTAGCATGCCCTGAAACCCAAGGGTGTCTGCTCGTTGAATTGTTACACCGGCGTCACGCAACAATGGTAGAAATTCCGCAGACGGATTCTCAACATAATCTATCTCGCCGTTTGCAAGCGCTAATACAGCCGACTGAGGATCGCGTATATTGATCCACTCAACCGTGTCCATATAGGCAATTTTTCCACCGGCGGTGCCATCAGGCGTTTCATTGCGAGCTTGGTAGTTAGGGTTTTTGCGATAAACCACTTTTGCCCCTGGCACCCAAGCGGCTTTGTCAAAGATATAGGGACCAGAACCTATACTACTTTTAATCGACGTAGTCGCGTCACTTGCCGCGACACTCGCGGGCATAATAGCCGCGACCGGGCCGCCGGTTTTAGAAAGCGCGTGTAGTAGCAGGCTGTAAGGCCTACTAAGCCGCCAAACAAAACTCCGCGCATCCACGGCCTCGAGCTGTTCACTTACGGCGAAAATCTGTCGACCATAAACATCCCGCTTGCCCCAGCGCTGAAGCGAGGCAATTACGTCCGCTGTGGTTACGGCCTTGCCGTCATGGAAAAACAGCCCCTCTCGCAAGGTAAATGTCCAATTCAATCCATCTTCACTCACAGCCCACCGCTCTACCATTTGAGGCTTAGGGGTGCCACTTGCATCGCGCCCAAACAAAAAATCGTAAACCATCAAAGCATGCCGCTGCACAATACCAATGGTTGTAACAACGGGGTCTAGTGATTGTAAGTCGGCGTGTAAAACAGCGCGCAACACCTTCGAGTTATCGGGCGGCGTGCAGCCACTTAGCAATACTCCGGTGGCCGACACGGCACCCAATATAAAATCTCTTCGCTTCATTGCGAGACCTCATGTATCAGCGGCTTTTCTCCGGACAACCAATAGCCCAAACAAGGTGCCCCCGTGGCCGTACTTGCTCGCTCTAAGCTAACACACTCAAACTTCAATAAGCGCAGTTGTTCGGCCATTTCATTTACCTTAATATCATCCAGAGCGGCTTGCTGCATAGCAAGTAAACGCTTTGCCTGAGCCCGTAGTAATAATTGAATATCTTCATTCATCTTGGTCAGTGCCTGCAGATCATACGATTTTCTCAAGCCGGGAAGACTGCGCACAGCCGCAAACAAATTATCAATGAGGCTTCGGTCTTCTTCGTCAGAAAATCGTTCCTGAAGCATATCAAAGGTATTTTTTACTCGTAATATTGATGCCTCGGCTTCTTGTATCGCTGTTTGTGTATTCTTCGTTTCAGCTTCAATCAATGCGGCCAGCAACTCCGTTGTTACAAGAAACAAGTCACTCGCCAGTATTGTTTGCGCCTGATCATATTGCTGGCGACAACGATCTTTTAGCACACCGTCGTTGGCGTGCAACAAAAACCGCACTCGCCCACCGGGCTTCAACACCCGAAATACCTCTCCCACACTTTCTTGAATATTGGAATACTCGATAGCGTATTGACTGCCAATCGCATCAAATGACTGAGCTTCAAATGGCAAGTGTTCCATGGCGGTCCGGGGGTGAAAGCTTACCTCGGCTAATAATTTATCAGCTGCGGCAACATAGCGAGAGGGCTCTATATCTGCAAGATCAACTCCGTGGATCGAAAATGGAGAAGACTTACTTTCTGAAACGCTGACCGCTTGCGCGGCCAAACTACCGTTGCCTGTGCCCAGGTCCAGAATTGTGGCCCCTGGGGGCAAAACTTGAAAAAAATCTCGCCACACAGGGGCCAGAGTGTTGTGGCCTTCTTCGACCGGCATGCAAGAGTGCAGCTGATTGGAGTGCCAGAAAACACTCCACTCCCAAAGACCGTCATTCTGATTGTGCATGCTAAAGATGTCATCCTACTTACGCCTAAGGGAGGGTCTAGCAACCCTACCCTAGGCAGCTGACCTTAGAATCGGTATGCGCCGCCAATGAACATCTCAGCACCTGTTGGACTAAAGGTATCAGGGCTGGTATTTGCTCGAGTTTGACGCGAGCCCAACAAGGGTGGATCTTCATCCAACACGTTGGTCACACCGCCCCAGATTGACAGATTTTCGTCAGCATTGTAATTAAACGAAATGTCCACGTAGTTATAACCATCGAGTTCAGGCACAGCTTTGCTTGCTGGATCAGCACCAAACTGCACTTCATCGAGCGTGGTATCGTCTGACCAACGATGACGCAAACCAAGCGTCAGGTCGCCCATGGTCCAATTTATAGACGTGTTCATTTTCAACTCTGACTTAGGCTCACCACAGGTTCGACCAAAAGCACCGGCACAATCGTTAACGGTATCTAAATCAGCAATGGGGGTTAGATCATAATCACCTAGGAAGGTTGCGTTGAATAAAATACTCAACTCACTGCCACCCGCTGCTTCCAACTCAAAGTTGTAACCCACTTGCAAGTCGACACCCGAAGTAGCCAGCCCACCCACGTTCACATTGCCAGCCTGCACTGGATTAAGTGTGTCGATAGAACCACTGGCACTGTTGCGACCAACGGCCTGACAAGCCGTGCTGCTGGCGCTTTGCACTTGGGTATAACAAACGTTGAGGATGTTATTGACGGAGCCGCCAAATGCGCCAATGGCATTTTCAACTTCGATGTCGAAATAATCGATGGATACACGTAAGTTAGGTATCGACTCAGGTGTGATAACTGCACTCACCGTCACTGTGTCCGATTCCTCTTCGCTCAAATCAGGGTTACCACCAAACAAGCCAGGTATTTCGTTATTTGGCTGAATGCTGGCGTCACCGACAAGCTCTGCGGGCACACCCGTCGCTATACACAGGTCGCGAATTGTTGCGTCACTCGCCGCACTAGGATCGGCACAAGGATCGGTGGCACCTACAGGAAATAAACGCTGTCCGCCAAATGCCTCACCAACACTGGGCGCGCGAATCGCTCGTTGGAATTGCACGCCAAAAGCAATGGAATCGTTCACGGTCCAATCCAGACCACCGAGGAAGGTATTAACGCCGCCGGTTTGATCAAGGTCGTAATCTGAATATCGGTAGGCCGCAGAGGCATCCAAGGCCTCAATGCCTGGCGCGCCAGTGATCAGAGGTATTTGAAATTCAACAAATAATTCACGAACATCAATTTCGCCTGCAGCCGGGTCAATAGAATTGAACCCTGCCACGTCACCTGTCAGCAAGGCCTCATCTGGGTTGAACTCAACCGAGCTTGAACGCCATTCAGTACCGATCATGCCCGCAACTGTGCCAGCTGGTAACTCAAATAAATCACCACTGAGCGTTGCGCCAAAAACATTCAATTCTGTCTCTTCAATATTCGTCGCGGCGATATTGATGAAATCAACACCCGTAGGCGAAATATTGGGGCCAAAAGGATTCACGATAGGCGCATTACCACCACTTGACAGTATGCCGGCCGCAAAAGCGGTTCGCGATACGTTGCCTTGTTGAATTTGAGTATTGTCAGACCGAGCGTAAGAATAATAGGCGTTGTAATCGTAACCATTGATAGTGCCGTCAACACCCATCAATGCTCTGAACGCGTTACGTGTATCGCGATTGCGACGCGCGCCAGCTTCTACCAGACGACGACGAATACCCAACCCCACTAAACCGTCATTAGCACCCGCGCCCACTTCGTTAGCGTCGACGAGTTGTAAAACGTTACTCAGCTCAGGGCTGATATAAGGGTTATTAACTTCAACAGGCAATACTTGATTGATAAAAGCCGGAGCAAACCCTGTGGTGGTCTGATTGTGCGAGTAGGCACCTTCAAAGTAAATCTTCGCATCATCATTGATGTCGTAGTCTGCCAGCACGGTTATGTTGTAGCGCTCTTGCGGAATACGAAGAAAGTTGTCTAAAGTGTAGTTGTACAGGTCACCGGGACGGGTAAAGGGCCGAACACCCATACCACTGGCATCAGGAATGAATCCATCACCACCGATACCTGCCAGGCCCGCCGCTGCCAGTGCCGCATCCATTCCTGGAATCGCTCCAATCGCCGATGCGCTTGAAGGCAGACCCGTAAACCGACCATTGGGAACAAAGCTACTACCGCCAGCCACCAGTGCACGATTGCCGTTAATATCGTTGCCATCGGTCAAAACAGACGAAGAGAAACCCCGATCGGTGGTCATGATCGGCTCGCGATCTAAATAGTTAAACGCAACAACCGCATTACCTTTGTCATCGGCAAAATTACCGCCCATGGTCAATGTGAAATCGGTGACATTGCCGTCACCTTCTGTGGTTTGGTTAAATTGCGAACGAAGCTCAACACCCTCAAAATCGTCGCGCAGAATAAAGTTAACAACACCGGCGACAGCGTCTGAACCATACACTGCTGATGCACCACCCGTTACCACTTCCACTCGCTTAATGAGCGACGCCGGAATGCTATTAATATCGGTTGTTTGGCTAGAATCGAAGAAAGTGTAACGCCGACCGTTAACCAAAACCAAACTGCGTGTAGCACCAAGGCCACGCAGGTCGAGAGTCGCAGCTCCGGTAGCCGTTGGATTCGCAGTAGAATTTGTTGAAGCCGTGCGAGAAGGCACAAACTGCGGCATGTTGTTGAGTACTTCTTCGACGTTTTGGAAGCCAGACAGTTTTATCTGGTCTGCCGACACCACATCAACTGGAATTGATGGTGCCTGACGGCCGGTGCGAATACGCGAACCAGTAACGTATACTTCTTCGATCATTTCCCCGTCCGCATCGGCCTGTGCGGCTACATAGCCTGGCGCCAAATATGACAGTGCTATGACCGCGGAGACCGCGGACGACAGCGACTTCTTAGTGTTGAATGCGAACATGATGGTAACCCCCTCGCCTATATATGTTGTTTTTCAATGGCTTCGCCCCAGTGCTGTATTCATGGGCGCAACTGCACACAGACTGTGCTGCCTTAAAGATAACCCGTTAGGCACAAGGGCTATACCACCCGAAGGTGTGGTTTATTGATATCCACCCTTTCGGGTAGTGTCTCAGCGCCTATCCGCGCGTCACAATGCACCAATGGAAAACATTATGCTTTATATGTGGGCGACGCCCAACTCACGTCGAGTTTCAATTTTATTTGAAGAGCTTGGTCTTAATTTTGATGTTACGCCGGTGAACATCAGAGCCAAGGAACAATTTGCCCCAGAGATTGTGGCTTTGAACCCATTTGGAAAGGTACCTATTGTTGTTTGGCAAGAGAAGGGAGAAGAACGACAGCTGTTTGAATCAGGGGCTATTTTAATCGACTTTGCTGAGGCCAGTGGGAAATTTTTGCCGCTTAGTCAAAAAGAACGCGGCGAGACACTCTCATGGTTAATGATCGCACTAACGGGACTGGGGCCCCACAGCGCCTCTGCTCACTATTGGAGCGACTTGGCTATAAAAAAGTCAGCACATGCCCTAGAGTACCACGTGAACTTTACCGCCAGAGTCTACAGATTGTTAGATGATCGCCTTGCCGAGCACTCTTACCTCGCAGGCAACTATTCAATTGCAGACATCGCCGCCTACCCCTGGATTAGTGTTAGCGAGTGGACTACCCTCGATCTTGAAGAATTTCCAAACTTGGCGAATTGGTATCGCAGGGTTGGTTCACGCCCAGCGGTACAGCGGGGCATGAGTTTGCCAAGCGGCATCACTCTAGACTAGATACCGCATACACATAATCAGTGACCTTGCTGACTGTAATACTCAGATACATCTTCAATCTGTTGGTCAGTGAAATCTTTTACAATGACAGCCATCACCTCGCTATGACGTGAGCCATCACGAAATGCTTTCAACTGTTTCTGCAAGTATCCCATTTTCTGACCACTGATATTTGGCCACTGATCATTGACCGTTTTTCCCTGCATTCCATGACAGGAAACACAGCGAGCGCGGACATTCATTCCTGCCTGATTAGACTTAGCAACCGCAGAAGATATCTTAGGGGTCAAGGAAGAGAAGTGTTGTGCTAACGACTTGAGGTCTTGATCAGACAAACCTTTCACGGTCGAGTTCATTAAAGGATCAAGGCGTGTTCCGTCACGGAACGCGCGCAGTTGCGCCTCTAGATACCCTGATTTTTGACCCGCCAAATTAGGCCAGTTAGTATTATTGGAAATGCCCTTAGCGCCATGACAGGCAACGCAGGTATTCGCCAATTCATCCGCTCGATCCGCCAAACTTTGAACACTTTGCAGGGCCACAAGCAAGACGAAAAAGCACTTCACACTGTATGTAATAAGAACACTATTCATTCTCAACCTTCATAATTTTGTTTTGACTTGTCAGCTCAGCAACCAGATCTTTGCGATATTGTAATACTTCCATGAGCGGGTTCTTTCTAAGCTCACTCACTTCATCTACATCGTAGGGCCGCCAGTTTGCCGCCACACTATTTTCGCCAAAGTTTATAATCATCCAGTTTAATACTTCGGCCAACTGTAGGTCATTCAAAACCGAGTTAGCAGAACCCGGCACGCGAATCAAATATTCTCGACCCTTCTGCGACTTCGGAAAGTGGCCTATAAAACCTTTTAGCTGAGGCACTGCTCTACCACCCATGCCGTCTTGGGTGTGGCAACCCTGACAAAACATTTGATAATTATACTTAGCTCTTGTTTCATTCATCTCCGCCGAGCTTACTTGCGCGCTCAACAAGAGAGAAATACACACAAGCAAAGTCGAGCGAATCACTCTTCAAACGCCAGGCCGACAACGATGGCTGTTGAACAGTTGTAGACGTAGCTTGTTGATCCCAGACACCAATTAATATCGTTCGACTTATCTGAGCGGTAGATTGGACGATCTCGTTCATCGCGCTGACACAAGCATGTGCCACATTGGTTAACACCACAGCAGTCGTTGTATGAAATCACATAGCTGCGACCGTCTACAGGATTACGGCATGTACCAATCCAAGTAATTGTGGACATTTCTGTACCAGGAGGACATGAGTTATAAGTTCCACCACAGCACTGGCACAAAAATCCGTCAACCGCACAGTAACGCCAGTATTCACAACTCGAGGGGTCTCCTTCTTCCACAGGCTTTTGTGGCGCTCCTTGTGATGCACGAGCAACGGGCAGCAAAGGAATACTCGCGCCACCGACAAGTGCCACTCCTAAATTTTTTAACAAACCTCGGCGAGAGCTTCGCTGAGCCACAGATCTTGCTGAGCGTTCAAAAAATCTATCAAATAATTTCATTTTTTTCTTTCCTCAACTAATCCGTTTGGGCTGCGCGCTTTGCCATAAAATCTTGAATAGACGCTACCTTGCGCTCTTTCGCCTCAAATAAGCTCTCTAGATGTTCACGAGAATTAATAATGCCCATTGAAGCAACCTTGCCAAGCTCATCAATTACAACAGCATAAGGAAGCTTGGCAACACCATAAGTTTTACCAAGTAGTTCAGAAACCACATAGGGGTGATCTTGTAAACCATATTGATCAATATAGCCCTTGTGATCGAGTTCCATACCATCGCTGGCTAACACCAGGTTGATCCAATCCGACTCGGCTGAAGCAGCCGACTTTAGAGCGGGCAGTAGGGTTTTACACACAGGACAATCGGGCGAGACCCAAAATATGAGTTGCGACTTGGCGTCTTTAGATGCGCCGCCCACATCAACCAATTGTGCATCAATAGTCTGCAGAGCAAGTTCCGGGGCTGACTGGCCTACTTTCAAGTTCTGATTAACCGCAAGCGCACCTGCAGGCGCAACGCGTTCAAATAGAACTCCAATTTGACGGGTCAGTGCATAAATAACAATGGCCATTGTGACCACTAGAACCCACAACACAATGTTAGAGATAATTAATATTTCCAAAACAGATATCCTTTTTTAAAACTAGCTTTTAAGCAATTTGATCTTTTGTGCAGTGGCGATAAGCTGCCCGCAACTCAAATATATTAATACCCATACCAAGGCCGTGAGTGCTGAAAATGCCCATGGTACCGCGCCGCCCAACTCAAACGTTCTCAGGCATAGCATAGCCATAGCCACTAACACCAAATTTCTAATCAGCAGATGCCCACTGATTTTCGTTTCGCCTTCGGGGCCTGCACAGCCGCAGTCCATGTCGTCCTTGCCCAACAACAATTGGGTAGCAACTAAAATAAAATAGGCCAGAAGAATGGCGGTGGCCGCTATTGCTCCCCACTGCCGCAAGGCAGGAACCACAAGCATCATGCCTACAAGCACCTCAACAAGCCCCACCACTACGGGGAGCCCTCGAGCCAATACAGGTAAGTGAACCCCATAAGAAGTAAACACAACCTCATAATATTCACGGTTAGACGCTTGCAGCTTATGTGAACCAGCTGCCACAAATAGCCACAGCAAAAACAGGGCTGCGGCGTTAGACAATACCCACATGTAGTCCATTCAGTTCAAACCTTTTTCATCGTTAATATGATTTGTGAATAAGCAGCGGTGTAATGTTATTGAAATCACTCACCGTCTGAATAAACTGACCATCATTGGCGGAGAAAATATCGAGATTCATGCTGCCGTTGGTGATGACTAATTTGGGGTTACTGCCACGAGTTACTGCCAAAGACACTGCCCAATTAGGAATGTCAATAATGCGTAAACGCTGCTTAGTTTTCAGATCGAAAACCCAAACCTGACTACCGCCGTGCGTTTGCGTACCTTCTTTGCCGTCGGGTTGCATGATTATGTACAAGCGACCACGATCGTCACGGTCGGTTAGCGCTATGCCGCCTGGACGCCAGTTGCCCTGACGCTCTTTTTCGGACACAAGGCTCCACTTCTCAATATAGCGTGCTACATCACCACTAAAGTCGATGACATGCATTTCGCCGTGAAAACTTGGAAAATGCGCTCTACCGTTAACAATCACCGGCCATTCAAATATTGGTGAGCTGTCGGTATCAAAAAATGGCGCCATACGCTCACGGGCTTTGAGATTGCCTTTTTTGTCTAACACTGTGGTGAGCAAACCGCCATTGCTACAAATGGAAGTGACACTGCGCTCGCCTGTCGGGTAGGTTAATACGCAACCTGGGGTGCCAATTGTTTCTACAATTTCTCTACTGTCTAGATCGAAAACAGTAAAAGAAGCAGCGGGATTGAAATTGGAAACATACAGCAAGCTCTGGTCTTCAGACAAAGCCATTGAATAACGTTCAGGAAGAGACTGCAGGCGATCGGTGGGCCATTCAATTTCTTTAATTACCTTCAATGTTTGCTTGTCATAGATAACAAGAACATCGAACTTTTTACCTCTAGCACCGCGCTCGTGAAAAGACTCAATAATGTAAAATTCACCCCTTGCGGAAGACTGAGTGAAATTACCGAGCATACTTTTGCTCATCATGCCTTTCATACGCTTAGGGTGGGAAGTCTCAGCGATATCTAGGATGATGACTTTACCACCATACATATTCATAAAACTTGACTCGTCAACCAATACCCAGTCTTCTGGGTAACTCGCAGGGAGTGATTCAACGCGGCCAATTTCTTCTATAGGCAGGGGCGGGGGCATTGCATTATCACCTGCCAGTGAACTATTAACGACTCCAACGCCAATGAAAAACAGCGTTATTAGTGAGAGTAGGCGAGCACTTAAATTTCGATGCATTGTAATTTCTCGTTAACTGCCCTCCAATTTTCAGGAGGGCTCCATGTTTAAAAGCCTGTCTATGCCAGCTTAGATCTAACAAGTACCTTTGATCAAGCTCGATTCGCTTATTTCTTGGGAATAAAAACAGATTGTATTGAGGTGTACTCTTCTAAACCCTCGGTTGAAAATTCAACACCAAAACCAGACTGCTTCACGCCACCAAAGGGTACATTCGGCTGGATGCCTGCATGGCTGTTAATCCACACGGTGCCACATTCCAAACGATTCGCCAGTTGGTTGGCTTGCTCGATATCACTCGACCAAATTGAACCACCCAAACCACTAGGGTTGTCGTTAGCTCGACTGATTACTTCATCCAAATCAGAGTATTTGATAATGGGTAAAATTGGGCCAAAAGGCTCTTCATCTACTAGTCGGCAGCCTTCTTTAACGTCAGCAACCAAAGTAAGAGGGAAAAAATAGCCAGGACCTTCCTGCGAAATACCACCAGTGAGAAAACGCCCACCCTTTTCCTTGGCGTCTTTTGCCATGGCTTCCACAATCGATAATTGTGGCCTATTTTGTACAGGGCCAAAATCAATCCCTTCATCTAAGCCATTGCCAACCGTAGCATTGTCAGCAATATTTTTAAGCGCGGCACACATATCGTCGTATATGTCTTCGTGTACATATAAGCGCTTCAAGGCAGCACAAGTTTGACCGCTATTAATAAATGAGGATGCGAAGATTCCCGGCGCGACAGCTTCCACGTCCACATCTGGCAGTACAATCCCAGCGTCGTTACCACCCAACTCTAGGGTCAAGCGCTTGAGATTTCCTGCCGCGCTTTGCATGATCTTTTTACCCGTGACGGTAGAGCCTGTGAAAACAATTTTATCGATTCCAGCATGCCCGGTCATCAAAGGACCAAGGTCATCCTGCCCAGTAACAATGTTCAACACACCTGCCGGCAATACCTGATTGGCCAGCTCCACAAAACGCAAAGTTGATAATGGCGTGTAAGGTGAGGGTTTAATCACTACGGTATTGCCACTGCGTATTGCCGGCATCACATGCCATATTGCGATCAGCAATGGCCAGTTCCAAGGTGTGATGGAACCCACAACGCCCAAGGGTTTTCTGTGCAGTTCTATACGGTGATTCTCATCGTCTTGCGCAATTTTTACCGGTAGTTCCAATTCAGCTGTAGCGTGACACCAAGCTGCTGCGCCACCGATTTCATACTGAGCACCCAAGCCCGCAAATCCGCCTAAGGGCTTGCCTTGCTCTTCAGTGATCATGCCGGCCAATTCACCACCATGTTTCTCAAGCAAGTCACCTATTTTATGTACGGCCGCTTTGCGCTCTTCGTTACTCACTTGGCTCCAGAGGGAAAATGCGGAGCGCGCCGCGTCAATGGCTTGATCCAGGTGCGCGGCTTCAGCCAGTGGGCACTTCGCCACCAGCTCTTCTGTAGCGGGGTTAATTACATCAAAGCTGCTTGCCGTAACAACACGATCACCATTAATGATCAGTCCAAAATTTCCCATAACCTTTACTCCCTAATACATTGCGACGTGCTTAATTTTTCTTTGTCTACGACCTTAACCCCCGAACCGGGGATTAAGGTGCAATTGGCTTACAGCTGACTAAAATTGAAAAGAAGCTGTAACACCGGCCCAACGTGGCGGCGCATAAACTTCTTCGCTAATGCCGAGCAAGCCTAGGTCAAGGTTGTATAAGCGATACTCTTCATCGCCACCATTTTTCACCCACGCGGCCAATTTCCAGCTTTCATCCGCAGAGGTATAAGACACTCGCGCGTTCCACACCAAATAAGAATCTTCCGCAGATATCTGTGAGTTAGTGGCTTCGATGTATTGATCGTCGTTCCAAACACCGTCTACCTGAACCGCCATAGAGCCATTGAAAGCGTCCCACTGATAACGTGCGAGAAGGTTAAGACTCAATTCTGGTGCATTAGGAAATTCTGTTTTCACTGTGCCACCAAATACATCGGGCACCGCTTCCACTTCAGAGTCTATGTAAGCCAAGCCAAACAAAACATCTAAGCCTTCAATTGGCGAAAGTGTTAGTTCGATTTCACCGCCTCGTGAATTCGCATCGGAATTCGTCACCTGAGGAGTTAAGTTCAGCAGAGAAAATGCCTGATAATCGCTGTAATCGTAATAGTAGATAGAGGTATTCAAACGCACCCAATCACTTAGATCAGTTTTTACACCAAACTCATAAGACAGCAAAACTTCTTCATCATGCTTAAGGTTTTCAGGACTTCCCAAAGCCACACTACCTAAAGGATCAATCGACCAGTTGCCACCTTTAATGCCCCGATTAATCGACGCGTAAATCAGCGTCTCTTCTTCGGTGGTGTAGTTGAGCTGTATACGCGCGGCGTAATCGCTGTAATCGATGCTGTCGATATCGTTGACATTTACGGCTGCAATATCAAACACCTGCGCTCGCGCAGTGCCCTCACCGCTCTCTTCAAAGAACTGTACAAAATCGAGTTGCTTGTCATCTACTGACCAACGTGCACCAGCGATAAGCGTCAGTTGATCGCTAATGTCATATTCCACTTGGCCAAATACAGACCAGTTTGTGGAATCCAAGCTGGCCACAGTTTCCTGATAGGCAGTATCCGTTGCTGTGCCCAAAATGGCGGCCCCTGCAACTCGCTGGAAGTTGTCAGTGGTCATGTCTAAGTAGTAAGCGCCGGCCTGCCAGCGAGTGCGATCGGAGTCTCCGGATAGGCGTATTTCCTGGGAGACGCTACTGAATTCAGTATTCACAACGTAAGGGAAATAAAACAGTCCACCGCCCGCATCTTCCAGATAGTCTTTTTCTAAATCTAGGTAGTTAGTGATCGACACCAACTCCATACCATTGTCCAAATCCCAAGTGAGGGTGCCGGTCACATTGGTAGATTCACGATTGAAATTGCCTTCCAATGAAGAGGCGTGTTCCAAGCCATCTGTCAGCCGGCCTGGAGCCTGAGTACCCAAACCGGTCGCGGGATCAGCGTCTGCGAAATTGATTGAGTAAGTGCCCGAAGGAACATCGTTATCTTCGGAGGCCGCCACGCGTAAATCGGCTGTTAAATTATCGGCAAGATCTACTTCTAATGTACCCCGAACCGTATAACCATCGGCACCGTGAGAATCGCGTATTCCTGGAGTTTGGGACTCAACATATCCGTCATTTTCCAACCAGCGAGCCGCCACACGTGCGCGAACTGTATCGCTGATTGCACCGCCCATAGCGCCTTCAACCGCCTGCATATTAAAATCACCGCCGGTGTATTCAACGTATCCGTTCAATTCTTCTGAATCAGCGCCTCGGGTAATATAGTGCACCAAGCCGCCCGTGGTATTGCGCCCAAATAAGGTGCCCTGCGGACCACGTAAAACCTCTACACGTTCAACGTCAAACAGTTGGCCATTGATCGCATTCATACTGGCCACATAGGCGCCATCAACATACACCGCAACTGGCGCTTCAAGGTTGTCTTGGAAGTTATTCTGGGAAATACCACGAAGATTAATAATGGTGAAAGCTGGCGTAAATGTCTGCAGCTGCATACCCGGTATTTGCTGGGTAATTTCAGTGCTATTGGTCACACCTAATTCTTTAAGTTGATCACCACTGAATGCGGAAACCGAAATGCCCACTTCTTGTAAGCTCTCTTCACGCTTTTGAGCGGTTACTAGAACCTCTTCCAGCAAGAAGTCTGCGGCTGAAGGCATACTAACAGCGGCGGCTAATAAGCCTGCGGCACTAAAATGAAATCGTTTATTACCTAAACTTCCAATACTGAACATAACTGTCTCTCCAATAAGCTCCGTTTCCATTAAGCCAATAAGGGCGCCTGGTACGGGGTTCAAGTTATAATTGTTATCGCTCGCATTATAGCTGAGCGCCAACAAGACACTTGTGCCTTGTTGATGTCAGTATATTAAGCGCTTAGCCGAGTTTCTTGGACCAGAGAGAAAATGGAAATGGACTGAGAGGGAAGTGGAATTGCAGTATGACAAGATTTAAGACGCAGGAAAACGCCTTAGAGCTAGAGCTGGCGGCGCTTAACCCACAAAGGTGAACAATAGAGGCCGCACAGTCTAAGGACAACAGGATCAAATTTAACTACTGAGTAAGGACAAGGCCGAAAAAGCATATTTTGCTCGCGCACTTGTATAATTAACGATGTCTGCGTTTATTTCCTTCCCTGCGGAAGTCAGTGCTATGTTCATGCTTTCTACACTGTCAAAAACTAGATCAACAGAGGCAAAAAACAAATCATCTCCACCAGGCTTACTGCCCACATTTGTTCTCAGAACCATGTGCTGTAGACCCAAGGGTGAAAATTTATCTTTCACTAGAGCTAAGTGAGAATTTTCATAATAATCAAAGTCGAAATGGTCATTTTCAGTTTTTGGGTAACTTACCGTTAAACAATACATTTACATTCTCCATAATGAATTGGCAAAAAAAAACCGCGAGCTAGCTCGCGGCAAGTCCTTACAGACTAAGGAAGCAGTAACTAGTTCTCGCGACGTTCCACCAAGGTTAATATACTATAAACCGCTACTGGTTCATCACGTTGATTGGTGATTTCAATATCCCATTCGACAACACCTGTCGCTTTGACTTCGTCTGGGCGCTTATCTTTCTTAATTTTTTGCTTACAGGTCAGCCGCGCTTGAATAGTGTCACCAATGGCTACAGGCTCTACAAAACGCAAATTTTCCAAACCATAGTTCGCAATTACTGGACCCTGTGCAGGGTCTACAAACATACCCGCCGCCGCCGAGATTAATAGGTAACCGTGGGCCACCCGCTTGCCGAAGAAAGAGTCTTTAGCGGCCACCTCATCAAAGTGAGCGTAAAAATGGTCACCCGATACACAACCAAAATTAACAATGTCAGCTTCCGTCAATGTTCGACGGTGAGTAATAAGTGTTTCGCCAATTTGCAAGTCGTCAAAAATTCGGCGGAATGGATGCACATCGGTTTTAATCTGCATTGAGCCCGGATTAAACTCCTTAGTAATAGCCGTCATTGTAGTGGGGCTACCTTGAATTGCAGTGCGCTGCATATAATGTTTCACCGCGCGAGCACCACCCAATTCTTCGCCACCACCGGCGCGACCGGGGCCACCGTGAACCAACTGAGCGAGTGGAGAACCGTGTCCAGTAGACTCCTTAGCGCAATCCTGATTTAACACCAGAATACGACCGTGGTAAGCCGCTGTACCCAATACAACTTTCGCGGCCTCAGCATTGTCTTCCGTTACTAATGAAGCCACTAAGCTGCCCCGACCGAGCTTGGCAATGGCAATGGCGTCTTCAATGTTTTGGTAGGGCATGATGGTTGAAACAGGTCCAAATGCCTCTACAGCATGTGGCGTTTCAACGCTTAGAGGTTGATCGCAATACAACAGCGTGGGTGGAAAGAATGCACCCTTGTCACGGTCAGCGCCCACCACATCAAAGTTTTCTGTACCACCAAAAATTAGCTCATTACCCTGCTTTAATTCTTCGACACGGGCCCGAACATCATTCACTTGATCACGGCCTACTAGAGGCCCCATACGCACGCCCTCCACTGAGGGATCACCGAGCGTCGCCTTACCCAAACGTTGTTTTAGCGCGTCTGCGACGGCTTCTATACGGTTTTGTTGCACAATAGTGCGTCGAATTGCAGTACATTTCTGCCCCGCTTTCACTGTCATTTCAGCGGCGACACCTTTCACAAACAAATCAAACTCGGGCGAGCCAGGCTCTACATTTTCACCAAGAATGCTGCAGTTTAAAGAATCAGCCTCCATTGTGAAGGGAATTGAATTTGCAACAATATTGGGGTGGGTTTTTAACATCTGACCCGTGGAAGCAGAACCCGTAAAAGTCACAACATCCTGCTCATTCAGATGATCAAGCAAATCACCCACGCTGCCACAAATTAGCTGAATGGCGCCATCCGGCAAGATGCCAGAGGCGACAATTTCCTTCACCATCACTTCCGTTAAATAACACGATGCCGTAGCCGGCTTAACAATCACCGGCACGCCCGCAATCAAACTGGGGGCAATTTTTTCCAACATTCCCCAACAAGGGAAGTTAAAGGCATTAATATGAACAGAAACCCCTTCTTTGGGCACCAAAATATGGCGACCTATAAAAGTGCCATTTTTCGACAACTTTTCCGCAGGCCCTTCAACCATAAAAGTTTCATTCGCAAATTCACGACGAGCCAAGCTTGCATAAGTAAATACTGTGCCGACACCACCTTCGATATCTACCCAACTGTCTGCGCGAGTGGCACCCGTCCAGGCCGACACGCGGTAAAAGTCTTCCTTTTTACTCATCAAGTGCTGACCCAGCGCCTTGAGCATATTGGCTCGCTCATGGAAGGTCATTGCGCGAAGAGCCCTGCCGCCTTTTTCGCGCCCGTATTCTAGGGCTGCCTTGAAATCAGCACCCGTACTCGAGACTTCACCGACTGATTCGCCGTTAACGGCATTAAAAACCTCAACGCCTGCACCTTGACCCTCGACCCACTGACCGGATAAATAGCTCTGCAACTTCATTCGGGTATACCCTCTCTAGCCTGACGATTCTGTCTATTGGCAAGGAGTATATGATACAAAATAATTAGAAGATAGTAATTTTTCGTGTTATATTGATCGGCACCCCAAACACAAGATCCGGCGCAATGGAAAATAGCGGCTGTTTGGGTGATTATTAGGGATCTATAAAGCCTTTTAGGTAAATACCACTGAATTAGATGATTGATTAATAGAGCTCACAAAACTCACTAATCTTTCAATATAAGACTCACAACAACTTAAAAGCTTGGCTAAGCCACGGTTCATACGGGCAAGCCGATACACAAAAAGCTAATAAGCGCCCCTATTGCCAATGTACTTTTACGGCGCAGGGTTAATTAGAGAGAGACATATTTATGAGCCGCGAAAACACTCCACAGAGCGACAAGCAAGACTACAACCAACTTGAGCCGATTGAGAAAGCCAGTATCGAAGAGCTGCGCAGCTTGCAACTGCAGCGCATGCGCAAGACCTTGGAGCACGCCTATAACAACTCTCCCTTCTATAAAACACAATTTGACGAAGCCGGCGTTCGCCCTTCAGACCTAGAAAGTCTTAGCGACCTTGCAAAGTTTCCATTCACGACCAAGACAGACTTGCGCGACAACTACCCCTTTGGGATGTTTGCCACTCCCATGGAGAACATTGTTCGAATTCACGCCTCTAGCGGCACAACGGGCAAGCCTACCGTTGTTGGGTATACCCAAAACGATATTGATGTATGGGCAGACGTAGTTGCTCGCTCTATCCGCGCCGCCGGGGGTCAAAGCAAGGACATGCTGCACAATGCCTATGGCTATGGCCTCTTCACTGGCGGACTAGGTGCGCACTATGGTGCCGAGCGTTTGGGGTGCACCGTCATCCCCATGTCTGGCGGCCAAACGGAAAAGCAGGTTCAACTAATTAAAGACTTTAACCCTGATCTGATCATGGTCACACCGTCTTACATGTTAAACATTGCAGACGAAATGGACCGTCAGGGCATCGACCCTCACCAACTAAAACTTCGAGTGGGTATTTTTGGCGCTGAACCGTGGACCGGCTCCATGCGAAAAGAACTGGAAACTCGTCTGGGCATCGACGCCATTGATATTTACGGCC
The DNA here is from genome assembly GCA_913020115.1 of uncultured Cellvibrionales bacterium. Taxonomy (GTDB): domain Bacteria; phylum Pseudomonadota; class Gammaproteobacteria; order Pseudomonadales; family Cellvibrionaceae; genus CAJWCA01. The sequence goes on from CAJWBQ010000031.1 coordinate 47,343, forward strand.
TCTCAGAGGTTATGGGCCCAGGTGTCGCCATGGAATGCCTGGAAACCAAAGATGGACCCACAATTTGGGAAGATCACTTCTACCCAGAGATTATCAACCCAGAAACAGGTGAAGTGGTACCCGACGGCGAAGAAGGGGAGCTGGTTTTCACAAGCCTGACTAAGGAAGCCCTGCCGATTATCCGTTATCGCACCCGCGACCTGACACGCCTTCTGCCCGGCACCGCTCGCACAATGCGCCGCATGGACAAGATTACCGGGCGCAGCGATGACATGCTAATAATTCGCGGGGTTAACGTTTTCCCCACCCAAATCGAAGAGCAAATACTCGCGATTGACACACTCTCGCCACACTATCAAATTGAGATAAGTCGCGACGGCAATCTAGACAAGATGCAGGTCCTTGTTGAATCAAACAAGCAGCTGAACGAAGTTGAGCTAGAAGCGGCCTCTAAAGACTTACAACATAAAATCAAGACTATGGTGGGCGTTACCACTCGCATTAATATTATGCCCCCTGAAAGCATGCCTCGCTCGGAGGGCAAAGCGAAAAGAGTGATTGATAACCGCTTGGCACCTGTATTTGATAAGAGTTTTGAGCGCTGCTTAGCCAAAGCCAATTTCTTCGATAGCTTCTATCAGCGCTTCATAAGCAACAGTGACGATGCTAAAGCCATGTTCGCTAATACCGATATGGCAAATCAAAAGAAAATGCTGCAAAACTCTCTGTATATGATGGTGGCAGCACCCAGTGGAGTTAAAAAAGCGACGGCGCACATTGAACATATTGCCAAAAGCCACAGCCGTGAAGGTTACGGCGTTAAACCTGAACTCTATGACCTATGGCTAAGCTGTTTACTTGAAACTGTAGAAGAATTTGACGATGAACATGAACCTGTAGTGGAGTCAGCTTGGAAGCAGACACTAGAACACGGTATTGAGTTGATGAAATCCCAGTACTGATTACATTGGTAAAAATCCTATAAAAAAACCGGGCACTAATAATGCTCGGTTTTTTATGTACTCGCTTAGCACAACAACGCTCTTCGCCCCGCACCCAATACTATGCTTCGGCTAAACCGCCAAAACGCTCGTAGAAATGCGCATCAGCCCTTGGCAATTTACCATCAGCATTTTCCATCAGGCCAAGCAAATACTCTTCTGCCCCAACATAGGTGGCTCGGTAAATATTAGAGGTTAAATTCAAGGCGGCTTTACCCGCCCAATCTGCGGGCAATAAATCGTCGGGTAAGTCGGTGTCTTTCAAAAGAATGCGTCGATACTCGTGAATAAGTAGGGTTCGCAACTGGAAACACTGCCCGGGCTCAAGAGATTTCGATTTATTAATAGCCGCCATGACTGGTCGAAACCGTGTTAGAAAATCACTGTAGCGCGTTTCGAGCTCATCCAGATTCCAGCACGTTTGAGACATTTGCTTAAGCACCTTCTGAGACGCCAGCTCTTCAGAGTGGGCATTCATCACAACCACCTTGTCGACAACCCCTAACTCTTGCAAGGTTTCGTCGAGCGAGCGCCTATCGGCCCCAGGGCGCGCCAACACACCTGATGTTAAAGCTCCATAACCCAGCCAGCGCAACTCCCTAATCAATTCATCCCGCTCGCCCTCAACAAAGGCTGGCATCAACAGGGTCCACTGACCATCCCATTTTTCACGATGTGCAGAGTAGATACGGCGAGCCGTTTTTTGATATTGGCGGAGCCCAAACTCGGTAAAACTGTAGTAGCTGCGGCGCCCAATTTGCACTGAGCTCAACCAATTATCCTGGATTAAGCGATACACAGAAGTGCGCACCAGCCGCTGGTTGAGGCCAAAAGGTTTGAGAGCTTCAATCAAGCTTCCAAGCCAAACTGACCCACCATGTTGGGCAATGGAATCGCCAAAAATACTGACAATGAGCGAGCCCCCTCTCATCGGGCGCTGGGATTGAAAATCAGTCAACAAACTTTCAATACATTTCAGTTTGGCCATATATTACGATATTCCTGTATCAATTTTCGCAGGAGGGATTCTACTGATGAGGAAGGGCTCTGGCAAACATCGTGGCAGCATACGCCAGCAGTTTGCCCTTGCTTACAGTGAGAACTGTGCGTTTTTGCGGTGCTGACTAGGGGACATGCCAAACTGCGCTTTAAAACAACGACCAAAATGAGACGCGTCATTAAAGCCCCACTGAAAAGCAATTTCTGTGGCGGTAAAGGCATTCATTTCAGGGTTTTCAAGGCAATTTCTACAGCCCTCTAAGCGCTGAAGCTGTATATATCGCCCTACTGAGGTGTCTTCGGGCTTAAACAGCATATGCAAATATCGAGTACTGATCCCCTGAGCTTGGGCAATCATATCAGGCGATAGTTGGGGGTCTTTCAAATGCTTGTAGATAAAGTTTTTAACGCGGTAGATATACTCCACCCGAGGGCTGCGGTCTAAGCGTTGGCTCTGAGGCGTATTAAAGCTGAGAGACGTCACCAACAGATCAAGAATATTAGCCTCTAGGCGCTGCAGCAAGGCAGGATCAAAGTCATCAATTCGCTTTAACAATGAAAAAACAAACTGGCTTAATAAACCATTTGAACCCTGATTAGCCGCCATACGCTGCCCAAGATATTGCTCTGGGTCGCGCAATTGCGCCTGTAGGACATGATGAGGAATGGCGAGAATGGCCTGCCCGTAATGCGCTGGGAATTGCAATTCATAGGGTTCCGTAGCACTAGCTAAAACAAAGTCACCCGGCAACAAATTGGCTTCTCGGCCGCGCTGAGAAAAGATTCCGGCGCCCTCTATTTGAAATTTCACCAAATAGAAATCATCGCTCACCTTACCAATATGCGTTTTCCGCCGATAAACATTCAAGGGCGCACTCTGCACTTGCGCCAGATGCATGGTTTCGAGTGAGCTCGTCTCGAGGTAACCACCAAAATCGGAGCTTAACTTCCCTGCCATTTCACAATCAACAGGGCTGAACGCCTGACACACAGCCTGGTTCCAGGATTCAAATTGATCGAGAACAGACACTTGGCTTGAAGGGCTGGCAATAATCATAGAACGCTTCCTCTATCAGACTGCTAGGATAGCGACAATCCTCCAAAGATGCCAGCTAAGTGCTCACAGCTATTGATACGTTATAAAGGGCGGCTTACTGAATTTACGAGTCATTTATAGGTGCTCTGGCGACGGGCTAGTGAACCCTGCACACCCAGTGGCGGCAAGGAACAAAAACCTTATATCTCTTTCAAAAACTACTAACGCTGATCAAAGTCCACAACCACCTTGTCAGATATCGGGTGGGCCTGGCAACTCAAAATATAACCCGCCTCTATTTCATGGGGCTCTAATCCGTGTGTGACATCCATATCCACCTGCCCTTCTACGAGCTTGCACTTACACGTAGAACACACCCCAGCTTTACAAGAGTAGGGTAGCTCCACACCATTATTCATGCCGGCATCAAGAATGTTTTCGCCAACCGCAGCCAAGTCGAACTGAATAGCACGGCCGTCAGCCTTTAATGTAACCCTACTGGTTTTCTCTTCACCGTATTCCTGCACACGTTGATGAGCTTTGTCCATCCGCACTTGAGAGTCTTCTGAAGAACTGGCAAATAGCTCGTAGTGAATTTGAGTATCTTCCAGGCCCTCAATACGGAAACCTCGTGAGATTTCCGACATCATAGATTCCGGACCACAAATAAAGGCTTCATCTGTCTTATTAATATCAATTAAGCGGTTCTTTTGCAGTAAATAACCTTTCTTATTATCAATTCGTCCGTTCAACAACTCAGAGCCCTGATCTTCCATGCTCATTATATTGATCCACTGGAATCGTTCCAAATAGGCATTTTTTACAAAGCTAAGCTCTTCTTTAAACATCACAGAATTACTGCGGCGATTGCCATAAATTAGCGTAACCTGACTGTGAGGCTCCGTGCTTAACACCGACTTTATAATCGAGAGCATGGGCGTGATGCCACTACCCACGGCCAAACACATGTAACTTTTTTGCTGCTCTTCACGCAAAGGCGTGCAAAAGTTGCCCTGAGGAGGCATCACTTCAATGCTGTCTCCACGCTTAAAATTGTCATTCGCGTAATTCGAGAACAGTCCATTATTGACGCGCTTAATACCAACGCGCATATGACCATCGTTCACCCCAGAACAAATGGAATAAGAACGACGAACCTCCTCGCCATTAATGTTGGCCTTCAGGGTTAAAAACTGCCCAGGGGAAAAACGAAACTTCTCCTCAAGAGCTTCTGGAACGGCCAGAGTAACGCATACTGCAGTCTCGGTTTCTGGCTTCACATCAGAAATCGATAATGAATAAAAACTTGTATCGGGCATAGTGCCACCTGTTGTTTTTCAGCTTATAGTTTTTTGAAGTAATCGAAGGGCTCGAAGCAATCGTCACACTGAAATAGTGCCTTGCAGGCTGTCGATGCAAACTCACTCACTCTATGAGTATCAACAGAGCCACAGCGAGGACAGCGAACGCCATTTTCCGGCGTTTCTCGCCCAGACTGTTCTAGTGCATCATTCGGCGCGGCAATACCATAGTCCCGCAGCTGCTCCCGCCCTTTGTCTGTCATCCAATCGGTCGTCCACGCTGGAGAAAGCTGGGTTTCCACAGAGTAGTTAACAATGCCATTCTCCCGCAGCGCAATTTCAATGTCCTCACGCATTACATCCATCGCAGGGCAGCCAGAATAAGTCGGTGTAATAGTGACCGTTATTCTGTCGTCCTCGCGTTGCACGTCGCGCAACACACCCATATCCCACAATGAAAGCACGGGAATCTCTGGGTCTTTGACCTCATCTAAAATGTTCCACAAGTCTAGGCATTGCGAGTTGCGTCGAAATAGCTCTCGCTCGTACTGCTCTTGGCGCATCGCGGGAATACGTTGCATTCACTCACCACTGACTATTGGGATAACAGCGATGCACATGCTGCAATTCAGTTAACAAGTGGCCTAGGTTTTCCGTATGGTAACCTTCTCGGCCTCCTCGTACCGCCCACTCCGTCGCTGGCACCTTTAGAGTTGCCGCCGTCAAAATTTCTGAAACTTCGGCCAGCCACTGATCTTTGAACAAGGACGCGTCAACAGCAATCTCTGCCTTTATTAAGTTCTGCTCCAACAGATCGTGCTCAAACAATTCATTTGTGTAGCCCCAGATATCGTCAACCGCCGATTGCAGCCGCTGATGACTTTCCTCGGTGCCATCGCCTAAACGAAGCACCCAATCTGTACTACGGCGCAAATGATAGCGAGTTTCTTTGACGCCCTTGGCCGCGATCGCCGCCAAAGTCTTGTCTTTAGAATTCATCAGTGCTGATAAATAATGGCTGTGATAGACATCCAGCATTAACTGTCGTGCGGTGCTGTAGGCAAAATCTCCGCGGGGCAACTCATTGATTAAATGATTCTGAAACTCCCGCTCGCTGCGCAGGAAAGCAAAGTCATCTTCCGTTTTATCATTACCGGTAAGATCTGCTGCGTAGGTATAATACATCCGCGAACGACCGATGAAATCCAGCGCAACATTGCCTTGAGCAATATCTTCTTCTAGAAAAGGACCGTGGCTCACCCACTCAGAGATTCGGTGGCCCAATATCAGGGCATCGTCACCTAGGCGCACAGCGTAGGTGATGATTGCTTGTTTTAATTCGTCGTGCATTACGTCACTCTCTTTGTTAACTCGTTGGCACTCATAACAGTCACTTCCCAACTACATATTGTTCACTTCTTTGGGGAGCGGATAGTAGGTGGCATGACGGTAGGGCTTGTCGTCAGACGGATCGAAGAAGCAATCACTGTCGTCTTCTTGCGACGCACAAATGTCACCCGATTTAACCACCCAAATACTTACACCCTCGCTGCGACGAGTGTAACAATCGCGCGCATATTCCAAAGCCTGCTCACGATTTACAGCGTGCAAACTACCCACGTGTTTGTGATCTAAGCCTCGCGCCGAACGAATAAAGACTTCAAATAATTCTAGGTTTTCTACAGACATAATTTTCTCCAGCAATTTTGACAACAGCTACTTAGGCGGCCTTTTCGGCACGACGAGCTTTTT
>CAJWBQ010000032.1 GCA_913020115.1 uncultured Cellvibrionales bacterium
CCGGGTGTACGTAACAAAATCACCTTTGCTATCGCGAAATAAATGACGGGAAAGACTATGAATGTGACGGCTGCAGTAACAAAGCTCGTCAAGCACACCCTGCTGGCGGCGCCTTTGGCGTTCGCTCCGGCTGTGGCCAGTGTGATGATGCAGGCTATTGCGCAAGACGGTTTTCAGTCCGGTGTTGTTTATGCTGCTGAGGCGGAAGCCGAAGCACCAAAGCCTAAGTACAAAACACGTAAGACTCCGGCCCTGCGTGAGAAAGTATTTAAGAAGCTGGCTGTAGTGCAAGAGTTGACGAGCCCAGAAGAAGTAGAAGGCAAACCCACTCCAAAACCGAATTTTCCAGAAGCTTTAAAAGAGCTGAAAGATATTCAAAAGCAAACCGCTAAGTGGAACAGATATGAGCTTGCTCAACTGTATAACTACTTCGGTTTTGTTTACTACTCCGTTGAAAACTACAAAGAAGCAATTCGTTACTACAAGTTAGTAGTGGCACAGAGCCCAGACATTCCCCAGGGTTTGGAAGTAGGTACTCTGTATACCATTGCGCAGCTTTACTTTGTTGTTGAGGATTACAAGAACGCCATCGTCAACTTGAAAAAGTGGATGGATTTGTCGCCGATTGTTGGAGCCGATGCCTACATCTTGTTAGGTCAAGCTTACTACTCAATCGAAGACATGAAGCAGGCATTGACTAACGTTAATATCGCAGTAGATAACTACGAAAGCCGAGGCAAGGTACCAAAAGAAAATTGGTTCTCATTGCAGCGCGCTCTCTACTACGATAAAGGCGATAACAAAACTGTTATCAAGATTCTTGAAAAGATGGTTCGCCATTATCCCAAGCCCACCTATTTCAAGCAGCTGTCTGGTATGTTTGGCAGCGTAGAGCGTGAAAGAGATCAGCTTCATATGCTGGACGCGGTTCGCTTAATGGGAGAGTTGAACAAGGAAAAGGAACTGCTGAATCTGGCTTATTTGTATTTGGGTGAAGACAACCCGTACAAAGCGGCGGTGATAGTAGAAAAGGGCATCAAAGACGAAATCATTGAGCCTACTTCTAAAAACCTTGAACTTTTGGCAACAGCCTGGCGCTTAGCCCAGGAAGTGAAGAAGTCAATTCCAGTAATGGAGAAGGCGGCGTCAAAATCTGAGAAAGGCGATTTGTATGCGCGTTTGGCGGGAATCTATCTCGACAATGACAACTACAAGAAAGCACTTTCTACAGCCAAGAAAGCACACAAGCGTGGCGGTATTAAACGCGCTGACCAGCTCTATGTTGTTGAAGGTATGGCCAACGCCAACCTGAAACGCTACGGGTCTTGCGTCGGGTCGTTCAAGAAGGCATTGAAGGACAAGCGTAGCCGTAAGTTCTCTCAGCAGTGGATTAAGTACTGTGAGAGTGAAATTAAGCGTGAGAAGCAGTTAGCTCAGTAAACCTCGCTTGTTTCGATAAAAAAGGCTGATTTATTCAGCCTTTTTTTTTGCCTAAATTTTTGTGAAAAATTACATGCTTTTAGTGTTTCAGTATCTATTGCCTGTGAGCTGCCCACACAAATACAATTTGCAACGCCCTGCAACGCCCTGCAACGCCCTGCAACGCCCTGCAACGCCCTGCAACGCCCTGCAACGCCCTGCAACGCCCCGCAACGCCCCGTTTTGCACGATCTCGGCTCGCTAGTCACTCATTCTAAGCAAAGATAAATCCGCTATACCGAGCCCAATTTGTTCTCATCTGTGAAGCGGGTCGGTCCCTCGACTTGTCAACACTTTGTCCTAGATGGTCATTCTGTTCCCAGTTAATGCCTGTGATAGTGCACCCAGAGCCGAGAAATATTGGTCTCTATTGATTTACATAATAATTCTAGTGCCAGCGTTGACTGGTCAATTTCAAGGAGAGGCTATTTATAAGCCTGTAGGCCTATGTTTTTAAACAAAGAAAAATCACCAAAATTTATAATGAATTTCCTGGCAGCAGCTTTTGCGGTCAGTAGCGCGAGCGCAGGTGCATTTGAACTGGAAGAGATTGTGGTTACGGCGCAAAAGCATGCCCAGGGTGTTAATGATATTGGCATTACCGTTAATGCATTTTCCGGTGAGCAGCTAAAGGATATGGGCGTATCCAGTGCAGAGGACATTGCGATTTATACTCCAGGTTTAACGGTCAATGAAACGGCTGCTACAGGCGTACCACTCTATACAATCAGGGGCGTGGGTTTTCAAGACTACTCAACAGCGGCGTCATCGACGGTGGGTTTGTATTTTGATGAAGTCGCTATGCCTTATACCGTGATGACACGAGGTATCGTTTTTGATATTGAGCGCGTTGAAGTACTTAAAGGCCCGCAAGGTGATTTATATGGCCGCAATACAACTGCTGGACAGATTAATTTTATCAGTAACAAGCCCACGGATGAATTTGAAGCCGGAATAAATTTAGCATACGACAGTCTGGATATAGCAAACCTAGAAGGTTTTGTTAGTGGACCCTTAACCGACAGTGTTAATGCAAGGCTGGCAGTAAAAACCAACAAATCCAGCAAGGGTTGGCAAAAAAGTCTAACCCGATCTGATGAACTTGGCGAAGTAGACAAGCTAGCTATGCGAAGCCTTTTTGATATCAGTATCAACGAGAGCGCTAGTGTTTTATTGAATGTGCATTACGTACAAGACAAATCGGACAACAAAGCGAATACCGCTTATGACGGTCGTATAGTCGGCCTAAATGAATTCTCTGCTCCCTATAGTGGGCTGGCAGAATACTTGATTCCGGGCTCGGCGCATTTTGGTGAAACACCACCTTGGTATTCTACGGGTGATAGCGAAGTAGCTGACTGGACCAATACCTACACCAGTGCTCTTAGCGGAAAAACTTGGAATGTTCGGCCTCGCCGAGACAGTGAATTAAAAGGGGTGTCGGCGAAACTAGAGTGGGAATTTGATTCATTTACTCTCTCCAATATTATTTCATACGACGGCTTTACCCGTGAAGAAGCCAATGATTGGGACGGTAGCGCCTCCGTAGACTCAAGCAATATAAACTCAACAGACCTAGAGGTTTTTTCTGAAGAATTTCGACTGAGTGGTGAAACAGAATCTGTATTGTGGATATCGGGTTTGTATTATTCTCGTGACGAAATGGACGAACAGTACCACTATTTCATGGCTGATTCCGTTTTTGGTAATGGTTCGATTCCCTTTGGTGTTGCGCCGTTTAATGGCGCTCCTATTCTGGAATTAGATACAAAATACAAACAAGAGACTGAATCAGTGGCAATCTTTGGTCATGTTGAATGGCAAGCCACTGACTCAATGCGCCTAACTGCTGGCCTTCGCTATACCGAAGAAGAGAGGGAATGGTCGGGATGTACCTTTGACGCAGGTGACGGAAGTTTAGCGAATTTCTTAAATACGAGTTTTGGTTCAAGTTTAGAAGCTGGTGCTTGTGGAACAATAGATGATGATCCCGAATCTCTTGACTATATATTCGCCTTAATTGGTGGTCCTGATGTGAACGATGCCTTTCATATATTTGAAGAAACAATCAATACCCGTCGTTGGATGGGCAAGTTAGGTGCTGACTATTCTCTTGATGAGGACGTTTTGCTTTACGCTACTTTATCCCAGGGGTTTAAGTCCGGCGGTTTTAACGGAGCCAATTCGAACGCCACCCAACAACTAAAACCCTACGATGAGGAAACCCTCACCTCTTTCGAAGTCGGTATGAAAGCAACACTGTTGGACAACTCTATGCAGCTGAATCTGGCGGCCTTCATGTATGACTATAAAGACAAACAAGAACAGGATCTTGCCGTAGCGTTTGTCGGCAATATTTCAGGCTTGACCAATGTGCCGGAATCGAAAATCAATGGTTTTGAAATGGATATGCAATGGCTGCCCGCAGAAGGACTTACGGTGAATCTCGGTGTTGCTTATTTAGATACAAACATTGAAAAGTGGAATGCTGTCGATCCCGACGCTAGCGCTTGGCCTGTGGTTGTGCGTCGCGACGCATCTGGTATCGATCTAGCTCAATCACCGGAATGGACCTACAACGGCTTACTCAAATATGAGTGGAGCGTCGCGGAAAATATGATAATGGACGTTGCGGTGGATTTTGCTTTCCAAGACGCAACCACGGGCGGCGTAGAGCCTGCAGATGCCACAGACGATTATGCCATTGTTAATGGGCGTATCGGTTTGAGTGCCGACGACGCCAAATGGCGTGTTTTGTTGTGGGGGCGGAATCTGACCGACGAATACTATTACCCAGCTGCGTATCAAGGAGGAAACGGACCTTATGTACGAAGTGTTGGCATGCCTAGAACCTATGGTGTGGACGTGAGCTACAATTTTTAATACTCGCTAATAGAAGCCGTCTCTTTAGCCCAGACCACCTGGGCTAATATTTTTCTTTTGTACAATCTATTATGAAAAGTGTAGTTATGAATATAGTGAGAAATGTGCTTGTAGCCATCGGCTATCGTGGTATAGGAATTAGTTTAATAGTGGCCGTAGCCATCCTATTGCAGGCATGCAGAGGCTTGCCAGAAACTCCGGTTTCTGCGGACCTTGTGGTTAACAACGGTAAGATTTATACCCTAAATAAGCAGGAACCCTGGGCGGAAGCTGTCGCTGTTCGCAATGGCAAATTTGTTTTTGTAGGTACGAACGAAAAGGCATTGGCATATATCGGCAGCGAAACTCGCGTTGAGAATCTATCGGGAGGAATGTTAATGCCAGGCCTGATTGATGCGCATCTTCACCCTACCACCGGTGCGGTGAAAGAATTGTTTGAATGTAATTTTCCTTTCAGTTCCGGGCCTCCTGAAATTTCTTCGGCAATTGAAACTTGCATAAAGGAAAATCCGACAATTGAGTGGGTGCGTGGCGGACAATGGAGCAGCAATTTCTTTGTCGATCATCCGATGGAGTCGCCACGTGAATTTCTGGATAAAGTTGCTGGCGATACCGCTGTTGTGCTCGTAGACGATGCTTATCACAATGCTTGGTTAAACACCCGGGCACTGGAGAAACTAGGTTTGTTTAATGCAAGCGCAAGTATCAATGGTGCTGAGATAGTAAAGGATACTGAATCCGGCTTGCCCAGTGGGCTGATTATTGAGGCCTTTGGTTTTTTAAAAGAGAAACTTCATTGGAGTACAGAGCAGTATGAGCAGGCGGCCGAACACGCGATTAAAACCGCAAACCAGTTTGGTATTACCGGCATGAAAGGTACAGCCATGAGCGCGCCAGAGGTTCAGGGTTATCAGGATTATGCTGAGAAAAATGGCTCCTCTATTCACATGACGGCTGCATTGATGACACCTTATGGCCATCGAGAAAAGATACTTGATATTGAAACTCTGAAAACTATAAGGCAGCGCTACGAAGGCACTTATATAGATACAAATTTTGTCAAAATATTCATGGATGGTGTACCTACGGTAGCCAGAACTGCTGCAATGCTAGCGCCCTATACCGAGGAGAACTCTGAAAGTGTGAGTAATGAAAACCAAAACTATGGTGCACTGCACGTAGATCCCGAAATACTCAAGCAAGATATTATTACCCTAGATCGAGCAGGTTTTACTGTCAAAATCCATACCGCAGGCGACCGCTCCGTTCGTGTTGCCCTGAACGCCATTGAGGCGGCCAGAATAGCCAACGGCCAAAGTGGATTGCGTCATGAATTAGCCCACGCAGGTTTTATTGACAGCAAAGATATGAATCGTTTTGCAGCACTTAATGTGCTTGCTGATCTGAGTCCTTACATTTGGAGCCCTTCGCCAATTATAGACTCGGTTATTACGGCGGTTGGCAAGCAGCGTGGAGCCGAGTACTGGCCAATAAAATCGCTGCTTGCATCAGGCGCTGCTGTTTTATCTGGCTCAGATTGGCCAGCGGCTGTTGCAACAATGAACCCATGGCCGGGAATTGAGTCGATGGTTACGCGTCAGGATCCTAGCGCCCAGTACCCCGGAACATTGTGGTCAGAACAGGCAATAAGTATTGATCAAGCTTTGCATATATTCACCCGTGGGAATGCTTTAGCTTTAAAGAAATCGGCGCTTACTGGGGCCATCGAGGTAGGGAAATCGGCTGATATGATTGCCCTGAATCAAAATCTATTTGAAGTTCCAGCCAGTGAAATAAGTGAGACACAAGTACTTAAGACGTGGTTCTCAGGTCGAGTTGTTTATAGTGCGCATTAGAATAAATTTAAGGTAGACACTTATGAAGATAAAAAATCTGAGCATGACTTTTTTTGTGCTGCTGGTTGCTACTGCTTGTACGGCGGTAAAGCCGTTGAACAATGATGCAGATATTGTATTTCGCAATGGGAAAATCTATACCGTTAATTCTGATCAGGCTTGGGTAGATGCTGTGGCGATTAAAAATGGGCGTTACCAGTATGTTGGTGATGAAAATGGGGTAGACCAATGGATTGGTTCTAACACACGGCTAATCGATTTGCAGGGTAAGATGATGATGCCTGGAATCAATGATGCTCATAGCCATCCATTTCAGGGTGGCTCCAGTTTGGTCTTCAACTGTGATTTTCCCTTTAGCTCAACACCTGATCAAGTAAAAGCAATTTTAAGTGCATGTTTGGAAAAAAATCCAGACTTAGTCTGGTTGGAAGGTGGGCAGTGGACGAGTAATTTTTTTAAACTTTATGATGTCGGCGAACCAGTAGATTTTTTGGATGATATATCCACGGATGTAGCAATTTATCTTGAGGATGATTCGGGCCACAACGCTTGGGTAAATAGTAAGGCTTTAATGCTGGCAGGCATTGACGGGTCTAGTGTTGACCCGAAGGGAGGAACGATTTCCCGCAATCCTGAGGGTAAACCTAATGGCGTGTTATTGGAAATGGCCGCTCAAAGTGTGGCGGCGATTATTCCGGAGCGATCGGTAGACGAGTACACAGTAATATTGAGTTCTGCATTAAAACTCGCGAATAGTTTTGGTTTAACGGCGACCAATGAAGCACGCACCCCAACACGGGTTTTGCAGGCTTATCATCAGTTAGAGGAGAGCCAAGAACTCACTGCGCATGTCACTACTAGTTTGCAAACGCCTTTTGGGTTAAAGAATCAAAAATTTGATCTACAAAGCCTCATCGATCTGAGAGAAAGGTATCAATCTAAGCATGTTAACCCTGGGTTTGTAAAAATATTTTCCGATGGTGTTCCAACAGCTTCTCGATCTGCATTTATGCTGGAAGATTATACGACGGACGAGGACCATCCCCACCCTACCCGAGGCAGTACGCACTTAAGCCCGGAGGAACTTTACAATGCTCTTTTAAGTCTCGACGAAGAAGGGTTTGTCGTAAAAATCCATACGGCCGGTGATGGTTCGGTAAGAATGGCTTTGGATGCGATTGAACGGGTACGTTCTCATACTGGTAATCTAGAAAACGCTCACCGTTTGGCGCATGCGGGCTATATCCATAAAGATGATTATCATCGTTTTAAAGCCTTGAATGTGATCGCAGATTTTTCTCCGTATATATGGTTTCCCTCGCCAATAATAGATTCCTTAATGGGTGCCGTGCCGAGTCCTAGAGCGGGGCAATACTTTCCCACTCGTTCCTTACTGGATATCGGTGCGCCGGTCCTTACTGGCTCAGACTGGCCCTCAGCAGTAGAAACCCCCAACCCATGGCCGGCGATTGAAGCAATCATCACGCGAAAAAATCCTTATTCAACTCCGGGTTATGAAAAAAGTAGTTTGTGGCCAGAGCAAGCAATAACATTGCCGGAAGCGCTTAAGCTATTTACACTTAGCAACGCTAAAGCGATGAAGCTTGATCAAGTAAGTGGTTCCATTGAGTTAGGAAAATCTGCAGATTTCATTGTCTTAAATAATAATCTTTTTGAGATTGGCGTTGATAAGATCAGTGAAACCAAAGTCCTAAGCACTTGGTTTGAAGGTCGAGAAGTCTACCTTGCTCCTTAAGGGATACCCAGACTAAAGGCCTTGTGCGAATACTTGTTTGTCTGGGCACCTATCCTTATACTCCAGTGAGCAGTAAACGCTCATTGGGTATATTTTATGGACTTCGAACTCTCTCTATCCTCCTATTTTATCAACTATATCCGTGACTATTTACTGGACAGAGAGCTAGACTTTAGTTTGCTTGACGGCTTTGAAGATTTACTAGGTCAGACGGGGGATGACTTCCACATACCTGTTTCAACTATTGCGGAGTTTTATAACAAACTGGTGACAATCACTGGCAATGAAAACCTAGGCATGGACACCGCCCGAGGTTTTCATTTTGAATCTTCAGGGTTAATTGTTCTTTTGATGTTGTCAGCGCCCACAGTTGAGCAAAGTATAAAAGCCTTGGTTCAACACGATCGTCATTTTGATAGCGCGATCGATGTTGGCCTGGATATTCAAGCAACACACACGACCGTTTCAACTTCCTTGATTAATCCAACCAACATAAAAATTGATCAAATCAACGAATATTTAATGGCTTTTTTACACGCGGCTTTTACGAAATCAACGCGTAAGCCTACGCCCTTAAAAGAGGTATGGTTTGAGCATGCAGCTTATAAGAGTGCGGGGCCATTGGAGGAATTTTTTGGCTGTCCGGTACTTTTTTCACAGAAAACCAATTGCATCATTTTTAATAGCCAGTATTTGCGGGAAAAACTCTATTCGGCTAATCCGTCTCTTTTTGAATTGTTGAGTCAGATGATGCGAGGGTTTAGTGTCGGCGATAGTGGTGACAGCAAATTTATGGCGGCCATATGTCGAGAGATAATAAGACAGAGTAAATCTGACACACCCAATATAGATTCAGTTGCATCGAGCATGGCCCTGTCAGGAAGAACACTAAGGCGGCGCTTGGCCGATCATGGCTATACCTTTCAGGAAGTTAAGAATCTCGCTAGGGAAAAAAAGGCCAAATACTTCCTAGAGCATACTAATATGACTTTGTTGGAAATCGCCTATGAGCTGGGGTATTCCGAATTGAGTGCCTTCAGTCGCGCATATCGATCTTGGACTGGGGAACCACCGCAGGTGTTTCGGGATTCATAAACTAAAAACAGCGAATTGAAATAAAACTTATTCCATATCTAGATTGCACGTCCCTGTGCTTTTTCTTGCTACCGATATCAGTCAAGTAGACTTAAGTCTCTTACTGCACCCTTGTCTGCACTCGTCACCAGCATGGCATAAGCCTTCAGTGAGGCTGTTACTTTGCGTGGACGCGGTGCCTCAGGCTTCCAGCCCATGGCGTCTCGTTTTACCCGACGCTCTGCCAGGTCGGCATCCGATACGTCTACGTTAATGGTGCGATTGGGAATGTCAATTTTAATAATGTCGCCATGCTCAACAAGACCAATAGCACCACCCGCTGCCGCTTCTGGGGATACGTGGCCGATGGACAGACCAGAGGTGCCGCCAGAGAAACGACCATCGGTCAGCAGTGCGCAGGCCTTACCTAAACCTTTAGATTTTAGGTAACTGGTTGGGTACAGCATTTCTTGCATACCCGGGCCGCCACGGGGTCCTTCATAGCGAATCACTACCACGTCACCTTCTTTAACTTTGCCGTCTAGAATATCTTGAACGGCATCATCCTGGCTTTCTACAACGTAGGCTTTACCTTCGAAGTTCCAGATGCTTTCGTCTACGCCGGAGGTTTTAACAACGCAACCATCTAGAGCAATGTTGCCTGTTAGAACGGCTAAGCCCCCTTCCAAACTAAAGGCATTTTCCAAGCTGCGAATACAACCGTCCTCGCGGTCGGCGTCTAAGCTAGGCCAGCGAGTTGCCTGGCTAAATGCTGTCTGGGTGGGAATGCCCGCCGGGCCTGCCTTATAGAAGGTTTTAACTTCTTCATCCGCGGTGCTCATGATGTCCCACTTATTGAGCGCGTCTTGCATAGTGGGGCTGTGGACAGTGGGGAGGTCGCTGTGCAATAGCCCGGCTCGGTTAAGCTCACCCAATATGGCAAATACACCACCCGCCCTGTGCACATCTTCCATGTGGTATTTTGGGGTGTTAGGTGCAACTTTACACAGCTGAGGCACTTTTCTAGATAGGGCATCGATGTCGCTGAGGTCGAAGTCTACTTCACCTTCCTGAGCCGCGGCCAAGAGGTGCAAAATTGTGTTCGTTGAGCCACCCATGGCAATGTCCAGGGTCATGGCATTTTCAAAAGCTTTAACGTTGGCAATACTGCGTGGCAATAGGCTGTAGTCGTCCTGCTCGTAGTGGCGACGAGTGATATCCACAATGCGACGGCCAGCTTCTAAAAAGAGGTTTTCGCGATCGGCGTGAGTGGCCAGTAAAGAGCCGTTGCCCGGCAATGACAGGCCCAGAGCTTCGGTCAAGCAATTCATAGAGTTTGCGGTGAACATACCAGAACAAGACCCGCAGGTAGGGCAGGCGCTGCGCTCATATTCGGCCACTTTCTCATCCGATGCGGTGTCGTCTACGGCAATGACCATTGCGTCAACTAGGTCTAATTTATGCTCTGATAGTTTGGTTTTACCCGCTTCCATGGGGCCGCCAGAAACAAAAATTACAGGTATGTTTAGGCGCATGGCGGCGTTGAGCATACCCGGCGTGATTTTGTCGCAGTTTGAGATACACACTAAGGCGTCTGCGCAGTGTGCGTTCACCATATACTCTACAGAGTCAGCAATGATGTCTCTTGAGGGCAAGCTGTAAAGCATGCCGTCGTGACCCATGGCAATGCCATCGTCTACGGCTATGGTGTTGAATTCTTTTGCCACACCGCCGGCCTTTTCAATTTCACGCGCCACTAATTGGCCCATATCTTTCAGGTGTACATGGCCTGGTACAAACTGAGTAAATGAGTTGGATACGGCAATAATGGGCTTTTGAAAGTCGTCGTCCTTCATGCCTGTGGCACGCCAAAGTGCTCGAGCACCGGCCATATTGCGGCCACCAGTGGAAGTTTTTGAACGATAGACAGGCATAGCGTTATCTCAGTGGTGTATGGAATAAAATTTGGGGGCAAATCATACCAGAAATGGTGTATGCAGGGTATTACCGAGCGCCTTGGGTGTCACTGGGCAAGCTCGGTGTGCTCCATAGTAAGCACACCTGACTCATTTATAAGGTTTTAAAAAATATCTTTGATTTGCGCTGGTAGTTATATAAGTCCTGACGCTGATTGGGCAATTGCTCCAGTTTGCCCTCTGTGAAGCCTTGCTCAACGAACCAATGAGCAGTTTGGGTGGTTAGAACAAATAAATCCGTCACTCCCTGTTGCTGGGCGCTGGCTTCCACTTGTATCAACAGCTTAGCTGCTCTTCCGCCATTTCTATAATCGGGGTGGGTGGCCACACAGGCAAGTTCTGCAACGGTATTCCCGTAGGGATATAGGCCCGCGCAGGCAATGATAGTGTTGTCTTTTTCCATAACCTGAAAACGGTCAATTTCGGTTTCCAATACCTCGCGGGAGCGCCGTACCAGCACGCCCTCCGCTTCGAGGGGCGCTAAAAGCTCAAGGATACCGCCCACATCATCAATCGTGGCGGCACGGGTTTGCTCGTAATTGTCGGCGTAAACCAGTGTGCCCACACCATCTCGGGTGAAGAGCTCTTTTATCAGCGCGCCATCTTGAACGAATGACACAATTTGCGCACGCGGGATACCGTGTTGGCAGGCTTGCAGGCAAGCATTCAAAGCCAGTCGCGTGCCATGGGAGGGTTTGTCTTTCAGCTTAGCAATTTGCTGGGCGCAGGTTTCAGGAGTCAGCTGCCGCCGCAATGTCTGCTTCTCGTCGATGACGCCATCGCTTTCAATAAAACAGATGAGTTTCTCTGCTTGAAGGCTAATGGCAATTTGCGTGGCTACATCGGCGTAAGACACATTGAAGACTTCGCCTGTTGGAGAGTAGCCAATGGGAGAAACCAGCACGATGTCGCCATTTTCGAGGGAGTTGCTCAAACCTTTATTATCAATTCTGCGAACTTTGCCGGTGTGTTGTAGGTCAACACCTGCAATCACACCCTGTGGTTTAGCAATCACATAGTTGCCACTGCTTACCCGTAGGTGAGCGCCGTGCATGGGAGAGTTTGGTAAGCCGGTAGATAGTGCGGCTTCGATTTCTATACGAGCTTCACCTATAGCTTGAGCTACCAGCGGCATGTGTGCAGCTTCAGTAATGCGCAAACTTTGCGAGAACTCGCTGTTAATACCCTGTTGTTGTAAGCGGGATTCAATTTGTGGACGAGCACCGTGCACCAGCACCAGGCGCACGCCCAAGCTGTTGAGTAGAGCCAAATCGTGGATAATATTGGCAAAATTCTCATGGCCGATAGCGTCGCCGGGCAGCATTAAAACAAAGGTTTTACCTCTGAATGCGTTGATGTAGGGCGATGATTGCCGAAACCACTTTACGTAATCTTGGGTACTCTGACTCACGTGTTCACTCGTTGGGTGTCTAAAAGCTCAAGCTTACCCATAAACGTCTACAAACAAAACTGTCTTATGAGTGACTTTAAGAGATCGATCGCGGGTTCAATTTGGTCCATGGGAATGAACTCGTCCGCTTGGTGAGCTTGATCGATGGAGCCTGGGCCCATTACTACGGTTTCCATTCCTAAGGATTGTAAAAACGGAGCCTCGGTGGCAAAGGCAACGCTGCCAGCAATGTGACCGGTGAGGCGCTCACAGGCTTCGATTAAGGGAGAGGCGGCGGCCTGCTCAAAGGCTGGCGCGCCGCCAAACAGAGTAGACAGAGTAATATTGCATCCACTGCTCTCGGCCAAAGGCTGTAAACGCTTGGCTATATCTTGATGTAGTTCTTCATTGTTCATGCCTGGCAGGGCGCGCAAGTCAAAGTGCAGCTCGCATTGGCCACAAATTCGGTTGGCGCTGTCGCCTCCGTGGATACAGCCTAGGTTCATGGTGGGAACATTTACTTCGAAACCCGGGTTTTGGTAGCGTTGCTGCAATTCATTCCGAAAGCCCATTAGCTCGCTCATTACTGAATGCATTGCTTCGGCGGCGTTGTTGCCCAGGGCCGGATTCGAGGAGTGGCCGGCGCTGCCGATGACCTTGACCGCTTCCATCATAATACCTTTGTGCATGCGAATGGGTCGCAGACCTGTAGGTTCGCCGATAACGGCGTAGCGTGCTTTTGGTGCTCCCATTTCGGCAAGGGCTCGGGCGCCGCTCATTGAGCTTTCTTCGTCGGCCGTGGCGAGAATAATCAGCGGCTGTTGCAGTTCCTGATCGCTGAAGGCCGCGGCGGCGGCAATGGCTGCAGGAAAGAAACCTTTCATGTCGGTTGAGCCCAGGCCGTAGAGTCGGTTGTCGCGCTCTGTAAGCACCAAAGGGTCTTGGGCCCAGCGCTCGGCATTGTAAGGCACGGTATCGGCGTGACCTGAAAGTACTAGACCGCCTGGCCCGGATCCCCGGGTGGCAATGAGGTTGGCCTTGTTTTTCTTTCCTTCGATAGGAATGATTTCAATCTCAAACTGTAAATCGCGCAGCCACTCAGCCAGTTGATTGATCACCTCTATATTGCCCATGTCATATTCGGGTGAAGCACAGCTAACGGAAGGCAGCGCAACGAGTTGTTGTAACTGCTTGATGTAATTAGGCAATGGCATGTGAGTTTTCCGGCGGCGGGAGAAACTAGATTGTGCCGAAATAAAAGGAGAATGTCTTTACTTGAGGAGCGGCTTCGAATTTACAGTGGAGTTTCCCATGAAGAGAGGTGATTCAAAGAAGGCCTTTCTGCCTAGCAGTGAGTGACCGTAGCTTGATATTAGATAGGGTAATCCTCCGGCCAGAGCCGGAGGATTAAACTCTATGGAATAGCGGCTCTTATTGATCTTTACTTGCTTCAATCCAATCGTTAATGACCCGCTCCAGAATGGGGAGTGGCAGGGCGCCGCCGCCCAAAACTGCGTCGTGAAAAGCGCGAATATCGAACTTATCTCCCAGCTCGTTCCGTGCTTTTTCCCGCAATTCAAGTATTTTCAGCATGCCAATTTTATAGCTAGTGGCCTGGCCAGGAAGAATAAAGTAACGGCGAACCTCAGAGACAATCTGCCCTTCTGCGATAGGTGAGTTGTCTTTAAAGTATTGAATTGCTTGTTCTTCAGTCCAGCCTTGAGCGTGAATGCCTGTGTCCACCACAAGGCGAATGGCTCGCCACATCTCAGTGACTATGCGCCCAAAATCGGTATAAATGTTTTCGTAAGCACCCATTTCCTTGGCAAGTATCTCTGAGTAGAGCGCCCAGCCTTCAGAGTAAGCGGTGAAGCCCGCTTGGGTGCGAAATACCGGGATGCCTGTGAGCTCTTGGGCAATGGATATTTGCATGTGATGCCCTGGGTTGCCTTCATGATAAGCAATGGCTTCCATCTCGTTTTTCGGCATGGAATTCATATCAGACAAGTGTGCGTAGTAAATTCCAGGGCGAGAACCGTCAGGCGTACCGCTGTAGTAATGCTGGGCAGCGCCATCTCGCTCGCGAAAGGCTTCAACGCGCTTAACTACTAAGTCGGCCTTGGGCAGCAGGCCAAAGTACTCAGGTAACTTGGATGCGATGTAGTCTAAATAAGCTGTGGAATCGTCTAAATAGCCTTGTCGGCCTTCATCCGTATTCTCATAGAAAAACTGTGGATCGGTTTTAATGAAGTGGAAGAAATCCTGTAGGCTACCTTCAAATTTCGCGCGCTTTTGCAGGGCAAGCATATCGGCTCGCAGACGAGCAACTTCCTGCAAGCCCAGTTGGTGAATTTCGTCTGAACTAAGCTTAAGCGTTGTATTGCTGAGAAGCTGTGCGTCGTAATAGGATTTGCCTTGGGGCAGTGAGCCCACACCCAGAGCTTCGGCTGAAGCCTTGGTTACATCTTCTTTTAGCCAGCTTACTAGGCTTTTATAAGAGGGTTCAAACTCACTTAGTAGCACCGTCTTGGCGGCGGCTTTCAGACTGTTAGCTGTTTTATTGCTGATGGTCTCCGCTTCAAGCAAGGCATCAACTTTCTGCTGAGCGTCTTGCCACAAGGGTGAATCGACAGTGCTTTCCTTGTCGAAAGGCTGGCCCGTAATAAGATTAGTTGACTGGGTGATGGCGCCGTCATAGGCAAAGCGGGGTGGGCGAACACCCTCGCTGGCATTAAGTTGCGCGCGGGAGAGTAGTACACCAATAGATTTCGCGGTCGCACTTAAGCGCGTAATGTAGTCGTTCATGTCCGATTCTGAATCAACTTTATGGAAGTTGATTAAAAAATTGGGCAAATAGGAGTGCATACCGCGCATCTGATTGAAGAGATAACGATGGCGGCTATAAGGCGCCATCGCCTGCTCGCTTTCTATTTGGTACATCCAAAGGTCATAAGAAACTTTAGCTTCGCTACTTAGTGCCTCATAGTTAAATTGGCTGCGCAGTGTTTCGGCCGATTTGGTCTGACGCTCTAGATAGGCTAATTCAGCTTCTTCGCTGAAATCATCAATTTCCCCGTAGTGTTCTTTGCGGCCCAGGCGGGTGAGATACATGGGGGAGAGCAGTAATTCTTTTTCGTATTCTTCTTCAAACCACTGATTTAAGCGCTCGCTTTCAGATTGAACAACACTTTCAGTTTTCGAGCTTTGTGCGGACGAAGCGCCGGTTTCGGGGCTTGAAATTTGACCACAGCCGCTGAGCAGCGTGGTGGTAATCGCTAAACTAAGCAATAGACGCATGTTAATTTCCTGATGGCTTTTAATTGGGGAGTGTTCTACTTATGATTTATTTTGCAAAATGAGAACATTAACGCAAAAAGGTACTTAACTTATCGCTCGTTATCAATGCTTATTGGCTGAAATCAGACGAGTGGTTGGTCGCAAGCGTTAAGTGACTGTGATCGGGTGTTTGGGCTGGGAGTGGTGTGAATTGCGGCTCAGACAATGAGCATTGTCTGAGCCTGTCAGCTAGGCGAGTATGCGTTTTACCCAAATATACCTTTGAATAAAAAGAAGAAAATAATCGCTAAGCCGGCACCGGCGGGAAGGGTAATAACCCAAGACATAAAAATGGTGCCAATAACCCTTAGGTTTAGGGCGCCAATACCGCGGGCCATACCTACACCTAGCACTGCGCCTACTAACGTATGCGTAGTAGAGATGGGAAGACCTGTTCCCGAGGCAAGCACCACAGTAGCCGCCGCACCCAACTCAGCTGCAAAACCACGACTGGGCGTTAGCTCAGTGATCTTTTTACCGATCGTCGCCATTACCTTCACACCGTAAGTGGCTAAGCCAACAACAATACCCGCACCGCCCAGCAGTAAAACCCAAGCGGGCATAACAGACTTGGCAGCCACCGAACCCGTATTGATCACGCTGATTACAGCGGCCATAGGGCCCACAGCGTTCGCCACGTCATTGGAACCGTGAGCAAAGGCCATGGCACAAGCCGTAAATACCATCAATACGGCAAAGACCCGCTCAACGCTTGCGTAGCGATTTTCTGCGTCGGATCTGTCATCGCGTTTAATGCGGCCTAAAAAGTAATTGCCGACCAAGGCGACAAAAATGCCCATCGCCACCGCAATCATGATGGATTCACCAAAGCTTAAGGTAAAACCACTGTCTTTAAAGACGTGTTTTAAGCCTTTAAGAATGGTAACCATGGAAATGAGGAAGCCCACGAGAAACATATAGATTGGTACAAAGCGCTTGGCTTCAGCAAAGGGGTCTTGTTTGTTCAGAATAAGCCACTGCACGGAGCGGAATAGACCGAAGGAGATAGTCCCTGCCAAAACGGGTGATACCACCCAGCTCATGACGATAGTGCCTACCTTGCCCCAAGCCACCGCATCAACCGATATCCCTACTGCTGCAAAACCTACGATGGCGCCCACAATAGAGTGGGTGGTGGATACCGGCCAGCCGAGCATGCTGGCGACCAGCAGCCATGTACCTGCCGCTAGAAGTGCAGACAGCATGCCGTATACAAGAAGGTGAGGGGTATCGGTAAAAATACCTGGATCGATAATGCCTTTGCGAATAGTTGAGGTCACTTCGCCCCCGGCTAAATACGCACCGGCAAATTCAAAAATCATTGCAATTATAATGGCTTGCCGAACGGTTAACGCTCCAGAGCCCACAGAGGTGCCCATGGCATTGGCAACATCGTTCGCGCCAACACCCCAGGCCATGAATACGCCAAACACACAGGCGAGAATCAACAATATTTGGCCATACTCGGAAATAATGCTCATACATCTAATCTCTTGCTTGTTATTCTTTATTTATCGTCAGCGAGCTAACAGCATTTGCAGGCGGCTGCCTACGGCTTGGGAGCGGTCGGCGAGGTCGCCTACCCACTCAACAATTCGATAGAGGAACATGACATCTACCGGGGGGAGTTCTGCTTCGAGCTTAAACAGGGCAGCGCGAATTTTAACCTGCTGCTTATCTGTTTTATTCTCTAAGTTGTTCAATTCCTTAATAAGCTTCTCTACTATTTTCAGCTCTCTTCCAGTGAAGCCTGCTTCTAGTAATTCGTCCAGTTCATTGATGGCTTTCAAAGCCTGCTCAGACGTAGCTACGGCCGCGGCGAGGTACACAACCATTGGCTTTTGCAGGGTTTTGGGGATGCCCATTTTGCGGCCTAGCATAATGCCAGCGATGTCTTTTGCTCGATTGGGAATTTCGTCTTGCATAGACAGCAGTTGCAATAGGTCGGAACGCGGTACAGGTAGAAACAGGCTCTTGGGCAGTTGTAAGCGCAGAGCGATTTTCAGCTTGTCGGCATCGTTTTCAAGTTCAGCGATATTTTTCTGAATGTCATTTGCAGCGTCCCAGTCATTGGCGATAGACGCCTCAAAGAACGGAATAAGCTGGGCTGCAGTCTCACAGGCCACCTTCATATGCTCCTGCATAGGTTTGATCGGCGAGTTGCCAAACATCATGGAAAATGGGCTAGATATTGCCATAACAGAGTCCTGTTCTCGGTAAAGGTGCGAAGTATATGGGCAAGTTGCACTCCCGTCACCCGTCAATTGTGATAAAAGTATTACAAAAAGTGCTGTCGCCCTATGTGCCTTGTTAACAGTGTTGTTGTGGAGTGAATAAGGCTACAATTTCCAAGCCTATTTAATCGCTAATAATCAGGGACTTAGTATGACAAGTGCACCATCAGTCGAGCGAGTATTGGATCTGCGCAATATACTTAACGATCTAGTGGTCGACGGCCGCATGAGTCAGGCCGATGCCAATACCTTATCGGGCACCTCGCGAACTAAAGAGCAGGCGCTAATGCACCCCCTGGCTTATGTGAGCCTACAAAACTTTGATGATCAGGCCCGCCCAGGTAAAAAATTGAGCGGCGAGGTGCTCACACAGTGGCTAGGCGATAAAGCCGGCTTGCCTGTATTCAATATAGACCCATTAAAAATAAATGTAGCCTCAGTGACGGGTGTAATGTCCTTCGCCTTTGCCAAGCGGCACAACATTGTATGTGTGAGTGTGTCTACCGAGGAAGTTGTGGTCGCGTGCTCACAACCCTTCGTTACAGGCTGGGAACCCCAGCTAGAGCATGTAGTGCGCCGGCCAATACGCCGAGTGGTGGCAAACCCCGCCGATATTGAGCGCTACGGGGTTGAATTTTACAGCTTAGCTAAGTCCATCAGCGGCGCTAGCGGTCTTAAAGAAGCGTCTTCTGTGACCAATTTCGAACAACTATTGGAGCTTGGTACGCTTAAAGACCCAGAAGCCAACGACCAACACATAGTGAATATTGTGGACTGGCTACTGCAATATGCCTTTGATCAGCGCGCCAGTGACATTCATCTGGAGCCGCGCCGAGAGATGGGCAAGATACGTTTTCGTATCGACGGCGTGCTGCATCCGGTGTACGAGCTGCCCATTCAGGTGGCGACGGCCGTTGTGAGTCGAATCAAAATTCTGGGGCGTATGAATGTAGCAGAGAAACGCAAACCCCAAGATGGTCGAATTAAAACTAAACGCGCGGACGGCAGCGAGGTAGAGCTGCGTTTGTCGACTTTGCCTACAGCCTTTGGTGAAAAGTTGGTGATGCGTATTTTCGATCCAGACGTGCTATTGCGTAGCTTTGTAGAGTTGGGCTTAACGGGCGAAGACTACGAGCGCTGGCAGACCATGGTGGACCGCCCGAATGGCATTGTGCTGGTTACTGGCCCCACTGGGTCGGGCAAAACCACAACGCTGTATTCTTCGCTAAAACAATTGGCGACGGAAGAGGTGAATGTCAGCACGATCGAAGATCCCATCGAAATGGTAGCAGAGGCATTTAACCAAACCCAGGTGCAGGCAAGTATCGGTTTAGATTTTGCCGCAGGGGTTCGCACCCTGATGAGACAAGATCCCGATATCATCATGGTGGGCGAGATACGCGATTTAGAAACCGCGCAAATGGCGATACAGGCCGCCCTAACAGGGCATTTGGTGCTTACCACATTACACACCAATGATGCCCCTTCGGCGGTCACTCGCTTGTTAGACTTAGGTATTGCGCCTTATCTGATTTCATCCACTATAGTGGGCATTATGGCCCAGCGCTTGGTAAGAACACTCTGCCCGCACTGTAAGGAAGAAACACCTGCTGACTCGAAAGCCTGGCTCGCATTGACTTACCCATGGAAAGCGCCCACGCCCAGTCACTTTGCCAAACCAGTGGGTTGTTTGGAGTGTCGTAACACTGGTTATCTGGGTCGTCAGGGCATCTATGAAATTTTGCCATTGTCTGACGCCATTCAATCGTCCATTAATAACGAAGTAGGTTTACTCGAACTTCGCCAGCAAGCGATGCGTGAAGGTATGCGAACTCTGCGTTTGTCGGGCGCTCAAAAAGTGGCTGCAGGTGTAACCACCATTGAAGAGGTGCTGCGGGTAGCCCCCCCGCCCGAAAAAAAGCAATAGCTCGGCTTTTTTGCATTTAGGAACGGAAACTATGTTAAGTACCCCTGCGACCTTCAATTTAGACATGGTGCCCAGCGAACTGAGGTCTGCGGCCGAAAAAGACTTGCAGCGCTTCACCGGCAGCTTGGGCTCAAATCCAAGTGAGGCCTTGTGTGAGCAATTTCTCAGAGCGTTTGTGGGCAGTGAATTTGTCGCTAACCACTTGATTGCGAAGCCAGAGTTGCTAGGCGAAATTTTGGAGCTCGTGGCGAGCGCCGACTCAAGACCTTTAGATTGCACAGCTCTGGTACCACTCGCGCAGGCCTGCGCGAGTGAGATTGAATTAGACCGGTGCCTGCGCGAATTTCGCTTGCGCGCGATGCTGCAAATTCTCTGGCAAGATTTCAATGCCCCGAAAAGCCGAGAGCGCTATGACGCAACGGTCGCGGCTGTTTCTACTTTGGCAGAAACCAGTATTCAAGTAGCGCTAGACTTTCATTACGATCGCTTAGTAGAGCGATATGGAGTGCCTATAGGGCGCGAGTCTGGCCTTGCTCAGCACATGGTTGTGCTGGGGATGGGCAAGCTAGGTGCATCTGAACTCAACGTAAGCTCTGACATCGATTTAATTTTTGCCTACCCTGAGAGCGGTGAAACCGTCCATGACGAAGTCAAACGTAAGACCCTGAGTAACCAGGAGTTTTTTGTTCGCTTGGGCCAACGATTAATCAAAAGCCTAGACGCTGTTACCGCTCATGGTTTTGTCTTTCGCGTTGACATGCGCTTGCGCCCATACGGTCAAAGTGGTGCGCTGACACTCAATTTTGATGCGATGGAAGATTACTATCAAACTCAAGGTCGAGACTGGGAGCGTTTCGCCATGATTAAAGCGCGGCCGGTGGCGGGAGACGCGGTGGCTGGCCGTCAATTGATGGCGCTTTTGCAGCCCTTTACTTACAGAAAATATATCGACTTCAGTGCCATAGATGCACTGCGTTCTACCAAGGCCCTGATTAATCGCGAAGTTCAACGCAAGGGTATCACTACAGATCTGAAGTTGGGTTTTGGCGGAATTCGAGAGATTGAATTTATTGTTCAAGCATTTCAGTTAATTCGAGGTGGCCGCGATGAGCGATTGCGCGACCCTAGAGTGTGTCATTTACTGCCTCTGCTTGAAGCAGAAGGGTATTTGCCGGAAGGCTCGGCAAGCGCATTGCTGGATGCCTACATTTTATTACGAAACGCTGAACACGCGGTGCAGGGTTTTCAAGACCGACAAACTCAAGCCTTGCCGGTAGATTCGCTTGGCGAGGCTCGTATGGCTTGGGTCTTGGGCTTTGAGAATTGGGCGAGTTTGCACGAAAAATTACAAGGGCATCGCGAGCGTGTGAACCGTGAGTTTCAGGCCGTAATTGCTGAGCCTGAAAGTGCGC
This sequence comes from uncultured Cellvibrionales bacterium, assembly GCA_913020115.1. GTDB lineage: Bacteria > Pseudomonadota > Gammaproteobacteria > Pseudomonadales > Cellvibrionaceae > CAJWCA01. The sequence goes on from CAJWBQ010000032.1 coordinate 21,324, forward strand.
ATCTTGAGAGTGATGTCGATTTGCAAGACTGGGATTTACTCTGGTTGGGTGAATTGGAATCCGCGCAAGTGGGTGAATACTTAGGGCTTCAAGAGAGTGAAGACATTGCCACGGTGATGTCTTTACTTGGGAATGTTCGTGATAGCCGCACTGTGGCGGCCATGCAGGCAAGTGGTCGAGAGCGCCTAGAACGTTTTATGCCCTGCCTATTGTCCAGCTTGGTACACACCGTCACGCCATCGTCACTGACACAAGCTCTCACGAGAATTATGACTCTGGTAGAGGCGGTGTTGAGGCGCAGCGCTTACTTGGTCTTGTTGATTGAAAACCCCAAGGCCTTACAGCAATTGGTTCAGTTGTGTGCGGCGAGCCCGTGGATTGCCGACCAGTTGGCGACACATCCGGCATTGCTCGATGAATTGCTGGATGCGCGCACCTTGTACTCTCCACCGGGAAAGCAGCAACTTCAGGATGAGCTGCGGCAAGATACCTTGCGCTTAGCTTGGGATGACCTGGAAGGCCACATGGATACTTTGCGTCATTTTCGTCAAGCCCATGCTTTGCGCGTGGCCGCTTCAGAGGTGAGCGGTATATTGCCCCTAATGCGCGTTAGTGATTACTTAACTTATATTGCCGAGGTGGTGTTGGAGCATGTTCTCGCGCTGGCTTGGGAGCAGCTAACTGCGAAGCACGGCTGCCCGAGGCGTGTTGACGGCAGTGCATGCTCACTCGGCTCGAATAATTCCGACTTCATCGTCGTGGCCTATGGGAAATTGGGCGGTATAGAGTTGGGCCACGGTTCCGATTTGGATTTGGTGTTTATTCACGATGCAGACACTACCTTGTCTACTGATGGCGAGCGCAGCATCGACAACCAAACATTTTATACGCGTTTGGGGCAGCGCATGATTCATATAATGACAGCTCGCATGGCTTCGGGTGAATTGTATGAAGTGGATATGCGTTTGCGACCCTCTGGAAATTCAGGTTTGTTGGTGAGCTCGCTGGCGGCCTTCGAAAAATATCAAATGAATGAAGCCTGGGTGTGGGAGCATCAGGCCTTGGTGCGTGCCAGAGTGGTGGCCGGTAGCACTCAGCTGGGGAAACAATTTGATGCTGTGCGCGCGCGCGTGTTAACTCAGCCGCGAGCAATAGAACCCTTAGTGGTTGATGTGATTAACATGCGAAAGAAAATGCGTGAACACCTGGGAAGTCAATCCAGCTCAAGTGATTCCGATGAGGGTTTGTTCCATTTGAAGCAAGACGCGGGCGGTATCGTTGATATTGAATTTATGGTTCAATACGCCGTTTTGGCTTGGGCCAATAAAGAACCGTCATTGGTTCATTTCACCGATAATATTCGTATCCTCGGGGCCTTGGAATCGCTGCAATTTATAGGCGAGAATTTTGTAGTGCAGCTGGTAGAAGCCTATAAGGCCTATCGCTCTACCGGCCACCGTTTGACCTTGCAAGGCCAGTCGCTCAGTGTTGACGCTGAACAATTTTCTGGCGAACGCAAGGCAGTTATACAACTCTGGCAGCAATTGTTACCAGCCGAAATTAATTAGCGGAGCGAAACGTTTTGGTGGCTGAATTCTTCTCGCCCCAAAGCCCCTAACATGAAAATTCTTCAGATATTACCTGAGCTTAATTCCGGCGGCGTTGAGCGTGGCACCGTTGAATTCGCACGAGAATTGGTGAAGCAAGGGCACGAATCTATTGTGGTGTCAGCCGGCGGTCGACAAGTGGCCCAGCTTGAGCGTGAGGGTTCGCGGCACATTCAAATGCCGGTTCATAAGAAATCACTGAGTTCTCTTTGGCAAGTGCGCCCTTTGCGGCGTTTATTTGAAGCTGAGCAGCCCGATATTGTGCATATGCGCTCGCGGGTGCCCGCGTGGTTAAGCGTTTTGGCGAGCAAAAAAATATCGCCAGAAAAAAGACCATTGTTGGTGAGTACCTTTCACGGTATGTACTCTGTGAATGCTTACAGTGCAGTAATGGGCAAGAGTGATCGAGTGATTGCTATCTCGGCGGCCGTGAAAGAATACATTTTGAAAAATTACCCCGATGTATTAGAAAGCGATATTCGTATGGTTCATCGAGGAGCTGATCCGGAGCAATTTCCCTTAGGGTTTCAGGTCGCTGAGGCGTGGCGGGCTGAGATGCTTGCCGAACACCCTCAGCTTAAAGGGCAAAAAATTCTACTTATGCCAGGGCGCCTAAGTCGTTGGAAAGGGCAGTTAGATTTTATAGAGTTGATTGCGCAGTTGCGGACTCAGGGTGAGGCTGTTTGTGGTTTGGTCGCAGGCAGTTCTGATGGCGCTAAACAAAACTATGAAGAAGAACTCCGTCAATCGGCTCTCGATCAAGGCGTTGAAGATAACGTGATTTTTCTAGGTCATCGTACAGATATGACCGAGCTGTACAGTTTTTCAGACATCGTATTTAATTTATCGAATCGACCGGAACCCTTTGGCAGAACGGTTACAGAGGCATTGAGTGTGGGCACGCCTGTGGTTGCCTACGATCAAGGTGGCCCTGGAGAAGTGCTAAGAGATTGTTTCCCCGAGGGTTTGAGTGATCGAGATAATTTACCGGAGGTCGTAAAGAGTGTGCTGGCTAAACGGCCCTCCATACAATTTCACGATAATTACCTGTTGTCCACTCAAGTTGAACTAACACTATCAGTATATAAAGAATTACTCGCGGATAAATCATGACGGCACCTTCTTTAATGGCTGGGCCACAGCGATTGGCATTAACATTCGCCGTGCTCCTGAGCGGAAGTTTTTGGCTGCTGCCGTTCTCTCGTTCTTTTCATTTAGTACTGCTGGCATTTTTAGGTGTGGCAATTTATCGTTTGTTCGTGAAACCTCAGAGTTTTTTTCTCGAGCCGGCAAAAAATATATGGCTGCTCGCTAATGCGTGTTTTGCTTTGCCGATGTTGGTCTCGGCTTTTAGTAGTGGGGATCTAGAGAAACCTTTGACATTTTTTGCCTTGCAATTAATTGTTTGTTTTAGTGGTTTTGTGGTGATTGACGTAAGTCGCAATGAGCTTATGTTGAAATATTTTCATCGTATATCTCTGACAGTATTGCTTTTTTGGACCCTGGACTTGTTGGTTCAAGTGACGATGGGCGAAGATCTTTTTGGTTTCGCAAATGATCCTAGACCAGGAATCTATTTCTCAAGTCACTTTAAGTTTGGTTTTTATTATGCGGCTCTGAGTCCGCTTTTGTTATTCAATCCAATTTTTTTGCGCTGGCCGCTCAAACTTACTTTGTTCATCTATGTTTTAGTGTTAGCCGTTGTGCTTTGTTGTAATACTCGCGCGGCATGGTTGGTGTTCAGTTTTGTGAGTTTTCTTTGGTTTGGGCATCTGCTGCGTCAAGGTCGCTTAAGAGTATGGCAGCTGGCCCTATTTGTTGCGGGCGTGGCGACAGTATTTATCGCTCTGTTAACAAACAATAATGATTTTAAACAGCGAGTTGCCACACTGCTGCCAATGTTGAGTAGTATCCATAGTGTGCAAGATGTCATACCGGTTCGCAGCAGTTTGTGGGCTAGTACCGGTAGCATGATTGATGCTAAGCCTTGGTTTGGTTCGGGTGCCGGAAATTTTGAGGCGGCTTATGTTCTGTATGCGGATCAGGAGCTTGGGCCTGATAAGGTATTTCCGCACGCCCACCAGGTGATATTAGATATATTAGTTGGCACTGGGCTCTTGGGTTTGGCAGGGTGGTTAATACTTCACGGTGCTCTATTAAAGCTTTGGTTTCAATCGAATAGCCGTTCACTGGCATTGCCGGTCATTTTAATACCCTTTTTGATGTGGTTTCCTCTAAATACACACCGAGGTGTTTATACCTCGGAACTAATGCAATTTACTTGGTTGTGGTTGGCTATGGGTATAGGACTTCTGACTCAAGCTTCATCGCCCCGCGAGGACTTGCCGTAGACATAGGGCTGGGGCGAGTTCATTGTTTTATAGGTTCGACTCCTATAAAAGAGATTTATAAATCCCTACCGTGTTCTCTACCATTTTATCTAAGCTAAGGTTTTCACGGGCATAGCTGAAGCTGTCTGCAAAACTTGCTTGAAAATCCTCCGGCTTTTGCAGCAGTTGCTTTACTGAATTTTCAATCGCCTCAGCGCTGCCTTTTTCGATAATAGCGTGGCTTGGTAGCAGTGCTTTGGCATTGCCTACGTCAGTTGCTACCACTGGCACCGAGGCCAGCAAGGCTTCAACCATGGCGTAAGGCGCTCCCTCTTTAAAGGACGGCATCAACATTAATTTAGCCTGACAAAGATAATCCGCCACTTTCTCGGTGTAGCCCACGAAGTGAATGTTTTTCAGACCTTCATTTTGCACCTGCTGCTCTAGTGCCGCGCGCTCGGGCCCATCACCGATAATGTAGAGGTGGGCATCTAAATTTTTCCAGGCGTCTAAAACGAAATCCAAACCTTTAATTTTGACTAGGCGGCCAATGGTCACAATGGCGGGTTGTTGAAGAGGCGTCAGAGGTTCAGAGGGTTGTAAAGGTTGAGTGCCATTTTCAACCACATGCCAATTGATGCTTGGCTCTGATTCCGCCACCTTATGGCTCACTGCAATACACGCGTCGAAACGGCGCAAATAAAATGCGCTGGGATTGGTGGTGTTGTGGCGAGTAACTACCCATTTAGATTCTTTATAGAATGGTTTTAGTAGCGCCATGATGCTGGCGGCTTTACCCGCATGGGCGTGAATAATATCGGGCTTTAAGTCTACCAAAATACGTTTTAGTTGAGAGGCCAGAGTAAAACTTAGTCGCCCTTTACGCGCATCCAGCGCGACAAAATTAATGGCAGGGTCGAGTCGTTCACGATATCGAGGGTCGGCTAGCACACTCACACGACAGGTTTTCAACAGAGTGTTGGCCATTTCAACTACGTGTTTTTCCAGTCCGCCGTCTCCGCGGCTGAGCATGAGTAAACAGATGTGAGGATTTTGGGCGTTAATACGATCTCTCCTAAAATTTAGAATCTAAATCTGACTTCAGCTGTTTAGTGAACGTCGCGATTTTTTGGGTCGATGAAACCGTGAATGCCCCAAGAGCCGCCGGCTTCTTTCTCGGCGAGAAGAGACTTGATTCGCGCCTGCATATTGGCGATTTTCCGGCCCGCCTTACGCTGTGCCAAAGATTTAAAAATCTTCACCAAGGGGATCATGTCTGACCACCCCAAGCCATCGATGACAATAAGGCTACACTGTTTATCTGCTCGCTGTTCAACCACAATGTTATGGAGGAGCAAATCTCGACTGGGTACCGCCAGTGCCTGCCAGTGCTCACAAAAGTGATCGATGCTCTGTTGAATTTCTGGTGTTAATCCCTGTTCCCACAAATATTGTAGAAGAGTCACGGAAATTTTCCCGTCGGCATCAGTTACCAAGCGGGTAATGATGCCCGGCCCCATATCGGTGTCTACCATGCCGTGGCTGCGAGGAATCATGCTGAGCACCTCATCGCCTAGGCGACCATGAATGCTGCTTAATACATCGTGCTCAATTTGGCTGTCATCGAAACGGCTGAGCGGCTTAAGGTTTTTCGGGAAACCTTTTCGCTGACGTTTTTCGGCGGGAGAAAAATTTGGGCGCGCCACTTTAATACACAAGTTCTTGTGTTCAGGATGAACAAAACAAAGTCGATTACCGCCATTGGCAAAGGGCTTGAGATTGGCGAGCTGGATAGTGGTCATGTGTTTTGCTTAAACCCGAGAGCTGTAATAGTGGTGGGCATTATCGCTAAAGCGAGAAACCCCTGCAAGCGAGTGACACTCATAAGGCGAGTAGGGCTTTGGCAACAGCATCGGCTTCTTGCAAAGGCGCTTTGGCCGGGGGTAAACGGCCTTGTTGGCGCAGCTCGTCTACTGTTGCAAGTACCTCACTCTGCAGTAAAGCTTTTACGCCTCGGGTAATTCTATTCTCTTGCTTGACGGGAACTCGCAATAGGCCAACCTGGGCTCCGGAGCTGAGGCTTTCATACACCATCGACACGCTGTCTTCACTCACCCAGGCCTGGGAGCACAGTGCCAACTGGGCAGGTAACCACTCTGAATCAGTCTTTGAGGCTGGCACAAATTGGCAAAGTTCATTTTCCAGTTTCTGTAATTGAGTCTCGAAACTTTGTGGTGTACGCCTGGAGCTTGTAATGAGCCACTGCGTGTTGCCCGGGGATAAAGTTTGCAGTTCGCGCAACTGCGCCAACATATCGTCATTGCTCCATTCGTAGTGCTTTGAAGGGCCGCCAACCATTACAAGGGCATTTGCGAGCTTGTCAGGGCTCAATTCTGAGCGAGTATTGGGGGAGATTTTATTTAGCACTCCCTGGGTTTGAATTACGTTACGGGCCGAATACTCACCGTCGTGTAGGGGCACAACACAGAGGTCGAACCAAGACATAGGCAGTGATGGACGCATTAGCACCACTAACTTTGCCCGACAGAGCCAGCGCAATCTCAGGCTTAGCCAATGGGTGCGATGGCCGCAGCACAGTATAAAATCGGGTTTTGCCTGCCCTTCGAGTAGGTTTTTGGCCCGCCATAATTGCTGAGAGCGCTCGGCTCTTGTACTGCCCACCTCAATCCATCGAAGTTCAAGACCCTGAGTGCAGGCCAGAGCTCTACTCAGAGCATTCGCTAAGCCTTGCAGTTGGTTGCGGTGGCCGGGTTTGTTGTCGGTCACCGCCCAAAGGGTAGGTAATTGTTTGTCTGTGGCAGGCATATGGGTGGTTTTCCTCGATTTCTGGGAAGTTTACGTGAAACTAGACCGCCTTACCCCCTAATTGCCTGATATTATAAGGGCCTTTTGTGAATAGTGCGGAAACCCTTCATGAGCGAACAACCCTCTCAGCCAAACTCTCAGCCAAAATTGGCGAGTGAACTTCAGGGCAATGATGCGAGCCCTTCGGCGAGTAGTATTGTTGTCTACAAGCGTTTGCTGGCTTATGTTCGAGCACACTGGCTCAGCTTTTTGGTGGGCACGCTCGGTTTCGCCGTTTTTGCCGCATCGCAGCCTGCCCTTGCGCAAGTTATGGAATACTTGATCAACGCCATAGAAACCAATGAGCCCTCAGAGCGCTACCGTATTCCACTGGCCATAGTGTTGATATACATAGTACGCGGCATAGGTTCTTTTGTGGGTAACTACTGTATGGCTCGAGTTTCATTGGGCATAGTGCACACCCTTCGGGTGGAATTGTTCAATAGCTTAACCTCAATGCCCAGCAGTTACTTTGACGCGCAGGGTTCTGGTCATCTCATCTCGCGTATTACCTTCAACGTCAACCAAGTGACCGTGGCAGCAACAGACGCCCTGAAAGTATTAATTCGCGAAGGCCTAACCGTCATTGGTCTACTCGCGTTTCTGTTTTATAAAGACTGGCGCCTCACCATGGTATTTTTGCTTATAGCGCCCTTAATTGGCATCTTGGTAGTGTTTGTGGGCAAGCGTTTACGCAAGCTGGCATCAAGAATTCAAGTCACCATGGGCAACGTGACCCAAGTGTGTAGCGAAATGATCAACGGCTATAAAGTAATGCGCAACTTTGGTGGTGAGCGCTACGAGCGCGAGCGTTTTCAACAGGCTAGCGACATGAATACCCTGCAAAACATGAAATTGGCCACAACCGTTGCCGCCAACACACCCACTTTGCAATTTATTGTCGCCGCCGCCTTGGGCGTTTTGGTCTACCTAGCAATGACCTTCATGGACACCACCAACCCCGGGGCCTTTGTCACCTACATAACAGCAGCAGGGCTCATTCCCAAACCGCTTCGCCAGCTCAGCGGCATCGTCGGGAAAATACAGAAAGGCGTCGCCGCCGCCGACAGTATTTTTGAGCAGCTAGACGCCCCGTCAGAACAAGACACTGGCACCTACACCTCTGATCGAGTTCAGGGTCGAGTGAATATTCGCCAAGTATCTTATGCCTATGCGGGTGCTGGGAAAAATGTTTTGAATGACATTAATCTCAACATAGAGCCAGGAGAAACGGTAGCGTTAGTGGGGCGATCGGGCAGTGGTAAATCTACCTTGGCGAGCTTGATTGCCCGCACCTACAGATTACAAGACGGAGAAATACAGCTAGATGGCCACTCCATCAGCGATTATCGATTGGACAATCTGCGCGCTCAATTTGCCTTAGTTGACCAAAACGTAACCCTGTTCAACGACACAGTAGCGCGCAACATTGCCTATGGCACTTTGCAGAATTGTTCAGAGCAAGATATACGTAGTGCGGCAGAAGCGGCTCATGCTTGGGAGTTTATACAAGCCCTGCCCGAAGGTCTGAACACCGTACTGGACGAAGACGGCCGCAGCTTGTCAGGCGGGCAGCGACAGCGCTTGGCCATAGCCCGCGCCTTGCTAAAAGACGCGCCGGTATTGATCTTGGATGAAGCCACCTCGGCCCTAGACGCCGAGAGTGAACAACACATTCAAGAAGCCATGGACGAAGTTATGAAAGAGCGCACCACCCTCGTCATAGCGCACAGGCTTGCCACCATAGAAAAAGCCGACAAAATTGTTGTGATGGAAGACGGTTGCATTGTTGAGCAGGGCGACCATCAAAGTTTGCTGGCCAAAGCGGGCGTTTACGCACGTCTGCATGCATTGCAATTTAGGGACGCCTAACACCTATGCGCGTGTTTTACAGCTCCCTATTTTACCTACTGCTGCCCATCGTCGTATTGCGCCTGTATTGGCGCGGTCGCAAGGCGCCCGCCTATCGATTGCGCTGGGCAGAACGCTTCGGCTTTGTCGCCCGTGACTTGTCTTCCGCAGCCACACTTCCCGTTATTTGGCTTCATGCCGTATCCGTGGGTGAGACCGTTGCAGCCTTGCCCCTAATAGAACAATTATTGCAGCGCTACCCAAACCATCGCCTGCTCATAAGCACCAGCACCCCCACCGGTTCAGCCCAAGTCAAAAAAAGCTTAGGCGATAGTGTCTGGCACAGCTATGCACCCTACGACCTTCCCGACAGCGTCTATCGTTTTCTCAATCGCGTTCGCCCCGAAATAATGATAATCATGGAAACCGAATTGTGGCCCAACACCATTGCCGCTTGCGCAAAAAGAAATATTCCCGTGGTACTAGCCAACGCCCGTCTCTCCGAAAAATCCGCCAAAGGCTATAGGCGACTCCGGCGAATCAGCCAAGAAATGCTACAAAACCTCTCCTACCTAGCAGGCCAGCACGAAGACGACCAAGCACGCTTTATCGCCCTAGGTTTACCCGCCGAGCGCAGCCAAGTCACCGGTAACATAAAATTCGACCTCACTCGCAGCAATGAACTACTCAGCACAGCTGCAAGCTTAAAGGCACAATGGAGTTGTCTAGGTGAGCGGATCGTTTTTCTAGCTGCCAGCACACATCGCGGCGAGGACGAACAAATACTGACCGCCTTTGCTGCTGTACGCAAAGCCTGTCCACGACTGTTACTCGTATTAGTTCCGCGTCACCCTGAACGCTTTGAAGAAGTATTAAACCTAAGCCGCCGTCAATTCTCACAAGTCAGTTGTCGCAGCCTAAAAGAAGACACCAACCCAGCTAATACCCCCGAGCAAGCCATTGTCGTTGCTGACACCATGGGTGAAATGATGTCCTTACTTGGTGCCAGCGACATAGTCTTTGTGGGTGGTAGCCTAGTGTCCAGCGGCGGTCACAACATGATAGAGCCCGCACATTGGGGCTTGCCTATTTTATCCGGGCCCAGCCTTTACAACTTTGCCGAAGCCTCACGCCTATTACAGCAGGCCGATGCAATGAAAATTATCTCCGATCAAGAATCCTTTGCGCAAAACCTCAGCAAATTATGTTTAGAGCCCGGGACTCGACTGGCCATGGGAAAGCGTGCAATGTCAGTGGCAGAGAGTAACAGAGGAGCACTGGACAAACTGCTAGCGATTATAGATAAAGTAATTCGTTAAAATAATTGCTGACTGGGCTGACTGGGCTGACTGGGCTGACTGGGCTGACTGGGCTGACTGGGCTGACTGGGCTGACTGGATTTACTTTGTTTGTTCTTGTTCTTGTTCTTGTTCTTGTTCTTGTTCTTTTTCTAATTAAGTGTGTAGGGGTAGAGGGTTGAGAGGGTTGAGAGGGCTGTAGGGTTCGAGGCCATTCAGGGCGCGTGTTAAGTTTTTAAAGTTGTCTGGCGTCTTTTGAGGGAGCCTTGTTTGAGTCCCAAAATTTACGGAGTAAATTCCGATAGCCGTAGGCTACCCGGAGGGTGGCCTCGCGCGTTAGCGTGAGGGCATCGGTTTTCCGCGGAGCGGAAAATGGTCGAGTTGCGACCGTGCCAGGCGGCTTTAAAAACTTGCGCCCGGCCTCGAGCCCTGCGGCCCTCTCGGGCCTCGGGTTCACCGCAACCCTATCAACGAACGACTACTCATAACTACTACGCAAAACCTGCTTCCCACCATCCAACCACTGCGTCAACTGATGAATATCCTCAGGCGTTAAATTACCCGCCACCTCCTTCAGCTTCAGCATACTGATCACATAATCATATCGAGCATTATCATAATTGCGTTGAGCCTCATACACCGACCGTTGCGAAATCAGCACATCCACCAAATTGCGAGTGCCCACCTCATAGCCAGCTTGAGTTGCCTCCAGAGCACTACGAGTAGAAACCGTAGTTTGCTTGCGCGCCTTCACCTGAGCCACATCCGTAGATACCGTCAAATGCAGCGAGCGTGCTGCTTGAATGATATCGCGCTGAGTTTTGTTATAAACCTCTTGGCTTTGCATATGTTGCTGATAGGCTTGACGACGTTGAGCAGAAGTGCGACCGCCAGAATAAAGAGGTACCGATAAAGTCAGCCCCACATACTCATTATCAGTACTAGTATCAAAACTCGAACCAAAATTCACCCCGTCCTCATCACTCTCCTGATAGCGAGCAGAAGCCGTTAAGGTAGGGTAATGCCCCGCCTTCTTAGCTCGAGCATTCTGGCGAGCAGATTCCGCCGCCAGCTTAGCCGTTTTCAAACCGTAGTTATTTTGCAGCGCGAACTCAACCCACTCATGACGAGCTGCGGGTTCCGGAGATACCACAGGAAACTCGTCCAGAATTGGCGCAATAGCATTGTGTGACTGCCCAGTTAGCACCTCAAGTGCCTCATAGCTAATGCCCAAATTACCCTGAGCGCCCAACTTAGTGGCGACCGCGCCATCATAAGCCGCTTGGGCTTCATGCACATCTGTGATCGCCGTCAAACCCACATCAAAGCGCTGACGGGTTTGCTCCAGTTGATGGGACAAGGCCTTTTCTTCTGCCGTAGCCGTTTCCAGATTATCAATAGCGCGCAGAGCATTAAAATAGGCCTCTGCCACTCGCACAATCAAATCTTGTTGATCTGCACTGTACTGAGCTTCTGCTTGCTTGCTTTGTGCCTTACCCTGCTGATAGCCGAACCAAGCCGACATATCAAACAGTGGCTGGCTCAAACTGACCGTCCAACCTGTTTGTTCAGTGTCGCTACTGGATGAGCTGAGACTGACCACATCCAAGTTATTCGTGCGGTCTGAGGTGTTCGACGTATAGTCAACAGAAGCATTAATTTGCGGCAGTAGTCCGGACAGGCCTAAAGCATAAGCTTCCTTGCTGGCCAAATACGCCGCGTGGTCAGCTTTTAATTGGTGGTCATTTTCAAGCGCCAAATTATACACTTCGGCCAAAGTTTCCGCTTGTAGAGTACTGGAAAAACCCGCAGCAATAGTGAGTGAAAGTGCCCATGGAAGGGTAAGTTTACGTGGCAGTGACATATCCTGGTCCTGTGTTCTTTTGCAATACTGTCCATTGCAATCAGTGATGATGGCGTACTTTAGAAAAACGACGTGCACTCAAGGCGCGCGCACATTGTATCTGTTTAGCCCTAACTTGCTAACTGTTGCTAGCTAACGCTTATTTGCAAGATCATGGAAGCCCCAAACAGCTGAAACCGCTTGAGCTCAAGGTGAAGTGAGTATATCAGCAAAATTTCTAAGGCCGGAGTGGCCTTAGACTAAGAATTGTAAAGAAATCTAACGCTAAGCAATGGCGTCTACAATTGCCTGTTCAGGACCGTTGGCAATGTCTTGAAAGGCTTGAATAGCCTCACTTGAGCCACCGTTGTTTGCAGCACTGGGTGTATTGCCACTCTCAGGCTCAGGCTGGGCACTGGGTTCTGCGGCTTGAGTGGGTGAGGTTTGAGCTACAAATGAAGAGGCTTGTAGGCTTTGAGCTTCAGCTGAAATACTGACAGAGTCGACACTTGGTGCGGCTGGAGTAATAGCAGGCGCTGGCGCTGCAGGGGCCGTCTCGGGCTGAATTGGCGCTGACTCGGTGGGGAGTATTTGCTTGATGGCGCCCGAAGGGTCGGGAGCTGAAGGTAAAATTTCCATAATATGAGTCCTCTGTGGCTAGCTAGTATAGCTGTAAAAATGATGTTTTTTTAATCACTAGGCGCTATTTTCTAGACGGAGTGCTCATAAACGACACAAATTGTGGTTACTTAGGCTATAACGCCCATCCTAACTATCAGGTCTATTGCGGCTGCGCTACTGCAGTGGGCGTAGGCCGTAACATGTGTTGGTACTAAGTAATGAATTTCCGTCAAAGAGACAACCAAACCGGTGCGTATTACCCGTCTAGTTCTGGTATTTCGCCATTACATTCGCGACACTAGAACCCTTCCTTTCATCTCTCTGGTTTAACTATGTTGCTCACTCAATGGCGAAGCGCGCTCATACCCTGCTTGTTCGCTGCACTTTGTTCATTTTTAAGCCTGTCTGGAAATGCTTCTTTTGAGAAAGACCCCAACTATTTGGGCAGTAAGGTTTGTGCCGGCTGCCATGAGGAGCAGCATAAGCTTTGGAAGGGCTCTCATCACGACTGGGCAATGAAACCTAGTAATGAACAGTCTGTGTTAGGTGATTTCAATAACGTGATCTTCGAACATTACGGTGAGAAAACGGAATTCTTTCGCCGAGACGATCAATATTTTGTTAAAACTTTAAACTCAGCAGGAGACATGGAAACGTTTAAGGTGGCCTATACCTTTGGTTTCTATCCTCTTCAGCAATACTTGATTCCTTTTCCTGATGGGCGCCTGCAAGCGCTGTCTGTAGCCTGGGACAGCCGGCCGCTGAGTGAAGGCGGGCAGCGCTGGTTTCATCTATACCCTGATGAAGCTATTCCGGCTGATGATGTGCTGCACTGGACGGGCCCCTATTTTACTTGGAATACTCGCTGCGCGGATTGCCATTCAACAAATTTAAAACGCAATTACAAAGCCAGTGATAACAGCTTTAGTAGTACATGGTCTGAAGTGAATGTGGGCTGTGAAGCTTGTCATGGCCCAGGGCGAAAGCACGTTGAGCAAGCGCGAAAACAGGGGGGCTCCGTGCCTGGAGGGCTCAATGCTGTCAGCGCGGTGGGGCAGTGGCTGCACTCTCAAGATGCGGATACGGCGAAAATTTTTCCTCCTTTGCAAGGCTCATCTCCGACATCGGCGAAGGAGCAGCTTGCAATGTGCGGTTCCTGCCATTCTCGTCGAACGGTGATTGGGGATTTCAATAAACCCGGAGACTTTCACGACCAACACCACATGCAGTTGCTTGATCCTGGGCTCTATCACGCCGATGGGCAAATTCAAGATGAAGTGTATGTGCTGGGTTCGTTCCTGCAGAGCAAAATGTATCACCAGGGTGTTGTGTGTTCCAACTGTCATGAGCCCCACAGTTTACGTTTGCGGGCGGAGGGTAATGGTGTGTGCGCACAATGCCATAAACCCCAAGTGTTTGACCGCGAGGAACACCACCACCACCCTGAAGGCACTGGTAGCCAGTGTGTCAATTGTCACATGCCAGAAACCACTTATATGGTGGTGGACCCTCGGCGTGACCACAGTATTCGAGTGCCCCGGCCCGACTTGAGTGACGTTACGGGCGCGCCTAATGCTTGTATTCAATGTCATGACCAGCAAGATAATCAATGGGCGGCCAATGCCTTGGTCGCTTGGCTTGAGCCCAGTGGAAAGATGCTGCCCAGCCATTACGGAGAGGCGTTTGCGGCGGCGAGAAAGGGAGAATCAGGCAGCGATATTGGCTTGATGCGGCTGATTATGAATTCGGCATACCCCGAACTGGTGAGAGCCAGTGCCCTCTCCCAGTTGCCACTTTCGGCTGAGGCTGTGTTGGCGGCACAAACCCAATTGCGTGACAGCTCCCCACTGTTGAGGCGTGCAGCAATAAACCTGCTCGAATCATTGCCGATGAATCAGCGAGTGGAGGACGTGTTCCCCTTGCTGGATGACCCTGTTTTGGGTGTGCGAACTGAGGCCGCTAGAGTGTTGGCAGGCGCTGAGTCTCTGACGCCTGCCCAGCGTACAATCTTAGAAGGGACTATTGCTGAATACCGAGCTGTTCTGATGCAGTATGAGGGCACCGCAAGTGGGCAACTCAATCTTGGCGGCTTGGCGCTAACTCTGGGGCAGAGCGAGGAGGCCGAAAGGGCCTATAAGCGGGCGCTGGTATTAGACCGGCACTCACTGGGCGCGCGTTTGAATTTGGCTGATTTGTACCGCAGTCAGAAAAAAGATGCGGTCGGAGAAGCGCTGTTGAGGGAGGCAATTGATGTGCTGCCGGAGGCGGCTGAGCCTTGGCACGCCTTAGGTTTGTTGTTGGTGCGTGAGAAACGTTATGAAGAGGCGCTGAAGGCGCTGAAAAAGGCAGTAAACTTGGCCCCGGACAACATGCGCTATACCTATATCTATGGTGTGGCGGCAAATTCCTTAGGCAATAGTGTCAATGCTGTGGTCGCGTTGGAGCGGGTTGTTCAGCGAGAACCGCGCAATATTGATGCGCTCACTAGTTTAGTGGATATTTATTATCGCCAGGGCGAGGGCACAAAGGCGCTGAAGCATGGGGAGGTTCTGCTGCAACTGACACCCGACAACAGGTCGTTGCAGCAGCTGGTGGACTATTTGCGTAACAGTGGGCGCCAGTGAAATACGCCTAGCAACAATACCCAGACAAAATCTATGGGTGTGGCGCGGCCAATCAGTTTCAAACCTTTGTACATCACTGCGAACTCAATGGTGTGTATCAAGATCAAAATCAGGCCCACATTCATGATGTTTGAGCTCCATGAGCCGCCAATGGGGGTGATAATGTTGACGGTAAATACGACCCAAAATGCTAGGATCAAATAGCGGTTGACGGTGTTAAACATTTTCATCGATGAGGCCTCTTATTATTGTTGCTGCTCTCTGGGAATAATTGAGCAGTGAGTATGCAGGGATTTTAAGCACTGTGCTTGACTTGGTGCGCCAGTGGCTGACGGTTTTATTCGCGGCATTTGATGTTATGCTTCGATCTACACGAAAAACGCGGCCCCCTTGGCCGGGTTGGCGAGGAGACTATGAAGCCGCGTTACAAAGTTGATTTACCGGGTCAGTTGGCGCTTTGCGAAGCCAATTTTTTGCGTCTGATGAAGTTACTCCCTGAGTTACGCAGTCACGATGAGCGTGAATTTGCCTTGCCCATGCACAAGCACGATGGCAAAGCAGGCCTGCGGGTGTTAATTACCGTAGAAGATCGCGCGCCCTATACAACCACGATACTCGTGTCTCACCCAGAAGCTAAAGCCTTGGAAAATATTGCTGGCCTGTCTCATCAAGCGCTTATGATGCCAGACTTGCGCGTTCGGCTTTACCACGATGCTTCTATGGCAGAGGTGTTGAGTTGGCAGCAACACCGCGGTATTAGGCCTCGCTACGATTATCCCAATGACCAGATGTATCAGCGCGATGAAAAAGCGCAACTCAACAAATTTCTCGGCGAATGGCTCAGCTACTGCTTAGAGCAGGGCCGTTCGTTGCAAAGCCCCATTAGCCTAGTAGGCTAGGAGAGGCTTAGTTGCCTATGGAACGCTCGTGAACGCGCAAACGCAAGATCCCACTCAAATTATCAAATTGCTACACATTACCGATCCCCATTTGGGTGGGGCGCCGGGTGAGCGTTTGATGGGCCTAAATACGGACGAGAGTTTGCAAGATGTGCTGCAGTTAATGCAGCCAATGATGGGGCAAGCTCATCATATTGTGGCGACAGGTGATATTAGTGGTGGCGGCGATGCGAGCAGCTATCAGCGCTTTTTGGATACGCTTGGCCAATACACGTCACTGCCGATCAGTTGGCTGCCAGGTAATCATGACAGTGCTGTGGCAATGGCAGCGGTTAGTGCTCAGGCGCGAGCACCTCTTGTTGAGCTTGGCAACTGGCTGTTGGTCCTGCTCAATACCGGTGATCCTGGCAATATTCCAGGTTATCTTGCCCCGGGTGAATTAGCGATATTGGAACGATCGCTTAAGCAGCACTCAGATCGACCAACATTGGTGTTTTTGCACCATCATCCCATACCTTTGGGTAGTGAGTGGCTGGACAGTACAATGCTTCGCAATGCCGATGCGCTGTTTGCCATATTGAGTCAGCACGATCAGGTTAAGGCTTTGAGTTGGGGGCATGTGCATCAAGAATATAGAGGCGAGCGGGAGGGTATTATGCTGTTTGCAACACCCTCCACGTGCATTCAATTTGCACCGGGTGAGGCCGATTTCACTTTAGACCACAAAATGCCCGGTTTCCGCTGGTATCATTTGCACCCAGATGGGCACATCGAAACCAATGTGCAGCGGGTAGCGAATAAATTTTATGGTATTGATTTCAGTTCTGGAGGCTATTAAGCCGGTGCAAATACGGTTAATCTCCCCTCTCACACCACTAAATTTTTGACTCTGTTGTTTCGGATACCCAAGTTTAATGCCAGCACTGATTTATATTCACGGTTTTCTCAGTTCACCCTTGTCACACAAAGCACAGCAAGTGGGCGAATTCTTAGGGAAATCACACCCAAATATCACCTATCATTGCCCGATGTTAAGTGCTTATCCCGATGAGGTGCAGAATAGCCTAGAGCAATTGGTGGAGTCGTTATTACCTGGCTCTGTCTATTTAATGGGCAGTTCAATGGGCGGGTTTTGGGCGACTTATCTAGCTGAGAAATACGATTTACCCGCCGTATTGATTAACCCAGCTGTAAAGCCCACTTCTTTAATGCCAAAATATATAGGGCTTCTGTTAAAAAATTACCATACAGAAGATACCTATACTTTGGGTTCGAGAGATATTGAAACCCTAGCGAAAATAGAGGCCCACACCCCCCAACGCCTCAATAATTATTGGCTGCTGAGCCAAACCGGCGACGAGACTCTAGACTATCAACAAGGAGTGGATTACTACCGGGGCTGTCGACAAACCATTGAAGAGGGAGGCGATCATGGTTTTGAGCGGTTTGAGCGTTTTATTCCCGCCGCCTTAGAATTTTGCGAAACTTACGACCAAGAATTGTCCACTAATAAGACACTATAGAGATTATGGCTAACTATACAGCAGAAGATATTGAAGTACTGACGGGCCTAGATCCGGTGAAAAAGCGTCCCGGTATGTATACCGAAACTACGCGGCCCAATCACTTAGCGCAGGAAATCATTGATAACAGTGTGGACGAAGCACTGGCGGGTCATGCCAAAAATATCGATGTTGTGTTGCACAAAGATCAATCGATAACCGTGACGGACGATGGTCGCGGTATGCCCGTTGATATTCACCCAGAGCAAGGTTTGCCGGGTGTCGAAGTGATTTTGTCGACACTGCACGCCGGCGGTAAATTCAACAATAACAACTACCAATTCTCCGGCGGCTTACACGGTGTGGGTGTTTCCGTTGTGAATGCATTGTCGCAGATGCTGGAAGTGACCATTCGCCGCGATGGCAACGTCTATCGAATTGGTTTTCAGGATGGTGACAAGGTTTCAGATTTGGAAATTGTCGATACTTGTGGCAAACGTAACACAGGTACTAGTGCGCGCTTCTTACCGAATCCAAAATACTTCGACACGCCCAAATTTTCGGTGTCACGCTTGCGTCACGTTTTACGAGCGAAGGCCGTTTTATGCCCCGGACTTACCATTACCTTCAAAGAAGAAGCTACTGGCGAAAAAGACGAATGGCTTTATGAAGACGGCTTACTCGACTACCTTACCGGCGCCACAAAAGGTTGGGAAACCCTTCCCGCGGAACCGTTTATAGGCACCTTTACGGGAGAGAGCGAGGCGGCCGATTGGGCCGTGCAGTGGTTGCCCGAGGGCGGTGAACTCACTCAGGAAAGCTACGTAAATTTAATTCCAACGGCGCAAGGTGGTACACACGTAAACGGTTTGCGTACCGGTTTGTTAGAGGCTATGCGAGAGTACTGCGAATTCCGAAGTTTGTTGCCACGCGGTGTTAAGTTGGCCCCAGACGATATTTGGAACAACTGTTGTTACGTTCTATCTTCTAAATTAGGTGACCCGCAATTTTCCGGACAAACCAAAGAGCGGCTATCTTCTCGAGAGGCCGCCGCCTTTGTTTCAGGTATTGCCAAAGACGCTTTCAGCTTATGGTTGAATCAACACACGGAAGACGGCGATAAGCTGGCTGAATTTTGTATCAGTAATGCCCATAAACGTGTTCGCTCGAGTAAAAAAGTGGCTCGGAAAAAAGTCACTCAGGGGCCTGCATTACCCGGAAAATTAGCCGATTGTTCTTCCGCAGAACCCGAGCGTGGTGAGTTATTTTTAGTGGAGGGTGACTCGGCGGGTGGTTCAGCCAAGCAAGCTCGAGACCGGGTATATCAGGCCATCATGCCCTTGCGTGGTAAAATCTTGAATACTTGGGAGGTGGACGTTAGTGAAATTTTCTCCAACCAGGAAGTGCACGATATTTCCATCGCCCTAGGCATTGACCCAGTGTCAGATGACTTGGGAAATTTGCGCTATCACAAAATTTGTATTCTCGCGGATGCCGATTCCGACGGTTTGCATATTGCGACTTTATTGTGCGCATTGTTTGTTCGCCATTTCCGAGCTTTGGTCGCGGCGGGCCATGTGTATGTGGCAATGCCACCTCTCTACCGCATCGACATTGGTAAAGACGTTTATTACGCCTTGGACGAAAGTGAAAAGCAGGGTGTGCTGGATCGTATTAAGGCGGAAAAGAAACGCGGCAAAGTAAATGTTCAGCGCTTTAAAGGTTTGGGGGAAATGAACCCGCTGCAACTGCGTGAAACGACTATGGACCCAGATACACGGCGCTTAGTACAACTCACTTTACAGGACGGTGACGACACCAATGAAATGTTAGATATGTTGCTAGCGAAAAAACGCGCTGCCGACCGTAAGAATTGGTTGGAAGAAAAGGGTGACCTGGCTCAGGTTTAAATGTTCAACGTCGATATTAGAAAATTTAATTGTACTTGGTAGACAAAAAGGGAATAGGTATGAGAACAATCACTAAAGTATTGGCCGCATCATTTGCTTTGGCCTTGACATCGGCCTTGCCTGCGGTGGCTGACGGGGAGCATCACGCTCCGGCCCCAAAGTTCAGTGCAAAAAAAGTGACCGATCAGATCACTTTTTTACAAGGTAAGGGCGGCAACCTAGCGCTACTATCCGGAGATGATGGATTGCTATTGGTCGATGATGATTACAAAGAGATGTCAAAAGCTCTGAAAGCTGAAATTAACCAGCGTGGTGGTTTGGACAAGCTTACCTATATTATTAACACTCACTGGCATGGGGATCATACGCAAGGCAATCTTGCGCTGGGAGAGCACGCGAATATTGTTGCCCATGATAATGTGCGTGTTCGTTTGTTGAGTGATGGTGAAGTGAAATTGTTCAACATGAAGACCAAAGCTTACCCAAAAGCTGCGTTGCCCTCGCTGACCTACGATAAGGAAATGAGTTTACATATCAATAATGAAGAGGTTCGTTTGGTTCACTTTGCAAATGGCCATACCGACGGCGATTCAGTGGTGTTTTTCAAGAATGCCAATGTAGTGCACATGGGTGACCACTTTTTTAACGGAATTTTCCCTTTTGTAGATACCGGTTCCGGCGGGAATGTGGTGAGCTACGCAAAAAATGTCAAAGCTATTCTGGCGATGATTGACGACACTACTCAAGTTCTACCGGGTCATGGTGCTTTGTCAAACAAGCAAGAATTGGAAAAATTCCATGCTATGTTAGTGGGTACCACAGCAGAAGTTAAAGCTATGAAAGACAAAGGTTTGAGTCTTGAAGAAATTCAAAAGACGGGCTTGAGCGCTCAATGGCAAGCCTGGACTAAAGGGTTCCTGAGCAGTGAAGTCTGGATAAAAATAATTTTTACCAGTCTCTAACTTTGGAAGAGTAAACACCGCCTCGCCTTGTTGGTTTAGGCTGCTGGAACGAATATGAATGTTCTGTTGCTAACCCACGAGCGCGAGCTGGGGAAAAAAACCAATACGGGTGATTTGGTTCTGTCCTGCTTTTCTTCATCGATTAGCAGTGAGAGCAACGCGCCTACCCGCGCTCAGAGAATTCTGTGGCAGCGTACCGAGCCCAGCGAGTACTTGCTGGCAAAAATAGCTCAAAATGAAGTGGCCTTACTTTATCCCGCAGGTGAGGGCGAGAGCGTGGAAAGTGTCGAAAATTTTGAAACTTTCCTAGTGCTGGATAGTACCTGGCAAGAATCCAGAAAAATCATCAATAAAAGCCCCTACCTTAAAGCGATACCAAAAGTTTCACTGAATACTGAGCGTGCGTCAAATTTCCAACGAAGAAAAAATCAAGTCCTAGGAGGTTTGTGCACGGCGGAGTGCGTGCTTGAATTGTTGAAGCTTAAAGGTAGAATTGAACTCGCAGAGCGTTTGGAAAGGGAATACGAACATTTTAACTCGAGCCAATAATCAATAGGGAGCCTATCTATGCCAGCGCCGGTTGTTTTGCCTAAGTTTTTGATTTTGTTGATCTCGGTGCTACAAGGTGTTCTTTTGCTGGCTCTCTACCTTTCAATAGATGCCAGGGCGTGGCCAAGCCAGTCGCCCGTTTGGGCTTACCCCCTATTCACCCTTGCAATTGCTATCCCCACTTTATTTCTACTCTCTCTCGAGCGTGGCAATGAACGTCAGCTGAGTCTGTACCTTGCCGGCTTCGCGCTCCTTCTGGCGCCCTTGGCTGCTTACACGGGTTTGCAGGCCGAACCAGTGGGGGTTTTCCCAAGCTATAACTTGATGTACCTATACGGCTTTAGCATTGCTTTGGCTTGCTTTAAGGCTTTGATGTATTTACAGCAGAGGGTCGAGCAAAGGCCTATGACGTATCAAGTGTTATTTACCTATTCCTGGCGTAATTTTTTAGTATTAGCCTTGGCGGCCGTATTTGTAATAGCGTTCTTTATTATTCTCAAAGTATGGGGCGGACTCTTTCAGCTCATCAATATTCAATTCTTTAACGATACCTTCCGCCAAGAATGGTTTTTGTTTCCAGTTTTATCTTTTGCCTTTGGCTTGGGCGTGGTCATATTCCGCGATCTTACTCATATTCTTGATAACATTACTCGCCTCTTACAGGGTCTAATAAAATTACTGTTGCCTCTGGTTTTACTCATTGCGGTAATTTTTGTAGCGGCGCTGCCAATCTCTGGCCTAGAACCACTTTGGGCAACCAAGAATGGCAGTGGTCTACTAATGTGGCTCAGTGCCATAGTTCTGTTTTTTAGTAACGCGGTTTACCAGGATGGCCGAGGTGATGCACCTTATCCTCCCTGGCTACATAAATTAATTTATCTATCTTTGGCTGTACTACCAATCTTAAGTGCTTTGAGTATCTACGGCTTAACATTGAGAATTAGTCAATACGGCTGGACAGTTGAACGGGCTTGGGCGGTATTGGTTTGTTTAGTGTTGAGCTTGTTTTCCGTAGGGTATATTTGGGGTGTAATACGGAAAAAATCCCGCTGGCAAGAAACCCTGGCGACCGTTAATGTCAATATGGGTTTGTGTATATTGATCTTGGCGCTGCTTGCAAACAGCCCTTTGCTAGATTTAAGAAAGATCTCCCTAGAGAGCCAGTTGTCTCGTTTGGAAACGGGTGAGCAAAATGTTGAAAATTTTGATTTCTTATACATTCATAGAAACCTCGCGAAGCCTGGACACTTAGCCTTAGAGTCAATGAAAAAAAATTGGGCAGTAACAGCGCCGGAGAAAGCAGAGCTTATGGAGCAAAAGCTGGCGGGATACAATAATAGGCGAATGATGAGCGGCGATAGGTTTTGGAAAAATCTTCAGCGTCGTCCAGATGATTTTGACCTTCCGGTAGAGCTTAGAAATTTTATCAGTAAAAACCAACACCTTCTGTTTATTGATAATCCAACGCTGATTAAAGCAGACCTTAATGGCGATGGAGAAGCCGAATATGCTTTGCTGGGCTTTCATTCCGGCGGGGGTATGCAAGCCGTATATTTCTTGAAAAAGTCGGGGCTGTGGCGCATCAAAAACTTGCAGGTAGGCAGCCATCTTGGTCGCGAGATCATTGACGAGAATAGCATAAGAAGTGGCGAAATTCGTTTGGAGAACCCTGAGTTTAAACATCTTTTTATTGGCAAGTTTAAATTTATACCTCGTTAACTATCAAGGAAAATAAGCCGCAATGAATGTACACGAGAAGTTAAATTATGTTGAATTTCCCGCATCTGATCTTGGAGCTACAAAAAGGTTTTTTGAAAAAGTCTTTTCCTGGACCTTTTTGGACTACGGTCCAGAATACACCGCCTTTACGGGCGAGGGCCTAGATGGCGGTTTTTTCCAATCGACCCTATCCTCAACAACAGAAGGCGGTGGCGCCTTATTGGTGTTTTACAGTCAAAATTTGGAGAATACCTTAGCGAGAGTAAAACAAGAGCAGGGCCAAATTACCAAGGCAATTTTTTCGTTTCCAGGTGGGCAACGCTTTCATTTCAAAGAGCCATCTGGGAATGAATTTGCGGTTTGGGCAGAATTGGATACTGTTGATAGTTAGGCACTCAATGGCAGTAGGTTTCTGGTATTCACGCCATTTTTACGTGTTTGGGCTAAGCTGTGAGTAGTGATACTTCGTCAATGAACGACTTACGAGTAAACGTACTATATGGAAAGTGAACAGAACACATTTATCGGTCGTTTTTTACAGCAAGAATCAGCGGGTGGTATTCTCTTAATATGCGCCGCTTTGCTGGCCATCGTATTGGCGAATTCACCTTTGAACGGCTATTACAATCTGCTGATAGACACTACTGTCGTGATCAAGATTGGCGCGTTAGGCTTAGACAAGCCATTGCTGTTGTGGGTGAATGATGGCTTGATGGCCGTTTTCTTTCTCTTGGTTGGTTTAGAGCTAAAGCGCGAATTAGTGGAAGGCGAACTTGCTGATAAGAAGAATATTATCCTCCCAGGCTTAGGAGCTGTTGGTGGCATGGTGATTCCAGCCGCCATCTATTTGTTTTTCAATTTGAGTGACCCTGTGGCGACACAGGGTTGGGCGATTCCGGCGGCCACAGACATCGCATTTGCACTGGGTATCCTTTCCTTGCTTGGGCCGAGAGTGCCCACCAGCCTGAAGATTTTTCTAACCTCTCTGGCAATATTTGACGATATTGGGGCCATTCTTATTATTGCCTTTTTCTACACCAGTAAAATATCTCTTACAGCGCTGGTAGTAGCGGCGAGTTGTACAGCAATGCTCTATTATTTTAATCGACGCGGTGTGATGGCGAAAAGTTTGTATGTCGCCGTAGGCACTATAATGTGGTTTTCCATGGTGAAATCGGGCGTTCATGCAACCTTGGCGGGGGTGGTGTTGGCGATGTTTATTCCCATTCGCGATCCCAAGAATCTTGAGAGCTCTCCTCTAAAATCCATGGAGCATGACCTGCACTCGCTAGTGGCCTTCTTCATTCTGCCAGTATTCGCCTTTTGTAATGCGGGAATTAATCTAAAGGGCGTAGGCATTGAGCAAGTGATGCACAGCGTGCCAGTAGGTATTGCTTTAGGTTTGTTTGTGGGTAAACAAGTAGGGATTTTTGGATTCTGTTATTTGGCAATTCGCATGGGTTTAACCACGTTGCCTAAAGGCATGACCTTTACTTCTCTGTATGGTACAGCGGCACTCTGCGGAATTGGTTTCACCATGAGTTTATTTGTGGGTTCTCTTGCCTTCGAGGAGACCGGTGTGAACTTAATGTTCGATGAGAGGCTGGGCATCATATTGGGTTCATTGACCTCGGGTGTGGTGGGTTATTTTGTTATTCGAGCCAGTTTGAAACCTGCGGACTAAGCCGGTGTTGTTACCCTTGTCGCCGCTATCTGCGGAAGAAAAAATATTTGTGATTGGTCTGCCGCGAACAGGCACAACCAGTGTTTGTGCGGCGCTGCTCGATATGGGCTTCAAAGTGGCACATACCGCGTTTACGCGGGAGGCGGTTGAGCAGGCACAGGTGATTGCCGATACCCCCGCTTTTAGTGAATTTCCACAGCTGCACGGGTTGTTTCCCAAAGCCAGATTTATTTATTTACAAAGAGACTTGAGGCTATGGCTGCCGTCGATTAAAACGCTGCTTGAAAAAATGTCACTGGCGAAAGAGGGAGGTAAAGGAATCATAAACCCTTTGTTAGAACGATGTTTCGAGCAGGTTTTTGGGTCTTTCGGCGTGGCTTGCCTTCAAGATGATCAGTACTTGGCCGCTTGTTATCAGCGCCACTTCGAGCTTGTGGATAATTATTTCTCAACACAAACCAATGCCTTACTGACCTTGGATGTAAGTGAAGCAGTTAGCCTGAGAAAACTGGCTGATTTTGTGTCAGTAGAACTCGCCGGTGACCTCGAGTTTCCTCGACTTAATATCAATGGGAAAATAACGGCTTGGAAAGATATAAAGCATCCAATGAAGATAGATTCGAATGCCGCGGGTGAATATCGACGGCGGTATTACTCTTATGATGTAATAGAAAAAAAACCAACTAAATAATGGGAGCTACAAAATGGCAATCTCCAAAACAATACTATT
>CAJWBQ010000033.1 GCA_913020115.1 uncultured Cellvibrionales bacterium
ATCAAGCGCCTCAAGTATGGTGCATGCGCTTTCCTCTCGACGAGCAGGGCTTACTGCCACCAGACCAACTGAATCTGTTCATCGCCAAGCTCAAAGGCGCCATTGCAGAGAACCTCAAAGCCGCTCGGGAGGGCACCAAACTCAGAGCCTTACTCGACGGCAACCCATTTTCCTTTGACCTCAGCGACGATCGCAAAGCGGCCTTTCACGCCATCATTAAAACCGAGCTTAACTTAGCTCCCAGTGATTTTTACGCGCCCGCATTGAGCTATTTCCAAAACCTAAGCGAAAGCACCGACGGCTGGGAACAAGTGGGTTTACAGGGCATCGCCGATATCTGTGCCCGCAGCACCGAGCCTGAAACAGAGCGAATTCTACAATTAGCTCTACCACTACTGCCTGATGCACCATTGTATTGCGTGTGCCAATGCCTTGAGCATCAAGCTATCAGTGAGGGCCTAGCCACAGCGCTGAGCAAAATAATAAGTACCCACCTAAACGACGCCCCCAAAATAGCCAGCGCTCTCCGTGCGATGTCATTATCGCCCGCGGCAGACCTTAGGCAGCAGGACATACTGGCCATATTACGCAGTGACATTAGCAGCAATGCAGAAATATTAACCACACTGGCCACCCGCTGCAGTGCTGATTTACAGCACGAAACCCTGACACTGCCATACCTAGAAGCCCTAGCGCAGCTGCCTACAGCCGCTTTCAAGCGAATTATGAGCGAAATACTCTTTCAACCTGGAATGCGACAGGCCTTCATGCAGGCGTTCAGGGCCACAGAGCGCAGCGAAAGGCTCGGAATAGCCATTGGCACACTGCTTAATTGAACACTAGGTATTACCAGCTGGGAGACTTATACTCCGTACACAACTAGCCTCGCGTGAAGCCGATGAAAATTCTGTTAGTGGAAGACAGTCAAACACTCAGGCATGCCACCAGCGCCCTTATAACTAACGCTGGTCACGAGCCTATTACCGTCGAAAACGGCGAGGCTGCGCTTCAACTTATTGAAAACACCCCCGTAGACATGATTATCATGGACGTTGAAATGCCTGGGCTCAGCGGCTTTGAAACCACTCGGCTCATGCGTGAATGGCTGGGTGGTTTCTGGATTCCCATAGTGTTTGTAACCGGCAATAGCGACGATGATAGCTACCGAGAAGGTATAGAAGCTGGTGGCGACGACTACTTAATCAAACCCATTAACCCCGTCATTCTAGAAGCAAAAATAAAAGCGCTCGAACGTATTACCGACATGCGCAACCAACTACACACCCTCAACAAAAAACTAGAAACCCTCAGTCAGATTGACGGCCTGACCGAAATCTACAACCGCCGTACATTCTTTGAAATGGCCAAAAAAGAATGGTTGAAAACCGCGCGCATGCGTCAGTCCGTCACCATCCTCATGATAGACATCGATCACTTTAAACTCTATAACGACCACTATGGACACCCCGCCGGTGACGCCAACCTAAAACGCGTCGCACAAGCTATCAAACAATCTCTTCGCCGCCCCAGCGATATTTTAGCGCGATACGGAGGCGAAGAGTTCATAGCCTTTCTGCCCGATACCGACCGATGGGATTCCATACATGTAGCCGAGCGCATACGCCAAGCCATAGAAGACTTACACCTAGAGCACTGTAAATCGCCCACCCAAAAATCCGTAACCGTGAGCATTGGAGGTGCCATCAGCGCACAAACCACCGGCATCAACATAGACGACCTTGTCATCCTAGCCGACAAAGCCCTTTATCAAGCCAAAGACCTAGGTCGCAACTGCGTTAGCATTCGAGAGTCCAAGCCTGCAAAACGCGTACTGCTGGCCGACGTTGACCCCACCACCCTCGCCCTGTTTGGCAGCGCCCTGCAGACCCACTGCCAACTGCTCACCGCCGACAATGGCGAAGACTGCCTGAACCTAGCGAGACAAACCAACCCAGACCTCATCGTACTCGACATAAACCTGCCCATAATCAACGGCGCCAAAGTTTGTCACGCACTCAAACAAAAAACCAAAACCGCTTCAATTCCCATAATTTTTATATCCAAACATACCGAACAAGCCCAATTGCGCATCAGCGAAAAAGTGGGTGCCGACGAATGCCTACAAAAGCCTCTAGACGAAGCTAAAATACTCTCAAAAATTAACCACTACCTAATGTAAACGTCTAAGATACCCAAAAGAAAAAATAACAAACCACAGGAAGCAACAATGAAATACCGCGCCGCCCTACTTATAACTCTCGCCAGCCTACTTTCCAGCCTCAGCCAAGCCGCCTCCAAAGCCGAGATTGACGCCCACACCCAAGAGACCCTAAAAGAATTCTACAAATACTCCTCTGCAGGCAAAGCCCTAGCGGCCAAAGCCTCAGGCATACTCATCTTTCCCAAAGTCATCAAAGCCGGCTTTGGTATAGGTGGCGAATACGGAGAAGGTGCACTACTCATCAACAAAGCACCCGTTGCCTACTACGCCACCGCCGGAGCCTCAATAGGTTTTCAGATGGGGGCTCAAATAAAGAGCCAAGTCATACTCTTCATGGAGCCTTCAGCCCTAAAATCTTTTCGCAACAGCGAAGGGTGGAAAGTGGGAGTTGACGGCAGCGTTGCCATAGCCAACTTTGGTGCTGGAGGAGAAATAGATACAAAGACCTTAGAGCAGCCCGTCATAGGATTCATATTTTCAAACAAAGGCCTAATGTACGATCTCAGTTTAGAAGGATCAAAATTCACCAAACTAGCCCGCTAAAATAACAAACAAAAAATAAAGAACTTAATTACGGAGTTCGGGAGTAAGTTTGGTGGCGTCCTGTGTGTTGTCGCGCCCATTCAGAACGCGCTTTTAGCCTTTCCCCTCTGACCAAGGTTTTTTAGCGAGGACTGTTTGAGTCCGGCACGGGCGAGTTCCGCAGCGGCTTGGTCAGAGGGGGCCAAAAGTAGGTGCTCTAGGCAAAAGGCGTGCGTTCGGGCGCGGCAGCACACAGGGCGCTGCCAAACTGGAGATTACTGCTAGGTTGGGGTGCATCACTAGATTGAAAGTGTACCGCTAGATTGGGCTATACCACTAAAACGTCAAAAAGGTTTACCAGAATCAAGGCTCCGTTATACCCAGCAAACTATGCCGCGAAATCAACCCTAATCATCATCCATCTTAGTTCGAAAACAGAACCACAACACACAGTGCGAAACATAAGCCTCAGCCTTACTGCCGTTGTTAATCTCCTCCTCCGTTAACGCACCATCGCCATTACTATCAATACTCGCAAACAAGCCCATATAAGAACTGTACTCACTTTGAGAAACCTTGCCATTGCGATCACTGTCCAACTTAATAAAGCGAGATTTCAGCAAAGCCTTCCGCTTAGCCAAATCTAGAGTTTCATACTCACTAAAACTCACCCCACCATCACTGTCCAAGTCCATATGTTGAAAAATATTCAGCTTCTTAGACGCAATTTCCTCAAGAGTAATTTGTGCATCACCATTGGCATCATACTTAGCAAGAAGCCAATTATCGCCAGTGTATTCATCAGATTGGGAAACAGCATTAGCCGACAGAGTCGCCAGCAACAGAGAAGACGCAAAACAATTCATCAATTTCATCATATTCATGCAAATGCCTTTAAAGCAAACATCAAGTGTCAACTTCTCGCTCAAACGGCGATTTAAAGAAGTCGACTTAAACTCATAGGCTTATATTATTATAGGAGCCTATAGATTATCCGAAGACCAATCACAAAAAAGCATTACAGGTAGATTATTTTAGACTTAAGCGCTATATACATATTCCCTTAAGAGCTAACGCTGACCTCGATACCAGTTTACATCCCTAGAACTGCCCTCAATTTGCTCAACCACATTCAAGACCAATGCAAACAAAGCCATTCGCACCAAAATACCATTGTCAGTTTGACGAAAAATAGCCAAGTTAGGGTGAAGGTTTAGATCATTGTCCAACTCATTAGCATCCGCCCGCGAGTCCCGTGGTAAAGGGTGCATAATCACCGTATTGGGTTCACAGTACTGAGTGTAAATCGCCTGATTTAAGCGAAAACGCCCACGATAATGATCGGCCTCGTCCTTAGACCCGAATCGCTCCTCTTGAATGCGCGTAGAATACGCAATGTCCACATTGGCGATACTGTGATTGAGATCTTGAGAAATAAACACACTGTGACCAGCGCTGCGCAGGAGATCAACAATGTATTCAGGCATCGCCAACTCAACAGGCGACACAAGCGTTAACTGAATATTGTTATATAGAGTCAGTAACTTACAAAGAGAATGCACCGTGCGACCATGCTTCAAATCGCCAATCATAGCGATGCGTAAGCCATCCACGCCTCTCTGCTTAGCCGTTAACTCCTGCCGTATTGTGTAGAGGTCCAGCAAGGCTTGTGTAGGGTGCTCGTTAGGGCCGTCACCGCCGTTAATGACCGGTACACGGCTAGCTTCCGCAAACTCTGAGACTGAACCTACAGCTGGATGTCGCATGCAAATCACATCACTGTAACCCGACAAAACCCGCGCGGTATCGTATAAAGACTCACCCTTAGCAATCGCCGAGGTTTCAAAGCCCGTGGTTTCCCGAACTTCCCCGCCCAGAAGGTTAAACGCGCAACCAAAGCTAACCCGTGTGCGGGTACTAGGCTCAAAGAACATATTCCCCAGAATAGCCCCCTCAAGTACCCGGGTTACCTTACGGCGTTGTGCGTATGGCTCCATGGTATCAGCCACAGTAAATACCCGTTCAATATCAAAGCGTTCGAATTGCTCTATAGACAATATATGTGATCCGGTAAACTCCACGCGTATTCCTTGTTTGCTGACAAAATAAGACGCCCATTTTAGCGCTCGAAAGCCATTTGGGAAATTAAATGATTGAATTATAAGATTAATTTGCGTTTTTAACGCTATAATTTGTAGAATCAGCCAAATAAGCCTCCCCCATAATAAAAGGATAACGCGTGTCAGCAGACCACCCCGACAAGTTGGTTAAGTATTGTTCAATACCCAGCGCCATAAAAATGCTGAGCACTCAAGCACTTCGCTGGAGTGCCCCCCACTTGCTATCAGATCCTTTTCAGCCCGATCATCAAACTCAGCTGAACTTCGACCCGCACGTTCTTTTGGAATCGGCCATCAAGACCTCCACCGCGATGATTTTTGCGAAAGAACCACCCAAAGGCAGCTCACCGTTATTGGCCGCTATTCGCCGCTGGCGAGATGAAGAGCGCTTTGCCGATGCAGAAGAAGCCGATGAAGTTCTAAAGGAATTACTTTCCCAAATGGTCGACCAGCGCCAAGCGCAAGTTGATCAGATGATGGCCGACTGGAGAAAATTTACCCGTAACGTGCGAGTGTGCAGCTTTGCTAGCAAACCTGATAATTTAAGTGCCTGGCAAAATTTTGCGGACAATCATCGAGGTGTCGCACTCAAATTTCTCGCGGGCGAAAATACTTCGCTGCCGAAACCCATGCCAGTAGAATACAAAACCACCCGCCCCGAAATCACTACGCTCAAAGAACAACTAGGGGCAATTCTGAATGGTGAAAAGGTAAAACCTCAAACCCAGTTTTACAACAAGATTCTCACCAAGCCCGCCTTTAATAAAGACGAACAAGAGTGGCGTTGTTTTGACCTAAGCGGTGAAGACCTCAGTGCTGACACCAGCGATGCCAGCCAATGGTACAGCGACACCAAGTTTGAGAGCGCTGAATTAAGCGCTGTATATTTAGGCGCTTTTACCACCTCAAAAGACAAGCGAGACGTTGTCGATTTGATAAAAAAGAAATATCAGCAAGCGCAGATATTTCAAGCCAAACCGGTTATCGGAAAATATGAGATTGAATTTCGACGCATTACCCTGAAATCATAGCAAATTGTCGCCGTACTCCAGCAATGCTGCGACAATTTTATTTTGCCTCTCATCCCCCGCCTCAAGTCTCATTGCGTCTAAAGTCTGATAATAGTCCTGCAGAGTAATAGAACCACCGGCATCGGCCGAAGTCACTCTTTGGTAACAATGCTCCTGCCAGCGCTGCACTTCTTCATGACTTAAAGACTCTGGAAAGTTTCGGGCGCGGTATCGGAATAATAATTCAGGTAAACGCTTATCTTTAAATGTAAATTTATTGGCGGCCAATTCCGTTGGCGTTGCGTTACGAATCGCATACATTGCCTGCTTGTCTTGAGGGGCAAAAAAACCATCATACAATTGCTGCTCGGGGTCATTACGCGGCGCAAATTCTTGCGCTTTGTAAACCTGCTGAAGTTTTTTGGCAATGTCCATTTGTTGTAATCGTCGCCAATTCTTCTGTACTTTGGCAGGGTCCAATTTCAAACGTTTTGCCGCCGCCTCGTCTACCATTTTTGGTGTCACTAATACTGGGCACTTGTTCACGTGCACCAGCATCAAAGGCAAGCGCTCAACACCTTCTGGCAAATCTTCACGCCGAGTGAATAGACGTTCTCGAATTTGTTCCACCCCCATTTGAGCCAAAGGCTCGGGATCAACACTCAAATCAAACGCTATAACAGCATTTTTATTCACCGGATGTACGGCAATGGGCGCGACTATAGCGGCACAGCCTTGATCAGCTGGAAACATCGATGATATATACAAGACCGGCTTTCGATTTTCTAAATCCAACATCGCTTTTGCGCGGTTTTTTTGCCGTAAAGTGTATACGTAGTCATACAGTTTTGGCTGTCGTTCCCTGATTAATTTGGCCAAAGCAATGGTCGCTTGAACATCAGACAGCGCATCGTGGGCCGATTCATGCATTAGGCCGTTGATGGCACAGAGATGTTCTAACTTGAAACTTGGTTTGCCACTTTCATGCAAAGGCCACTCAATGCCCTCAGGGCGCAGCGCATACACCAAGCGCACCATATCAATAATATCCCATCGCGAATTGCCATTTTGCCACTCACGTTCATAGGGGTCGTAAAAATTACGATAGAGCGCATAACGAGTCACCTCGTCATCAAAACGCAGAGTATTATAGCCAACACCGCAAGTGCCGGGCTTCGCCAGCTCTTCATGAATAGTGGCAATGAATTCATGCTCACTAACACCCTCGGCCAAAGCTTGTTGGGGAGTGATGCCGGTAATTAGGCAGGCAATTGGCTTTGGCAAAACATCAGCCGCCGGCTTGCAGTAAAAAACCAGCGGCTCACCAATTACATTGAGGTTTTCGTCTGTGCGAAGACCTGCAAACTGACAGGGTTTGTCAGCTGAAGGCACTTCGCCCCAGGTTTCATAATCATGCCAATAAAGCGTATTCATCTTGAAACTTTCAATGTCATATCACTGAACCTGAATGGTGCCTTCTTCAATCTTCGCCCGCCAAATTTTTGGTCCTGTTTCGTGCACAGACTCACCGTTCACATCAACTGCCACCGTTACGGGCATGTCTTTAACGGTAAATTCGTAGATCGCTTCCATACCAAGATCTTCAAAGCCAACGACTTTTGCACTGGTAATTGCCTTAGAGACTAAATAAGCCGCGCCGCCTACGGCCATCAGATAAACAGCTTTATTATCTTTAATGGCTTCAATTGCGGTTGGACCACGTTCAGCTTTACCAACCATGCCAATCAAGCCGGTTTTCTCAAGCATTGTACGAGTGAATTTGTCCATGCGCGTTGCAGTTGTGGGACCGGCTGGCCCCACCGCTTCTTCGCGGACAGGGTCTACTGGGCCAACGTAATAGATAAACCGCCCAGTCATATCAACCGGCAGTTCTTCGCCTTTCGAAATCATGTCAATCATGCGCTTGTGGGCAGCATCTCGACCAGTGAGTAATTTACCCGAGAGCAATACGGTTTCACCCGGCTCCCATTCCAACAAGTCTTCCTTGCTTACTGAGTCCAAGTCGACACGGCGAACGCTGTCACCTACTTCCCAAGAAATTTCAGGCCAGTCGTCTACATTTGGAGGGGTTTGTAAACTGGGCCCTGAGCCATCAAGCAAAAAGTGCGTATGGCGAGTAGCGGCACAGTTTGGGATAAGGGCCACAGGCTTATTTGCCGCATGGGTTGGACAGTCTTTAACCTTAACGTCCAACACGGTTGTGAGCCCACCTAGGCCCTGTGCGCCAATACCTAAGGCGTTTACCTTTTCATACAACTCCAAGCGCAGCTCTTCAGAGCGACCATTCGCGCCCCTGGCTTGCAGGTCTTGAATATCAATGGGGTCAAGTAGAGACTCTTTTGCCATCAACATGGCTTTTTCAGCTGTGCCGCCAATGCCTATTCCCAGCATACCGGGAGGACACCAGCCAGCGCCCATTGTAGGTAGCATTTTCAATACCCACTCAGCCACTGAATCGCTTGGGTTGAGCATCGCAAATTTCGACTTTGCCTCTGAACCACCGCCTTTGGCCGCAACGTGAACGTCAACAGTATTGCCAGGAACAATTTTGTAGTTGATAACCGCAGGGGTGTTATCGCCGGTGTTTTTACGGGCACCGTCTGGGTCTGCCAACACTGATGCTCGCAATACGTTATCGGGATTCAGATATGCTCGACGAACGCCTTCATTCACCATGTCATCAACGCTCATGGTACCTTCCCACTGCACGTTCATACCCACTTCGAGAAACACCGTCACAATACCTGTGTCTTGGCAGATTGGGCGACGACCCTGTGCGCACATACGCGAGTTGATCAGAATTTGTGCCATTGCGTCTTTAGCCGCTTTGGACTCTTCGCGATGGTAGGCAGCTTCTACAGCGTCAATGAAATCTTTGGGGTGGTAGTAGGAAATAAATTGCAGTGCATCGGCGACACTATCGATTAAATCATCCTGGCGGATTACGGTGGTCATGCGCGTATCTCTTTTCGTGAAGTGAGCGGTATAGAGGAATTTTACACTATTGCGACCGGTAGAGTGAACCGCTGAAAGCGAAACAAGGCAAACCCGCCCCGCTTAATTCATTTACTGCGCGGCGCCACCAAGCTGTTGTTTTATCTGAGAAAGCTCTCGATTAACGCTAAGTCTATGCTTGTCTATTGCATCGATTGCCTCTTCGTTGTCTTTCACTCGGCCGTTCAAATCCAAATTCAGTTTGGCGAGCTGCTGTTTCAAGCGGTTCACGTCATCGGTAGATTGCTGCAACAATTTGCGCTGAGAGTCTAAACCGGCCAACGCACTGTCAAATTTGGATATCCCGGCCACACTTTGTTGAGACAAGGCATCAAACTCTACCTGTAATTTTGACAACTGACTTTGCGCCGCAGTAGCAGTCGCTTTCGTCGATTTCGCCGTTTTACTGACAGCCCCTAGGCTTTTCTCTAAAGAGGCTAATTTGGTTTTACTAGCACTAATATTTTTACGGTTGGTGTCATATGACACTCCCCACAACTTCCGTATTTCAGCGTCGGCCCACTTTAATTTAGCTTGCAGGGCGGTTACAGACTGAGTTGATTCGTCATCAGACAGCTCGAATTTTTGCTCCAATGCCACTAGACGACTGTCTGCCGTCGTCAGGGCTTCTTGTGCTTGCTGCAGCTGCCACGCCAAGAAACCGCTACCGCCTAGGGCGGCCACCGCCACCAATAGGGCTAAGCCGCCGAGGCGGCTTGGGGCTGTTTTTTGAACTGGAGAAGGAGCGGAGGCCTTAGATTTCGTTGCTCGAGTATTGCTAGCCGCAGGCCGGGCCCGTCGAGCAGCACTTTCAGGCTCATGAGTTTCTGGGGCCGCGCCGCCTAGAGTAGGTTCTTTTCTTTCCATGGAGGTTTCTAATATATTTGTGATTGAGATGAGCGTCTTTATAACAGGATTTATCTTCAGACAAAAGAAAGCCGGCCACTTCTATCGAAGTGCCGGCCTCCCGGTATTACTGTGTTGCTCGGACTGAGCTTAAGTGTTCAGCTTAAAGGACAGCCAACACACCCATTACAATCGCGGTTAATACGATACTGCTCACAATCACTCCACGAACGGTAGTCATTGGACCTTGCTTACCCACAATCGCATTCACTTCCAGAACGGCTACTATCGCCAGGGCAATCCACAGAGCGGTGCCGCCACCAGTGCCTGCGGCTAGGTTAGCGTCAGCATAACCGCCGCTATGAGCGCCGGCCAACATGCCGTAAGCCATTGGGCCAGAGAACAAAACGTTAGTGCGTGAGGCTAATAATGCTTTAGCACCCGCTGCTGGGCCGTCACCCTCAACCATACCCAGGGCGATTTTCTGATTTGGCCAGATAATCAACCACACGTTCAAGAACATGAGAGTACCCATAGTGGCACCCACAACAATGTAATCATTCATTACGTGTTGCTTTGAAACACCCATCAGCAAGACAACACCGGTGAGGAAAGTAAACATTGCACCCCAGCGGAACCACCACAAAGCTTCTGGAGCTAGCTTGGCTTTTGCATCACTCAGGCCTTCAGGACTTGCCTGCTTAAAGTAACCGCCTTGAATGAAGTTGAAGTAATACAGTAGACCTATCCAGGTCATACCAAACAGAAGGTGCCCCCAACGGGCGAGAAAATTTACAAATTCCATAGCAGAATCCTTATCAGACTTAATGGCGAAAATACGATTATTGTTATTCCTGGCCAGGACCGCTTAACGAGCTACCCGGAATAGCTGGCGCCATTCTAGCGCCTGAACCCAAAAATAAGAAGCCGCGGGTAAAAATGAAGTAAAAAAAAGCCCCGCAATGCGGGGCTTTTTTATTGAGCTAGTGAGCTGGGGGCAATTACATCATGCCGCCCATGCCTCCCATTCCGCCCATTCCGCCCATTCCACCCATGTCAGGCATGCCACCTGCAGCAGCTTCACTAGGCTGATCGGCTATCATCACTTCAGTGGTGATCATCAAGCCAGCAATTGAACCCGCCGCCTGCAAGGCCGTGCGAGTAACTTTAGCTGGATCAAGAATACCCATAGCCAACATGTCGCCATATTCGCCAGTGCCAGCGTTGTAACCAAAGCTACCTTCGCCACGCTTCACTTTGTCAGCAATAACCGATGCTTCTTCACCTGCATTGGTAACGATCTGGCGCAATGGCGCTTCCATCGCACGCAGCGCAATACCAACACCTGCGGTTTGGTCTTCGTTGTCGCCACGCAGATCGGCAATAGCCGCAACCGCACGAATCAGGGCGGCACCACCACCGGCTACTACACCTTCTTCAACAGCGGCACGAGTCGCGTGCAATGCATCTTCAACACGCGCTTTCTTCTCTTTCATTTCTACTTCAGTGGCCGCGCCCACTTTAATTACAGCAACACCGCCGGCCAACTTGGCCACGCGCTCTTGCAATTTTTCGCGATCATAATCAGAAGAAGACTCTTCAATTTGCGCTCGAATCTGCTGAACACGACCTTGGATTTCAGTAGCATCGCCCGCGCCATCGATAATAACGGCATTTTCTTTGCTCAAGGTAACGCGCTTAGCGGAACCTAGGTGCTCAAGTGTTGTGCTCTCAAGATCGAGGCCAACTTCTTCAGAAATTACGGTACCGCCAGTTAATGTAGCAATATCTTGCAACATCGCCTTGCGACGATCGCCAAAACCAGGTGCCTTACAGGCCGCTACCTTAACGATTCCGCGCATGTTGTTAACCACCAAAGTGGCTAGGGCTTCGCCCTCAACATCTTCAGCAATAATCATCAGAGGCTTACCGGCTTTTGCTACCGCTTCTAGAACTGGCAACAACTCACGGATATTGGAGATTTTCTTATCAACCAGCAAAAGGAAAGGCGCTTCTTGCTCAACGCTCATGTTTTCTTGGTTGGTAATGAAGTAAGGAGAGAGGTAACCGCGATCGAACTGCATACCTTCAACTACGTCCAGCTCGTTTTCAAGGCTGTTGCCTTCTTCAACAGTGATAACGCCTTCTTTACCGACTTTTTCCATCGCATCGGCAATGATGTCACCGATTAAAACGTCAGAGTTAGCAGAGATTGTACCTACTTGAGCAATAGACTTGCTGTCGGTACAAGGCTGTGAGATGGATTGAACGTGAGCAACAGCGGCTGCAATAGCTCTATCGATGCCACGCTTAAGGTCCATTGGGTTCATACCCGCGGCCACTGACTTCAAGCCTTCGTTAACAATGGCTTGAGCCAAAACAGTAGCTGTAGTGGTGCCGTCGCCCGCGTCATCAGAAGCTTTAGAAGCCACTTCTTTGACCATTTGGGCGCCCATGTTTTCGAACTTATCGGTCAATTCAATCTCTTTAGCTACCGATACACCATCTTTAGTCACAGTAGGTGCGCCAAAAGACTTGTCTAATACAACGTTGCGGCCTTTGGGGCCCAAGGTAGTTTTTACAGCGTCTGCCAGGATGTTTACACCAGCCAACATGCTTTTACGGGCGGCTTCGCCGAATCGAACTTCTTTAGCCATGATCTATATTCCTCAATCTTTTTGGGTCAATCGTATGCATTTAGTTTTGAACGGCAATTAAGCTTCCAAAATGCCGTAGAGTTCGCTCTCGTTCAAAATCAATAGTTCTTCGCCATCGATTTCAACGGTGTTGCTGCCGGAGTACTTACCAAACATCACAATGTCACCCACTTTTACGTCGAGTGCCTGTACATCACCATTTTGCAGCACACGGCCAGTACCCACAGCGAGAACTTCGCCCTGAGCTGGTTTTTCCTGAGCTGAACCAGGCAGAACGATACCACCGGCTGACTTTGCTTCTTCTTCCTTGCGGCGAACCACAACACGATCGTGTAAGGGGCGGATTTTCATTGATTTTGTCTCCAAAACTATTATTTCAAATGAACAATTTACCGGGACAACCGGCGTTAATTTACGAGCTGATGTCGTTAGCGGTCAGCCCGCAGATACAATCAGGTGGAAAGGATATGGGGGGCGCCGAAGAGGAATTCAACAGTGAATATTTAAAAAACGCCAAAAGTCATCACAATCAGGGGTCGTGTCGCTCAAAATCCCCATCAATAGTATGGGATTGAGGTTTTGCCTCAGAATAAGCCGATTGAGCGTGAGCTCGAGATTGCGCCTGCATCACCGTGAAATGCTTGGCCATTCTGGCCACAATCACCTGCCGCAAGCCTGGTAATAGGCACACAAAACCAATGCCATCGGTGACAAAGCCCGGGGTCAGTAACAAAGCCCCGCCAACCGCTAGCAATAAACCCTCCACCATCTCCAGAACCGGAATTTGACCGCTATTCATTCTCTGCTGCGCCCGCCACAAGGTACTTAAGCCCTGCTGCCTCAGTAGATTGATGCCAATGAGTGCGGTCAGTAGGACCAACCCAATGGTGTAAAAAGCACCAATACGGTTGCCTACTTGAATGAGCACCCACATTTCTAGGATGGGAATAACAATGAACAGCAATAATAGATGGCGCACAGACGAGCCTCGCTTGGGAGTTGATATTAACTATATGGTGCTAAGACGGTTCAAAAGCAAGGGCCGCAGCCTCGATAGTGTATTAACACTTAGATTGTTAGCTAAATATGACTACCAACTGTAGCCCACCCCAAACTTAACAGCCGAATCTTCGCTGCGATTGTCACCTTGAGGGGCATTATCATAGTCATATTCAAGTTTAATTTCGGAATACAGGCTTCCCCACAGAGGCATACTAATGCCAGTATCAGATTCGAACCGCCAGTCTTCACTACCTTCAAAAGACTGAAAAAGAGAGTTTTTGTGGAAAAGCTGAGCTTCGAAGGGCAATGTGTAGCGATAATCGAGCCCAAATTGCCAAGCAATCCGTTCGTTTTTATCCTCAAAGCTCTCGTCAGGCACGAGCGGTGCTTCGAAGCTCTCGCTCACGTAAGTTAAGCCGCCAGTAAAAGACAAAGCCGAGATATCAAACTCCCACAACTGAAAACCAAAACCACTGCCAAAAGCTTGGCGAATATCAATATTCTTGGAATCATCCACACTAAACTCAAGATCACTGTATAAGAACCAACGCGTTTGATAAAACCAGTCTAAACCGTATTCCAGCTTGTATTTCTCTTTGGCCGATTCATTATTTTGTGACTTATTCTCGTATTCCACATCCACTTTGTGCCGAAGATCGCCACGGCGCATCTCGAGCTCAGAATCGAGATCCCAGTCGTTTTCCACTTTATTGCCGCGAGAGTAACTGCCGGATAGACCCAACTTCCCCCTATGAGTCATTCCAACCAATTGGTAATCTTCATAGGGCATGGCCAACTCAACTGTTAGCAAGGGCAGACTTCCCGAGATTCCCTTACGACAGCTGTAACGAATATTGCGATTTTCCATTCCAATCAGGGCGCAAGGCTGATTAATGCCATTGAGTTTCATAAGAGTCACGGTGTGCAAATTTTCGATGCGTGCTTTATCAACGGTAATTGTGCCAAAAGAATCTGATTGCCAAGTCAGTTTTTCAGCCTCCAGCTTGATCAACTCACCCGCCACCCGATCGCCGTTTTTAAGCAGCAGCTCGCCCGCACCACTCTGGGCGCTACTCATTAAACCGAGAGAGACCAATGTCAAAAGTATGATTTGTTTAAACTGTGTCTTCACAATAGAGATCCGCTGCTTCAGAATGTTGAGGATTTTAGCGTATTACCGCTTAATAATGCAGGACAATTATGCCCAACTCCCCAGAAAGCGATGACAGTCAGGCCGCAAAAAATAAGGCGGCCATTTACCAAGTGATTCGCAGCATTCCCTCTGGAAAAGTCTGTACCTATGGGCAGGTAGCTGAAATGGCAGGGCTTGCCAGAGCGGCACGTTTAGTGGGCCACACGCTTCGCAAGCTGCCAAAAGGCACTCAATTACCGTGGCACAGAGTAATAAACTCACAGGGGAAACTTTCCCTACCGGAAGATTCCCCAAGTTATCGCGAACAACGCAAACGCCTGCAAGAAGAAGACGTGAGCTTTGTGGGCAATAAGATAAAGCTTAAGCAATTTGCTTGGCAGCCTCATCATCGGCAGTAACTTGGTCGTGGTGATGCTTGATTTTAATAGCTAGGTAAATTGCTGGAAGGCCCATCAATGCGGCATAGATAAAAAATACGGGGTAATCAACGGCATCAACAATAACTCCGGAAAACCCACTGAAGAATTTGCCCGGCAAGGTCATTAGCGAACTGAACAATGCATACTGCGTGGCGGTGTAAGTGCGATTGGTCAAGCCTGATAAGTAGGCAATAAACGCCGCATTGGCAAAACCGCCGCTGAGATTATCGGCACTGATAACCAAGGCTAAACCATAGGACTCAGGTCCGGTTACGGCCAACCAAGAAAATAATAAATTAGTGAGCGCCACCATAATGGCCCCAGCGATCATTGGCCTGAAAACACCGTATCGAACAACCAAAATACCGCCCATAAATGAACCGGCAATCGTCATAAAAAAACCAAATACTTTGCCAATATTAGCAATCTCGATCTTGGAAAAACCCAAGTCTAAATAAAACGGGTTGGCCATGATGCCCATGGTGATATCGCTCATGCGATATAAGCTAATGAGCAGCAGAATGATCCAGGCGAAACGGCCGTTACGTTTGAAAAAATCGATGAAGGGGCAGGCCACCGCGACTGAAAACCAACGTTTTAAACGCTGCCACATATTGGTCGGGTTGTTAGCTTGCCAGCGACCCAGCATCTCTTCCTCTAAGATACCGATTTCGCCCTCGGGCAAGGGCTCGGGTTCGCGGATGCAGAACACCGTCACAACCCCCACCAACATCAATCCCGCCATGCATAG
This sequence comes from uncultured Cellvibrionales bacterium, assembly GCA_913020115.1. Taxonomy (GTDB): domain Bacteria; phylum Pseudomonadota; class Gammaproteobacteria; order Pseudomonadales; family Cellvibrionaceae; genus CAJWCA01. Next base: position 15,717 of record CAJWBQ010000033.1, read on the forward strand.
GTAAGCGGTACTCCAACTAGACAGCTCTGCTAGATATAAAGCCCCAGCACCGGCTACTAACAGCGCGAGGCGATAACCCAGAATGTAGTTGGCTGACATGGCGCCCTGATATTCAATTTCCACGGCTTCAATACGATAAGCATCAATCGCTATATCTTGAGTGGCCGAAGAGAAAGCCACCAGCACCGCCAGTGCTGCGAAACTGTATATGTGGGCTTTTGGGTCGATGAGGGCCATTAAGGCAAGCCCCAGCCCTATCCCCAATTGCCCAAGCAACATCCAAGCCCGTCGCTTCCCAAAACTTCGAGTGAGCCCCGGAAGGGATAGGCGATCCACTATCGGCGCCCAAAATACTTTGATTGAATAGGTGATGCCGATCCAGCCAAAAAAACCGATGGCGCTGCGGCTAATATCAAGCTCACGCAACCAAGCACTCATTGTTGAAAACACCAACAATAGAGGTAAACCGGCCGCAAAACCCAGAAACAACATCGTCACAACTCGAGGGCGGGTATAGACAAAAAACGCGTCGGACCAGCTAGCGGCGGGTTTATCCACAAAATTTCCTTGTTGGGTGTTGAATAAGTGAGTTTTCGTTAGTCCGAAGCCGGTATATAAATCATGATTGTTTACGCTCGCTTACACACTAATCGCGGAAATTATTAAATTGTAAGGGCATACCAAGATCAGCTTCGCGCATTAGGGCCATCGCCGCTTGCAAGTCATCTCGCTTTTTACCGGTCACTCGCACTTGGTCACCCTGTATTTGCGACTGCACTTTCATTTTGCTGTCTTTGAGTGCCTTCACCAGCTTTCGACAAATTTCACTTTCAAGGCCCGTGCGAACGGTCACTTCCATTTTTACACCTTTGCCCAAAGGCTTAGCTTCGCCAATGTCTAAGCAGGCGATGTCTACCTTATTTTTCAACAGTGCACTTTGCAAAATGTCCAACATTTGCTCAGCTTGAAAATCTACTTCAGCAAACAGGGTCACCAGAAATTCGTTCCTCTCAAACCTGGCATCCACACCTTTAAAATCAAAACGGTTACCAATCAGGCGGTTTGCTTGGTCAACGGCGTTGGTTAAAACGTGCTTATCCACTTCAGATACCACATCGAAGGTAGGCATTTTTATTGCTCCTGAATTTTGTAGGCTGCATCATATCAAAGCATCTTACTCACGCCGATGGTATTCTCAACTAATATCAGTTCCGCCAATAGCCAACAGGAAGCAAAATGGGTCGTAAAAAAGGCTTAGACATCGCAGGCGCGTATTACTACGTAGAACTCAACAGCGGCGCCAGACGCAAGCTATTCGATAGCTCAGAGGATTATCAGAGCTTCATGCCTTTGCTGGCAGAGCTGAAGCACAAACATCAGAGTCACACTCTGGCCTGGTGCTTATTGCAAAACAGCATTCATCTGCTTGTTAAGGCGGGCCCTGAAGGGCTTAGCACTGCGATCAATAGCTTGAAGAAAACTTATACAGAACAAAGTAATCTGCGCAACACCCGCTCTGGCAGCCTATTCACGACAGCCAACAACTGCACGCTAATAGAACCTAGCGAATGGCTGTTACCCGCTGTGAGGCATATCCATCAATTGCCCCTCCAGCACAAACTGGTGCCAGAGCTGTCTATTTACCCTTGGAGCAGCCACGAGAATTATCGGCTTGCACAAGGGCCAAATTGGCTTGATTGGGAAAATACCTTGAATAAAATTGCCCAGCAGCGAGCTGGGCGTTTGGCACGCTATGAGAACTTTATTCGCTCAGTAAACCCGCCTGATGTCGATTGGGTAAACGGTACACACAGCCAGTTTCGCGCTTTAGCCGAGCCCAAATATGTGGCTCAAGTGATGGAAAAAGAGGGCGAGCGCATAAATCAAAGCGACTCAAAAATAGAAGACACACACCCTGTGCAAGAGCCATCAGAGTAAGTATGCACTTACATCCAAAATAGTAGGCGCATTCACAGCAGCAGCGAAACAATCGCTATAACACACAACCACAACCACAGCGTTCTAGACAATAAGCTCTGCACCGCGCGTATTTGTTCCGCTGAGGCTCTAGAATGACAAGCTTCATCTTTCTCGAGCAAATCTTCGGGCCTAAGATTCAAGGCCCCCTGAACATAGTGTTCCAGCACATTGGCCGAACCGCGCAAGGCACAAAACAAACACTCTCGCCACTGCTCATAGCAGCTCACAAAGTTACCAGCCAGTGCCCAGCTCAAACCTAGGAGGCGAACAGCTGGCCACTCCAGTGCCCACAAGCACTTATTAACCAAGGCCTGATCATGAGCGCCCTCTTCGAGGTTTTCCCGATACAGCACACTTAAGCGATACAGTAAGGCACCTGGGGCGCCTAACACTAAGAACCAAAAAAACACCGCAAAAAGGCGTTCAAAACCGCGATAGACAACCGCTTGCAAGGCCTCCAAGTGAAGCTCTGACCAGGTGTCGGTATTGCAGGGTTGCGGCTCGAATGCCAGCTCATCTACAACTAAACTGGCCTGAGTTGAATCCTGTCGTTCTGCTGCATCAATATACTGGTTGACCGCATGGCTGAAATCGCCCCGCCCCAAGCTATAAAGCAATACCAGCACATTAATAATGAGCACGCCCAGCACCGGCAATATTTTAGCGGCAAGTGCCAAAGCTATGCCAAGTCCCGCCAAGGGTATGATGAGTGCCGCAAAAAAAACCAGCTCACCACGTAAGCCGCTGAGATTGCGAAGAGATTCTAATAGCGAATAAAACCAAGCGTCACGATGCAAGGGAGCACCAGAACCCCAGATTTGCACAGCGCCCAGCACAAGAAGCAAACTAAGAATGGTCATAAACTAAAGTCTCCGCGACGAGCGATTATTATAATGTGCTTTTATAGCGATGCCAGTCAAAAGCAGAACCCGGATCGGTTTTACGGCCTGGGGCGATATCGCAATGGCCTGTAATTCTGTCTGGAGTAATATTCGGGTAAGCTTTCATGATAGCCTGAGTTACAAGAGCCAAGCTTTGATATTGCGGGTCAGTGTAAGGCCTATCGTCCTCCCCTTCCAGCTCAATGCCAATGGAGAAGTCATTACACTCGGCTTGGCCCGCGAAAATAGATTTCCCAGCGTGCCAAGCTCGCGCGTCAAAACCAACAAATTGAGTGACATCGCCCTTTCGGTCAATCAGCAAATGAGCCGAGACACATAAATCAGAAATTGTTTGAAAATAAGGATCTTGAGGAACATCGAGACGATTGCAGAAAAACGCTTCAATATGGCCACCGCCAAATTGGCCCGGCGGCAAACTAATATTGTGGATAACCAATAGGGAGATTTCGGTATTGGCTGGGCGTTGATTAAAATTTGGCGAGGGGCAAAGCGTGGCGCCTTCAAGCTGACCACTGATCACCGTATATGTTGTCACCGAGCTGAGGCCTCCACAGACAGGAAAACCTCATCATAGATGATCTGGAGGGCAATTACCCGACTGAGCTGCGGCTTGCCCGTAAATTGCCAATAACTGATTCCAAAGCACGGTCAAACAACATACCGTCATCCAGTTGATTGATTGCTCCCAGCTCGAGCGCTTTGGCCAAGGTGGCACGGTTTTTTTCCGCGACCTTATTACCCGAGCGATTCACAAAGATATACTTTCCAGCACTCTTAATAATGGCGGCCAAACGACAGCGATAGGTTTGCCCTCCTTCCTCTACCATTTCAAACCAAGCACCTTGAGTGAGACGGTCAACTTGGCCCAAATAATATTCGTCTTGCTCTGCCTCCTCTACCTCAGACGAGGTCTGGGAAACTTCCTGATTAGGAGTTTCTACGCTTGCGTCTTTTACAGCAGCTGGTTTTGCAAAAGTTGGCTTTTCAAGGCCCGTTTTTTCAAGAGTTGCGCTGGTTTGAAGCTCTGCGGGCGTCTCGATAATGACCTTAATTTCGGGCTGTGATTGAGCAATAGACTCTTCAAGAGGCTTAAGCTGAGGCACATCAGGGGCCGGAACATCAAGTAGATTTTCAGCTGGAGCCGGTGTGTCTGCAACTTTCACCTCGGCCACAGTAACCTTAGGTTTGGCAGTCAATTGAGCAAGGTGGAGTTTCTCCAGTTCTTGCAGCAGTTTTTGCATTTCAAAGGGGTTGTAAGAAATGCTCTCCAAACCTAGGCGGATGCGCTTTAACAAGCTGGGCAACATCTTTAACAAACCACTGCGGTCGTCTTGCCCCAAATCATCCCCAACACTCCAGACAATGTCTCGGGCGGTATCAACACCCTCGCTCCAATGATGGCTTTCGACACCATGCTTCAAGCAAATCAACAAGAGTACATTGCCCCAAGCTTCATTGATCAGCGTGGCAACACCCTCAGGGAGTGTTAGACCCGCAACAACGTCGGCTAATGCAGCTTCCACAGACTCTCGTGCACTTTCAGATTTTGCTTTACCGGACTCAGCATCAATAATTCGCTGCTCAAGAAGCGCGGCACGGCGCTGCTCTTTTTCAGTAAAAGAAACAAAATCCGTCAATAAATCAGTGAATATACTGGCATCGGATTCGTAGCCTTCAAGCACCTGCCCAACCAGCTTGGTGATTTTCGTTAGCAGAATTCCACTGCCGGGGTCGCCATCGTGCCAACCCAAGCCGGCCGACGCCATTTCATTCAACAAGCGACGCGCGGGGTGCCCACCATGGCTAAAGAAAGTTTTGTCGGCCAGAGCGACTTTTAACAAAGGGATTTGTAGACGCGCAAGTTGCGCCTTCATAACCGCGTCTAAATTGCTGTCTTCCAAAATGTAATCAAAGAGTAAATTAACCAAATTGATGACATCACTGTCCATTTGACGGAGTTCTTGAGACTGCCCCTGAGCCAAGAGATATTGAGATAACAAAGAAGCGACATCCAGCCTGCCACTGCCTCCAATAGTCTGTGGCTGATGCTGCAGACCGTTTAACGCCGATATTACGTCTGGAGTTTGCACATGCCCGGACACGCCGTTGCTCGAAGCCGAGCCGCCACTAAATAAGTCATGCAGGTTTACCACGCCCCCCGCAGCGGAGCCCATTTGAATTTGCGTGCCATGCTGAGCGCCTAGGGCCACTGCGCCGTGATTCATACCCGCTTGAGGCGCACCCAAATCTGACAAACCCGGTGCATTACTGGCCACAGGGGCCGTAGTTGGAGACGGCGTTGCACGACGAGCGTGTTGCAGCTCAGCCGCCAAATTGGGCTGAACATTATGTTCAACGAGTACTGCATTGGAGTTACTGTAGACCTTCGCCAAGTCGGCCATTACAAACTTATCAAAAAGCTTAAAAAGCACCAATTTAGCTTTAATGTCGATCTTCAAGCGGTCACTTGCCGTACTAAAGCTGCGGCACAGTGTCGGCGGGGCTAAAGGATTCGTTTCGCTATGAACTTCCCCCGCCAACAAATAGTTAGCGCGAATGTTCAAGTGTTCTATGGGCGTGACGTACTCTTTACTCGCCCGACGCACCATGGAATCAATGGCCACGAGCTCTTCCAAGTCTTCATTGTTAACCAAACTGAGGTTATCGATGGACACCTCATCACTTACAGTGGGGATTTCATCTGGTAGTGAAGCGCTGCTCAATAAAGCGGCGAAGCCGAGATCTATGCTCTCAAAGAAACCGGCTTCTATGTCTCGTCGCTGAATTCGAACTTCACGCATTGATTCAAAATAGAGATTTTGCTCTTGATTGTTCGTGGCCTGATCGGCCAATTTAAACAGCGCGTCATCGGCCTGTTCAAACAACTTACTGAGTCTTTCACTGAGATCTCGCCGCGCACGATCACGTACAGCGTGCATGGGCGCTGGCAAGCGTGTTAGAGGCACGCCTTTAGGTCTAGCGGCGTCTGTGGGTAAAGGCACCACATTACTCGCTGAAAACTGTTTTTTACCGCCAGACATGTTGGACTCCCATGGGTCGAAATGGTCTCAAACTGACAATTTTGAGCACTTTCACTCCCTTGATTATAATCAAGCTCGACAGAAGGCACAGCGACAATTGATAATATCGAGACCCTGATCACACTGCGGACGCTTTAAATGACTCAAAACCAAGCCGGACAACAGCTAGGTAAAGGCATGATGACCCTCGCTTGGGTAGGATTGCTCATAGGCCTTACCTTTTTCTTTGGGAATTGGGAGAAACAGCAGATCAACCCCAATCGCTCACCTGAAAGCCTAGTAGGCAACGGCCTTATAGAAGTGGTACTAGAGGGTAACAGACGGCATCACTACCTGGCTAATGGGCATATTAATGGCCGAGAGGTCACCTATTTACTGGATACCGGCGCCAGCGACGTGGTGGTACCCGCGGGGCTTGCGAACAAATTGCAGCTTCAGCCGGGCGCGCGAGGCTACGCCATGACAGCCAATGGCAAAGTAGAAATAAGAGCCACCACAATCAAGCACCTTCAGCTAGGAGAGATTTCTCTTCGCAACGTGCGCGCAAGCATTAACCCTGGCATGCGTGGCCAAGAGATATTGTTGGGTATGAGTGCCCTGAAGGAAATAGAATTTACCCAGCGAGGCAATCAGTTAACCCTGCGGCAATATCAGCAGTGAAGGCTGGCGTAAAGCTTGCTAGAATGTCTCTCATTATTGAAATGAGCATTTCAAAAGAAGCTATTTAAAAAACGATTTAAGAGACTATATGAACAGCGACATCCCGGGCTTACAGCAAGACCTTGAGGCCAGTGTGACATTTGCACTAGCAGAAGACATTGGCAGTGGCGACATCACCGCCCAGCTAATTCCAGAAGACCAGCGCGCCAAGGCGACTGTAATCACACGAGAGAATGCCGTGATTTGCGGTGTTGAGTGGGTAAATGAAGTGTTCCGCCAGCTAGACCCCCAAGTTGTAGTGACCTGGCTAGTAGCAGACGGGCAGCGTGTTGAAGCGAACAGTGAGCTCTTTACCCTAGAAGGCTCTGCTCGGAGTTTGTTAACTGGCGAGAGAACCGCGCTGAACTTTCTACAACTGCTGTCTGGAACCGCGACAATTTGTAGGAAGTATGCAGACTTGGTTGAAGGGACTGGGGTTAAGTTGTTGGATACACGAAAGACGATTCCCGGTTTGAGAACGGCGCAGAAGTATGCGGTGACTCAGGGAGGGTGCTTTAATCATCGAGTGGGCTTGTATGATGCTTTTTTGATTAAGGAGAATCATATTATGGCTTGTGGGGGGATTGGGGCGGCTGTTCGTAGCGCAAAATTACAAGCGCCTACAAAAAATGTTGAAATTGAAGTGGAGAGCATTGATGAACTTAAAGCGTCAATAGCTGCCAAGACTGACATCATAATGCTTGATAATTTCCCCCCGGAAATGCTCCTTAGAGCCGTTAAGTTAAACGAAGGAGCTGCAAAACTTGAGGCATCAGGTGGAATAACAAGCGAAACACTAAGACATATTGCCGAGACGGGGGTCGATTTCATATCCATCGGCGAGCTGACAAAAAATTGTATGGCTATTGACTTGTCGTTAAGAATAACAGCGTAGATGACGATGCCGCGTTTACACCATGAAACAATCTCCAATGTATGTATGCGTGGCGAATACAACAATACCTCAAGGAACAGAAATGGGTACGGATCTATCTATTGTATTACCGTCTAAAAACGAAGCTCTTTCACTCTCTACCTTGCTGCCTGCAATTCGTCAGGCGCACCCTACAGCCGAAATAATCGTTGTGAATGATGGCTCTAGTGATAACACCTCAGACATTTGTGGCGAACTAGATGTGATCGAGCTCAAGCACCCATACTCCAAAGGAAATGGCGCTGCCATAAAAGCTGGAGCTTCAAAAGCACAAGGAAAAACCATACTGTTTATGGACGCAGACGGGCAGCACAAACCTGAAGATATCAACCAATTATTGGACGTTTTCAACTCCGGTTACGATATGGTGGTTGGCGCAAGAGATCACTCATCCCAAGCTAGCATAGGGCGCTTAGCTGCCAATAAAGTTTACAATCGATTAGCCAGCTTTATGGTTGGTCACAAAGTACCGGACCTTACGTCCGGTTTCAGAGTAGTGAACGCAGAGAAATTCAAGAAATTTCTTCATTTGCTTCCAAATGGTTTTTCATATCCCACCACCAGTACAATGGCCTTTTTCCGCGCGGGCCATTCTGTGGCTTACACCCCGATAATAACCAATAAACGAACCGGTAAAAGCCATATTAGCTTGACCAAGGACGGCCTAAAATTTCTCCTGATCATATTTAAAGTCGGAGTGCTTTATTCCCCGCTAAAAATGTTTACGCCAATAAGCGCAGTGCTTTTCGGACTTGGCCTTCTGAGATACGCCTATACCTTCATTAGTTTCGGCACATTCACCAACATGACTGCGCTACTTTTTAGTACTTCACTTATTGTTTTTTTAATCGGCCTGGTTTCCGAACAAATTACGATGCTAATCTATCAATCCGAAAAAAATGAACCCTAGAAATTTCGGGAGGAAAGAACTATGGCGATAAAAATCTTATTCGTTTCTTCGTTCTTCCCAACGGCCCCTAATGACGATCTACCATTGTTTTTATTGGAACAGGTAAACGCGCTCGCTGAATACGATACGGAGATAACAGTTTTGGCAGCTACCCGTATGGGGCGCCCAGGAGCACCACTTGCTCCAAACATAACAGTGAGACGGTTCAATTACTTTTGGCCAACTAACAAGCAAAACCTAACCAACCTAGGCATACTCCCAGCTATTAGCAAAAGTAAGTGGAATATTCTCCAAGTACCTTTGATGTTCTACTACGAGTACAGAGCCCTAGCCAAAGCGATTGGAGAAGTAAAGCCAGATTACATATACTCGCATTGGTTCTTACCCCAAGGGCTGCTTTGCCACATACAGGCTAAACAAAACGACATTCCACATGTATTCACAAGTCATTCGTACGACGTGGAAATCTGTAAAAAACTACCTTTTTTCGGACGGAAAATGGTTCGTGCAGCACTCTCCTCTGTTAAGGCAGCAAGCGCTGTAAGTCAAAGAACACTAGACGGGATATCGAGTTTCTACAGCGGAGACGAATGGGCTGACATCAAACACAAATTTCAAGTAATTCCAATGGGAATTCACCTTCCGGATATAGAAGATATTGTTCAACCGCGCGAAGTAATAGAGACCAGCGCCCTATCGGGAAAAAAGGTCCTCCTATTTATGGGGCGGTTTGTCGAAAAGAAAGGCATACATACTTTGCTAAAGGCCCTTAAAATAATAAGCGAAAAAGACCCTGCAGTCATTCTGATTCTCGCTGGAGTAGGTCCGATCGCAACCAAGATTGATCAGTGGATCTTAGATTTAGATTTGAAGAGCAAAGTTATTCAGCCAGGATTCGTCACCCAAAAAGAAAAGGCATACTACCTGAGAAATTCACACTTATACATTTTGCCTTCTATAAGCGGAAATAATGGTGACAGAGAAGGTCTGCCAGTGTCACTTTTGGAAGCGATGTCATACCAAAAAATTTGTATTGCAAGCGTGGGAAGTGGAGCCGAGGAGGTAATAAACGACAACGTGAACGGCTACCTTTGCGAAGCGGGGCATGAAACGTCCTTAGTACAGAAAATTGAACTTGCCCTCGGTAGCAGCCGTGAAGAAACCCTAAATATGGCTAGGTTAGCGCGGGCGAAAGCAGAGCAATACAGTTGGAATTATATTGCGAGAAAGCAATACTGGCACTTTTTCAACTAATAATCACCAATCAAATTTCAATTTTTAGAGTTTTTTACTACCATCGCTGGAGCACTGTTATTCAGAATGAAAATCCTGACCTGTTACTACAAGCCGAAGCCTGGTGGTTTTTGCCGCCGCTATTTCAGATGTATAGAAGCTTTGCTGGCAAGAGGGCACGAGGTCCACTACCTGTCGCTTGAGGAATTTCCAATCGATCATGATAATTGTATTTACCATCGATTTTATTGGCCCGGAAACAGTGAGAATCTTCTCTTCTGGGCTCTATGGCACCTTGCCGCACCTATTCAACTGGCTTATTTGACACTTAAATTAAATATCGATCGACCGTTTGCGTTCAATCCGAGCTACGGTTTTCTTCTTCAATTATCAAAATACCTATCTAATGACAAGAAACTCACGATTTTCTTACACGCGGACCCAATTAAAACGCATATCATCAATGGTAAAAACCGATTCATAATTTGGGCCGACAGTTTAGTGGAGGGCTTAGGAGTTTTCAAAAATACGCTCTACTCGGTATCAAAGACACCACTTGCCGCTCTACTGCTTCGGCACAAAATTTTACTGCCCGCACAAACCGGAATATTGAGAAACAATATAGAGGATGATCTATTTTCAACGCACAAAATATCTCCTTCTGAAAGTATCAATGCTGCGTGCGTGGGAATAACGGAACCATTAAAAAACCAAATATTTCTGATGGATTTGTGGGAGAAAACCGACCCAAGGGTTATATTGAATATCTATGGGGCAGGCCCCTCTCTCCCTTTACTTAAGCAAAAAGCACGAGATATAGGCATAGGGGATAGGGTGGTATTTCACGGGTGGACGGATATGACCCATGCATGGTCTGACATTCACCTTCTCCTGTCTCCATCGAAGTTAGAAGCTGCTCCAAACGTAATATTAGAGGCACTCGGAACTGAAACCGCTATTTTCGCCAGTCAAATAGGTGCTCACGAGGAAATGCTACCCCAAAGCTGTATTCTAGCCTTAGATTCCGAGGAATGGATACACGCTATAAATAAATTTGCGATGGCCTCCCCCCAAGATAGGCTGAGCCTCATAGATCTGTGTGGTGATGTGAAAAAACAATTTTTATTTGATTGGGACCAACGGATATCAGACATTATTACTAAATAGTCTAATGGAATCAGAAAGCCTTAGTGCGACAACTTTATCGTTAGTCGCAACTTCCTCAATCAAACCACCAACAATCGAATAGATCAGGATGAATACAATGAAACTACTACGAAGATTCTATCGCGAAGTGTATATCATGATACCGCTCAATCGACTTATTAGAAGGGGACTAGTCGTTGGTGAAAACTTTAACATGCAAAAAGAGGTAATAATTGATCCTTCTCATGCGTGGCACATAGAAATAGGAAGTAACGTCACTTTATCACCGAGAGTTCACATCCTCGCTCACGACGCCTCCACAAAATCACACCTAAACTACACTAGGGTTGGTAAAGTAAAAATTGGCGACCAAGTATTCGTAGGCGCAGGTTCAATTATTCTGCCGGGGGTTACTATTGGCGATAATGTTATAATTGGCGCGGGAAGTGTCGTATCGCAAGACATAAGCGATGGACAGGTGGCCACAGGGAATCCCGCAAAAATAGTTTGTACGACGAAAGAATTTTTGCAGAGAAAAACGCGCGAAATGGAAACCAGCCCTCGCTTCAACGAGCAATATACAATAGAAAAAAATATAAATAATGACATGAAATGTAAAATGAATACCGACATGAAGCATAATATTGGCTATGTCATTTGACGATCCAATATGTGGAAATAGAAAGCATAACAGCATGCGAAACTCGCACACATCAACCAAAGCCACTATTTCCCTGCGCTAGGCCAACCTGTATGAGAGAGGGTAAAACATAGCAATGCTATCAAACACACTGATCTCTTCCACAAAGTTCACACAATGCAATTCAGAGACTCCCAATTGACACAAACCCTACATATGTGTGAATGCACATCGAGGCTATAATTCAATCAGATTACCTCGACTAAGACAAAACACACAAACCTATTGAACAAGCAGTTCAAATAAATCTCGATCTTTTTTTCTAGATAGGTGTGAATTGTGCCACAAAATACTAAAATCCCCCCGCCATAACGACCTTTCCTTTAGAACTGACATGAGATCATAAGCTTCTTGAGAATAACCAAGCCCCATGTATTTACTGGAAATCACTGACGATTCCATCAGAATCAAAGGTCGTTGTTTTAATGATAAGGCAGAGCGCGCCGCCCAACTCCACATCGTAAACGTTTTAGATGTGCCGAAACGAAATCCAGAAATATCAGCGAACGAACCAGAACCATCATATTCCAAACCGGCCGAATTTAATACGTCGGGAGTGAAACTTACGTCCCATCTCAAATAGTGTTGCCTCCCCTCCTTTATACTAATGTCCAACTCAGATTTACGTAAAAGGGCTTGTAAAATATCTTTCTCCGTACTTATTTGCGCTGAATCATTATAAGAATTGTAACTTCCATGCACGCCAATCTCATGGCCCCTACTGACAATATCTTTCATTAGTTTAACGATACGACTATCGTTAATGCAATAAAAACCATCGAGATCGCCAGCAGTATTTGCAGAAATAAAATAAAACGTAACTTTCTTTCCTGCTTTTTCACAAGTTTTCATATACCAATCAAAGGTATCGAAGGGATCGAAGCGATAAATACCGAATTGACTAAAAAAGCCGTTTAAAATTCGCTTGACAGGCTGAACAATAAAACCACGCTTAATTACATCTGCTGCTACTCCCGAAAACAATCTGACTAAACCTGAAGCAGCCCCATCGAAAGGGTGATCCACATCACAACTAACCTTCACAGCTCCTCCTGATGGAAATCGAACCATACCTGGCCATGCTCGTTCCATAAAATGGAACAAAACCTCTACATATTCATCTACTAGCGGCCTATCCAAGAAGCCACACTTAAAAGCATATGAATACTCACCCAAAAACCTACCATGTTCGTCTCTTAGAGAAGAGGCATACTCCTCATAACGTGATAACATAAAAAAACACGTACCGAATATATCCACCCTTAACGAAAGGCCAGTCTCTTCTACGCTTACACCAGGCGTTCCGAATAATACTGGTAAGGAATCGCCGCATAATGAAATACCCTCGAAAATCGAATTGACATTCCAAGTCCCATAAGAAATTTCTTCCATTACGGCATAATTAGACGATCGTGCACCAGAAATAAATATATCAGGCATACTCAAAATGTATTCACCAGACTCAAGGTGAAACCCCGCTTTGGCTGAGGGTTTTAATGTGAATTTAACGTTAAGGAACTCTCCAAAAATCACGCCGCAAAGCCACTCCATTTCTGACAAACAATACTCAGGAACGTGAACAATCAAAGCATATTTATTTCCGGTAACGTTCACAATTCGAAGCCATATTCAACCGCAAGTTTAGCTAAGCGTCTAAGATTATTTTTATCCTGCATACACCAATCGATGTACTCGGGGAATTCACCCTTATTTTGCTGATTTACTGCAGTCGAATGCTTCTTAAGAATCTTCTCTTTGTTTATGTAAGACACCCCCACAAATTCCAAAAGCGACGTCGCAACATCAGGATTCAGAAATAAATCATCAGACCGACAAAAAAACAACCTATTAGCATCAATAGTCGCTTTAAATCTTTCTATACTTTCATTGATGGTATTCCATTGCCAAGATATTTTTTCCACTCTAGTTAACTCTGACCATATATCGCGGATAGGATCGCACAACCTTGGCTCTATATGCCCCGACAATTCAGGAATCATTGTGCTATAATAACCGCGCCGCATTCCACTTCGAACAAATTCAGCGGGCGACCTCACTATGTGAACGAATTTCGCATTCGGAAAAATTTGCGCAATAGCCTCAGCATAGAAAGTGATTCTATTATTGGTCTCGACATAACGATACCCTGATGCATGCGCCCTATTCATCGCATCCATTCTGGCATGTAAAAAGGCCAACTTAATGGAATCAACATCGGGGGATTCGCGGTATATCAAATAGGATTGATGCGCAAGTTCAGGTGATGGAGAATGCTCTACCCATAAGCTAGGATAGGCCTCCAAAATTTCAGTTATGAACTTCGTCCCTGATCTACCCGTTGACAAGACAAAAATTGGGCTTTCTTTGATAAGATCTGAATAAGCTATGTCTCTTGATATACCGTCCTCGAGAAAACCTAACCCCCTCCATTCAACCCTTGCAGAGCGATATACTCTTACTATATATCTTTTAAGCATCGTGAGATTGATAATATTTACGCCTTATTGAGTTTCACTGAATAATATCACCATAACGAATACTATTAGCATCCGATAAAAAAACAACACCCAAATTACAATTTACTGGCCACAGAAAGTAGGCTGTTCTCCCACATTATTAAGTTGCGTTAAAACAGCTCCAAAATACTTCATTACTCGTAATTGAGGTGTCTTTGGGACACTGTAAACCTAGCGCTCGCGAGTAAGAGCCCTAATCATTTAGTGCTTCTGGTGATGCATTCGAAAACCAACTGTTGAAGGAAGCATCTTTTCCTGCACCCACTAATTTAGGCCCTGAATCAACCATGCCGTCAAAGACGGTTCTTAGTCAGCGCATGCTCAGCAACACAGGTATATGCTGATTAACAACCGTTCTCGCAAATAACCTCCTCAACTTAATTTAAGACACAAATTACCAGCAGTCGGCCAAGAAAACTACGTATATTCGTACTTGGGGCATCAAACAACGCGCGGCATGCTCTAAATTAACTAATGCGCTTATTTAACTAACAAAAAAGGTTATGTAAACTCGACTGAACCAGATACACTTACCCGCAGGTGTTTTTGTTTCTAACAACCCAACCTATTTAATGTACTATAGTAAGTGCCGCCGCGAATAATGAGCTACATTTTCTTCGCCCGATGACCCCTATAATTGCTACGATTATGAACTCTAACTCCACATTAAATTTATATAGGAAAACTTACTCGTACGTTCATGGCCTCCCTGACACTTCAGAAATAACAGGTTTCCTTCAATGTCCAGTTTCCACGCCTTCCTTTCAACACACGATCCCAGAAAGAAGTGGCACGAAGGAGAGCGATCTAGAGAATTGTCTCCAACGACTACAATCCGAAAGCAATGGTCTAATTAGCAATATTCTCGTTCATGGTTCTGCTGGAGATTACTCCTCCATAGACTTCTCAGATCTAGATGCCACGCTGCTTATAGCAGATAATGTGGCTTACTCGCAGTCAGCACTTAAGAGCTTAAAGCTCTACCTCAAAGGAAAAGTATTGCCCTTTTTGTATTCTTATGACTGCAATCAGCACCATGGTTTTTTTCTGTTATGGCCAGAGTTATGCAAAGCATATGATGAAGCCATACTTCCTCCAATCGTTTATAGAAATGCCTGGGCTATACACAAAGTCGATTTAGAAATCAATTGTACGCATAATAATAGTAAGGGGCGACTAGAGAATATGCTAAAGAGGCTCAGTGAACGCATACAGAACAAACGATTTTGGTCTCCCTATACTTTTAAAAACCTAATTAGTCATCTACTTATTATTCCTAGCCTTTATTATACTGAACAAGGATCCTCTACTTTAAAAAAAAATTCTTTCCTTATGTTTTGCTCAGAATTTCCTGAATATGAAGTTATTTATAAGTTTGCAAGCAAAGAACGATCGCATTGGAGACAAACCAAGAGTTTTTCAACATCCTCTCGTATAAAATTTGGCTACCACTTATTGCAGAACAAACTACCCGATTTGTTGAGCCATCTTAAGCCAAAAATCGTAATCGATGATTTAGATCAATCAAAACTTTTATCAAGTATACAATCATTACTTTCAGCATGTAACGCCAATGAAAATTAGTAACTTGCCAGAGCATCGAACCAAACGCCATTATCAAGATGTGATAACAGAGAAAGTCTGCTCAATAGAAAAACATCCATGGGTTCTTAGCGTATTTCAAATGGGGAGCGTAGGGTGCCCAGGAATATCAGATATTGACCTTATTGTCGTTACTGAAGACGGTGGCTTTAACGGAAGCCAATGCAATGTCAAAACACCCGATGATGACTATTACTTTCTTCATGATGCACTTTGGATTAGAAAGAGGGATTTAGACAACCTGACTAACATTTTCTGTACCACTAAGATTATGACCCCTACTATCAACGATAACTTCTACACCATTGAGCAATTTGCACTTACGGACGAGCAAAAACTGATTTATTTGATAGAAATTTGTTTTAACAAATTATTACAGATTTCCCGCGCCTCGAGAAGGACAATCGATGCGCGCGGCCTCCTAACCAGAGCATCATCAATCATTCATTCGGTTGATCTCGCAATTGAATTGGGGATATCAAACATTCGACAAGCAGAGATTTTTTCAAAAGAAATTCTTCAGATTCGGCAAGAATGGATGGCATCTAAGGGAATGCTGGAAATTGATTTCATCAAACTTTACAGCTCCTACTCGGCTGTATTAGTTAACTTATTAGATTCATGCCTATCTCAAAAATCCTATTTATTTACCGCCAAGCAGAGTTCATCAATTCTCCATCTTTTTAGAAGCCGGAATATTATGATTGGAAGTAAAGTTGATTTCGACGAATTCAATGCACAAATAACTATTCCGCCATCATTAATCGCCTATTTTTCGGGCTATGACAACCAAGAGAATACGCATCTTGGGAAGGCGCAACAAAGTCGTAAAAAGGCGTTGACAAGCCATCTAATTTATTTGAAGAATAACAATTTAATGTACTCTTTACGGAGCTCTCCTGCAGTCAACTTTGAGACTGTCAGCCGCTATAAAGAAATCGCAAAAAATTTAGTCAAAAAATACTACCCGCTCAGGAAAAACTAAAATGCTAGGTAAAGTACTACGTTTAGCTAAACTAATTCGTCGTGACAGTACTCACGAATACATATTTAATGTCCCTATAAAGGTCTCAAGTGGGAAGATTTGTTCAGTCAATGAACGTATTATCGAGCTTCCGATGATACAACAGTATTTATCAGATCTTCCACCTGAGAAACGCATTTTGGAGTTCGGCTGCACTCGCAGCTGGTTGTCTTTGGCGATGGCTACAATGGGGCACCAGGTAATAGGTGTTGACTTACGAGACTACGACGTAAAGCATCCAAATTTTAAATTCTATAAGGGTGAAATACAAAAGCTACAATTAGAACCTGTTGACTGTATTGTATCTGTCTCGACGCTTGAACATGTCGGAATAGGAGCCTATAAAGAACAGGTTAATGATGCAGCCCTTACTGAGGTTTTAAATAAACTACACCAGTTACTTATCGATGGAGGATGGTTGCTACTAACTGTACCAGTTGGAATACCCCAACAGGACAATTTCCAACGAGTATTTGCACCTGAGGAATTAAGCTCCCTACTCAAGAGCCATGGATTCGAAATCGAACAAGCGGAATATTTCACAAGAAGTGATGAATTAACTTGGCTTCGAACAGGTCCGCA
Organism: uncultured Cellvibrionales bacterium; assembly: GCA_913020115.1. Classification (GTDB taxonomy): domain Bacteria; phylum Pseudomonadota; class Gammaproteobacteria; order Pseudomonadales; family Cellvibrionaceae; genus CAJWCA01. Next base: position 32,986 of record CAJWBQ010000033.1, read on the forward strand.
TAAACTCCAAGAAGGCAAGTATAGTAGCGGGGTCAGTTCAGTAGCTTGCATCAAATGCATAAGGAACTAACGAAATCAAACAATTCGCCAAAAAACCCTTCGTAAAGGAAATTAACAGCAGCTTATTGAGGCAAATAGGGGTTACGTTTTCAGGTCTAATCACGTCGCTGGTAATTGCTCGTGAGTGGGGGCCGGAGGGGGTTGGCTGGTTTTTTATTTTTCATTTTTTACCCAATATCGCCTTTATTACTTCAGCAGCAGGCTTATCGTCAGCCATTACTTATAGCTTGTCTTCAAAAAGCAATGGCCATGAAGAACTAATATCTTGGGCATTGGTAAGAATGCCCTTAGTCTTACTTATGCAAGTGGTCTTTATTTCGGTCTACATTCTAAAATTTTCAGACCTAAATATTAGTAATTTTAAAATCATTGCGGGCATGATGACATTACTAGCCGCGGCTAACACCATCAAAGAGTTTACACTCGCGATTCTACAATCAAAGAAAGACATTATTCGCTACAACAAGTGTCTAGCGATTGAATCTTTATCAGTGCTCACTCTACTAGCCATTTTTACTGCGCTAGGTTTACCGATGTTAAGCAGCATATTCAGCAGCCTCATATTTGGCTCGGCTTTGGGGTTTCTTCCACCCACAATACGTATATTTAAAAGTATTTATTGGCCAAGGGGAGCAAAAAAGAGCCAGTGGGATACCATAAACTTTGCGCTTAAAAGTTATCCCAGCTCCTTACTAGCCTTTCTTAACAATCGATTCAGCATAATATTCATCACTGTGTTTTTTAGCATCGAAGCCTTAGGTGTCTTTTCAATTGCACTCATGCTTTCCGAAAAACTCCTCACCCTTGCCCGAATAGTCAGCATCTCGATTTTTCCCAGAATTGCGGAGAAATCGTCGAGCGCTAGCATCCACACACCAATGGTAGCTGGCGTAGTTTTCTGGACCACTGGAATGGCAACCGCATCACTTTTCGCAATAACCAACCCGCTTATAATGTACATATATGGTGAAAGTTTTGACGGGGCCATAAATTTTGTATATCTGCTAGCTTCAGTCATGCCGTTCTTCGCAGTTAGTCGAATTATCGCGCAAGATTTTGCAGGAAGAGGAAGACCTGAACTCAACGCGATAACAAGCGCTTTAGCGTTAACAACCAACATCATATTGTGCTTTTTCCTATATGATGACTTTGGGCTTCTGGCCGTTGTTATTGCTTTCGCATGTTCAATGCTCACCAACACCGTATTAAAAATTATTATTTGGTGTCGGTTAAACAAGCAGCCTGCCACAAACCTTTTCCTACTAAATATGGGCACTATTAGGAGTTACTTTACGTAATATGAAAGTAGCAATTATACAGAATAGGATTATATACGGTGGCCGCCTACGATGGCTAACCAGTCTAATATCGTTCTTAAACTCCAAGGCAATAACCCCAGATATCATCAGCTATCATATGAATTTTAATGCTGCACATATCCATGAATCTTTTGGATCAACAATTAAGTTTAATGTTAGATTGCTAACGCCTCCGAGTATCAAACTAACTCAGGAAATGGAAATAGTCTATTTCAACCTACAGGCGAGATCAAAAATTTGCGAGTACCACTGCGTCATAAACTCATCCAACAGCTGGCTAGGCATTACCAATTATAATAACGTTTTGCACTACATTCATTTCCCTCGCAAATACAGGCTTTGGAATGACATACATAGCGATGGAGAAATGCAATCTGGAGGGGCTTGGTACCGGCCTTTACATGACTTTTTAATGCGCACAATTTATACTCTATTTGACAGAAAAATTCCTCCCCATGTTATTGCTAACTCTAATTTCACAGCGACTGCAATTAGCCACCAGTGGAAAGAATCCGTCTGTGACGTCATACATCCTCCCTTAGACAAAGAAATTCCAATAACACCGTATACAAGCTGGAAGAAACGATCGCCAGATTACGTTGTATTAGGTAGATTCACCCATGAAAAAGGTCAGCTTCGGCTTATGGAGCGAATTAAGCATCACCCTGGAATTTTTCATTTAATCGGTTTTGCAGATATAGGAAGTGATTACTATCAAAAATGTGAAAAACATGCTCGCAAGCAGAAGAATATACGCTTACACCCAAATCTCAGCAATAAAGCTCGCAATAAATTACTAGGCTCCAGCCGCTATTACATCCACACAACATTCAACGAACCATTTGGTCTGTCTATTCTTGAGTCGCTTAGCCAAGGTCTTCTACCTATAATCCACTCTTCCGGCGGAGCAAAAGAAATTGTCATCGAAAAAAATCTACACTATGAAAAAATGTCGGACCTTTCAAACGTACTGGACAATCTTCAATCAATCTCTGACATAGAAAAACACACATTATTGTCCAGCATTCAATCTAGATGTAACAGCCTATTTGGCAAACATTCTTTTTATGAAAAATTGAATCCACACTTATCAATTTTTGAGGAATAAAAACCTTAAGAAACAGCACGCTCGACTGAAAAACATGAAAATTCAGAACCTGCTAACATCGAAGTACAGCTCTCTCGGCCCCTAAAAAGCCCCATTCCGTAATTGTATACGTAAACGGGGTTTAACATACTGGATGAGAGATCACTTACTAGATGCCGCCTCTATTTCTTTATGTAACCTCGATAATAATATCGATTTTTCCATATAAATCGATGCCTTATTTTTGACTTCAACAGGAGTTGAATCACTCACCTCATTACTATATTGAATGATTTTTTCAATATCCGGCTCTCCTTGCCTATAAAAGGGAAAGTCTAGTGGAAAACCGACATCCCGATGTCCGCTGTAAACAGGCAAACCATTCGACAAATATTCCCTTACCTTTAGTGTACAAGCCGAATCCATACCTTTTCGAAAAAGTGCAAAAGAAGAAAGAGCAATACTACAAGAAGCACTTAGTAAATCGATGAAATTTGACTCTCTCCGTCCATACATCACAACTCTTTCGTCTGCCTCTGCGACAAGCTTATCTTTTACGTCCAACGAGCCTACAAGATGAAGAGTAAACAAAACGCTTCCTTGGTAGTCGCGCACAGACTTTAGAAGTAAATCCAACCCCTGCCATGGAGAAAAGTCGGAAGCCACGAATAGAATCTGAATTGTATCAGTCTTCTTATTTCCAACAGGTAGTCGGCCAGCACTACCTGACCACCCATTTGGATATAATACATCCAAAAAAGCGCGCTCATTGGCCCTTATTCTTAGACGTTCATATCTGGATATTTCCTCGGTAACTGACACTATACCCCTGACGTTTGAAAGAACTATACTTGAATTAATCCATTCAAGAAAGCTGAGAAACTTTGCCCCCCGCCGCTCGGCTTGATTGATTTCGGGCCCTTCTTTTGTGTGATGGACGGTAAGAATATTTTTCCATGCAAATGAAAATAAAGCCTGAATGACATTTGAAGCAGAGTAACGCAATAAAACAAAATCATAATCGGCCGAATTATTCAGCACCCAGATTTGAAATTGAATTCTAATCTTTAAATATGCGAGGATTTTGTTCTTTGGTAAATGTATTTTTTTTAGAAAAGGAAAGTCTTCTTTCACTTGATCCGAACAGAACAACATCACCTGATGCGGCAAGCTAGCCAACTCAGCTGCTTCAACTTCCCACCTCATTTGCTGAACTACCCCTGGGCAAAAATTTGCCATCATTGCCGCATGCATTATCTTCACAATAGTGCAGCGGATTCTGACATTGATTGGACAATATGCGCCTGATCCTCTGGCGTTAGATAAGGCCCCATTGGTAGACTAACAACATGTTCACACAGCCAGTCCGTTACAGGAAGAAAGGCTGGTTTGCATAAATTTTTATAGGCGGGCTGCCGGTGCAGAGGGATTGGGTAATGAACCATTGTTGGCACCATTAACGCCGACAGACTAGCTATTAAGCGATTTCTATTCGGTGCCAATATAGTATACTGCGCGAAGACGGACATGTTACCCCGTTCCACTTTAAACACTCTCACACCATCCAGTTCGGCACCGACTTCCTTACTCATAATATTCCTCGCGTTCATAACTTCATTCAGTATCGCTTGATTATAAAGAAGCCCAATTCGTCCTCTCTCTTCAATCTCCCAATCAAATTGAGTAAGTTTGGCCAGAAGTATTCCGCATTGCAAAGTATCCATACGCCCCCCAACTCCAATGCGGATATGCTTGTACTTTCCACTCTGCCCATGCGATCGTACTTCCCGCACTATTCTGTTTAATTCTGGATCGTTAGTAAATATCGCTCCCCCGTCCCCATAACACCCTAGAGGTTTTGTTGGGAAGAAACTAGTACATCCGATCGTAGATAAGCTACAGGATCTGCGACCTTCTATTTGCGCTCCAAAACTCTGAGCGCCATCCTCGACAACAGGAATACCTCCATAACGAGCTGCTATTCGGTTAATAGCTGGCAAGTTGGCGCATTGACCATATATACTTACAGGTAAAATCGCTTTGGTTTTGGGAGATATAACTGATTCCAATGCTTGGACACTGATATTAGCGTTTTCAACGTCCACATCAACAAATACAGGTACAGCTCCAAGTCGAATGATAACCTCTACTGCCGCAGCAAATGAAAATGCGCTGGTTATCACCTCATCACCAGGACCAACCCCTAGCGCCATCAAAGAAATCAACAAAGCATCAGTACCGCTGGACACGGTAATGCAAAAATCAACGTCCACATATTCCGCAAGCTGTATTTCCACTTCTCTGACTTCCGGCCCCATAATATATTGGCCATGCGCAAGAACAGCAGCAATTTTGGCATCAATCTCAGTTTTTATTTCTCTTTGCTGGGCTGCTAAATCTATAAATTTCATACAAGATTCTCAACGTAACTTACTCAGGAGCATTAGGTCATATTTTTAGTATTCGCTGTACAGATGTGTCAACTAGGAGAAGGCATCCTTGCTCTCAATTATTTACCACTCTGTCCTCTCTAGTAAACACCTAAATGGCTACATAGTTAATCAAAATTTAGGCACGTAAAACATTGGGAAGGCATCTTTCCCACTATAATTGGTGTAAAACCCCTTCGACTAATTGATACTTTTTACCAGTTGTATTGCAACAGGCCCACCCATCACCCTGCACGGGTAAATCTAGCTTGCAACCCGCCTCACTCATCCAGCCCACTTGCTTCGCTGGCGCTCCCACAACCAGGGCATAGTTCGATACATCACTGGAAACAACAGAGCCGGCTCCTACAAACGCATACCGCCCTACAACATTTCCACACACGATTGTTGAATTCGCCCCCAAAGATGCGCCTTCTTTGATTAGAGTCGGTGAAAATTTCTCTTTCTGCGAGAAGGCCGACCGAGGGTTAATGATATTAGTGAACACCACGCTTGGCCCGCAAAATACTTTATCTTCTAAAGTAACACCATCATAGATCGATACATTATTTTGCACCTTTACATTATCCCCAATAAGCACGCGACCACCTATGTATACATTCTGACCGAGCACACAATTACTGCCAATCCTCGCTCCAGAACACACATGAGTAAAGTGCCACAACTTAGTGGAATCACCTATACATGCCCCATCATCGACAACTGTTGACTCATGCTGTTGATAGCTCATATTCATCCGCTCTTGTATCGAACCTTATGTAAAAATGGGTGACAGTCACCATTTACTCCAATTGGTTTCGCATTTCGAATCGCAGTTACAGTTTCTACCGCAACGCGGTTATCTTCGAGTGTAAAACCCCGACCAGCCAATATTTCGGCGTAACTGCGATTATGGAGATCAGAAAAGCCTCCAGAGAACTCAATCTCTTTTCCATCAATTGTTATCGACCGGTGGGTTCTCTGACCCCTTGTCCGAATTTCAACAGGGAGATCGAGCTCCTCAACGGAAAGAAACCAGCGTACACGAGCGTTATCATATTCCAAAAAACCACCGGATTTAGTTTCGTTGGAATGGTGAACAATATTCGTCTTCACCGCACCAAAAAGAAAATGTAACATGTCGAAAAAATGCACACCGATATTAGTCGCGATTCCACCAGATTTTTTAAGATCACCTTTCCATGAATGATGATACCACTTACCCCTTGATGTTATGTACGTCAAGTCAACATCAACCTTCTTACCCGAACGACGGCTTTGAATGGCTTCTTTCAAATTGATTATTGAAGGATGTAAACGCAGCTGTAATATTGTATTTACCTTACGACCAGTATCCTTTTCAATCTCTACCAACCCATCTATATTCCAAGGATTTAGCACTAGCGGCTTTTCACACACAACGTCGGCGTTGGATCTTAAGCCGAACCGAACATGTGAATCATGAAGGTAGTTTGGTGAGCAAATCGAAAAGAAGTCTATCTGCCCTTCGTCCTTGTTACGCGCCAACTTGTCCACATGCCGATCAAATCGCTCAAACTCAGTAAAAAAATCAGCATTAGGAAAATAGCTATCAATGATACCCACTGAATCATTTGGATCCAATGCTGCAACAAGCTCCCCACCAACAGTTTTAATTGCTTGCATATGCCGTGGTGCCACATACCCTGAGGCACCGATTAGTGCATAATTCTTCAAAATTTCACCCTCAACATAACATTTAATTAAAATTTCGGAATTAGTGACATTAATTTATGTATTTTCCACAAAAACTAATTCGACTCCTCTACAATCTCATGCCCAATTGATCCCAAGATACTTTCTCGAAATAATTCGTATTGACCCAGCTTATTTCGCAGAAAAAATACTTTACTACGCTCAATATGTATGGCTCGATCTATAGCCTCCAAGGCCAAATCTGAGAGCCCAGCACTATTAAAAATTGCACTTTTTAAATAAAGTACAAATCCGGTTTTCTTGTAGCTTAAGGTTTTATCAAGAGCCGCGATTGTTGAATCTAAGTTCCCGGCAGATCCATAAAAATCAAATTCCAACATAGAAACCGACGACAGATAAGTCCTTGGCATACTTTCAATTACGTACATTTGATCGAAAATACTGGCCATTAAATCGTCGCCAATAATAGAGCATTCTCGATTGGCATATAATTCATAAGTTGATTTAAACGTACTCGGTAAAAAACCATTATATTTACCAGCCGCTATCTTATCAACGAACTCATCTGGGGCCATATTTAATACCATATTACCTCTGCATACTTCGTTAAGCAGCAGGAAGTCTAAATGAACAGCCCGCGGCCACAGAGCACGTGTCTTCTGCAAAATATTCTCAGCCTCTACATATTTCTTTTGAGACAAATGAGCCACAACCAAGCCAGTTTGCGCTCGTATTGAGACTGGATGCTCCATAGCCCAAATATTTGCTTGAGCTACTGGGTTACCCCAGATACTGGCTCTTTGGGATGTTACAAACATTGACATTAGAATTAGAAAAATAACAGTGCATTTTAGCGCTTTCGCTTGTCTCTCCACCCCCCAAAAAAACATTGCCAGCCCAATAAAAACAAAGACCGAAGGCATGTAATTCCTGTGTTCAAAATAGAGTTCCAATGGAATAAATGTCGATTCGAGTAGATGACCACTATAAAAACCAAATACTGCAAAGAAAAACCAAGGCCAACGTTTGCGATAAAATAAAGCAGCAGCGATTGCAAATAGGTGAGCGAGCACAGAGAAAACGGTCTGAAATGGGGATAATAGGCTAGTTGAGATTATGATATCGTCATGAACCAGCCCCATCTTTGCTCCAAAAGGAAAGACCAATTTTCCAATATAATCCCAAACTATTCGCGACTCAGTCAGTAGGCGCTCAATGACTGTAAAATCTCTATAGCTGGAGTTGGTAAACGAAGACCACCTAAATAGTAAATACGACAAACCGAGCATCACGGGTAGAGCTATAACACCTATTACAAAACGACTAACACGCTCATTTCGGCTGTAAACAATTGTCATCTCAAGAACAAGGGCAAAAAACAAAATAAGGATGCCATTTTCTTTGCTCAACGTCGCCAAAAGACCAAAAAAATACAAACCCACCACAACCCAGATTCGCCCTGCTGATTTTCCCGTAACAATCTGCATTCGACCTACGATATAGAAGTACAATCCCACCAAGCAAAATAAAGTAGATAGCTGTGTCATTCGCTGAACGATGTAGAGGGTCGTTGATACATGGAGAGGGGCCAGAAGCCATAACGCGGTTACCACCAACGCAAGCTCTGAAGCGAATTGCTCTCCCTTGTCGGCAGCATGTAACGCTAATCGTCTAGTCAGTGCAAACAGGGCAATTCCGCAGAGGCAATGTATCATTAAATTGGTATAGCGATAACTCCTTACGCTTCCCGGAAAGTATTGGTCGTCTATAAGAAAGCTAAGCATCGATACCGGGCGCCCCAACATTCCGGAATGATTACCAAAAACAAATGCCAGAAAATTATTGGCGTCCGTAACTCCACCATTATTATTCAACGGTGCTAAATTCACCGCATCATCAACCAAAAATATTCCTTCCAGACCAGGCAAATACAAGCGAATTGTCAACACAAACAATCCTAAAAATAACAACGAACAATATACCCGCCAATCTCTCAAAGAGCTCACAAGAATGTCCTCGATAAAAAAAAGGCCTCCTGATTAGGAGGCCTTTAATCAATAACCCGCTTTATGTTAACGGCAATTTGCGGGTAAGTACTTGGCGTCTAAATCAGAATCAGTACACGTCCACGAAACGCCTTGAGCAGAGCCAACTCCTGTAAAAACAATATCACCTGCAGCAATTTTTGTAGAATCAACAGTATAAGTTAATACGGCTGTATCTGGGCTAGTGGTGGTAGTGTAGGCGATAGCAGTAATGTACTCACTCTGACCAGCGTCATCACTAACACCTGACTGAGCGGACGATGGGTAGTTACCCACTGACATATAATATTCAGATACGGAAACTTTGTCCTTTGACGCCAATATCAAAACCTCAGAAACTTTCGCACGCTTCGTATAATCCTGATAAGCCGGCAAAGCCACAGCCGCCAAAATACCGATAATCGCAACAACGATCATCAATTCAATCAATGTAAAACCCTGTTGGTTCTTCTTCATAGTGTTTTCTCCGAAATTCACAAATTAAATTCTATAAGTCCCAAGCATATTAGCAAAGCCTATGCCAAACCATAGAAACCTAGCACATATAAGCACTAACACCCCATACAATCATGAAATAAGGCCTGGGGACTTCAAAATACTGACAATTATTGTCACATTGCACCCAGTCCTGTCACAGCAAAGCTGCGTTCATTCACCTGCATTGATAGACTATACTTAATTCCTGCCATTTGAAAAGCTCAATTTTCAATTAATACTAGAATTTACATAGACTTATCGTTTAAAGTTAAAGCTCTATAAAAGGTAAGACAACTTGAAGCACTATGGACTTGTGAAATGAATGCTCCCTTACCCGCCATAAGCGGTCTGGCACGTCGTTTAGTTAACGACAATTTACTGGACGAAGAGACCGCCAAGGCCGCACTAGCGCAATGCACTCAAGCCAAAACGCCTTTTGTTCACTACCTTGTTGCCAGCCAAGGGCTGGACGCTCGAACCATAGCCAACGCTGCGTCTGATGAATTTGGCACGCCTATTCTCGACTTGGATGCTTTCAACGTTGAAAGCCTGCCAAAAGACGTCATTGACCGGAAATTGGTCAGCAAGCATCGTTCTCTGCCGCTGTTTAAGCGTGGCAATCGCCTTTTCATCGCCGTTGCAGACCCTACCAACCTCCGAGCACTGGATGAAATTAAATTCAATACCGGAATATCAACAGATGCTGTTCTAGTAGAGGCAGATAAACTAGATAAAATCATAGACCTGTTCCTGAACGCTCAGGAAGAATCATTAGGCGATGCCCTAGGTGGGCTTGACGATGACGGGCTTGATGACCTAGATATACAGGCCGTTGACGAACACGCCGGTGATGACGAGGAAGACAAAGAAGCTGACGAAGCCCCCGTAGTAAGATTCGTAAACAAGGTATTGTTAGACGCAATTAAATCGGGCGCATCCGACATCCACTTTGAACCCTATGAAAAAGCCTACCGCGTCCGCTTCAGAACGGATGGAATTCTCAAAGAGGTGGCTCGCCCACCCACGAGTATGGCTACCCGGCTTGCCGCGCGCTTGAAAGTTATGTCTCAAATGGACATATCTGAGAGACGCTTGCCGCAGGATGGCCGCATCAAGATGAAAATCACCAAAACAAGGGCAATCGATTTCCGTGTTAACACTCTGCCCACACTGTTTGGCGAAAAAATCGTATTGCGTATATTGGACCCCAGCTCCGCGAAGCTGGGCATTGATGCCCTAGGTTATGAAGATGACCAGAAAAAGTTGTTTATGGACTGCCTGCACCAACCGCAAGGCATGATTCTCGTCACCGGACCAACGGGCTCCGGTAAGACCGTTTCCCTCTATACAGGCCTAAACATACTTAATACCCCCGAACTCAATATATCCACCGCGGAAGATCCTGTTGAAATTAACCTTGAAGGCATCAATCAGGTACAGATGAACACCAAAGTTGGCCTAACGTTCTCTGAAGCCCTCCGCTCTTTCCTCCGCCAAGATCCAGACATAGTTATGGTTGGTGAGATACGTGACCTTGAAACCGCGGAAATTGGTATTAAAGCGGCTCAGACCGGCCACTTAGTACTATCCACCCTACACACCAACAGCGCACCTGAAACTTTGACCCGCTTGCTCAATATGGGCGTTCCTGCGTTTAACGTCGCCACAACCGTAAGCTTGATCATCGCACAGCGACTTGCACGCCGCCTTTGCCCATTGTGCAAGGTACCCGCTACGGATATCCCCGAGGAAATTCTTAGTGAGGAAGGTTTCGATGACATTGGTATCGAACGCTCAGAATTTGAGATATTCCACCCCGGCGGCTGCGATAAATGCAGCAATGGCTATAAGGGCCGTGTTGGTGTTTATGAAGTAGTTCGCATAACCCCCTCCATCTCCAGCCTTATAATGGAGGGCGGCAATGCAATTGATATTGCAAAACGTGCAAAAGAAGAGGGCTTCAACAACCTCAGAGTATCAGCGCTGAGGAAGGTGGCGGGCGGTTTAACCAGCCTTGAAGAAGCAAACCGAGTGACCAAGGACTAATATTGATGGCTACTGCAGCAAGCAACGTTACTTTTATCTATAAAGGCCAAGATAAAAAGGGCAATAAAGTTCAAGGAGAGATGTCGGGTGCCAGCTCTTCGCTCATCAAAGCTAAATTGATGAAACAAGGCATTCGAGCGACGAACGTGCGCAAGAAGCCAAAACCTCTATTTGGCGGCGGTAAAAAACCCATTAAACCAATGGACATTGCCCTGTTTACCCGGCAAATGGCCACCATGATGAAAGCGGGCGTGCCACTGGTGCAAAGCTTTGAAATTGTCGCTGAGGGTGTAGAAAACCCCGCGCTCGAAGAACTTGTGCTGGGGATTCGAGAGGATGTTTCCGCAGGCGGCGGATTTGCAGTTGCCCTTAGAAAACACCCTAGACATTTCGACGACCTATTTTGCAATCTAGTTGAAGCGGGCGAACAATCCGGCTCACTAGAGACCATGCTGGATCGTATCGCGACCTATAAAGAAAAGACCGAACAACTAAAAGCCAAAATCAAAAAAGCATTGAGCTACCCAATCGCGGTGGTTTCCGTCGCCGTTATCGTTACCGGTATATTACTGGTTAAAGTGGTACCTCAGTTCGCAGAAACATTCAGCAATTTTGGCGCGGAGCTGCCTGCGTTCACCCAATTCGTACTCGGTCTGTCAGAAGCGGTACAAGAATGGTGGTTCTACATTTTGCTCGGGATCATCGCTTTTGTTATGGCTTTTAAAGAAGCCAAAATACGATCAAGAGGCTTTAGAAAAGCGGTAGATCGTTATTCTCTAAAACTACCCGTCGTCGGCGACATTCTCCACCAGTCCGTCATGGCTCGCTTCGGACGCACGCTATCGACGACTTTCTCAGCAGGTGTCCCACTCATTGATGCACTTAACTCTGTAGCCGGCGCCTCTGGTAATATAATCTACGAAGAAGCCATCTTAAAAGTCAAAGACGAAGTTTCCACAGGCATACAACTAAACGTCAGCCTAAAACAATCAAATATGTTCCCCTCGCTACTAATCCAAATGACCGCCATCGGCGAAGAGTCAGGTGCGCTGGATGAAATGTTAGACAAAGTAGCCATCTTCTACGAAGAAGCAGTAGACAACCTAGTCGACAGCCTAACCGCCCTACTCGAACCTCTCATCATGTCCGTACTCGGCATACTCGTCGGCGGTCTGATGATTGCGATGTACCTACCCATCTTCCAACTTGGCGCCATCGTTTAATGCCCATTGAAAACACCATGGAGGCGCTCTACGCCTCCCCTGCTTTCCTTTATTTCGTCACTTTAGCCCTAGGCCTTTGCATTGGTAGTTTCCTCAATGTCGTGGTCTACCGCCTACCTATTACACTCGAAAAAGAATGGAAAACAGATTGCTGCTCACTCCTAGACATTGAACAGCCTGAACCGGAGAACACAAAACCTTTTAATTTGATGTTCCCAAACTCCCATTGCCCCAACTGCAAACACAACATACGTATGTGGGAGAACATCCCAGTACTCAGCTACCTAATACTTAAGGGTAAATGCGCTGGCTGCCAGCAAGCTATTTCACTTCGCTATCCTTTAGTTGAATTGGCAACCGGACTTTTATCTGTATTGGTCGTCTACTTGTTAGGGTTCACCCTTCAGGCCGGTCTTGCTCTTGTCCTGACTTGGTGTCTGATTTCCCTAACTCTAATCGACATAGACACCCAGCTTCTGCCAGACAACATCACCCTGCCACTTGTGTGGCTCGGCCTCATCGTCAATTCGTTTTCAGTCTACGTCAGCTTACCCGAAGCCCTATGGGGTGCCATTGGCGGCTACCTCTCTCTCTGGTCTGTATTTTGGCTGTTCAAAATAGCGACCGGAAAAGAAGGTATGGGTTATGGCGACTTTAAATTATTGGCCTTATTTGGTGCCTGGCTAGGCTGGCAATATATACCGCTTATCATTCTACTTTCATCTGTAGTTGGCGCAGTTATAGGTATTACCATGATTATATTAACTAAAAAAGACCATACCATCCCTATTCCTTTTGGTCCCTATTTAGCCGCAGCAGG
>CAJWBQ010000034.1 GCA_913020115.1 uncultured Cellvibrionales bacterium
TTTTTGCTTAAGGGTTGGTATATTGCTTTGCGGTTTTTAATCAACAAATAAAGTAATAGTGGAACAATCGCCGCAAGAAATCGGGAAAAATTGAGCGTGTACGCATCCAGTACTCCCGTCAGTCCTTTAGCACTAACAGGCATTAATCCCCAGCTCAAAATCGATACAATGGCTAATATTGCACCTTTGTTTTTGTTTTCTATCATGCTTTGCTCAAGTTGTCATAATACCCTGCTCAAACCACTCATATTCACGAGCACAATGCAGATAAGGGTAGACATTAGAATTAAACAATAAGAAACACCGCCGGTACCATACAAAAATACCCAGGAAAATAATGATGATTATTATCCTGGGTATTCGGCAGTGCCCTATTAAAGCTATACCACTACATTCTCCAGCTAAACGAAGCTCCTATGGTACGCGGGCGAGCTGACACAACAGCGGCAGGGTCCTGGAAAGCACCAATGCCGTCGACAATCGCCTCTTCGTTCGTCGCATTTTTTACATATAAGCCTGCGGTGATATTGTCAGTGACTTCGTAGTTAGCGTAGAGATTCGCCATTATGTGCGAATCAATGGCGATGTTAAACGCACTATTGGTTCTGAACTCAGTATTAGTTTCACCTCGGTAGGTAACATCACCGATAAGTGCCAAAGGCCGGCCACCGAGATCAACGTTATATTCTAGAGAGGTATAAAGCTGCCACTCTGGAACATTCGGCATCTCATCACCATCCTGACCATTTATAACCGCGATAGACGCCCCGGGTAATACCGGCTGATCTTCAGTTAATTCGTGGTCGATTAACCAGGTGCCGGTAAAGTCCCATTTTAAGCTATCGTTTAGCAAGGCACTTATCGCCCACTCAACGCCACTCACGGCCGCGGCTCCGCCATTTGTCGTGAAAGGAATATTGCCCGCGGGGTCGCGGGGTTCAACTTGAATATTATCCCAATCAATCTGAAATAACGCGGCATTCAGCTGTAAACGACCATCCAAGAAACGGGATTTTATACCCAGCTCTATATTGTCCAGCGAATCAGAACCATAGGTTGATGGGATGCCAGGAGCAAAGGGTTGGTTCGCATTATTGACACCACCCACTCTGAAGCCTTGAGCGTAAGTCGCATACATCATAAGGTCTTGGCGCGGGTTGTAAGAAAGCGAAACTTTAAAGGAATCATTGTCTTCTTCAAGCTCGACAAGACCAATACCATTGCCGTTTAGCGTTGTGCCTATAATTTCGCCGGCGGGATTGCTGATTGATGCGCCGAAATTATGGGTGGTCGCCTGAATAGAATCGATCTCCGAATCAAAGTGACGCCAACCCACTAACAATTCCCACTGATCATTTAGGTCAATATAGACCTCACTGAAAAGTGCCCATTGATTAATTTCGTCCTCGCGATAACGTCCAAAAAATGCAGTGCCGCCACCGAAAAAGTCGTTAGAATTGAGTTCATTCCATGGCATCGGATTGCCGTGACCGTCGGTAGAAGTAACGTGCGCACTGAATTCACTTTTTTCGTCTTGGCGATAATACCCAGCCAAGAAATTAACTGGACCATCAAGGCTTGAAGCAAAGCGCACTTCGAGCATATCAATTTCAACGCTCTGCGGTTGCGCAGTTACCCCTGGAGCATCAACGCCAAAAAACAGCAGAATTGGCGTGCTGTCAAATAGGAAGTCAATATCATGCTGATAATTCGAGTATGCCGCTGTCAAATTACCTTTGTCCAATTCAAGCTGAAAGGTTAACCCCAACAAATCCACCTGATCATCACGAGTACTTCTGATGATGTCAGTATTCACATAATCATCACTCGGCGTCAAGTTTGGCAAGCCGGCCAAGGGGGTAAAATTGCCGATACCATCAGCGGGGTCTGCATCGATAATTGCCTGCACCCCTGGGCTCACGTTCGGCCAGGCGCTGACGCCCTTTTTGGTGTAGCGTGATGAACCGCCAACCTCAAGGTCCTGAGTCAGATACATTAAATCCAAGCTTGCATTCTCTTGTATATTCCAATGCACCATCATCCGACCACCGGTGGTTTCTTCACTGTTTACATCGCTGGCATTACCATCATATGAATTGGCGCCCGTTTGCAATCTTGGCTGATCAACCCAACCGGAGTTATCAGAACTCCAAGCCGTCAATCGAACACCCAAAACGTCGTCAATAAGCGGGATATTCACTCCACCGCTCAGGGTATTGTTCTCACCGCCTTCGTTGGTATCGGAAGCGTCCACATCAACAAAAGCATCGAATTCGTTTGCATCAGCGCCACGAGGAATAAAACGAATGGCACCCGCCATTGAGTTAGCGCCGTACAAAGTACCCTGTGGACCGTTTAATACTTCAATTCGTTCTAGGTCGATCAGCTTAATGGGCGCATTTTTACCGCCGCCGTCTTGGGAGTCGGTAGCGGTGATAACATATTCACCAAAATAGGCCCCAACCACCGCAGGACCATTACCGTTGATGCCTCTAATAATATACTCTTTATCGCCAGGTCCCAGGTCCTGAAACTGCAAGCCAGGCACGCTGCCCGCAAACTGCTCAAAATCCAATTGCCCTTTAGCCGCCAGGTCATCCCCACCAACAGCAAAAATAGCCGCAGAAACTGATTGAAGTCCAGCATCGCCACGCTTGGTAGCGGTAACAATTACTTCTTCCAGTACAAGCATATTCTCTGCGGCAATTGCGGAGTACATTGGCAGACTTAAGGGTACAGAGAGACATCCAGTCAGGATGTTGCGTAAATTTTTCATGTTGACGCTCCAGTTTTACCTTGAGATTGACGGCTAATAAAGCCTGTTATTTTTAGTACGATATTATTTTTTTATAGCGTCCAATTCTATTCAAGCATTGAATCCACTGCCGACGCCAAACGTCGCTGCGCATTCCTGCAATAAATCCAGCGTGATATCCATATGCTATCTCCGGTTGAAACTGCGGACATCCGGAAACTGTACAAATCATAGCTTTTTTTAGTTCGTCGGAGGAAAAAGCTTTAGGCTTAGAACCCTAAACTCACCGATACGTTTGCCTGATAGTTTTAACAAATCCACTTATTATTCCGCTGAATACCTAAGCCAACAAGGCCCCTTAAGGCACTAACGGTTTACAGGCCTTGCGATATGGGATCTGAGGTATTTCTGATAGCTAGGCAATCAGGTATTGATTAGGGTATAACCCCTAAAACAAGGGCAGAAATAGGCCCAATTGTCAGACTATAATACGGCACGTAGCTTACGCTAGAACGCAATCAGAACTCTGATCGTTTATTTGTATTATAAAAACATGCCGTAAAGGAAATAATAAAATCATGCCGCAATCCTCTGCTACCAATCATGAAACCTGGTCATCGAAATCTGCGTTCTTACTTGGCACAGCCGGCGCGGCCGTCGGGCTTGGTAACCTATGGCGCTTTCCCTTTATTGCCGGTGAAAATGGCGGTGGTGCTTTTGTAATTCTTTATCTGGGTTTTGTCATATTATTGGGCGTGCCCATAATGATGGCGGAGATGGCCATTGGCCGACAGGGTGGCGCAAGCCCCGTGCAAACAATGCGCAATTTGGTCAAGAAAGAATCACTGCACCCGAATTGGAAAATCATCGGTTGGCTGAGTATTTTCATTCCTCTCATCGGCCTGAGTTTCTACAGTGTGGTTGGAGGCTGGGCTGTGGGCTATGTGATGAATGCCGCCAATGGGGCCTTCGCGGGCTTTGATGCAAACCAATCACAGGCAACGTTTAATGAATTACTGGCCTCGCCTGTAAAGCTATTGCTGATACATACGGTTTTTCTCGGCACTTCAACGTTCATTGTCGCTCGCGGGCTTAGCAAGGGAATTGAATGGATTGCCAAATTCATGATGCCAGCTTTGTTTATATTGCTACTTATTATGGTTGCAAACTCGATATTTTTTGCGGATATTCGAGAGGGCCTAAGTTTTTTATTCAAGCCGGACTTTAGCAAACTAACTACCCAAGTTGTGTTTATGGCTTTGGGACAAGCGTTTTTCTCGGTTGCGATTGGTGTTGGCGTACTAATGACATACAGCGCTTACTTACCTAAAGACATATCGATACCCCGCTCTGCCTTTTCCATCGCAATCATTGACACGGGCGTCGCACTGTTAGCTGGGCTGGCAATTTTCCCTTTAGTTTTTACCTACGGTTTAAGCCCAAGCGGCGGACCGGGACTAATTTTTGTGACATTACCCGTAGCATTTGGACAAATGCCAGGGGGTTCTGTGCTTGGTTTTCTGTTTTTCTTGTTGCTATTCTTCGCGGCCTTCTCTACCGCAATAGGCATGTTAGAACCCGTGGTTTCTTGGCTGTCTGAGAATAAAGGTAGAGGGCGAGCTTCGATGGCTTTTGCGGCCGGTTTCACGGCCTGGGTACTTGGCGCCTTAGCGGCCCTTTCGTTTAATGTCTGGCAAGATTTCAAACCCATGGATTTCATTCCGCTTCTCAGTGAGAAAACGATCTTCGATCTTATGGATTTCTTCGTCTCGAATCTCTTACTGCCGCTGAATGGACTACTCATCGCCCTTTTCGCCGGCTGGGCATTGTCTCGCAAAACGATGCTTGATCAGTTTGGATTCAATGATGGAAAGTTATTCAAGTATTGGTTGTTCACCATGAGATATATCGCGCCGGTCGCCATTGGCTTGATATTTTACACTAGCCTGGTCGCGCCCTAGGGCGCTCGACAGGCTCTAAACCATAGAGCCTGAACGACAGATTCTAAACAATTCCAGCCCACTCACTCAGTAAATACTCTACCGCTTGCAAGCCCAGCGCGTGCAAGCTGAATGTTGGGTTAACCGCACCGCTGGATGGAAAGAGCCCAGTGCCGGCGATAAATAAATTGGGAATATCATGGCATTGACCATAGCGGTTTGTGACGGAATTATCTCTGCTTGTGCCCATGATAGTCCCGCCCAAAATATGCATCCCCACTCGAGGCCCAGACCAGACCTGCTCAGCGCCCGCGGCCTTGAAAACAGCTTTACCTTCCTCTACAGCATGCTGGCACATTAAATCTGTTTCGGCTTGAACATTATGAATGACCTTAGCCAGAGGAACGCCATATTTGTCCTTGTTCGGACTTAGTTCCACGCGGTTTTCGGCAAGAGGCAGATCGTCACCAACAAAAACCATTGTCGCCATATGTTTAGCGGCTTGTTTCATAAATGCATCTAGCTTTGGGCCGTAGATATCAGGACGAGTGTTCGCAATTCCTAACAAACCATTTGGCTTTAATGCGTTAGCGATCAACCATTGATAGCCTCCAAACGCACCTTTGCGGGCAGCCTTATCATCATAATTATCTTGATTGATCAGCTGGCCGCCCGTAGCGCCATAATAGGGTTGCGTGGCTTCCTTGAACAATCCATAGATATTTCCTGCCGGATGGGTCATTAGATATTTGCCAACCAGACCACTGGAATTGGCCAAGCCCTGTGGCTGCGCCTGAGTAGCTGAAGCTAATAATAAGCGGGGGTTCTCTACCGCAAAGGCCGCCAACACTACGACATCGGCCATCTGTTTATGTGATTGACCAGCCTCGTCACAATATTCGACCCCGACTACTTTATCACCCTTTTGATTCGTTAAAATACGTGTGACCGTAGCGCGGTGAATGATATTAGCTTTCGCGACTTTTGCTTGTGGTAGGTAGACCGTTTGAGCATTGGCCAAAGCACCTGTAGGACAACCCGCATCACACCACCCGTCGTAATTGCATGGGTTACGACCCTTGTAAGGCTGGCTGTTAACCGCTAGAGGAATCGGAGCGGTATCGCGCCCCAAGGCTGTAAACCCTCTGGCAATTAGCTCGCCCTGCTTGAAAACTGGCAGGCCTGGCATTGGGTAAGCAGCGCCCTCTGGACGCCACTTTTCCAATTTTTCGTCGCCGCTAATGCCAACTTCGCTTTGCACTCTATCGTAAAAAGGGCGTAAATCTTCATAGTCAATTGGCCAGTCCTTGCCTTTACCATAAAGACTCTTGATCTTAAAATCATTGGCATGTAATCGAGGCCAAACACCGTAGTGATGCATACTACTGCCGCCCGTCCCCCAACCTGCATTGAAGCCATGCCCGATTTTTAGATTGCCTTCTTCTTCAACAGGTGAACCACCCCACTTAAGGCGTCGGGCCCACAACTGCGAACTAACAAGATCTTTATTGCTTCGCTCAGGCCCCGCCTCAAGCATCAACACCTGCTTGCCTGCCTGTGCCGCTTTAGCCGCAATGATACTGGCAGCCGCACCTGAACCCACAATAAGCAAATCAACTTTGTCCAAACTATTAATCGCATTATTCATCATTACTTACCAAGACTGTTCAGGTTTAATATGTGGCATATAAGGAATATCCAAACGCTCAAAGCCATCAAGAGTACCGTAGACAATGTCGGCGGCATCAGACCTTAAGACGAAAAAGAAGAACTCAGCGGGCGGGCCTTGCCAGTCCTTTACTTTTCCTTGAGCCATATCATCGATAATCTGTGACAGTTCCTCGGAATTTAGCGCGGCTATGTGTTTCTGATGTCTTGTTTTTGCCAGCTTTTCAGCGCTTCGTAAAGCAGCGGTATAAAACCCAGCAAAAGGGGCAGGCACACCTAAATAGCGAATCATTAAGAGGCTATTTTCAGAATCAGCACTAAGCTGGCTATCAATAAAATTCCGAATACCTGCTACCCGAGCACCCGGCACAATGGCCTCGGCCAAAACTTCCAAAGTAGTAGCATCAGATTCATTGAGTACCGCTAAAGGGACGCTCTGCGCATACGCTTCGGCAGGAGATAACAAGAAGGTTTTTCCGCCAACAGCAAATGACAAAACTAAGCTTGAAGACTTTAAAAATTTACGACGAGTTGTATTCATAGTGAAACATCAATGGTTACAAGAAAAAAACGGAGACATACCTAGGTACGCCTCCGCTAAGCAACAACAATTAGAAAGAGTATTTCACATTCACAGCATAGATACGGGGCGCTCGATAAGACACTTCATTACAACCACACAAAGTCGCTAAATCAAAGCCCTGGATACCCGCTCGTTCATCAGTGATATTTCGAACGGCCAAAACCAATTCCCAATCTTCTTCAACCGACAACCAACTAACACGTGCATTCGACATAACATAACTGTCAAATTTGTCTGCATCAAAGTTGCGCAAATTGTAGTAATACTCATCGGAGTAACTCACATCAGCTTGGACGGCCATCGTGCCTTCGGCAAAAGAGGCCCATTCGTAACGAATTAAAGCTGTAGCTTGTAGCTCTGGCGCGTAAGTAGGGTCAACATCCCGAGGAGGCAGCGGCGAACCATTTCGCAAGGGAATATCTTTAACCGTTGCGTCAAACCAACCAGCACTGAGCATAATATCCAAACCGTCTATAGGATTGGTTTTTAGCTCGAACTCAACACCATAGTTTTCTGCATCGGCATTGATTACGACACCGCCAACACCGATAAACAAAAAGGCCTGATAGTCACTGTAGTCATAGTAAAAAGCATTGGCGTTAAAACGAGTTCGCCCATCATGGAAAGTGGTTTTAATTCCCATTTCATAGGAGATCAAAACTTCTTCGCCATAAGGTAGTGCCTCTGCCCCACCAGAACCCAAAAATGAACCCAGCAAAGGCGCGTTAAAACTGCCCGACTTTACACCTCGATTAACACCGGCATAGACTAAAGTGTCATCGTTAAGTCGATAGTCTAATTGTAACTTGCCGGCCCATAAGGTATCTGAAGTTTCATCGGTTTCATGGAACGGAGAGCCCGCACCAAAGGGGTTACTAAGCAATTCCCCCTGATTAACACTGAAGTTACTAAAGGACGGATATACACCAATAGCCACTTCGAAGTCTTTTTCTTCCTGAATGACCCGCAGGCCAGCAATCAATGTAAGGTCCTCAGTAAAGTCATATTCATACTGACCAAATAGACTGTATGAGTCTGTGTCTAGCTCAGCCGCCACACCAATATCAATGGGTGCATTAGGCGCTGAACCCACGATGCTATTCACCGGTCCCTTTAAACCATTATCTGAATGGTTATCGATATTGAGTAAGAAAAAACCTGCTACCCAGCGGCTGTTCTCATCTCCACCGTTAAGACGAAATTCTTGAGTAAAGCTGCTAGCGTCTACACCCGCATAGTTTGCCAGTTGATTGACAGGGGCTGCATCAACATCAATGAACAATAACTTCTCATATTCCTTATAGTCGGTAATAGAAGTAAACGTGACATCTTCACTAACATCCCACTGCACATTTAGGTTCAAACCCCAGGTGTCTGTGGTTCCTTGGTCTTTAAACGCAAAATCACTAGAGAATGTGAAATCGTCTCCGTCGGGATCTAAGTATCCAAAGAAATCACCGCCGGGAGTGGAGCGCCCACCCAAGCCGATGCCGCCACCAGGAGATAATTGACTACCGTCAATCGCATTCGCTCCGCCGTCTCCATCACCTTGAATACTCAAACGAGTTTCATTGGCGGGAGTATCGATAACGTTGATAATTTCGCCGTTAGCATCAAGTACTGCAATGCTTGATTTCGATTGGTAGGGACCCGTTCCCACTTCTGAACTTGCATAGTTGGCAGAGAGATTAATATCTAGAGTGTCGCTGGGTTTGAACGCTAGGCTAAAACGCGCCGCTTCTGTGTCGTCATCACCAAGATCAGCACCAGCACCATCACCCGGAGATGAATTGAAGGACGCACTTTCTGGATAAAGGTTTTTTAAATAGCCGTCTTGCACGTTTTTGCGAAACGCAATCCTACCAGCGACCGTATCCGATATCGGCCCACCGATTGCAGCCTCTACGGTGAAAACGCTAGCATTGGCGGGCGTATCGTATTCCCCCGCTGTAATATCCACAAAACCTTCTACTGCGTCGAAACTAGGTTTATTGGAAATGTAATGAGCCAGGCCACCCGTAGCGTTGCGCCCAAATAATGTTCCCTGAGGGCCCTTCAGTATTTCTACCCTCTCTATATCAAAAACAGCAAATGATTGGGCCTGAGCAATCGCCAAGTAACCTTCATCGAGGTAAACCGCATTAGGCGCTTCAACAATATCGTTAAAGTCATTTTGGGTAACGCCACGAATCGCAAATTGGGTGTTTTGCCCTGCGAGGTTGCCGCTAATATGAACGCCCGGCGTAAACGCCGCCACGTCAAAGCTCTGGGTCACTCCCATCGCCTTCATTTGGTCACCTGTAAAGGCCGTTACCGAAATTCCGACGTCCTGCAAATTCTGTTCGCGCTTTTGTGCTGTAACAATCACCTCTTCAAGCATAATGCTTGAGAACGCAAGCGGGCTAATCAGGCCCGCTGTCACAACCGCAATACAGCTAGTGAGTATTTTTTTATTCATTTTTATAGCTCCTCGTTATGGTTTATTAGTTAACTGCTCCTGAAAACCTTCACCCTCTCCCTTCAAATCTGCTAACTCTCAAGCAAAGTATTTTAGACCTAAAGTAATATTTGACTTAATTTACTCTTTAAATTAATAAATGTATACACAATTTAAGCGTTAAATTGCATAATGGAGCTTAGAAGTCGATTTTCCAGAGGAGGTTTAAACAAGTGGCATCGAAGAAAACGCCAGATCAAGAAGAAATCTTAGATAAGCACTGGCACATGGCTAGAAATGACCATGAGATTAGCCTTACAGAATTCGAACTAGCGCTATTTAGAGGCTACGCGGCGTTTTCTCGCTGGATGGAGGACTGCGCCGCTTGTAGCCATACCGCCTCGGAAAACTGTAATGGTCAAGATTATGCGATGCTCAACCTAATACGACTGCACGAGCGACCTAAGAGTATCTCTGATATCGCCCGACTCATGAATCGTGATGATATTTCCAATATCCAGTACTCCACCAGGAAGCTTATGAAGGCCGGGCTGATAGAAAAACACGGGAATACAAATCATAAGCGAGGAATTAGGTATCAAGTCTCAGATCAAGGCATAGCCGCAACAGAGCGATACGCCGCCTATCGTCGCGAGCTTCTGGTACCACTGACACAGAAAATTTCCGACAGCGAAGAGAATATGGAACAGGTAACCCGCACGCTAAGCCTTTTATCGGGGATTTACGACCAAGCGGCGAGCATTGCCGCCTGCCACTTAGGCCCAGAAGAAGACAGCAAAACCTAGGGAGGGGGCAGTTACAAACTATGCCCACCGCTCCATGAGGGCGCGACCAGACGACGACGGCCATCAATACTCAGATCAACGCCCTCTTCTTGCAAGCGCTCTCTGTCCCATAGCTCACAAGTTACCTGCTTGTGCTTTTGATCAAGCCCTTCGCAATAATTGCTATATTGGCAAACTCGAACCTCCGCCCCAAAACCAGAGCGAACCTTTTCGAACCAATCTGGATCCGCTAGGGCCTGGCGAGCAAAACCAATAATATCGGCCTGCTCGGCCTGCAGAACGTCCTCAGCTTGGTAAAAACTGTACAAGCCACCCGCGACAACACATGGCGTGTTAAAACCTTGCTCACGTAGGGCATTTCGAATCATTGCTACAGGATCAATATTACGACCAAAAGGGCCTTGGGCGTCTGAGATATAACCCGGCATGCATTCATAGCCACTCGGCCCAGTGTAGGGGTATGAGGTACTCCCCACTCTAGGTTGTTTTGCGTCATCAAACTTTCCACCCCGAGACAGAGAAAGAAAATCCATGCCGGCGCGAGCAAACTCGGTCGCAAAAAACACGGCATCTTCGAGCCTACTGCCGCCATCAATAATCTCATCACTCAAGAAACGACAACCCACTACGAAATCAGCACGAACGGCCTGCTTAACTGAGTTGAAGACCTTTAGAGGTAATCGCAATCGAGCTTGTATATCACCACCGTAACCGTCTATTCGGGAATTGGTCGCCGACAAAAATGAAGCCATGGTGTAGGCATGGGCATAATGTAATTCAACACCATCAAAACCGGCTTTTTGGGCTCGAAGCGCCGCTTCGGAAAACAGATTAGGCAAAGTATTTGGTAAATTGGCGATGTCTTCAATATGGGTATCCGCTACTCGTTCACGGTAACCGCAAGTCAAATCTTCCCATTCTTTTGGGCTGAGAATTTTCTGTAATGCCTCATCATCCAGACCCAACATACTGTTTCTTATCTCAGCCTCAGATGCAGATAACATCTCAAGACGCTGACGATGAAGGGGAGAGATAGTGAGGAATCGTGATAAAAACTTTTCACGATCTGGGCGCTTGCGAATGGTCAGGAAATCGATGAGCTGAATCAATAAACGGGTTTTTCCGCCGCTCGCCTCGCGCACCGTATCCGCCAGTTTTTTTAAACCTTCGATATATCGATCGTCACCGATGCGCAGCAGTGGACCGCTTGGTACATCGCGAATACCCGTGGCTTCAACCACAATGACACCCGGCTTGCCTTCAGCAAAACGCCGATACCAGTTAAGAACATCATCCGTAACTTCCCCCAAATCATTAGAACGCCAAGGCACCATCGCGGGAACCCAAGTACGCTGCTCTATCGACATTGGCCCCACCTGCAAGGGCGAAAACATGAGACTCCTTTCCACCTCGAGTGGCGTCGGCCACTCGTCAACCACGGCTTTATATTTGATTCGCTCTGCCGGTTTCCACATATTGATCACCCATCTACTTAAGACACCACTGCGTCAAATCGATCAAAAAACCCAATACCCCATAACAACTCAGAACTGCTTAGGTATCACACACGCCCGAAACAGCGTCTTTTAAATAACCCAGCTTCTCGGTCAACTGCACAATGTCTTTTTGCTGCAATTGGCCAAGCGCTTCAATGACCCACTCTTCATGGCGCTTAGCCATCTTCAAGAAGGTCTTTGCGCCCGCAGCTGTCAGCTTCACCACAAATACCCGGCCATCGGTCGGCAGCGCTGTGCGGGTAATCAGCTTTTCCTTGACAAGCTGAGAGGCTATTCCGGAGATATTGCCCCCAGAGACCATCATCAACTCTGAAAGCTCACCCATCATCAAGCCTTGCGGGTTTCTTTGTAGCTGAGCCATAAGATCGAAACGTGGCAATGTGGTATCAAATTCATCACGCAATTTATCACGTAAATATTTTTCGATTAGGCTCGAACACGTGAGGAGTCTTAACCAGAGTTTAATCGAGTGGTGATCGTCCTCTTGTAAGCGAGTTTCCATATCTGACTTTCTAGCTGAGGTCTGTTTTTGGGCTTGACCAACTGAAGGCTTCATCTTTATAAAAATCCTAATTAAATATTGGGCTTAGTCTAAAGCAATTATTTTAAATGTAAAATAACATCTATTATTGTTTGACATAATATATTTTAAGCTTAAAATAATCAACATCATTGGAGGAACAGCCGATCCTTCTCACTACTTTTTGCTCTATCACAAATAAGGATGGCTTATATGA
Source organism: uncultured Cellvibrionales bacterium (assembly GCA_913020115.1). Classification (GTDB taxonomy): domain Bacteria; phylum Pseudomonadota; class Gammaproteobacteria; order Pseudomonadales; family Cellvibrionaceae; genus CAJWCA01. The sequence goes on from CAJWBQ010000034.1 coordinate 12,444, forward strand.
AAATTGTTTGTTTAGGTGCCGGACCCGCGGGCCTATATCTGGCCATTTCAATGAAGTTGAAAGACCCATCGCATGAAGTTCATGTTTACGAGCGCAACAAACCTGGCGATACCTTTGGCTGGGGAGTCGTTTTCTCGGACCAAACTCTCGAAAACCTTCAAGAGAACGATCCTATTAGCGCAGAATCCATTAAGAATGAATTTATCCACTGGGACATGATTGATTGTTTTATGAACGGCGAGGTTGAGCGCTCTGACGGCCACGGTTTTATCGGTCTCGGTCGTAAACGTATGCTGCAGCTCTTACATGAAAGGGCCTATGAGCTGGATGTAAATATCCATTTCGAGCAAGAATTTGAGGTTGCCGACATCGACGGGAAATTTGCCGATGCTGATTTGGTAGTGGCCGCCGACGGCTTAAACTCGAAAGTTCGCAATGCGCATTTAGAGGAATTTGAGTGTGAGATAGAAACAAGGCCCAACAAATTTGTTTGGTTGGGGACCAAGCAGCGTTTTCGCGATGCATTTACCTTCATTTTTGAAAATACCGAGCATGGCTGGATATGGGTGCATGCTTATCAGTTCGACGAAGAGACATCGACCTTTATTGTTGAGTGTAACCCGGATGTTTACGAAGCCTTTGGTTTCGAACACATGAGTCATGAAGAAAGCGCAGAAACTTGTCGCAAAATCTTTGAAAAATACTTGGGCGGACATGAACTGCTAACAAACTCTGCTCATATCCGTGGTTCCGCATGGATTAGCTTCCCACAGGTTCTCTGCCGCAACTGGATCAAAGATGATCGCGTTGTCTTGATCGGCGACGCCGCTCATACCGCGCATTTCTCGATTGGTTCAGGTACCAAACTTGGCCTGGAAGATGCAATTTCCCTCGCCAAGCACGTGAGCAGTGACCTGCCCATCAAAGACGCACTAAGAGCCTACCAAGACGAACGAGAGCTTGAAGCGTTACGCCTTCAAAATGCCGCCATCAACGCCATGGTTTGGTTTGAAAATACGCCCCGCTATGCCGAAGCTTTTGATTTAAAACAGTTTAACTATTCCATGCTCACACGCAGTGAACGTGTAAGTCATGAAAATTTGCGCCTGCGCGACAAAGACTGGCTTGAGGGCATGGAAAAGCACCTTGCCAAAAAGACACTTGGCGAAGATTTCGATAAAGCCATTCCGCCCATGTTCTTGCCTTTCCAAGTCGGTAACATGAAAGTAGAGAACCGCGTAGTTGTCTCACCCATGTCTATGTACTGCGCTAAAGACGGCTTACCCGATGACTGGCATCTTGTTCATTACGGTGCGCTCGCCAAAGGTGGCGCAGGCCTTATCTACACCGAGATGACTGACATATCAGCAGACGCCCGCATTACACCGGGTTGCACAGGCATCTGGAATGATGAGCAAGAAGCGAGCTGGACCCGTATTGTCAATTTCGTACATACACATACCGCCGCGAAGTTTGCTCTGCAGTTGGGACATGCCGGCGCAAAGGGTTCAACAAAAGCCCCATGGGACTGGCACCCCGATCGCTTGGATGACCCATTGGACGAAGCTGATCAATGGCCTCTATTAGCGGCCAGTGCCCTGCCCTTTGATACCTACAGCCCAGTACCCAAAGCCATGGACCGAGAGGACATGGACTTAATAAAACAACAGTTTGTAGACGCTGCAGTTCGCGCTGCACGAGCCGGCTTTGATTTACTTGAATTCCATGCCGCTCATGGTTATTTGATCGCATCGTTCATCACGCCCATTCTGAACAAACGCGAAGATGAATACGGTGGATCTCTGGAAAACCGTTTGCGCTATCCACTGGAGGTTTTCCGGGCAATTAAAGAAGTTTGGCCATCAGACCGTCCACTTTCGGTCCGTGTTTCAGCACATGATTGGATGGGCGACGAAGGCATAACCGAGAAAGATTCACTGGCCATTGCCAAGGCCTTCTCTAAGGCCGGTGCGGATATCATCGATGTGTCCAGCGGCATGACCTCACACAGTGCTAAACCACGACCAGGACGTATGTTTCAAACCCCACTATCAGATCTTATCCGCAACGAGGGTAATATAGCGACCATGGCAGTGGGCAATATTTACGAAGTCGATCATGTAAATAGTATTGTCGCGGCTGGCCGCGCCGACCTTGTCTGCCTAGCACGACCTCACCTGGCAGATCCCAATTGGACCTTGCGCGCCTCGGCCCAAACGGCCCACATGGGAATTGGCGTTCATGAGCAGAAGCAGTACTTCATGGGTCACAGGCAGCTTCATACCCTGGCTCAGCGAGAGGCTCAATGAATCTTCAAGAGATACACGCTGTTGTAACTGGAGGCGGAAGTGGTATTGGTGCAGAGATTGCCTCTGCACTTATCGCTCAGGGTGCCAGAGTCAGCTTAATGGGTCGCAGCCTCAGTAAACTAGACAGCGTTGCAGAACAGTTGAATAAGAGTGACAAGGTGCAAACAATTACCTGTGATGTTACAGACGAAAGCGCGGTCAATCAGGCATTCTCTCAAGCCCTTAAAGGTTTTGGACCTGTGGACGTGCTTGTCAATTGTGCTGGCGCTGCCCCCACACAAGCCTTCCACAAGCTCACAGCCAAAGAGTGGAACGACATTATCGCGGTTAACTTAACCGGGGTTTTTCACTGCACCTCAGCCGTGATTCAATCAATGCGCGAAAGAAAGTCTGGCCGCATTATCAATATTGCCAGCACCGCAGCACTTAAGGGCTATGGATACGTCAGCGCTTATTGCGCGGCCAAACACGGTGTTTTAGGCATGACACGCGCCCTCGCACTTGAAACCGCGCAGCACGGTATTACCGTCAATGCAATTTGTCCGGGTTACACTGATACAGACATCATCAGAAACGCCGTCACCAACATTGCCGCCACTACCAGCCGAACGGAAGAGCAGGCCTTACAGACATTCACCAAAACAAACCCTCAAGGCCGGCTTATTGCGCCTTCGGAAATCGCGTCTTCGCTTTTATGGCTATGCTCTGAAAACAGCGGCTCAATAACCGGCCAGGCCATCTCTATTAGTGGCGGCGAGGTAATGTAAGCTCATGAAAAAAATGGAAATATACACATGCAAACAATGAATTTAGCGGATTATAAAGCAAAGAATTTTCTTTGGGACGTCGATGGAAGTACGGCCACTATCACCCTGAATAGGCCAGAGCGAAAGAACCCTTTGACCTTCGAATCTTATGCGGAATTGCGAGATTTATTTCGCTCTCTCAACTACAGCTCAGACATTGACGCTGTGGTAATTCGTGGTGCCGGCGGCAATTTCTGCTCTGGCGGCGATGTGCATGAGATAATTGGCCCTCTTACAGAAATGTCTATGAAAGAGCTGTTAGCTTTTACCCGCATGACCGGCGATTTAGTAAAAGCCATGCGCGCATGCCGCCAGCCTATTATCTCAGCGGTGGAGGGTGTCTGTGCAGGTGCCGGTGCCATTATCGTTATGAGCAGTGATTTGCGATACGCCTCGAGCGATGCAAAAGTGTCCTTTCTTTTTAACCGCGTCGGCCTTGCAGGTTGCGATATGGGGGCCTGCGCCATGCTACCCAGAATAATTGGTCAAGGCCGCGCCAGTGAGTTACTTTTCCTTGGCCGCTCACTAAAAGCAGAAGAAGGAGAGCGCTGGGGATTTTTTAACGCCATCAGTGATGACCCTTATCAAACCGCTGCAGAGTTCGCGAAGCGAATTACTCAAGGCCCTACTTTTGCAAACGGCATCACCAAGATGCAATTACAACAAGAGTGGAATATGTCTGTGGACCAAGCGATAGAGGCGGAAGCCCAAGCGCAAGCCATTTGCATGCAAACTGAGGACTTTAGCCGCGCCTATAATGCCTTTGTAAAAAAAGAATCACCGGTTTTTAAGGGCGACTAATTTAGAAGAATGACTAATGCCCTTAGAGAATTCCGATAAATTAATTTTTGCGAGAAAAAATTATGAGTGACAAAACTTACCAACATTGGCCATTTTTTGAAGATAGACATCGCGCACTGGCTAGTGAAGTGGAGGCATGGGCAAGTGAAAATATTGAATCACTCGTTGCCGACGAACATGAGAACCTAGATCAAACCTGCATCGATATTGTGCGGGCCCTGGGAAAAAGTGGCATCACTCAATACGCTGTACCCGCAAGTGCGGGTGGTAAAACAGAAAAACTGGATGTGCGCAGCCTGTGTATTATTCGTGAAACACTGGCGAAGTACCATGCTTTGGCCGATTTTGCATTTGCGATGCAGGGGCTGGGCAGCGGCCCTATTTCACTACAAGGGACAGACGCACAACAGCAAAAGTACTTAAGTAAAGTGGCTAGTGGACAGTGCTTGTCGGCATTTGCACTTTCAGAACCAGAGGCCGGCAGCGATGTTGCCGCTATGACAACCAGCGCTGAAGAGGACGGGGATTGCTATGTATTGAACGGCGAGAAAACCTGGATATCCAACGCGGGCATCGCTGATTTTTATACTGTATTTGCAAGAACCGGAGAAGCGGCCGGCGCTAAGGGAATTAGCTGTTTTATTGTGGAGGCAAATACTCCGGGGTTTGAGGTGAGCGAGCGCATAGATCTGGTAGCGCCTCACCCACTGGGAACACTGTCCTTTAAGAACTGCCGCATACCAAAAGAAAATCTTGTGGGTGACTCTGGGCGCGGCTTTGGTTTGGCCATGGCAACGTTAGATGTATTTCGCTCGACGGTGGCCGCGGCTGCTCTCGGCATGGCGCGGCGCGCTATGGATGAGACTCTAAGCCAGGTATCTCAGCGGAAGTTATTTGGTGGGGTTTTGGGAGATTTGCAATTGGTTAAGGGCAAGCTTTCGGACATGGCTCTTGGCGTGGATAGCAGTGCGCTGTTGGTGTATCGCTCGGCCTGGACTAAGGACTGTTTTGCGGAAAGGGTCACTCGTGAAGCGGCTATGGCTAAGTTGCACTCTACTGAAACTGCACAGCAGGTGATTGATGCGGCGGTTCAGTTGCATGGGGGCAAGGGGGTTAGTCGGGGGCATATCATTGAGTCGCTTTATCGGGATATTCGCGCGCTGCGGATCTATGAGGGCGCTTCGGAGGTGCAGCAAGTTATTATTGCTCAGCAAAGTTTGTTGGCACACGCGAACACTGTTTGAGGCTTTTATTAGTTGATAGACCAGCTTATGATCAACCTGAATACTTAAGCCTTTTCTAAGAAGGCTTAAGTTGATAGGGCTAGTTTTGGGGGTTCATTAATTAGCTAATTGTGCCAATAATTCGGGCCGGCAAGGTGTTTCATACTGTGGCCGGTCGCAAGTTTGTAAAGCCACCCGGCCGCTGCGCAACTCGACCATTTTTTTGCAATGCAAAAAAACCGATAAGAACGCGCTACCGCACGCTCTTACCCTTCGGGCGACCTGCGGTCATCGGAATTTACCTTGTAAATTTTGGGACTCAAACAGTGCTCGCTCAAATGCCGCCAGGTGGCTTTACAAACTTAAACGCTCCCCTATTGGCCACAATATGAAACACCCTGCCGACCCTACTTTTGCGTCAAAGCGGAGGAAATTGTTCTAAATGAACCCCGGCACTTTAGTTAGTCAGTAGCCGAAGTTCATTTAGGCTGAGTTACTTAACGGCGGTAACCTCAATTTCTATTTTTGCGCGATCTTCTATTAGTGCTTTAACTTGTACAACGCTCATTGCTGGGAAGTTTTTACCCATAATTTCTCTATAGACCCCACCAATCGCTCGCAAGTTGTCGGTGTATGCTTGTTTGTCGGTGATAAACCAGGTCATGCGAGTCATGTGCTCTGGCCCTGCGCCTCCTGCGGCCAAGATGGCTTTGATGTTCTGTAGGGTTTGGTGCAGTTGTTTTACGAAATCATCGGTTTCAAAAACACATTGGGCGTTCCAGCCAATCTGACCACCAAGGTATAAGGTTTCACCTTGTGCCACTACACCATTTGCATAACCTTTTGGCTCTGCCCAGCCATCAGGCAATAATTGTTTGTGCATCTAAAACTCCCAAAAAATAAATTAAAAAATTTATGTACTTAATTATATTTTAAACCTAAAATATAATTCAGGCAAACAAGAATTTATATAAACTTTCTATTTGGAGGTAATTCATGAGTGAATCAACATTAGCCGACCTAATACAAGGCATTGCTGCTGGCGGCATTAAAATTATCGATTTAACCGCGACGCTGGAACCTAGTACGCCTACTTTGCAATTACCTACGGATATGGGTTGGGGTGTGTCCTGGCCGTTTCATATAGAAGAAATATCTCGCTACGACGATAAGGGGCCTTTCTGGTACTGGAATAATTTTAAGTGTGGGGAGCATACTGGCACACACTTTGATGCGCCTATTCACTGGGTGAGTGGCAAAGATCATGAAAACCACTCAACAGACACGCTGCCTACGGATCGCTTTATTGGGCAGGCTTCTGTGATTGATGCGTCTGCAGAATCTGCAGCTAATCCGAATTTCCTTCTTTCTATTGACTTCATTAAAGCGTGGGAAGCTAAACACGGTAAAATTGAACCCAAGTCGTGGGTATTGTTCAGAACAGATTGGTCGAAGAAAGAATCTAATGAAGAATATATGAATATGAAGGATGACGGGCCCCATACTCCAGGTTGGGAGCCGTCCACTGTCAAATTCTTAGTTGAGGAACGCGACGTAATTGGCGTGGGTGTGGAGACTGTGGGCACCGACGCTGGCAAGGCGCCAGAGCAAGACCCTATGTTCCCCTGCCATAATATTATGCACGGCGCGAACAGGTGTGGTTTGGCGGGCTTAACAAACTTAGATAAATTGCCTCCAAAAGGTGCCATTATCATCGCTCCGCCATTAAAAATTAAAGAGGGCTCTGGCAGCCCTACTCGTGTACTCGCTTTAGTGACTGGTTAAATAAAGGCATTTAGAATGGCAGAACGATCTTTCAAAAAAGAAGTACTGAAGCTCAAGGCGGGAGAAGGTGACATCTTTCGCGGGGAAGGCATTCTTGCCATCACCAAAGGGCTGTTGCAATCAGGTGTGGCTTACGTGGGCGGCTATCAGGGCTCGCCAATTTCCCATCTGATGGACGTGCTGAATGATGCTCAGGATATCTTGGAAGATCTTGGCGTCCACTTTGAGGCCAGCGGCAGTGAAGCCACGGCCGCTGCAATGCTAAGTGCTTCCATTAACTACCCACTGCGTGGCGCGGTTACTTGGAAGTCGACGGTTGGCACCAATGTGGCGTCAGACGCTTTATCGAACCTTGCATCTTCCGGTGTCACCGGAGGCGCGATGGTCATTGTCGGTGAAGATTATGGCGAAGGGTCTAGCATCATGCAGGAGCGAACCTACGCCTTCGCTATGAAAGCACAGATGTGGCTGTTGGACCCACGACCTAATTTGCCCAGCATTGTCGATATGATTGAAAAGGGCTTTCAACTTTCTGAAGCCAGTAACACTCCCATCTTTTACATGATGCGGATACGCGGCTGCCATGTAACTGGGGAATTCGAAGCAAGCGATAACCTTAGGCCCGATTTTAGTGCTCTCAATCCAGTTACGCCGAATAGAGAACCGGAAAAAATAATTTTACCGCCTCATGTTTATGAGCAGGAACGGGAAAAAATTCGTGATCGCTGGCCTGCTGCAATCCAGTTTATTGAAGAAAATAAACTCAATGAGTTATTCCCTGGCAAGCATGATCAGCTCGGCATAATCACTTGCGGGGGCACCTACAATACGGTAGTGCGGGCTCTTGAACGTCTCGGCTTAGCCGATTGTTTTGGCAATACAGACATCCCAATTTATGTGATGAATGTTGCTTACCCTGTAGTGCCAAGTGAAGTAATTGATTTCTGTGCGACTAAACAACACGTTTTATTACTCGAAGAAGGGCAGCCCTCATATATTGAACCGGAGATCCATGCGCTGCTGAGAAAAAAGGATATTCAAACTCGAATCTACGGCAAAGATATATTCCCACAAACCGGGGAATACACAGGGCAAGTCACGCTTCTGGGTCTCAGTCGATTTATTGAAAAAACGGGTTTGTCGGCCAGTGTATTGCTACAAACCAATGACATTAATGCCCTCCACTCACCGCTTGACGACCAAGAGCATGAAACGCTGCTTGAGAATGTGCCTCCAAGACCCTCGGGTCTTTGTACGGGTTGCCCAGAAAGACCTTTGTTCAGCGCCATAAAACAAGTTCAAGAAGATTTTGGCCCATTGCATATTAGCTCCGACATTGGGTGTCATTCTTTTGCGACCTTAGCGCCCTTTAACCTCGGCAATACCATCATGGGTTATGGTTTGTCTCTTGCCAGCTCATCAAGTATTCGCGCCGCCCTACCCCACAAGTCTATTAGTATCATGGGTGATGGCGGATTTTGGCACAACGGCTTGACCTCGGGTGTTGTCAGCTCTGTGTTTAACAAGCACGACGGAATCTTAATTGTCATCAATAACGGTTATGCGGCCGCGACGGGCGGGCAAGATATTCCATCTCACCTGCAACCTAACCTCATAGCAACCACCATGGATGCTGAGCGCTCTGAGCGAGACCAATCTCAATCTATTGAAAATGCCTGCCGCGGCGCGGGCGTTGAATGGATACGCATTCTGAGCACATACGGCATTGAGGATATGAAAAGCACTCTCGCAGAGGCTTTACAATCGGATCTGCCCGGCCTAAAAGTTATTATCGCCGAAGGCGAATGCATGCTTAACAGACAGCGTCGCATAAAACCCTTAATGAACAAAGCCGTCGCCGATGGTAAAAGAACGGAGCGAGCGCGCTTTTATGTTGATAGCCAAACTTGCACGGGTGATCACGCCTGTATAAGGCTGTCTGGGTGCCCTTCCCTAACCATTAAAGACAATCCCGACCCGCTGCGCTTAGACCCGGTGTCTTATGTAGACAACAGCTGCGTAGGTTGTGGAGTTTGCGGTGACAACGTGCACTCCGCTGTTTTATGCCCGTCATTTTCAAGAATTACCCTTGTCTACAATCCTACCTGGCTAGATAAAGCACTTTCACAGGTTCGACAAGGGATTATTCACTATTTTCAACGCAGTGATATGCGTAAAAAACAAGCCCGTTCACTATGAGTAAAAACGATAATCAAAGCAATATTCCGAGCAAGCCCAGAACCATCAATATCGTCACTGCGGCATTGGGAGGCGAAGGCGGCGGTGTATTTACCTCCTGGCTGATCGATGTTGCCGAAGCAAATGGTTGGATGTCGCAGACCACTTCTCTTGCCGGTGTGGCACAGCGAACTGGCGCCACAATTTATTACATTGAATTGTTCCCCCGCGACCAAGCCTCCAAGCAACAGCCGGTTATGTCCTTATTCCCCGCCCAAGGTGACATAGATATTGCGGTTAGTTCAGAAATTGCCGAAGCCGGCCGAATGCTGCAAAGAGGATTTATCACACCTGAGAGAACCACCCTTATAAGCTCAACTCATCGGGTATTTGGCATCACCGAGAAAGCCGATCTAGGCGATGGGGTTATTAATTCAGACGAAATACTGAAACTAGGCGAGAAGTATTCAAAATCTTTCGTTCGCTTTGACATGCAAGATCTCGCCAAACGCAATAACTCGGTCATCAGCTCCGGATTACTGGGAGCCTTAGCAGGCTCAGGCGCACTGCCATTCACCAAGGAAAGCTACGAGCAGGTTATTCGCAATACCGGCAAAGCGGTTGAAACAAACCTTGCCTGTTTTAATGCCAGCTACAATTCAGCAATCGCACTTTCGGCAAATGAGGAAGATGTTAAGGTCGAGTATTTTGACCCTGCCAAAGTCAGCAAAGAGTTCATATTGCCCAGAGGCACTACAATACAAGGGCAGGCTTTGCTCGATCGCTTAGTCTTCAAGCTTCCCAAAAGCGTCCATGAGATTGCCTATCAAGGCTTGAAAAAAACTCTAGACTATCAAGACTATCGCTACGCTGAGCAATACTTGGACGAATTGGAACGATTTATAGCCCTCGATACGGGAGCCAATGACTATGAGCTGCTGCAAACCCTTGCTCGTTATCTAGCACTCTGGATGTGCTTCGAAGATATATCTCGTGTAGCACAGCTAAAAATTCGCGATTCTCGCATGGACGAAATTCGCGAAGAAGTGAAAGCCATGCCAGGGCAAATATTTCACGTTACTGAATTCTTTAAACCCAGAGTAGAAGAAATGTGCGCAATGCTGCCTGCATCCATTGGCTCTTGGGCATTAGACAGCAAATTTTGTCGCGCCACGCTAAATCTATTTTCTGGCGGAAAAAAACTCAGAACGAATAGCCTGCCGATCTATTTTTCTTTGCGATTTTTGTCTTTTTTAAGAAAATTCCGACGCTCCACGCTTGGCTATCAACACGAATACGGAATGATTTCATCCTGGCTAAGCGCGATAGAGACAGTGGCCAAAGAAAACCCAGCGACAGCTCTAGAGCTTGCTAGGTGTGGTCGAATAGTAAAAGGGTATGGAGATACAAGAGCGCGCACAAGCACTCAATTAATGTCCATCGTTAGTTTGTCAAAAACTCAAACCCTCGACAATTCCGTTATTTCCGAATTGCATAGGGCGGCACTTTCAGGTGATGACAATCGAGAATTTGAAACGGTGCTGAAGGCGTCGGCATAAAAATTCGTCGATCTGACCTGAACTTGCAAAGGACACTTACTCTCTCAACGCACGTACTTTTTTTACGTACTCGCGGGGAGAGTGGCTAACTCGGCTCTTGAAAAAATTTGACAAAGCCGCCGTATCGGCAAAGTGCAAACGTTCCGCAATGGCCGTAATCGATAACTCGGATTTCGAGAGGTAGTGCCTAGCCAAGTCCAAGCGAGCTGTATCATAAAGCGTTTGGTACGTTGTGCCGTACTGCTTCAAACGATATTGCAGAGTTCGTCGAGGTAAATTCAAAGCCCTGGCGACCTCTGCTAGCGAAGCTCCTTGATCATTGATAAGCAGGCGGATAAGCCGTTCGACCCGGGGCACAAATGACGAACTTTGGCCAATGCTGGATTCCAGCTGTCGCTCAATAGCTTTTTTACCCAAAGGAGAAATGGTGTTGCTTAGATTTCGATAATTCGGTCGCTTGAAATCTTCCCGCGTTATATGAATCGCCGTTACATCTTGATTAAAGTAAAGGTTTTGACCAAAAATTTTCTGAAGCGGCTTAGTATCAAGTGAGTGGCCATGCCGAAACTGCACATAGCTGGGGAACCAGCCCTCGCCCAGAGACTTTTGTAACTCTAAACAAAACGTCGCCAGAGACAGCTCCACGACCTGGACAGTGGAGGTATTTTTGGGCGCCCGAGATGCAGCTCCAAGCTTCAAGCGCTTAACTTCCAGATTCAATGAAAAACCCGTGTCACCTTCATCCACTATATGGCAGCCCAAAGCTTGGGAATGCAAAGCCATATTATTTGATATCAGGTTCAACACTTCGCCTATAGAACTACCGTTGCGTGCCAGAAGCCAGAGTGGCCCAAGCGTATCAAGCCCAATTTTCTTAGCTAATTTGAGGCCAAAAAAACGCTCATCGCAAACCCTTGCCGCCTCTTCAAACAAGTCATTGACCTTCACTTCACTGATAAGAAGGTCTGCTTGGTATAAGGCCTCGGGATTCAAACCCACACTTAAGGCGAGATCGACAGGGTTCTGCCCACAGCTCTCAATGAGCTCAGAGACACCTTCCAGTACATAACTACGAACGTTATCTGTCACACCTGCTCTCCCCATTACTCGCGCTATATTACAAGTTTATTGCGCAAAAATACAAGTTATTCGCCGCCAATAGCTCTAGGATGGAGAGTGTTAAGGCGCATCGAACCTCTCATAAAAGCCATAGCAGAAAACGAAGGCAGAACAGCAAGCAAAACAACAACAAAATTTGATTGTCGAATTGGAGAGAAATATGAGTAGAAAGTTTTCTGTCGGTATTTTTTTTGTCGCCGTGGCCGCCGTACTTATCTATAGCCAGCGTATCGCATTGAGTAAAACACTTATTGAACGAATTGCCGAACAGCGTATCGGCCTAAATCTGCTTGCCGATTTGGACGACGGCCTGCATGTTATTTTATGTGGCGCCGGGGGCCCACTTCCAGACCCCAAGCGATCAGGACCTTGTGTGGCAGTAGTCGCGGGCAACACCGTGCTGACTATCGATGCCGGAAGTGGCGGCAGCCGGAATCTCGCCGCCATGCAGTTTCCTCAAGGTGAAATTGACGCACAATTATTGACCCACTTTCATTCTGATCACATTGATGGTCTGGGTGAATTAGCGATGATGCGATGGGTAAACGCGGCAAATACGTCTCCCCTACCAGTTATTGGCCCCAAAGGTACACAGGCCGTTGTGGATGGGTTTAATCAAAGTTACGCCCAGGACGCTCTCTATCGACACGCGCATCACAGTGACTTAGTAGCACCACTGTCAGGAGCTGGCATGATTGCACAGGAATTTAGCTCACCCAAACTTGGCGAACGAGTGATTGTTTTTGAACAGCAAGGGCTTACTGTTAGTGCATTTTCAGTGGATCACGAACCTGTTTCTCCCGCTGTGGCTTATCGCTTTGACTATAAAGGGCGTTCAGTAGTGGTGAGCGGTGATACTGCTAAATCGGCCAACCTAGAAGCAATGTCAAGCGGCATTGATTTACTCGTGCACGAGGCCTTGAGCCCAGAACTGGTTGGTATTATGAACAGGGCCGCGAAGAAAAATGGCATCGCCATCATTGCAAAAATCACCCACGATATTATTGACTACCACGCCTCACCGCTTGAGGTTGCCGAAATCGCTAGGGACGCGCGCGTTGGGCACTTGCTGTTCTATCACGTGGTGCCGGCCTTAATTGCTCCGGGAATGGAGGCGATATTCTTGGACGGAGTGGACCAGGTATACAAAGGCGAGATAACAGTGGGAGTTGATGGCCTTATGATGAGTTTACCCGCAAATTCTGAGGAAATAGAGTCGCGTGAGTTAATGTAAATTCTTTCTCTTCAAGACCGCAGATTTAGACCAATTATTATTTGGACAGGCGTAAAACTAATACGCAGATCCACTCTAGTCATTTCAGGATGTTGAGTATGAACAAAAATTTTACTATAGCGATATTTCTAACAGTCGCTCTTTGTGTGGGCGTAGGTTTTAAGGCCGTGAGTTCAATCAAAACCATGGCGTCCGCCTACATTTATGGTTACCCCCTATTAATCATGAATGAAACCAAAAAAACTATGTTGTTTAATGGTCTCGCTGAAAATCAATTAAACCATATTAGTTATTTCCCTGATCATACATTTAGAAATGTTGTACGCCCTAACGTTGATACGCTCTACACCATTGCCTGGTTGAATTTGGCCGATGAACCGCAAGTTTTATCAGTGCCGGATACAGATGGGCGCTATTACGTTTCCCCTTTTATGGACGCATGGACGAACGTTTTTGCAGAAGTAGGCAAGCGTACCACGGGTACAAAGGCGGGGGAGTACGCCTTGCTTGGCCCTGATTGGCAGGGCGATATACCCGACGGTTTAGAGGTAATACAATCACCGACCAATATGGTGTGGATGATTCAACGTATACAAACCAACGGCAAAGAAGATATTCCTGCCGTTGCAAAGCTACAGCAGAGATTTTCATTGGCCTCACTGAACCAATGGCAACAAGGCATCGCGGCTGAATCCAAAGTAGAGTCAGTAAGTAAAAGCGGTTCGACCACCAACCCCTATAAAATAATTGACGATTTCAACGCCGCAGATCTATTCAATACGCTAGCCACATTGCTGAATGAACAATCACCATTGAGCCACGATCAAGAAGCACTTAAGACATTAAAATCGATAGGTATCACTCCTGGCCATTATGACGCCAGCGCACACGGTTGGTTTGGGCGAATGTTGGCGGATTTGGCCATAGACATCACTCACAAGAAAATTAAAGAGCGCCTAGACGAAGGCTTTGGTTTGGAAAACTCTTGGGCAATTCGACGACAGGGGCTAGGTCGTTATGACGCTAATTACGAAGTGCGTACAGGCGTTGCGATAATAGGTTTAGGAGCCTTGCCGCCGGAAGAAGCCGTCTACCCAAATACATCTCTAGACTCCGAGCTAATGCCCTTATCCGGTAAGAATAGTTACACCATTAAATTCACTGCCGATACAGCACCGCCAGTGAACGCATTCTGGTCACTCACAATGTATGATGATCAAGGTTTCTTGGTTGACAACCCCATTCATCGCTACGCGATTGGTGATCGTGATGCCCTGCATTACAAGGCTGACGGCACATTGGAAATATTGATTCAAAATGAACAACCGAAACAAAACAAGGTTAATTGGCTGCCATCGCCTGCCGGTGAATTCGCACTTACAATGCGTTTATATTTACCTAAAAAAAGCGTTCTGAATGGCCAGTGGCCACTCCCATCAGTGCTTAAACATTAACCTCAATATTTAGCTACATCAGCCGCCCCGCGAAACGCGGGGTCTATTTAAAATAAACCGGAGTGCAACTTTCAGATTACCGGAAAAACTACGTTACACTGACCCGTACCGGAACTCGGGAAATAGTCTGTGTAAATTTCTGCACAACCTTCATAATCTCTCCAACCCAAAAGACCAAAGAGCATTGAGGTATCATGCATACCACCTTCGCCATCACAGTCTTTGGCGTATTTTGGCAGCATGTCCAAAAATTCATTAACTTGGCCTCTCTGCCACAAATCCAGTACCATTAAATCGACCGACTGATTAAAGGGCCGGCTAATTTTGAACAAATAGTCGCCAACAATTTTATTGGGTGGAATGCGATGAGACAGAGAACCACTGGCCAGAAACGCCACTCTTTTATCAGATTTCTCTATCGCTTGACGAATGGCTTCACCAAGGGCTTTGGACTCTTCCAATTCAGCGTCGTACATCCAACCCGCAATAGAGACCACCTTAATGTCATCCTCGATTCCCATATAGCGAAGCGGCACAAGGGTTCCGTATTGAACGTCCAGCGTATCAACTTCGTAATGACAGAGGGTTGGAACACCATTATTCGTGGCGCACTCTGCGATCAACTGCCCCAATTCGGGGTCACCAATGTGTTTATAGGACATATTACTGAGAAAGTGCGGGAACTCTGTACTGGTGAAAATTCCAGACATATCCGGCTTGGCGTTTATGTGGAACCCAGCGTTAACCAACCAATGAGTATCAGCAATAATGATCGTATCAACTTCACGCTCTTTACACAGATTGCCGATACGCTTCAAGCCTTCAATCGCGGCATCACGACAGCCGTGATGTGGCCCATCTTGCTCAGATATAAACATTGATGGAACATGCGTAACCTTCGCGGCAAGTACCAATTCACCCATAATCTGACCCCTGTATGTGACGAAAAAACGATTATTTAACACGTTAAGTATATCTCTGGTTAATATACTTCCCTCACACATCAATACATTGATCTGTATCTATAAATCTTCACTAATTCCTAGGTACTGATGGTCTTGGCCTTAAGTCTCTCTACAGAGTTCGATTTTCATGAGTTTTGCATTTTCCTTACATCAGCCCTTTTCTTAAGACGTAAAAAAACCGCACCCAGTCTGGATGCGGTTCTGATCGATAACGATAATTTCCAGATCATTCTATTACAGCTTCAAACCGCATATTCCGAAATTTAAATTGATATAAGCCTTTGTGTATTGTTAGAAAACGAGATCAGATACGCTTATGACGATACGCTCGGTAGAGCGGTTCTCAGTGCCATCGTTCACAATCAACTCGAACACATAGTCTCCTGCAACATCAGGGGTGAAGTACGGGTTCGCGCTTGTTCTGGCATACAATACAGCACTGGATCCCAATGGCTGCGCTAGGGAAGTCCAAGAATAACTCAGCGAGCCTTCTTCAGAATCAGAACTTTCACTGGCGTTTAAATACACGGCTTGAAAAGTATTTGCACTTTGGTCGGGACCAGCCTTTGCAAGAGGAGTGGCAGTGCTTGCATTGGCGAGCACAACAGACGCGATAGTCACCGGCTCCGCCGGTAAATCGGCAAATGAACCGAGTGCAATGGTCGGTAGATTGGCAATGGTATCCACCACATCCATACCGCTTACAACCCTTCCAAATACGGCATAGCCATCATCGCTGCCCGTTGCATCTAGAAATAGGTTGTCGACATGATTAATAAAAAACTGGGAAGTCGCGCTGTCCGGAACATTCGTTCTAGCCATCGCAATAGTGCCCCGCACGTTGGAAAGCCCATTGTCAGCTTCAAGCGCTATAGGTGCAAAGGTTGACCTCTGTGAACCAGCGATGTCAAAGCCGCCACCTTGAATCATGAACCCGCGAATGACCCGGTGAAAAATCAACTCATCATAAAAATCAGTTTCAATGTAAGCAAGGAAATTGGCCACGGTAATGGGCGCTTGCTCAGGAAATAATTCAATCTCTATGCTACCAAAATTGGTTGTCATGATTACGTTCGAATCGCTCGCCGCTGGGGATTGCGACACCCAAGCTAAAACCTCGGCCAGAACCGTATCAACAGAACTTGCAGACGAAGTGACGGCCGTCAGTAGGGTTTGAACACTACTTATATCAGCAGAACCGTATTCAATTTGCTCTGATTCAATACGACTAGTGAAGGCATTAGCGACGGTAATTTTGTTGTCTAGAGATAGTGTATCACTGCCCTGGGCACCGTCAGCTATTTGTTTTGCTATGGAGGCTAGTGTTGCTTGCCCACTTTGCAATCTAGCGACGTAAAAATCCAAACCTTCCGCGCCTGGGCTGCGATTGTACATCTGCTGAAAAAGCCCTGTGACGAGCTCTTCATGGCTTAGTGAGGCAAAGTTGTCACTGTATTCTTGCGAGTTACCAAAATTCGACAGAACAGCGTCTAGATTATTGGACTCATCAAACTGAGCCGCCCAGAAGTTTACGCCTCCTGGGTCACCCGCGCGGCCGTAATACGCCACATACATTTTCTGCGCTAGATTCACAGAGTCTTGAGACTGAGCGAATGCGCCAATAGGCACCAAGGACATAATTGTTAGAAGAAGGTACTTAAAAATCATTGAAAAAAACGACCGCGCGCGCTTTAAATTAAGTGCGCTATTAAACATAGAACTTCTATGCATATCTGTTCCCACTATTGCTTATTCATATCGTCGCTGAAAACCTACACTTGGCGAGTTCCAACATTAAGTTCTATGCTTACTAATAAGCCTGATCCAAACGATAGAAGCCGAGCTTAAAAGTTTAATGCGTTCCCGCGCGCGCATAATACAATGAATACCTTAGCTTGGGCCAGAATTCCAAATTGGCTCAAAGCAGCAAGGCAAGGGAGCGAGGCAACAGCGGGCGATTTTTGCGGTATAGGGTAATAGAACGGTAGAAAGGAAGCGATTGATACTGTGCATACATACAGCCTGGCGGCTAGATACTGTGGCACTGCCCATGACGGTTAAAAAATAGACAAACGTCTAAATTCTAAAAATACGGGCTGTTATAACTAATATTTAACTACGACGTGAATTGTGCGAGTATACTGAAAATTCAATCTAGCAAAAGGAATTTGCCTTGCAGATAATCGAATGTGAAATGCATGACGTAATTGCGATCGGCGACAACATCAAGATCCACGTACTCTCCCTTGCGAAGAAATCCATCGCCATCGGTATTGCTGCACCTAAAGAACTCGCTATATGCAGGGAAGAGGCTAAGAAGAAAGAACCCCGGCGTTAAATTACACTCTCTAAAAAGCCCTCCCAATCACCACCAGAATGCGCTGTAACCAGCGCCCGTCTTGATACCCTCTTCACAGCTACTTACTTTCAGGTAATAGCATAAGCCGAATTCGGCTGGAAACTGTACTTCCCACCAGACAAGTTACAAGCGCTTGCTATACTGATACGAACGACAAGAGAATAATCCTGTGATTCGAATTTATGCCGACCTAAACTGTCCCTTCTGCTACGCGCTTAGTGAATGGATTGATGAAGCCGGCATAAACGATCAGGTAGACTGGTGCTTGGTTGATCACAAGCCCTCAGCCTATTTCGAAGATCACCACGCTCAAACTCTCATTGAACTCACTGAAGAAATATTTGTTATTCGCCAGCGGGCCAGCGACATTCAAATTCGCTTACCGCAAGGCCGCACCAATGTTCGCAAAGCGGAACGGCTACTCTGCCAAGTAAAGACGAGTCACCCCACTTCGTTCCTTCCGCTTAAACAGCATATTTACCGGGCTTATTGGGCCGAAGACTGCAATATCGAAGATGATTTGGTTCTTCAGCAGCTGCTTAAAAAAGTGGGGCTCAATAATGTAGGCATCTCGCCACAGAGTTCGGAACAGATTGCCCACTGGACTCGAGAATGGGAAGAAGGCCCTTTCGATCGGCGTCTACCGGCGATCCAGCGTAGCGAGAACGACTTTAGTCTTGGGCTCGCCAGTAAAAACGACACCTTAAGATACATCCAGGGCCAATCAGGCAAAGTCTCTGAATCCACCCTTAGCTGCCAATATCAAATACGACCTCAGGTCGCGATCATTGGTGACTGGGCCAGCTTCTGGGACTTTACTAAAACACTACGACACCACAATGATCTTATCTTTCAGCAGGACCTTCACACTCTGGATAAGCATTTTAAAAGCAGTACCCCACCTGAAATTGTACTGATTAATTATCTGAAGATTGATCTAAAGGCGATGGATGCTTTGCAAGAGTTTTGCCGCCTCTGTGAACAACACCATTGTCCACTGTTACTATTTACTGACAGCTTGACTGAGACACAAGAATTAACTCTCTTACAATTGGGTTGTTCGGATGTAATTTCGCAAAAGTCAGTCGAATATGCCGTACTGAAAATTAATCGACTTCTGAAAAATAAATCTATTTTTGACCAGTTAAGGGCCAGCTCATTAATCGACAGCTTGACCCAGCTAAACAATCGCCGCAGCTTTATCAGCACCCTTGAAAAAGAATGGGCTAGCTCTGCACGCAGTAAGCAGCCTCTCTCTCTATTGATGCTCGACATAGATCACTTCAAAGCTTTTAACGATCACTTCGGTCATTTAGCCGGTGATGGCTGTCTACGCCAGGTTGCCGGTATTATTAAGAGCCAGATCCATCGTTTGGGCGATATGGCTTGCCGCTATGGAGGCGAAGAATTCGCCGTTATCTTACCCAACACCGACGCTCAGGGCGCCCAAGCACTCGCGGAGGAGATTCTCAATAATATTCGCCAAGCTCAAATTGCCAACCCTATGAGTGAGCTAAAAATCCTTACTGCCAGCATCGGCATTAGTAGCTTTTATTATCAGTCAGAAGTAAACACTAATGGCCTCATAGAGGTGGCAGACCAACAACTTTACCGTGCGAAATCAGCGGGACGCAATAGAGTTAGAAGCCAACACTGCCCCGACTAAAAACATACTGGCTTAAATCTATGTTCAATTAAGCTGACACCTCCTAATTCTTTTCGGATCCTACTCATACTATGTAAGCCAGACAAACCTACCTTCAATGCAGGTAATAACCTAAATCACAGATACCTCTTACGTGATTTTCACTCTGGTGGGGTCTGTTTGTTCCTATTTTGGCAATCTTGGTTTTTAACTTCCATCGCAGAATGCAAAACCCTCTCAAAGTAAATCTATAAGCCATTGATTTTATGAGGAATTATTTCTGGCTCGATTTATGCTACCTCCTTAAGAAACTGTCGTCCCTTTAACAGAGGTTTACATATGATATTTCTAAAACAATTTTTATTTACTGTCGGGTTTTTATTGCTATTCGGCTGTGGCGGTGGCGGTGGCGGTTCAGCTGAATCTGGTTTGTCTACAAACGTCGACGCAGCAGATCTAGCCACAACAGAACCGATCGTATCTACCAGTAGTACTCGCCTAGCCGACAACGTCATTGCTAACAAGGCGAGTATTAGAATGTTCGAGAAATATACTATTCGCATTGATTTGAACTTGATCGAACATCAGGGAAATTTCCGGTTCCTAAAAATGAATGACCGCGACGGCAACATTTTGTTTCTAGGGCAAACGAACAAAGAAGGAGAAATTCAACTTCCGCTGCATATAACAGTGAATGACTTCCCTTTAAATGCACACATTTTTTCCGAACTGGCTTCTGACGAAACACACATCATCGAGGTGAATTATGACGCATCATTTATTCAGTAAAAAGCTAAGGTTTTTGGCCTTAAGCACCCTGCTAAGCTTCTGTATCTTTGGCGCCGCCACCGGACAAGAATTGGAATCAACTCGGCTTAAAGAGACTATATCCAAAGGTACTGGAGATATTAACCTGCTTCTGGCTCAAGGTAACAAGGCAATTAGCCCTGCAACACTTGAGCACTTAAGGAGTGAAAACAATGGCGATTTGGTATTGGGCGTAGATGTCAATGAGGCAGCCTCCGGGACAGAAAAGGCCGCCACTCAAGGTGTTGCCATCGAGGCGCTGTTGCTAACGGTATCTACTGACGAAGGCGTTTATGAATACACAAACTTCTCCACTCAAACCAAAAGCTCACTTGCTAAAACGAGCACAGAGAGTCGTCAGTTTTACCACACACTGATAGGTCGAACCGGTTCCAACAACATTACAGGAAGTGGCCTTAACGGTACTTCTTTTGACGCTACATTAAGAATACCGGTTGATATAGATCTTAGTAGTGCCAATTCAGTGCACTTAGCCATTACCCTATTAGAAACTAATGAAGATTTAGGGGACCCAGAAGCGTTCTACGACTATAGCGCCGGCTTTGAAGACCTCGCTCTACTGATCGCATCAGACGCAGAATACCTAGATACTCAGGCGGCAGGCCAGGCAGACGCCCCTCTCGTGGTATTGACGAACGCTCCCGCCTCCTTTGTCAGTAAAGTTTACTACCCTGCAGCGGACAGCTTTTATATGGTGGGTTATGAAGATCAGTTTCCTAAGCTCGGGGATTACGACTTCAATGATTTAGTTGTTGCCTATCGAGTGATATTCTCGCTTAACTCAGACATGCAGGTCACCGCAATTTCCAGTGAAGGGTATCTGGTTGCGAGGGGGGGGTCTTTTGACCACAACTGGCATCTTCGAATCGCTCTTCCAGAAGGATCTCAGGCGGGAGGCACCTACCAATTATACGCTCCCTTGGGCTCGAGTCAGGGCAGTGAACAAGTTAATGCGATTGACACGACATCGGGCTTAGACATATCCATCTTTCAAAACACAACGTCGTTGTTTTCCAGCCCCAGTTCAACTTACGCCAATACCATTTGGGATGAAGAAGTTATTCAAGGGCACAAATTTTCATTTGAAATTGCCTTATCGAACCCCGTCTCCCTCGATGCGATGGATACTGCGCCCTTTGACCCCTACTTATATGTATTCGATACGAATTACGAAATCCACCTCGAGGGACAGTCACCAGTAATGCCAAATTCCAACAATATAGCTGACGGCTTGGACACGTTTACAGACGACAGAGGTTACCCTTTTGCGCTTGTCTTTCCCGAAGATTGGCATTACCCCAATGAATATGTCGACATGGGCGATGCTTATCCCGAGTTAATCGAATTCATACAGTCCAATAGAAACAACAAAACCGACTGGTATAAGAATGGGGTCCCTTCGGGTATTAGCAAAAGGAGTAAAGTCGATTGGGCTTGGTAATTGTTTGTCACTTATGGATAAATACCATGACATCGGCACTTAAAAACAAATGTGCGGCTGAAAATCACTTGGGCTCGAGTGTTCCTTTCTCTACCAAGATCAGCCGCCCGCCACATAACAACTTGCTCACCCACTCATTGGGTAATGGGGACATAATAAACCCTGTTGGCAAAGCAATACCTTGAGTTACTGCAGACTTTTTTCCCTAAACAATTTAATCCGACCACAACTAGACAATAAATAATGCGGCTTTTCGTCAATATAAGTGGATTTTTCCTTGAAAAAAACCTGAAAAGTCCATGATTATTTGGAATCTAGGCATCGGAAATAATCGTTTTTCAAACAGCCTGCAAACGTATACTCTTGCTGCATATTTTTTATTCACACGAAGGAAAAATCCATGGCAACTTGCGGCGAGATTTTGGTCAAATTAATGGAGGCCTATGGTATTGAATGCGCATTTGGCATTCCCGGCACTCATACTATTGAGCTCTATAGAGGACTGCCGCAAACCAACATTCGCCATGTGACGCCCCGCCACGAGCAGGGCGCCGGTTTTATGGCCGACGGCTACGCTCGCCTCACGGGGAAGCCCGCCGCCTGCATGACCGTTTCAGGCCCTGGTGCGCTCAACATCGCCACGGCAATGGGGCAGGCATTACAAGACTCGGTTCCCATGCTGGTAATCTCTGCAGACAACAATACCTTCGAAAAAGGCCTTGGTGAGGGACGCCTGCACGAAACACGCAACCTTCAGGCTGCCATGGCTGAATGCAGTGTTTGGAGCCACACGCTGGCACGCGCCGACGAGCTGCCTAAAGTCATGGCTCGCGCCTTTGCCATTTTTAATAGCGAGCGTCCTGGCCCCGTTCACATATCAATGCCACTTAATGTGACAACCTCGAATGCTGATCACGTGCCAATGGATCTCTGGGCCATACCCAGCCGTCCAGCGGCCGCTCCAGCACAGCTTCAGCAAGCCGCCGACCTCTTGAATGAATCGCAAAGACCAGTGATTGCATTGGGAGGCGGCGCCGCTGACGCAGCTGAATGGGTGCGTGCGCTTGCTGAAAAGCTCGACGCCCCGGTAAGCCTCACACACAATGCCAAAGGCATATTGCCGGTTGACCACTCCTTGCACGTCGATACCAGTCCGTCATATCAACCCGTGAGGGACCTCTACCTAGATGCCGACGTTGTTTTGGGTATTGGCACGGAGTTTTCTGAGAGCGATTATGATTTCTTCTTTAATGGAGAGTTTGCCCTCGGAGGTAAACTTATCCGTATTGATATCGACGCGACGCAGTTAACTCGCAATGTGCGTCCAGACATAGCTATCAGGGCCGATGCACAACTCGCGACAGAGGCCTTGCTACCTTTGATTAACGAAAGCCGGCGAAATGGTTCACAGCGTACTGCTCAAGTTAAAGAACTATTGGCGCCGCTAAACCACCCTGGTTATCAAGCGTTCTTAGACGCGTTTCAGGTCGCACTACCAGGCGCCGCCGTTATCGGTGACTCCACCCAGCCCGCTTACTTCGGAGCTGCGCAATATCACGCGCCAGCACCACGCCGATTTGCTAGCGCCGCCACAGGATATGGCACTCTGGGCTATGCGCTGCCTGCCGCCTTTGGCGCAAAATTAGCCAAACCTGATCTGCCGGTGATTTCTTTGATTGGTGATGGGGGCCTACAGTTCACCATTAATGAATTATCAACAGCGATTGAAGCAAAGATTTCTGTGGCCGTGGTGGTCTGGAATAATGAACGCTATGAGATGATCGCGCAGAACTTCGTCGACGCTGGAATGGAGCCCATTGCTTGTGATATCTACACGCCAAACTTTTTGAAAATCGCCGAAGGTTACGGTTGCCCAGCACACCGAGCTGAAAGCATTGAGCATCTCATTGAATTACTGAGACAAGCACAAAAGGTTGACGTACCAACAATCATTGAAGTACGCGAGCAGGATTTTATTCAGGCCTAACATTTCGCGAGCCCCAGCTTGTTGCCAAGGTTTTCTACAAGTAACATGGGGCTTTCATTCGTTCGCAAAAACCTGAAATCTTCGTTGATAATGCGAATTCAAACCACAAATGTGTCTACTGCACCTTCCGGGGTTCAGCTAAGTAAGCATCAAAAATCTCTTGATATCGCCCGCTAGACTTCAAGGCCTGCAAGCCTTCGTTGAAGTCATCACGAATCTCCTGGCTCTTGAACACTGGACGATAATCTAAGGGACGCTCGACAAACACGTCATGTTCAGTAAGTGGCTTCGCTTGCAGATTATTATTTTTTAGTTGCTGCGAAAAGAAATATTGAAAAACCACTTTATCGCTCAACACTAGGTCATATCTCCCCGCGAACAACAGCAAGATCTGTAGTTTCTGGACCTTAATTTCATGGTACAGGCCCTCCGCTTGAGCGTTTTTAAGCCACTCAGGGAAGCGCTTCTGGGCACCCGGAAATGCAACGATACTCAAACCCTTTATGTCACTGGGCTCGCGAATCCGCAAGTTTCGATCCTTAAGAGAATAAAAGCGATTATTAAACAGGATTACGGGTTCAGCATAGTGCCCATTTAAAGCGCTAAGGTCAGTGCCAAAGTCAGTCATTACGGCATCCACGTCGCCTAGGACAAAGCTCCCGGGCATTCTGGATAAGGGCATGAAATGTATGACTAACGTATGATTTTTTAACGCTAAGGCCTCCCGAACTATGTCCAGCTCAATACCTGTGCTGGTTTCCGGGATTGTGTAGGGAGGGATGGTGTTAGCAAAGCCCATGCGTACAGGCTCAGCCAAGCTTAAGCTTGCGATACATGAGAACGATAGCAACAAGGCAATTGTCCGAGCAGCCGCCTTCTCTACGAAGAATATGGCGCTCGTTTTGACTCTGTAGCAGTGACCGGCCACATCTATCTGCGATTCGAACAAATTTCGCCCTCTGAACAGGAAGAGAATATACGTCAATTATGCCTATAGTGACGCCCACTACGATTGGAAAATATATTGGAAAATAGAGTTTTCCCTGACACATCTAACAATACAAATCGATAGTAATCAGTATAGTCTGTAGTTCTGAGAGTGGTATTCCAGCCGTTTCTAGCTCTCTTTCCCACAGCGCAGGAAATGAGGTTCAAAGACGGCTCCCACCAATAACTCTTCATCCAGCATAGCCGCCACGCTTGAGCCCGACAATTCTTCTCCCAGGTTGAGATAAAGGGTTTCGAAGGTCATCTGATCTTGGCTCACATCAAAGCGAATGACCTGTGACGACGATAAGTTCGTGGCCTGCTTGGCATGCCCTAGAAAATCAAATAACTTTGGGTGAGCTCCAGTTAGTAGGCGCCCGTCTTGGTCCCACTCTAAATTGTCAACGCCGCTGTCTACTGACAGAGAGTCTGTACGACGCCATTGATTGAGGTCTTCGCCCCGCTTAAAGCGAGTGATCTGTCGCCCCGTTGTCTCAGCTACATATA
Organism: uncultured Cellvibrionales bacterium; assembly: GCA_913020115.1. Lineage (GTDB taxonomy): Bacteria > Pseudomonadota > Gammaproteobacteria > Pseudomonadales > Cellvibrionaceae > CAJWCA01. Next base: position 37,631 of record CAJWBQ010000034.1, read on the forward strand.
GGGTATTCTGATCTTCAGATAGGGCGATACCATTGGCCATTCGCAAATCTTCTGCCACCACCTGTGCGGTCTTGCCATCAAAGAAAACAACAGAGGACCTGGCCAACATTAAATAGCCTTCCAACGTAGCCATTAATGAGCCCCTAGGGCTACCGTAGTCGTTAGTTACGAAGAAAGAATTGGGCGCGACGGCTCGAATGTCATTGGGCGATATGAATTCAGGAGAGCGGACACGAGTCTTAAATTTAAGACCATGTTCATCGTCAAGCTCAAACACCACCACTTCATCGGTAGTGGCGTCTGCGTGATTCACCACATAGAGTTCTCGCTGGCCGTCTTCAAGCTGCAATAGATCTATGCCGTGAGGGTGAAAAGCACCGTCGATCTCAACATTCATCTGCACGGCCTCACTGCCAGGGTTTGAAAGATCCAAGACCCACAGCCCATCGCCTTCCGCTTCGCCCGCCCCAGCATTATGACGACGATCGCTTGAGGATATATAAGCCACCTTACGATCAACATCAATAGTAATGTCTTCAGGCCCGACAGGCCCCGTCACCTTTGTACATTGACCATATTCCTGAGGGCTAAGGCTGAGCATTAAACCAGAGGCTTGCGACAGGCGATAGGCGTGAACTGTCAGCCCCAGTAATAAAACAATAATGAGAATTTTTGCTTTCGACATAGTATCCATACCAACATTAATTCAGTTAACATTACTGGATAGAATCAAAGTTGTCGAAAGTAATTTGATGATCGGTGAAAATTCGATACTGTCGTTACCATTGACTGGGCCAATTGGAAGAAAGTCATCAACTAAGCCAAGCTTAGAGACGCGTTCTCAACATTCACTATCGCCCCTTCGTGCTGTACAACTATTCTCGCCACACTGGCACCCATATCAATTGCCCTGTCCAGAGCGATCCCCTCCATACGCGCGGCCAAATAGGTCCCCGAAAATGAGTCGCCTGCCGCCGTAGTATCAACTTGTTTTGCTGCGGCTTGAAAAGGTTTGTGGCAAAAGACTTCGCCATTAGCAAATGCAAAAATACCCTCTCCTCCAGCCTTGACCAAAAACTCACCAACCCCCTGATTCACCAAACATCGCTGCACCTCATCAAGCGATTCATGCGCAAATAATTGCTGGTGCTCTTCAAGCCCTGGGAAAGCAATATTACAACATTCATAGGCACGCATTATCCAAGTACGAGCCTCCTCTTCATTCCGCCATAAGCTTTTCCGATAATTCGGATCGAAAGCAATTTTGGCTCCCCGTTTTCGCAGCCGGCGTATCAGATTTAACAATCGATGCCTACAATCGTCAGACAATATCCCTAGCGATATTCCAGAAAAGAAAACGCAATCAAAGTCTGGAAATTCATAATCCGGACCATTCCGCTCTAACAAGGTCATCATTTCAGTTGCTGCCGAATTATTGCGCCAGTAAGAGAACTGACGTTCACCCTCAGAATCAGTGGCAATGGCGTAGATCCCTGGCACCCGATGTTCCGACACTTCGACTAAGGTGGTATCAATGCCCTCGTTCTGCCAGCGCAATTGCATCATTTCGCTAAACTGGTCTTTTCCGCGCGCACTGAAAAAGAACACTTGATGTTGCGTACACCATCGTTTGGCATAAACAGCTGAATTGTAGGCGTCTCCAGCAAAAGAATAATCGAGCTTACCCGCCTTTCCTTTGCGGAGTTCCATCATGCATTCGCCGATGAAGAGTAAAGATTTACTCATGAAGCTTGGTTTTCCACTGTCGTCAGGTCAAGAATAGATTTCACTCGACATTTCAACCTTCGATCTTCATCTTCCTTTTCTCTGCCTTCAGGAAAAGCCCGGAGAAAACCCTCGTGAGCATCTCCTAATGCCCCGTCTAATAGCTCTTTTATCAGCTCTTCTTGGCAGACATCCAAGCGTTCAGATAAGGCTTGAATTCTGGCCAACTGTGGAACACTGAATTCATAAGAGAGAGGCATAGGTTCAACTGCATTCCCTACGTTTTCATACTTATTCTTTGTTAGTTCAAAAAACCGTTCTTGCGTGTGCATAGTTTATCCCTCCCGCTTTGAGTAGCTCTCCAGCGCGTGCATTACACCTCGCAATTCCGCTAACCCTTTCATCCTCCCCATCAATGAATATCCGGGGCTAGACTCTTTATCTATGTCATCGGCCATCAAATGACCGTGATCTGGACGCATTGGAATGCTGTCATCTTCATAGCCAAGCGCTTTACGGCGCCGCTCTTCGCTTAATAAAGCCTCAACTAAGCCGAGCATGTCATTGTCACCGTCCAAATGTTCAGACTCATAAAACGAGCCGCCCCCCTCCCTTTTTACATTGCGCAAATGCACAAAATGAATACGCGAGCCAAACTCTTGCACCATGTCTACTAGGTCATTGTCTTCACGAGCGCCGTAGGAACCCGCACACAAGGTTAAACCATTGGCTCGGCTATCGTTTGCAGCCAGCAAGGCACGAGCGTCTGACGCCGTGGAAACCACGCGCGGAAGACCGAACAGGGAAAAAGGTGGGTCGTCAGGGTGAATGCACATACGCACTCCGCTCTGCTCTGCAACGGGAATAATCTCTTCCAAAAAATCAAACAAATTTTGCCGAAATTGCTCGTCAGAAACGTGTTTGTATTCGCCAATGGCTGCGGCAATGCCTGAGCGGTCAAAGGCGCCCGCACCACCAGGAAGGCCTGCAATAATATTTTTTTCCAGCTGTTCAATTTCTTCCGCCCCCATCAACTCGAAATGGTGTTTTGCAGCCGAAATTTGTGCCTCGGTATAGTCATTTTTGGCCTGATCTCGCTGAAGCACAAAAACATCGTAGGCAACAAAATCTTCCATCACAAATCGCAGCGCGTAACTTTCATTGGCTAACTTGTACATCAAATTGGTTCTAGTCCAATCGACCACAGGCATGAAGTTGTAACATACAGTAGTGATACCAGCCTTCCCGAGATTCACAAGAGTGTCTTGGTAGGCACGAATATACTGCCGAAAATTGCCACTGCGTAACTTTATATCATTGTGAACCGGAACACTTTCGACCACAGACCATTCCAGCGTGCTAGCCTCAATAACCTGCTTTCTTTTTAAGATTTCGCCTAAGGGCCAAACCTCTCCCACGGCAATATGGTGCAGTGAGGTAACAACCCCGCTGGCTCCAGATTGAACCACATTTTCTAGGCTCACTCCGTCAGAAGGGCCAAACCAACGCCAAGTTTCTTTCACAAATTTTTCCTCTAGAGCTTCGCTACAACAGACTTTAGCTCGGTGTATTGCAGTAGAGCTTCATAGCCGTTTTCTCTACCCCACCCCGATTGCTTATATCCACCAAAAGGCACTGCCATGTCTGGAATTCCGTGGCAATTTATCCACAAAAGCCCTGCCCGTATAGCGGCCGCCGTTTTGTGCGCCTTACCGATATCCTGAGTCCAAACGCTGGCCGCCAAGCCATATTCACTGTCATTCGCTAAAGCTACTATGTCATCGCTTTCAGTAAAGGGCATAGCCACAAGCACGGGTCCAAAGACCTCATCCTTAACAATGCTCATACTGTGATTCACATCGGAAAATACAGTGGGTTCCACAAAGTATCCGCCACCGAGCTCCAAGCGACCTCCGCCGGTAACAATGACACCGCCTTCCGCAACACCTTGGTCAATCATTTTACTAACAGCATTTAAGTGTTTTTCGGAAATTAACGGCCCCATGTTATGCTCTGGGTCGGTAGACGCCCCTACTCTCATCTGCTTAGCGATGTCCGCAATGCCGGTTACCACTTGCTCGTAGACACTGGCCTGAACATATAGCCTAGAGCCGGCTACACAGACTTGGCCGGCATTGGAAAAAATTGCCTGCGCCGCGCCCACTATGGCTTCTTCTATATTCGCATCATCAAAAATAACGATAGGAGATTTTCCTCCCAACTCTAAAGAAACTTTTTTAAGGTTCCCCTGAGCTGCATTGACAATGCGTTTACCTACTTGGGTTGATCCTGTAAAAGAAATTTTGTCAACGTCAGGGTGTGCAGCTAGTGCCTGCCCGACTCCAGGCCCGTCACCCAACAACAAATTGAAGACACCCGCCGGCACCCCGGCTTCGATTAAAATCTCGCCCAATCGGACCGTCGATAAAGGTGTTTCAGCCGCGGGTTTTAAAATGCAGCTACAACCCGCGGCCAAGGCTGGAGCAATTTTCCATGCGGCCTGCACCAAAGGACCGTTCCACGGTACAATAAGTGCGGCCACGCCCACGGCTTCTCTCTGGGTGTAAACATGAAAATCTTGGCCTGGAACTGTTGAAATTTGTTTAGTCGTGCCTTCAATTTTTGTACACCACCCGGCGTAATAACGAAAACACTCAGCCGCGAAGGGCACCTCCCCCTCTTTTGCCGACGAATAAAACTTGCCCGCGTCCAACATCTCTAGCTCGGCAATTTCAGCCGAATAAGCCTCGAGTAAATCAGCCACTTTCCACAGAATTTTGGCCCGCGCTGCCGGAGTCATTCCGGTCCACACACCGCTATCAAATGAGCGGCGCGCGGCCGCAACGGCCAACTCAGTATCTGCATCACTGGCTGATGCTGCTTTGGAAATCACTGAGCCACACGACGGACCATAAACATCAGTAGTAGCACCACCCTGCGCCTCCCGCCATTCGCCATCAATCAACAAAGGTTGGACGCGCCCCATTCTTTGCTGAACACCCGGAGAAATTTGAAACGTATTACTCATATCGTGCATTCCGAATTTATTGAGCCATGTAATCAGAGAGGGCGTTTAAAACGGCTTCATTTTCATGATCCAAACCCACGGTAATTCTAAGATACTGTGCTGACTCTCCCGCAGGTCTAGGAATAATACCCCGAGCTTTGAGGAACTCGGCCGCCGACGATCCCGTTTTACCACTGCCGTCAGAAAACTTGAGAAGGTAAAAATTTGCGACACTTGGCACTATTTCAATGCCCATCGCCTCAACGGCTTGGGTAATTCTGACCAAGCTTTCATTGTTGTGCTGGCGAATTTTCGCCACATAGTCCACATCACGAATGGCGGCCTCTGCAGCAGCCAATGCAGGACCATTGGTATTGAACGGTGTGCGAAGCCTACCCACAACGCCCACCACAGAGGCCGGACAGTAAGCCCAACCAATGCGCAATGAAGGCAGACCATAAATTTTGGAAAAAGTACGTGTCATCACAACATTTTCGAACTCGTCCACTAAAGCTGAACCGTCCTCATAATCATCTTTATCAACATATTCTGCATAGGCATCGTCGATCAGCAGCAAGCAAGTACTGGGTAAACCTGCATGCAAACGGCGCATTTCATCGCCAGTGATGTAAGTGCCGGTAGGATTATTGGGATTAGCAATGGTGCAAAAGCGAGTATTTTCCGTCACGCGCTCCAAGAGTGCATCAACGTCAACGCGATAATCGCGTTCAGGTGCAATCACCAATTTTCCGCCTTGGGCTAGACTGTGTATGTTACTCATCACAAATCCGTTTTCACTCAGCAACACCTCATCGCCCTGCCTGACGTAAGCCCGCACCATCATCAGTATGAGTTCATCGGAACCGTTACCACAGAGAATTCGACTGGGATCAAGGCCAAAGGTTTCGCCGATTGCTTGGCGAAGCCCCGACTGAGAACCGTCTGGATATCGATTCAATTGTGAAGCCGCGTCCTGATACGCTGCAAGTGCAGTGGGTGAAGGCCCATGAGAAGATTCATTGCTGGATAATTTAATCGGGTCTTCCACGCCTTCAATAACACTCTGACCCTGAACGTAGGGCGAGAGTTGTAACACTCCAGGCACCGCTAGTAGTTTTGACATATTTGTATCTCGTCTCTGAGCGATGTGCTCTCACAGCATCGCTCGATTTAGTCGCAATTATTTATTTACACACTTGCTTTCGGTTTTGAGGCATCATCAAAAAAGGCCAGGGCGCGGGGAAAAAATCATTAATCTCTACTTCAATGATAGATGGCCCCTTTTCCTTGTACGCTTCCTGAATTGCCGCTCTAAGGCTCTCAGGATCATTGGCAGAGAATCCTGCGGCACCAAAGCTTTCCGCCATTTTTACAAAATCTGGATTGTGCAGGTCTGAGCAAATGACTCGACCGTCAAACCACTCTTTCTGCTGGCGCTGTACGTTAGTAAATCGGTGATCATTAAAAATAATTGTGATCAAAGGCAACTGATATTGCACTGCCGTGGCCAGCTCTTGAACGGTAAACATAAACCCACCGTCACCACTTACTTGAATAACACGCTTGTCCATATTTCCGGCCATTACACCTAAGGCCGTGGCGTAACCATAGCCTAAGGTGCCTTGATAACCGGCGCTAATATGTTGACGAGGCTTGTACACAGGAAAACCATACCAAGAAACAAAACCCACTTGAGTCACTTCATCAACAAAAATACCGTCTTCTGGTAGCTCCTCACGAATAACGTCAAGATACGCCATTTGTGGACCTACTTTTTCACGGATTTCTTTATTAACTTGATGCTTCAAGGTGATCAATTCATCTTCGCGACTGCTTGCCTGATGCGACTGTTTGCTAAGCGATGCAGATATCGCCTTCAAAACTGTGGCAGAATCTCCCACAATACCCACCTCTGGATCACAGATACGACGAAGCTGGGTCGGGTCTATGTCGACACGCACAATCTTCAGATCGTCGTCTTTGCCCCACATAGTCAATGGCCAGTTTAGACGGGTACCTATGGCCAACACAGCGTCCGCTTCACCCCAAAGGCGATGTCCCATCGGGAAATTCGCGCTCAAATAGTGCTCGGACGAAACAATGCCTTTACCACTGCGACAAGCCATCACCGGCGCTTCTAATGCTTTAGCTACGGCCAATACCTCTTCACTAGCTTCAAGGGCACCTGAGCCAACAACAATCATGGGTTTTTTGGCTTGACTTAATAGGGCCACCGCTTCGGCAATTGCTTCTTCATCTATTGGCGGCTTTGGGTAGTTGCTAACACCGGGGAGAACCTCAACTTCACACTCCATCGCCATTATGTCCATAGGCATCTCAACTTCAACTGGACGAGGAAAACCTGTAGTCAACTGCTTAAAAGCCTCACCAATTTGGCTCGGCGCCTGGGAGGGATGGTCAATGGGTTCAGCCCACTTGGTGATGTGTGAAATCATGCCCAGCTGGTCGTCGATTTCATGCAGATCTCCGTAGCCCTTACCTATCGCTGTAGAGGGTATCTGCCCAGAAATACACAGAACGGGTGCGTAGTTCGACCAAGCGGTACACAAGGCACCAGCGGCATTCAGCAAACCAGGCCCCGGCACAACCGTACACACACCAACTTTACCGGTCGACTTTGCATAACCGTAAGCCATATAAGCTGTGCCTTGCTCATGACGTGTATGAATCAAACGCAGGTCATCACCCTCTTTGTACATAGCGTCAAAAAGATAGTCTAGCTGCCCGCCGGGCAAGCCAAATACAGTATCAACGCCATTCGCGCGAAGGGATTTTATTATGGCTTCTCCGCCAGTCATCTTGGTCATTCTGTAAACCTCTGTATTAATTGCGAGTATAAATATTCAATGTGTTCAGCAAACTCTATCGCTTGCTTTTCCGCAGACGATAACGGATTAGGAAAAATGGAAAACCAATTAGGTATACCCATACCATGGGTACTTGCAGCATCTTTCCCAATGCAGACACAACATCGTTCGGGCTAACGTAAACCTTACTTTGCATGGGCTGACTTGGGTGACTATGAATAACTAAATGGTCCTTTTTGTATTCGAAATGTCCGAACTCAAAATCTATGTCAGCTAACTTGCTTTTAACTTTCATCTCGCCCCCTAGCTTTTTTGCAATCGCCCAGTTTCCTGCGCGTAATCTATGCGTTTTTGCAACATTTTCGACACATCACCGGGCTCTACACCGGCCGGGGGAGTAAATTGTCCGCGTTCGTAAAGGTCATCAAATACTTCCTTACAAATGGAGATTTTTTCAACCAATGCCTTGGGCGGATTACCTTTTGGAAAACGATTCGGTGGATAAATTGAATTGGTGTACATTTCACGAAACCCTTCCGTTCGTACATCAATCCAACAGTTGTGGTTTGTACGAGTGCGATAGTGTCGCAATGCCTCAATATCGATGGTTACAGACAACACTTGCTCTGAGGGATACGGCGCCTCGCGCAATAACATGCCCGTGTAGTCGATCGCAAACGAGTGCCCGGGACAAAATGCCTTAGGGTA
>CAJWBQ010000035.1 GCA_913020115.1 uncultured Cellvibrionales bacterium
CACAGGCCAATACTGTTTGAGTTAAAGGCAGTGAACGAGGGTTCGACATGAAAGTTCCTGTATATCAGTTTGTGATAGGTAGGGGGGCTGCTGGGTGTTACCCACAGGCTTGAATACTTGGTGTTGAGTTCATTGTGACAGTGTAGAAAAACTCAGCGCCACACTCGAAGAATTCAAGTGGGGAAAACGGCGCTGGGTTTAGGTGTTTTGGTGACTCATCCGGCCTTGCAGCCGGCGAGTCCCAAAATTGGGATTAGAATTCTTGTGAGAATCTAATACCAAAGGTGCGTGGGCGAGCGCGCACGCCGTAAGTTTGAGCGCCACACGTGCCAGTAGCACACTGTGAAGTGTAGAACTGTGCCGCGTCTTCGTCCGTGGCATTTTTAATGAACACATCTACCGAGTAAGAGTCGTTGCGAATACCCGCTGAAAGGTCCACTAAAGTGCTTTCTGGGATATCGCCCGTAATGTCATTATCAGCGATTTCCAATTCAGAGGAGCGTTCACCTTCGTAGGCTGCTGAACCCTGTACAAAGGCTTCGTAGTCACCTAGTTCGAAAGTGTAGCGCGCTACAATGTTACCCTTGAATTCCGCTGTCAGCGGCAGAGCCGTGCCTGCAGGTGCTAAAACGATACCGTTTCCGCCGTAGTCATCGACCAACTCTGAATCAATGAATGCGAAAGAAGTTGATATGTTCAAGTTTTGAGTAGGCACCCACAAGATTTGGCCTTCCATACCGGTAATTTCAGCAGAGGGGCCGTTGTCAACCTGGGTAATACCATTAGCGCCAGGGAAGGATATTTGGAAGTCGTCCCACTCTTCGAAGAAAACAGCGCCGTTAAACTGCAAGGTGTTGTCGTTCCACTGGGTTTTCCAGCCGGCTTCCCAGTTGGTGAGGAAGTCTGACTTATAGTCGCCTGCGTCGGGGTTACGGTTGATGCCGCCAGGACGATAGCCTTCAGACCAAGTGGCATACACCATGGCGTCTTCGGTCATTTTCCAGGTTAGGTTTGCACGGCCAATGTTTTCACTTTCATCAATGCCTTTGTCAACGTTCAGGCACGGTGCTTCTTTGTAATCTTCCTGCGACGCACACTTGTTCTCGCCGTTGCTAGACCAACCTGCGTCTGTGAAGCCCTGACCGAAACCAAAGAAACCTTTCACGGTTACTTCTGGCTTAAAGAAACGTGCGCCAACTGTCAGTTCAAGATTGTCTGTAATGTCATAACTTACGTTACCAAAAATGGCATCGTCGGTATCAACACGATCAAACTGGTTTAAGTAGATGGTGCCTGGGAATCTTCTACTGTTAGGTTCGTTAGCATTTAACTGCATGCTATCGGCCAAGCCGTCCATTTTAAAATGCTGCTCGAAGTCGTGGGTTTGTTTGGCAACAAAGAAGCCAACCATACCGCGCAGACGGCTGTCTTGAGGCGTGCTAATACGCAATTCGTGGCTAGATTTGGTGTAGCCATCGTCATTGGTAAAGTGAGCGCCATTCATCATGCGAGTACCAGCGCCAGGAACAAGCGCGTTAGGCACGGTGCGAGGGCCATCGTTAGAGAAGTGTAGGTCGGCGTAGAAACCCGTTGAAGTGTAGGCCGTGTCATACCAATAGGAATAATCGGTGTAGTCAAAAGACCCTTCAAAGTCACGGTTTAAATAAGAACCGGAATAGGTCAAATCTAAGTTGCCTATTTTACCTTCAATGGTGAGGCCCAGTTGGTACCACTGGTCTTCAGTATACTCGTCTTGGAAATGTATAACCTTGTTGTCACCGCTGCCCGCAAAACCACTTCCGTCATGACCCCAAGAGCCTTCGCCTTCTTGCTTTTGAACCATGGCTGACGGCGTAACAGTCCAGTTTTCGTTCAAGTCGATACGCAGAGCGACACGGCCACCAATGGTGTCTAAGGTGTTGTAGTTGTCTTTCGCTTTGTCAGCGTTGTCTAATATAATGTCATCGGCCGTGGTGCTAGCAACACCTGGGAATGTACGAGTGCCGTGTACGTTGTCTACATAACCGGCGTCGTGGCGTGACCAGCCCACGATTCTCACTGCCATATTGTCGTTGATGGGGATGTTTACAAAACCTTCCGCTAGGTGGCCTGAATCATCTCCGTCAACCAAGTTACCTTCCAAGCTATAACCTGCAGAAAATTCGGAAGCGTCGGGTTTGTTAGTGATAACACGAATGGTGCCCGCCTGAGAACTGGCGCCATACAAGGTGCCCTGTGGGCCTGCCAGTGCTTCTACACGTGCGATGTCATACATATGAACATCTAGGTTACCCTGAATGGTCGTAATAGGCTGCTCGTCGAGGTACATGCCGACACTGGGCTGAGAAGTAGTAGCCTGGCCGTCACCACCTGTTGCAACGCCTCGCATATACACGAGAGTGGCACCAGAACCGGCACCGAGAGAAGGGGTGATGGCAACACTGGGCAACAACTTAGAATAATCAGTAAAATTCTGTACGCCCATTTCACGCAGCGACTCAGTGCCGAGTGACTGGATGCTAATGGGTACATCTTGCATGTTTTCTGCACGTTTTTGCGCGGTAACCACAACTTCTTCAATACCTAAGAAATCGACCTCTTGCGCCAGTACGCTGGGGCTTAAAACCAATATGGCGGCTGCCATGGGGGTTTTGGTAAATAGTTGTCTCATGCTCTTCATTGGGGAATCTTGCATTGCTGTGCTCCTAAATTTTTATAATAGCCACGATATACTATAGTCTATTTATGTCCGGTTTTTTATTATCTGAATGGATCTCCTTATTAATAACAGATCACCCCTTGGTATTATTACCCAATTGCGACAATCGATTATCATTTTTCGAAAATTACCGAGCTCTAGGTCAATATAAATGCCGTTTATTACGGCATATAACGGTCTAGAATGGTGCTTTTGGGTAATGCTTTAAGACATCACCCAACTCGGCCTTCAGTGGGTCTAACCACTGTTCATAGTGCATCCATTGCTCCATGCCTTCTCGGTAAATTGGCTGTCGTACTTGTTCTGAGCTGGCCGTACGCACGGGCCGAGCATTTTCAAAAAAACGTAAACAGGCGGGTTCAAAGTCGAGGCCACAATAATCCAAAACTTGCCGAACCTGATTTTCGGTGTCGGCAACGGTTTCCTCGTAGATAACCCGATGCACCTTGCCGGGTAAAATAGCGTCGTAATGCGCCATCAATTCCACGTAATCACGGTAGAATCGGCCCACATCAGACTGTTTATAGCTAAAGTTCTGACCTCGAGCGTAATGCTGTTTGAAGTTCGAAAAGCAGCAACCCAGTGGGTGACGGCGTGTATCGATGATCTTTGCATTAGGCAGCACAAGGTGAATCATGCCAGTGTGAAGAAAATTATTGGGCATTTTGTCGATGAAAAATGGGCGATCAGTTTTTCGGTGGACCCGGGTGTTTTCAATGTATTGTTCGCCCAATTCGCGTAGCTGAGCCGCGTTCTTGGTGGCGAGTATTTCGGCGTAGGCGACAATTTCTTGACTGCCTGACTCTAGGCGCAGATCTTTTGCCATGGAAATAATATCTGGCAGCTCTGTGGTGCCTTCCACTTGCGAGTGGCTGGACAAGATTTGTTCAAGGAGTGTTGAGCCCGAGCGCGGCATGCCAACAATAAATATGGGGTCGGGTGCCTTGCATCCAAAACCTGTTCGAGCGGCAAAAAATTCCCGGCTGAAGCTGGTCTTCAAACGCTGAACCCGAGTAGCGTTCATATCTGCATCGTACTTGAGCTTGGCATGATGAAGGGCGTTGCCCTTTTCGTAGTGCTCAAAAGCGCTGGCATGGTTCTTACTGTCTTCAGACGCTTTGCCTAGTGCAAAATGGAAGTGTAAGCGGTTTTCATCGCTAAGCGTTTTGTCGTTAAGCTGCTCGTGCATCGCCTCCAGATCTTTTTCCTTGAAGCGAAAAGTCTTTAAATTGGCCAAACTCCAATAGGCTTCACCAAACGCAGGATCGCGAGCGATACTTTTACGGTAGGCGTCAATACAATCTTCTTGTAGACCTTCAGTCTTCAATACATGGCCGTAACTAAGCCACACTTTGGCATTGCCAGGGTATTCGGCCAGCAACTCGGCGTAAAACTTACTCGAGCGCTCATACTCGCCAATACGGCTGAGTACCACAGCCGCTAAGTTGCGGTAACTCGGGCTTTTAGGGTCGCCTTTGAGCAGGAGCTCGACTTCTACCAGAGCACTTTCTGAATCGTTTTTGCGCTGTAAGAGCACGGCATAATTATAACGAGCGGCCGTAAAACTTGGGGCTAATTCAAGACAGCGTTGCAGTAGCTTTTCAGCTGCTTCATTTTGGCCGCAGCGCACGGCCACTTCCGCCAGCATGCGAATGGCTGGTACGTCGGTAGGGCTATGTTTGAGGTGTTCTTTTAATACACTTTCGGCTTTAGGAATATCGTTGGCTACCATGGCCGCAGCAGCGTGCTGCAGCATAGGTGTAGTGGCCGAGCATTGAATGTGTGTTGCGTAGGCGGCGTCACCGCCGGTGGCATCACCGGTGGCCAGCAGGTGGTCGGCCAGCCGACGCCAGGCATCGGGGTGCTGTGGTTTTAATTTCACGGTTTTGCGCAAGGCGGCAATTGCTTCGTCGCCACGGCCAGCTTCGGTCAGGGCCAGCCCCAGTTCATACTGTGCGTTGGCCCAAGCTGACTGAGTTTGAGCTAGTGGCTCTAAGACGGTTAAGGCAGCAGTGTTATTTCCTTGGCGGCGTTGAGCGGCGGCCAATAGCAGTAGAGCGGGGGGGTGATTGGGTGAAACTTCAATTATCGCTCTAGCCTGTTCTTCGGCGAGCTTGGGGTCTTGATCTAGCAGACGCGCGCCGTGCTCTATGGCGTCAGCTAATGTACCTGTGGATTCTGGGGTAGCATTCACTTTTGGGGATTCCTGCTATCGGTTTTCGATAGTGACTGATAGTTCATATTTCTACAGGTTCTACTGACATCTACGGAACCTCGATAGTAGGCTGAACTGGCTGTGCGAACAATAGCTGTAGGGTGTTTTTTCTTATGGCTGAGGGTGAGTTTTTCCAATCGGAGGCTCGATAAGGCGGACTCGAAAGAAATCGAGCTCCGCCACTCCGATAAGCCTCCAGCAATACTCGCCAAATCACCATTTAATAAGCTCATGCTAAGTCTCTGTAGGGCTGATTAATTGCCCTTGATCCCTGCGGACAAAAAGTAAGCAGTAAACAATAAGATAAAGGGCAATAACTACCAAACCCACCCATTCAATTTTTAAGGGGGTGAGTTGGTAGAGCAGAATCAGTGCGGACATTGTTATCCAATTGCCAAGGATATATTTAGTTCGGCCAACACTTTTCACGGTGAAATTTAGGTTTACGGTATAGAGTCTCATTAGTGAGTCTAATGAATTCATTACAAAAATTGTGCCTACTACCACCATTGAAAACTTGATGTAGCCGCCAATCGCAATCTCATTTTCGAAATAGTAGTAGAGCACGGTAAACCACGCCGCGATGGGAATAGAGGGAATGACCATCAGGGCAATTAATAATTGCCAGACTTTAATTGAGCCTACAAAACGAGAGACAAATTGACCAATCATTATGCTCCAGGAAAACCACCAAAAAAGGTAAAAGGCGTGGGAGTCAGTGATGGGCGTAACAAAGTGATGAAGGTTGGTGAAATATTCGCCGATGAGTGCGCTCGTGCCAACAAAGCCGGTTAAGCCCATGTCACTGGCGATCCACATACCGCCAATAAGAGCAAAAAAGACCCAAGTTGAGGAGATGCTGAGTATTTTCACGTATTTTACGTCGGTGCTGGAGAGTACGGCGCATAGCACCACCACGGCGACTAGACCATATTGAAAAAATTGACTGATGCCGTCTACGTAGGTCGGCAGGTAACTTAGAAATAGAAAGCCAGTAAATGCACAGGTGGCAATAATGATGAAATTGTTGGTCCATTTAACAATGGGAATTTCAAATAATTTTACTCGAGGCTCTACAACGCAGAAATAAAAGGTGGTGAGAAAATAAAAGGCCCAAACTAGAAAACCCCAAAAACCAAATTCAATGGCTAGTGGGTTGGCAAAACTGTAGGCGCTGTCTTCGATGTAGGCGGGAAATTCTGTAAGTGGAAACATGATCAGGCCAACGTCTAAACCGGAGGTGAAGAGTATGGCGCTGAAGGCAAAGAGCGAGGTGGGCATACTGCCCTCGCACCTGAGGTTCCCCCATCGCCAAACTATGACCAGTGATGTTAACAGTGTGACAAAGATGGCGGTGGAGAGAATCAGTTGCATTGTTTAAGTCCGATTTATAATGAGCGAGCGGGTGAGTTCTGTCGCTGACGGTGTTGCCACTCGGGATCAACCCAAGGGCTCACGTCGGCGGCGGGGAGCGGTTCTTTCCCCAGAATTATATCCGCCGCTTTTTCAGCGATCATGATGGTTGGCGCATTGAGGTTACCATTGGTAATGCTGGGCATAATAGACGAGTCTACTACACGTAGGTTTTCAATGCCTCGCACACGACACTCTGGGTCCACCACGGCCATTGCATCGTCCTGATCACCCATTTTACAGGTGCAAGAAGGATGGTAGGCGCTCTCGACATTTTCCCTCACCCATTGGTCAATGGCCTCGTCTGAGGTGATGTCAACGCCGGGTTGAATCTCTTCACCCCGATAGGCATCCATAGACGGTTGATTAATGATCTCTCGGGTAAGACGAATACAGGCGCGCCAATCTTCTCTATCTTGTTCGTGCTGTAAGTAGTTGAACAAGATGCTGGGTTTGGTCTCGGGGTTGTTGTCGGTAATTTTAACTCGACCGCGACTCTTGGGTTTGTTGGGCCCCACGTGCACTTGGAAACCGTGCCCGTCGATGGCTGCATCTCCGTCGTAGCGCATGGCGGCTGGCAAAAAATGATACTGAATGTCTGGCCATTTCTGACCAGCTTTGGAGCGAATAAAGGCACAGCTTTCAAAATGGTTGCTGCTGCCTAAACCATCTTTGAATAACATCCAGCGGGTGCCAATGAGGCCTTTGCTGATGAGGTCCAATTTTCCATTTAGGGTGATGGGCTGTTTGCAGCGGAATTGAAAGTACACCTCCAAGTGGTCTTGCAAGTTTTCGCCCACGCCCGGTAAGTCGTGCAGCACTTCAACGTTTGCGTCTTGAAGCACTTTTGCGGGACCAATACCTGAATGCTGCAATAAGCTAGGTGAGCCAATGGATCCGGCACAGAGCAATACTTCTTTCTTCGCCATTGCCGTTTCTATGTTTTTCCCACGCTGATATTCAATACCCACCGCAGTTTTACCTTCAAGTAATACTTTGCGACTCAGTACTTTGGTCATCACAGTTAGATTGGGGCGCTTCATAGCATCGCGAAGATAGGCCATTGACGTAGAGCAGCGCTCGCCCTTGCGAACAGTCATGTGCATAGGGCCAAAGCCTTCTTGCTGATGGCCATTGTAATCTTTTGTGGATAAGTAACCGGCGTCTTCCCCAGCATCTATAAATGCTTGGTAGAGTGGGTTTAGAGTCATCGCGTTGCCGGCATTCACCGTTAGAGGCCCGTCTACGCCGCGATACTCATCGGCGCCTTCTGACCAATCTTCCATGCGGCGAAAGTAGGGTAGGCAGTGACGGAAGTCCCAGCTTTTTGCGCCGAGTTCAGCCCACTGGTCAAAATCGCAGGCGTGGCCTCGAACATATACCATGCCATTAATAGACGATGAACCGCCCAACACTTTTCCCCGAGGGCAGTGTAGGCTGCGGTTGTCAACAAAGGGCTCAGGCTCTGAATCGAAAAACCAATTGAATCTTTTGTCATTCATTGGGTATGAGAGTGCCGTTGGCATTCTAATGAATAAATTATTATCTTTGCCTCCGGCCTCCAGAAGCAGTATGCGATTTGTGCCGTCGGCACTTAAGCGCTCGGCCAGCACGCAGCCAGCAGATCCCGCGCCCACAATAATGTAGTCGTATTGATTGTTTGTCATTGCTTACTCTGTCTATCAAATATTGGCTAGTGTCACCTAAGCATTTTGTAAAAGCCTAACTGCGGCCTACTGGCTACGGCCTACTGATAAGGGCAGTCAACATCGCCCAGTTCAACGTAAACGCTCTTTAATTGCGTGTAGTGCTCAATGGCAGTAGGCCCGTTTTCTCGACCTAAACCTGACTGCTTATAACCACCAATAGGCATTTCAATGGGGGTGATATTGTAGTTATTTATCCAGCAGGTGCCAGCTTCAAGCTCGGCAATCACGCGGTGCCCGCACGCGAGATTTTGTGTGAATACGCCTGCAGCCAAACCGTAATCGGTATCATTAGCTCGACGAATCACTTCATCTTCATCGCGGAAGGTTAAGATAGACATCACTGGGCCAAAAATTTCATCTTTGACAATGCTCATGTCGTCAGTGCACTGAGTAAACACGGTAGGTTCAACATAACAACCTTTGGCGAGTGCGGGGTCGCTGGAGCGTTGGCCGCCACACAATAATTTGGCGCCAGCTTGCTTGCCCTGCTCAATGAATTCCAAAACCGAGTTCATGTGGCCTTCAGATACCAGAGAACCTACTTGGGTTTCTGGGTCCATTGGGTCTCCCACTTTCATGCGTGCGACACGCTCAAGCAGTTGCTCAACAAAAGCGTCGTGAATATCTTCGTGTACGAATACCCGCGTGCCGTTAGTGCAAATCTCGCCTTGGGTGTAGAAGTTGGCCATCATTGCGGCGGCGACTGCGTTGTCTAGGTCAGCGTCCGCAAAAATAATCAGCGGTGATTTTCCGCCCAGTTCCATGGTCACATGTTTGAGTGTGGAGGCGGCGTCGGCCACGACCTTTTTGCCCGTGGCGGTGGAGCCGGTGAGTGAAATCTTGTCGATGCCGGGGTGCCGCGACATGCCTTGACCAATTTCTGAGTTGCCAAAGATAACGTTAAACACGCCGTCCGGAACACCGGCCTCGGTGAAAATCTCCGCCAATTTTAGGGCAGTAAGGGGGGTCATGCTGGCGGGTTTGAAAATCATTGCGTTACCACAAGCCAGCGACATGGCGGCTTTCCAGCAAGCAATTTGAATGGGGTAATTCCACGCGCCAATGCCGGCACACACGCCCAAAGGTTCGCGGCGAGTGTAGCCAAAGGCGTTCTCAAGTTGCATATGATGGCCGGTGATGCTCGGTGCAAGATTGGCGAAAAACTCGATGCAGTCGGCACCGGATGCAACGTCGACACAATCGGCTTCCTGAATTGGCTTGCCAGTGTCCATTACTTCTAATTCCGCCAGCTCCTGATTGCGTTCACGCAGCAGGGCAACGGCTTTTAATAAAATGCGGCTGCGCTCAGTAGCGCTCATCCGTGACCAAACTTTAAAACCCGCACGAGCTGATTCCACGGCAAGATCTAAGTCTTGCAAACTCGCCTTTTGTATTTGGCAAATAGTTTCGCCAGTGGCTGGGTTCACGGTGGTAAAAGTTTCGCCAGAGCTCGCGGCCACGTAGCGTCCGCCTATGTACAGTTGTTGTTCGGGTAAGTTCATATCGTCTATCTTCATTGTGTCATTGGTAAAAGCATTCGCTTAATGGATATCAGCGTTGCCGTCTTGGTAAAAATTCCCGATCAAATGTCAGAGACGTGAGATCGAAAATTGGAAATAAAAAGGCGCCCTTCTTCACGCTAAAGAAGGGCGCAAACCACAAAGTGGACTACTGAAAATTGTACTTAAAGTTCACGCTCAACCAGCGGGGAGGCCCTACAACATAAATTGAGTAGTTGCCAAAGTCGCTGATGTCATAACCGTATGTAACTGGTCTTTCGTCAAAGACGTTTTTCACAGAAAGACTCGCCTCCCAAGTGTCGTCGGCGTTGAAGTAACTCAGACGGAAATCAGTGAGGGTATAGTCGCCGGCTTGTGTTGCTTCTGAATTCACTAGGTTGAAATACTCTTCACCTACATGGTTGGCCGATACTTGCGCGGCCATTCTACCGGTGCCCATGGTCCATTCTTTGCGTACCATTAGGTTGGCCGTGATGTCGGGAGCCAACAGAGCGTCTTGATCAACGATTGTGTTCAAACCATCATTGGACGCGCCGTTTACTTCTGTGTCTAGCAAGCTGATACCTGCGATGAAGTCCCAACCATTATCGGTGGAATACATCAATTCTAGTTCTCCGCCGTAGAAGGTCGCTTCAGAGTTAATCAACTGGCTGGTTGTGCCGGAAAAGAAGAAACCCTGATAGTTCTCATAGTCATAATAGAACACGCTGGTATTAATGCGCGCTCTGCCATCGGCGAAGGTGGTTTTTGAACCCAGCTCATAAGATGTGAGTATTTCAGGGTCGAAGCCGATAGCCTCGCTGGTGCCTTCTGCAAAGCCATCAGAGGGAGTGTTGAAGCCGCCGCCTTTAGTGCCGCGGTTGTAGCTGGCGTAGAACAGCTGGTCTTCATTCATTTCCCAGTCAATTTGTAACTTGCCAGAAATTTCATCATCACTGCGGTCAAAGCGATAGGTATCGCCGGTATAGAGCCAGCCAGAACCATCATCAAATGCCGCGCCGGCACCGGCTAGACGGTAGGACAAACTTTTGTCGTCTTGAGTCCAGCGCAATCCAGCCGTGAATAACAAGCTGTCGCTTATGCGGTAGTCAATTTGCCCGAAGGCCGACACGGTATCCGTTTCAGACTCAGCAAAAAACGTTGGGTCGTAGGCGTCGGAAGGGAATTGGAAGGCGCCACTAAAGTCGTTTTCGATACTCAGAAAATAAACACCAGTCACCCAGTTTAAGCGACCGCTTTCTCCATCGATGCGAATCTCCTGTGATACCTGTTCTACTTCTGCTTCAGAAACGTAGGTCACTAGATTGTATTGTGAGCTGTCATCATCTTCGCGATAAGATTTGTCGCTTGAAGTCCAGTCGGTAACGCTAGTCAGGTTGATGCCGCTGTCGAAAGTTTTGTTGAAAATGGCGGTCAAGCCGCTCGAGTCGCGAGTTACGCCGCTGTCGAAATCGAAGGAGCCTTCGTGCTCGTCGCCGATGCCGTCGTCCAGCTGACCATTGGCTGGGTCAAATAAACTACCGCCGCCAAAAAAGTTTTGTCCGCCGGGCACTGGCACGCCATTGACCAAGTTCAAACCGGAACCACAATCAGTGTCGCCAGACTGACAAAACACTGGGCCGGTGGCCGTCGATTTGGTGGCGCGGTTGTGATAAACGCCACCGCGGGTGTCTATCTGTGTGTGGCGGCCAATCAGCAGCAAGCTCGTCTCGCTGTCGATATCAAAATTCAACATCGCACGTACCGACTGAGTGTCGTCATTGCGCATGTCGTCACCGATGGCGTTTTTTACGTAGCCGTCGTTTTCGCTGTGGTATACGGCCAAGCGGCCCTGGACGCTGTCGCTGAGGCCGCCGTTCAGTACGGTGGTAATGCCGAGTTGTCCGTAGTCGCCTGCGGTGATGTCCACTGAGGCGGCAAAATCTTCACTGGGCTTTTCGCTGATGTAATGCACCAAACCACCGGTGGCATTGCGGCCATAAAGTGTACCCTGAGGTCCGCGCAATACTTCTATGCGCTCGATGTCGAAGGCCGGTGCGCCTGAAGAGCCTGGTGAGGAGAGGTACGCTTCGTCCATGTAGATGGCCACGGGCGCTTCCTGTCCTTCAGCGAAATCGCCTTGGTTCACACCGCGAATAGAAAAGAGTGCGATGTTGGCGCTGTCGCCAGTGTTACTGGTGGCCACTAAGCCGGGTGTTTGACCGGCTACATCAAGGCTGTTTTTCCAGCCGAGTGCGTTCATTTGATCACCGGTAAATGCCGAGACAGACACGCCCACATCCTGCAAACTTTGGGCGCGTTTCTGTGCGGTAACAATCACTTCTTCCAGCTCAAAAACCGCTGCATTCGCGGCCCCTGAGGTGGCGATAAGCATTGCTGCTGCCAGTGGTTTTATAGAGTACATTTTTGCCCTGCTTTTCTTCGAACTATCCATCTTTTTCTCTCCTTCGATCTTATGTTTGTCGTTATTGGATTGAATGGTGTCTTAGATACTGCGTTGTTGGACTTGGTTTTTGTTCCGTTTGCCATAGAACAATCGGGTAGATACTTTGTTAAGTAATCATCAATGATTCTTTGTGCTGCTGCCGCATCGATTCCGTCGGGGCTGAGTGCTCCACGCAACCAAACACCGTCGATGAGTGCTGCAACGCCGGCCGCCACGAGCTCGGCCTGGGCTTTGGGTAAAATTCGTTTGAGCTCGAACCTGAGGTGCGAGAGCAGACGCTTGTCGTTCACTCGCTGCAATCGACGCAGTGAAGGCTCGTGCATCGACATGGCCCAGAATGCGAGCCAGGTTTTCACCACTTTTTGATCGCCTTGCTCACGATTGAAGTTACCGCCAACAATGGCTTTTATTCGGCCTCGGACGTCGTCGGCTTGCACCGCTTGTAATTGTTCCTGAACGGTATTCGAAAGCTGCTTCAAGACGCTGCGCATGGTCGCTTCCAACAAACCATATTTACCACCAAAGTAATGGCTAATAATGCCTGTAGATACACCAGCACGGTTGCTAATCATGGCCACGGTAGTGGCTTGAAGGCCCACATCATCAATCGCCTCCATAGTGGCGTTGATCAGCTGGGGTCTCCTGATTTCTTGCATTCCAAGCTTGGGCATTGCTGGGCTCTTTGGTTTTTGTTGAATGACCGTTTAATAAAAACTAGCTAAGTATACGGCATATGTCAATTCAAGCGAATGTTCTCTTAAAGCTCATGTTTCGGCCTGAGAGTCTCTCATAAGTTAATGATAAATAAGGGAATTTAATTTTTTGCTCTAAGGGGGAGGAGGGTTTAAATACCGTGTCAAAGACTGCTTGGGTCGTAGAATGACACGGTAGGGTCGTTTTTTAGGAGGCCTGTAAGGGGAAAAGTGACGTGGCCAGGACTACTGTCCGGCCACGTTTTGCTGAAAGGCTTCGCGATACCAATTGATAAAACTGACAACACCAAACTCATAGGTTTCAGAGTAGGGGCCGGGTTGGTAGGCCACAGAATTGATGCCACGTTGATTGTTTTCAGCCAATGTTCGGTCTTGATCGTTGGTAGCATCCCAGACTTGACGCAGCTTGCTCACATCATAGTCCACGCCCTCTACAGCGTCTTTATGCACGATCCATTTGGTGGTCACCTGAGTGCG
This sequence comes from uncultured Cellvibrionales bacterium, assembly GCA_913020115.1. GTDB lineage: Bacteria > Pseudomonadota > Gammaproteobacteria > Pseudomonadales > Cellvibrionaceae > CAJWCA01. Next base: position 13,213 of record CAJWBQ010000035.1, read on the forward strand.
CTGAGGACCAAGAGGAATCACTTGGAAGGCCACTAGGTGATCACCCATGGCGTGGTTCCAAGAATTTGGTAGGTGCAGAATGCGCAGAGAGCCTAAGTCGGGGTTTTTAATTCTACCCATGAGTTTCTTGCAGCCAGGGCTGCCGTCCAGAGTCATAGACACTGTGCCTTCCAGCAAAGGCATGCGCACCATCCGATTTTGTTCGCCGTGCGCTACGTGCTGGTAGGGAATGTTTTCCTCATCCCAGGTTTTTTCTTTGCGAGACACTAAGGCTTTGAACGCGTCTGTGGCGCGGGGGTCTGTAGTGTCATCCCACTCTAGTAGGGTATTGAGAAGCTCTGGATGGGAACCGTTGCAGTGGTAGCACTCGCGATTGTTTTCAATCACCAGTTTCCAGTTGGCATCCTCGATTATAGTGCTTTCTACGGCAACCTTGGCGTTGTCCAGATCGTAAGGCTCTAAGTAGCGCTCTAAATCCTTTAGAAAACCGTCAAATTCTGGTGGCTCGTCGGCTAGGGAAATAAATATATAGCCGCCTGCAGTACGACAATGCACCCGGTGTAAGGGGTAGTCATTGGTTTTGAAGGTTTCACCCATTTCACTGCCCGCGTAAATTAATTCGCCGCTCAGTTCATAGGTCCATTGGTGGTAGGGGCAAACGAGCTTGGCGACTTTGCCTTGTTTTACTTGGCAGATTTTTGACCCGCGATGACGACAGACATTGTGAAATGCGCCAATCTCTCCGTGTTGATCACGCACTACGGTGAGTGGGTTGCTGCCAATGTCTAAGGTGAAAAAGCTGCCCTTTTCGGGAATTTCGCAACTAAGTCCGGCAAATAACCATTCTTTGCCGAAAATTTCTTCCATGTCGGCCTGAAACACTTCCTCATCGTTGTAAAACTGCTGAGGCAGCGAAAATGTGGCTGGATGCTGTTTGAGTTGTTCGGCCATGGCTTGCCGGGCAAGTTGGGTGGCGCTGCTTTGATTCGACATGTTGATCCTTAATCTCGCTCAATTCATTCGGCGCTAGTGTGCGTCTGGCGGCAAGTGCGTGCTTATCCAAAAACGACTAATTTCCACCTTGTTCCCGACTTATTCCTGAGGTGTGGCAATAGGATTTGATTCAAGTCAATTGAAGCCGGGTGGCCACTGGCGCGGCCAATACAATGAGGCAAATTTGCATATATAAGTAGTTTGTTATGCCTTTTCCGCGACTTATCTAAAAACGACTTTAGCTTTTCCGCCTCTTGTCGGCGGGTATAAGCATGCAAATTTTTTTATAGGGTTCCGCGAAAACTAAGCAGACATTACTGAAAGTGGGAATGTCTGGATTGGATAATTATAGGTCTGTTTTAGAAAAGTGTGTCTGACTATTAAGGCGTCTACTGCAGTACGCAGCACACACTCGCTTAAATTTTTTTAGCTGCCCTTACTTACTACCAATAAATATTGAGGCTCACATATGTGTTCTAAACATGGAAATCGCGGTGTTGTCTATTCAGGCGCTGGCGAAGTAGAGGTTCGTAGCATTGAAACTCCAACCTTATCGCTTGGCAAGCGAACTTGTCAGCACGGTGTTATTTTAAAAGTTGTTTCCACCAACATCTGTGGTAGCGATCAGCATATGGTTCGAGGTCGCACAACGGCTGAGCCTGGGCTCGTACTTGGCCATGAGATTACGGGAGAAGTCATTGAATGCGGTCGAGATGTTGAGTTCTTAGATATAGGCGATATAGTTTCTGTTCCCTTTAATATCGCCTGTGGCCGCTGTCGCAACTGTAAAGAAGGCCAAACTGGCATTTGTCTCAGCGTGAACCCTGCTCGTCCAGGTGCTGCATATGGTTACGTAGACATGGGCGGTTGGGTGGGGGGGCAATCTGAGTATGTCATGGTGCCTTACGCCGACTTCAATTTATTGAAATTTCCTGACCGCGATCGCGCAATGGAAAAAATTCGCGATCTAACCCTGCTGTCCGACATTTTCCCAACGGGCTATCACGGGGCGGTTACGGCGGGTGTTGTGCCAGGTTCAACAGTCTATATAGCCGGTGCGGGCCCAGTGGGTTTGGCCTCAGCCGCTTCCGCGCATCTTTTAGGTGCCGCCTGCGTCATTGTGGGTGATATGAACCCCCATCGTTTGGAACAGGCGCGTAGTTTTGGCTGTGAAACCCTTGATTTACGGGAGGATGGCACGGTTCCAGAAATGCTTGAACAAATTCTGGGCGTACCGGAAGTTGACGCCGGTGTTGACTGTGTAGGTTTTGAGGCGCGCAGTCACGGCTGTAGCCATCATCAGGAACAGCCCGCCACGGTGCTGAATACTATGATGGACGTGACTCGTGCTGGCGGTGGCATTGGTGTTCCTGGTTTGTACGTTACAGGCGACCCAGGCGGCATTGATGCAGCCGCACAAACGGGCCAGCTGGGCATTCGTATTGGCTTGGGCTGGGCGAAGTCCCACTTTATCGTCACGGGCCAGTGCCCAGTGATGAAATATCACCGTCAATTGATGCAGGCAATTCTCTGGGACAAGGTCGATATTGCCAAGGCTGTTAATGTTGAGGTGATTTCACTGGAAGATGCGCCCAAGGGTTATTCTGACTTTGATCAGGGCGCGGCCACTAAGTTCGTGATTGACCCTCATGGCATGATCGCAGCTTAGATTTACTGCTCCTTTTACCTTTTCAGCATTAGTTTTAACGCCTTTTGCGGCTCCGCAAAAGGCGTTTTTGTCTGCAGATAAAAAGATCGCTTGCGCCTAATCCACTTACCTATTATAAGTTTCTTTTGCCAGCTCATACTCTCAATGAGGTTTGTGTCGGTCTTTGCATAGATTTTTGTTAGGGGCGCTAATATGTCAACCAATATCACGGCCCCGGCTGAGGCGCCCACATTACATTTCGGGTTTCTTTTAGTTCCCAACTTCACTTTACTGGCCTTTTCTGCGGCGATAGAACCCTTGCGCATGGCTAATCAGCGCTCAGGTAAAACCCTGTATCGCTGGAGCGTGATCACCGAGTTTGGTGACACGGTGCAGGCCAGTGACGGCATGCGTATTGAGGCCGATTTCAGCTTGGTTAACCAAGAAAAGTTTGACGCTGTGTATGTGTGTGGTGGCATAGACGTTGAGAAGGGCGATTATAAAAACATATTGCGCTGGCTAAATCGTCAGGCGCTGGCCAAGGTGAATTTGGGAGGTATTTGCACAGGCAGCTATTTGCTCGCGGCCGCAGGCCTTCTAGATGGCTACACCTGCACCATACACTGGGAGTATCTCGCCAGCTGGGCGGAACAATTTCACCGTATTGAGAGCAGTGATCATTTGTATTGTATCGATCGCAATCGTTTTACCTGCAGTGGCGGCACGGCGCCCATGGATATGATGCTGGAGATTATTGCCCGAGACCACGATAGGGCCTTGACCGAACTGATTTCCGAAGCCTTCGTGTACGATCGAATTCGTGATAGCGCTGATATACAGCGTATTCCCTTGAAGCACCGAGTGGGGCACACCTCTCCGAAGCTGCAAGATGTGGTGGCTTTAATGGAGGCCAATATAGAGGAAGCCATTTCCCTAGATGAATTAGCGGCCTACGTGCAATTGTCGCGACGTCAGCTTGAGCGCCTTTTCCAGCAGCACCTCGGGTGCACGCCATCTCGATATTATATGAATACCTGCCTGTTCAGGGCGCGGCAGCTATTAAAGCAAAGCCGTTTGTCGATCACCGAGGTGGCATCGGTGTGTGGGTTTACTTCAACGCAGCATTTTAGTGCAGCCTACCGCAAGCTTTATGGTCTAGCCCCCAGAAATGAGCGTCGGGGCTTAGGGGATCTAAAGTGACGTTTTTCCCACTATCTCTGTCGTTTTTGGCGGCCTTTAGATTTTAGTCTCGGTGTTAAACTGCCGGTCATTGGTGGGCAGCAACTGAGGGAATTCCCTAGTGACCGCCTTGGCTTTCTAGAGGCGTTGTTGCGATGTTTGAACCCAATCAAGACTTGACCGCCAATGACGGTCCTGTGCACATCGGTTTTCTGATGATGCCCCATTACACTTTGATTACCTTCGCGAACGCCGTGGCAGTTTTGCGTATGGCCAATCTTAAGGCGCAGCAAGAACTTTATCGCTGGTCAGTGTTAACAATGGACGGGCAAGCGGTATGTTCCAGCGATGGCTTGGAGTTAAAGCCTGATAGCAGTGTCGCCGACTCTGAAGCACTACACATGCTGTTTGTGTGTGGTGGTTACAAAATTGAGAGCCAAAGTGCAGAGCCAGTGTTGGATTACTTGCGCGCTATGTCGCGTCAGAATATTCCGATGGGCGCGATGTGTACCGGCGCATACTTATTGGCGGCCGCCGGTCTTCTAAATGGTTACCGCTGCACAATTCACTGGGAAAATTTGTCCAGTTTACGTGAGCGTTTTCCACAGATTACAGCCACTTCTACTTTATTTGTTCTGGACCGAAATCGTTTAACTTGCTCCGGCGGAGTAAGTTCTATGGATATGTTTTTGAGCATAGTCTCCCGATTGCATGGCGCAAAATTGGTTCAAGAAATATCGGAGCAGTTTACGCACGAGCGTGTGCGCACAGAGGAAGACTCACAAAGAGTGCCGCTGCGTTATTTGATCGGCGTGAATCAGCCAAAGTTGATGGACGCAGTAGTGCTAATGGAAGCTAATATAGAAGAGCCTCTTAGCTTGGACGATATGGCGAGTTACCTGACTGTTTCTAGACGTCAGTTAGAACGCTTGTTTCAAAAGAACTTACACTGTTCTCCTTCACGCTATTATTTAGAATTACGTTTGAATCGAGCGCGACAATTGTTGCTTCAAACCAGCATGCCCATTATTGATGTGGCCATCAGCTGTGGTTTTTCCACCTCCCCTCATTTTAGTAAATGCTACAGCGGTCAGTATGGTAAACCGCCAAGAGCAGAACGCACTGCGCCCGCACTAGTTGGGTGCATGTAATGACAAATGGACGTCGTTTTTAGTTAACTGCTGTCAGCTTTGCTGGCAGACAATGGCACCCGCCAAGAATCACCCCCCTTTACTTCACCGCGATTGAGAAGACAGCTATGAACGCCGCATTTATGAACCCGATTAATACCCAGACTTGGATGAATGGCCGCCATGTAGTGCGTTGCATAAAAGTCATTCAGGAAACCTGGGACGTGAAAACATTTTGTTTCATGGCTCAGTCGCCTGTGATGTTTTTCTTTAAGCCAGGTCAGTTTATTACGCTGGAATTGGAAATTAACGGCGAGCAGGTAATGCGTAGCTACACTATTTCTTCGTCACCTTCTGTGCCTTACAGCTTTTCTATTACGGTAAAGAAAGACCCTCGCGGCCAGGGCTCAAGTTGGCTGCACGATAACTTGGACGAAGGTGGTGAAATTGCGGTTCATGGTCCCGTAGGGAATTTTAACTGCATTGACTATGCAGCAGAAAAAATATTGATGTTGTCTGGCGGTGTTGGGGTTACGCCTTTGATGTCTATGGCCCGCTGGTTTTTTGATACTAGTGGTGATGTGGATATTGTTTTTGTGCACAGTGCGCGGGCACCTAAAGACATTATTTTTCATCGTGAATTAGAGCATATGGACTCGCGTATTCCCAACTTCAATCCATCGATTATTTGCGAAGGTTACGATATCGGCGAAACCTGGAGCGGTTACACCGGGTATTTAAATGACGCCATGCTAAACCTTATTTCCCCTGATTTTATGGACCGTGAAATATTCTGTTGCGGTCCTGCAGCTTACATGAACGCCGTAAAAGACATATTGATTCGGCACGGTTATCCGATGGAGCATTACCATGAGGAGAGCTTTAATAGCACTCCGCTTGACGTTATGGACGATGCTGAGGAATTGGCGGAACAGGCTCATATTGAAGCGCTAGATCCCAGCGATGTTGTGCAATATTCCGTTAGTTTTGACAAGACGGGTAAGAGTTCTAATATCAATGCGGGAGAGACCGTTCACGAAGCCGCCGCTAAATTGGGCTTGCACATTCCCAAGGCCTGCGGCATGGGCATCTGTGGTACTTGCAAGGTAATGAAAGTATCGGGTGATGTGAGCATGAGCCACAATGGTGGCATCACCGACAGTGACGTGGAAGAAGGCTACATCCTCAGCTGTTGCAGCGTCCCTAATGGCGATGTTGTTGTTGATTTTTAATGAATAATAATGCGGAGAATAAGGCAATGACGGATACAGCAGCACTACACAAAGACATGATTGTGATTGACGGCTTGGTGATCGCAAATTGGAGCCGAGAGCTGTTTGAAGATATGCGCCTAGGTGGGCTAACGGCGGCAAGCTGCACTGTGTCTGTGTGGGAAGGTTTTCAAAATACCATGAACAATATCGTGGAATTTAATGGTTTCTTTCGAGACAACAGCGACCTAATTATTCCGGTAAAAACCACCGAAGATATTCTTGAAGCAAAACGGCAGGGAAAAACGGGGGTTATTCTCAGCTTTCAAAATGCTAATGCTTATGAAGATCAAATTGGTTATGTGCAGCTCTTTAAAGATCTAGGTGTGGGTGTTGTGCAAATGGCCTACAACACTCAAAACTTAGTCGGCTGTGGCTGCTATGAACGAGATGGCGGCCTGTCGGGTTTTGGTCGTGAAATTGTTGCAGAAATGAATCGCGTTGGCGTGATGTGCGACTTGTCTCACGTCGGAGCCGTGACCTCAGAAGAAGTTATTTTGGCTTCGTCGCAGCCTGTATGTTATTCCCATTGTCTGCCCTTGGGTTTGAAAGAACATCCACGTAATAAATCTGATCAGGAATTGAAGTTTATTGCCGATCATGGAGGTTTTGTGGGCGTAACAATGTTCGCACCATTCCTCAAGAATGGCATCAATTCAACAGTTGACGACTACGTAGAAGCGATTGACTACGTGGTGAATATTGCTGGAGAAGACAGCGTCGGGATTGGCACCGACTTTACACAAGATCACGGTAAAGACTTTTTCGACTGGCTGGTGCATGACAAGGGTTATGCCCGCAAATTGACCGACTTCGGAAAGATTGTTAATCCTGAGGGAATTCGCACATTGGGTGATTTTCCTAATCTGACCGAAGCGATGCATCGCGCGGGCTGGGGTGAGCAGAAAATTGCGAAAGTAATGGGTGCCAATTGGCTTCGAACTTTAAAAGACGTATGGGGAGCATAGATATGGGTACACCACAATTACCAATTGATGTAGATAGCGAAACGGGCATTTGGCGCACAGACGGTTTGCCGATGATTTATGTTCCGCAGCACTTTTTTGTGAACAATCACAAAGCCGTAGAAGAGGCTTTAGGTGCTGAGGAATATCAGAAAATTCTGTTTCCAGCAGGGCATAAGTCTGCATATTTCTGGTGTGACCAAGAGGCAGCAACTCACGGGCTGTCGGGTGTGGCGGTGTTCGAACACTACCTGAAACGCTTGTCGCAACGTGGCTGGGGTTTGTTTTCCCTAAGTGCCATTGATGTGGAGGCGGGCACCGCCAGCGTTCGTCTTGACCACTCGGCTTTTGTACAGCAGTACGGTGCCGATGCCGCTCGAAGTGTGTGTTACATGTTTGACGGTTGGTTCGCCGGTGCCATGGAGTGGGTGGGCGACAACTTGGGCCAGCCTATGAAAGTGACTTGCAGTGAAAACCAGTGCGCCTGTAATAGTGATGCGCACCATTGCACCTTTGAAGTTACACCTCTTTAAACTATTTGCACGAATTTTATAGACGGAAACCGCCATGTCCCAGTTCGACGCTTTGTTTCAACCCCTGTCAATAAACAAGCTGACCATTCGCAATCGTGTTGTCAGTACCGCTCACGCGGAAGTGTATGCCACTGACGGTGGTATGACCACCGAGCGCTATGTTAAGTACTATGAGGAAAAAGCAAAAGGGGGCTGCGGATTATGTATTTGTGGCGGTTCTAGTGTGGTGTCGGTAGACAGCCCTCAGAGCTGGTGGAGTTCCGTTAATTTATCTACAGATAGAATTATTCCACATTTTCAAAATTTGGCCGACGCGGTGCACAAGCACGGCGGCAAGATAATGATTCAGATTACCCATATGGGCCGTCGCTCTCGCTGGGACGGTGAAAACTGGCCCAATCTGATGAGCCCCAGTGGTATTCGTGAACCCGTCCACCGCGCAACCTGCAAAACCATCGAAGTGGAAGAGATTCAGCGGGTGATCAAAGACTTTGCCAGTGCTGCGGCGAGGGCGAAAGCTGGAGGCTTAGACGGCGTAGAACTCTCAGCCGTACATCAGCACATGATTGATCAATTTTGGTCACCGAGGGTTAACCAGCGCACAGATGAATGGGGCGGCAGCTTTGAAAATCGTATGCGCTTCGGTATGGAAGTATTGAAGGCTGTGCGAGCAGAAGTGGGTAGAGATTTTGCGGTTGGCATGCGACTTTGTGGCGACGAATTTCATCCAGACGGTCTCAACCACGACGACATGAAAGAGATTGCCAAATACTACAATGATACAGGTCTATTGGATTTTATTGGCGTTGTGGGTTCGGGTTGCGACACCCACAATACTTTGGCGAACGTCATTCCAAATATGAGCTATCCGCCTGAGCCTTTCCTGCATTTAGCGGCGGGTATTAAAGAGGTGGTTGATGTGCCTGTGATTCATGCGCAGAACATTAAAGACCCCAATCAGGCGCAGCGGATACTGGAAGCCGGTTATGTCGACTTCGTAGGTATGACTCGCGCTCACATTGCCGACCCGCATTTTATTGCCAAAGTTAAAACGGGCCGTGTAGACGAGATAAAGCAGTGTGTGGGTGCCAACTACTGTATTGACCGGCAGTATCAAGGTTTAGATGTGCTGTGTATTCAAAACGCGGCAACGTCTCGCGAATATCAAAACATGCCGCATGTTATTGAAAAAACTACGGGCCCAAAACGTAAAGTTGTCGTAGTGGGTGGTGGCCCCGGAGGAATGGAGGCCGCACGAGTGGCCGCCGAGCGCGGGCACGACGTCACTCTATTAGAGCGCGCAAGTGCTTTGGGTGGGCAAATTACCACCGCGGCAAAAGCACCGCAGCGCGATCAAATGGCGGGTATTACACGCTGGTTTGCAATGGAGCTCGATCGTTTAGGTATTGATCTTCAGTTGAACACCAGCGCCACAGAAGAAACAATTTTGGCACTGAAGCCCGATGTCACTATCTTAGCTACCGGCGGTGAACCTTTTATTGAACAGCGAGCCGAATGGGGCGCTGAAGAAGGCTTGGTTGTGTCAACGTGGGACATTCTAAATGGCGTAGTTGAGCCTGGAAAAAATGTTTTAATTTACGACACCATCTGTGAATTTTCCGGATTGTCAGCGGCAGATTATCTCTCAAGCAAAGGTTCACTGGTGGAGATTGTCACCGACGATGTGAAGCCTGGCATTGGCATTGGTGGAACAACTTTCCCCACGTATTACCGCAGCTTGTATGAAAAAGAAGTGATCATGACTTCCGATATGCTGCTTGATAAAGTTTATCGCGAAGGCGAGAAACTGGTGGCGGTTTTAGAAAATGAATACACCGGTCAGAAAGAAGAGCGTGTGGTTGATCAGGTGGTGGTTGAAAATGGCGTGCGCCCGAGTGAAGCCTTGTACTACGAGTTAAAACCGGCCTCACGGAATAAAGGGCAGGTTGATGTTGACGCTCTCTTTGCCGGAGTAGGGCAGGAGATTTTGGCTGAAGAAGGCGAGGGAATGATTCTCTGGCGCTTGGGTGATGGTGTGTCGCAACGCAATACGCACGCAGCCATATACGATGCTCTGCGCTTGTGTAAGGACCTGTAAGTGTTGACGCTGCTAGAAAATTTGCTGCCGATTCTATTGTTTGGGATGGTAGCGATTGCGCTTGTGGGAGCTGTTCGCCGGATAAATTTATGGCGAGTGGGGCAGGCCCATCCCGTGAATATTATTGCCGGTTTAATGAGTATTCCTCGCCGTTATCTGGTGGACTTACACCACGTTGTAGCGCGGGATAAATACATCTCTAATACTCATGTTGCCACCGCGGGAGGCTTTGTTGCCTCCTTGGTGTTGGTACTATTGGTGCACGGTCTAGGTTTGGACTCTGCCGTTTTTGGCTGGATTTTACTGTTCACTCTGCTTTGTATGTTTGTGGGTGCGCTGTTTATCTATACTCGTCGAAATCCTCCGCCCAGTCGCTTGTCGAAAGGTCCTTGGATGCGGCTGCCAAAAAGTTTACTGATGTTTGCCACTTCGTTCTTTATTGTTACCTTGCCAGTGGCGGGCTTAGTTTCAAGCACCTTTGGTAGTTGGGTTCTAGGCTTGATTTTACTGGTGGGTATAATATGGGGCCTAGGTGAAATGCTGTTCGGCATGACCTGGGGCGGGCCAATGAAGCACGCTTTTGCCGGCGCTTTGCACCTCGCTTTTCACCGTCGCCCAGAGCGTTTTGGCGGCGGTCGATCTACGGCCTTGTTACCCATTGATCTCGACTCAAATTCAGACGCAGACGCTCATTTTGGTGTGGGTAAAACCAGCGATTTCAAATGGAACCAATTGTTGGGTTTTGATGCCTGCGTACAGTGTGGGCGTTGCGAGGCGGTGTGTCCCGCGTTTGCGGCAGGGCAGCCTTTAAACCCGAAAAAATTGATCCAAGATATGGTTGTGGGCATGGCGGGTGGCAGTGATGCGAAGTATGCCGGCAGCCCTTATCCGGGTCGTGATGTGGGTCAAGCAAAGGGTGGCGCCAACAATATTATCACTGAGGGTTTATTAGACGCCGACACTTTGTGGTCGTGTACAACTTGTCGCGCCTGTGTAGAGGAGTGCCCGATGATGATTGAACATGTCGACGCCATCGTTGATATGCGACGTTTTCAAACTCTGGAGCGAGGCCTTACGCCCAATAAAGGCGCTGAAACTTTAGACAACTTAATTGCCACCGACAACCCGAACGGCATGGACCCGGCCAGCCGCACCCATTGGGCCGCCGATCAAAATCTGCCTTTGATGAAAGATGTGCAAGAAGCCGAAGTATTATTTTGGGTGAGTGATGGTGCTTTTGATATGCGCAGTCAGCGCATTCTTCGCGCTTTTGTAAAGCTGTTAAAAGCGGCCAATGTTAACTTTGCGATTCTTGGCGATGAAGAGTGCGACTCTGGTGATGTCGCCCGGCGCCTGGGTGATGAAGCCACTTTTCAATCTTTGGCCAAGCGCAATATAGCGGTGCTTGAACAGTATTCATTTAAACGAATTGTTACCACCGACCCTCACGCGTTTCACTGCTTAAAAAATGAATACAGTGATTTTGGTGGCCACTATGACGTTCAGCATCACACAACGTTTATCAATGGCTTAGTGGCGACCGGCCAATTAAAGCTGTCGGCCTTCAAAGGTGGCAAAGTCACTTACCACGATCCCTGTTATCTCGGCCGCTACAACGGAGAATATGATTCGCCCCGTGAATTGTTAGCGGTGCTGGGAATTGAACTGATTGAAATGGAACGCTCTGGTTTTCGCTCTCGCTGCTGCGGTGGGGGCGGAGGCGCGCCTATCACCGATGTGCCTGGCGAGCGTCGAATTGCCGACATGCGCATGGAAGATATTCGCGGCACTGGTGCCGATGTAGTAGCCGTTGGTTGTCAACAGTGTACGGCCATGTTGGAGGGTGTTGTTGAACCAGGTCCAGAAGTGCAAGACATTGCTGAAATTGTCGCTCAATCATTATTAGGAGAGGCGCACTGATGAGCTTTGATGACGGCGAAGAACTTCGCAGGCGCGACCCTAGAGTTGAGCACATTTTGCGTAATCGATTGCACCCTCAGCACGAGAGTTTAATCTCGGCTCCAGCGGAGACAAGGGGCCCAAGCGGTTTGGTGCGCAAGAACCCACATCAGATCGGTTTTATTGGTCCAAATGGTCTAAAAAGAATTGATCGGCTCGCTGGCAACGGCCCCGTATTGGGGCGCGATGTGCGAGCAGCAAAAGTTAAAACTGAAGCGCTGCGGCCATTGGTATCTATAGCGCAAGCCGAGCAGTTTGTAGTGGCGGTTATGGACATGGTGGGTGGTCGACTCACCGCTCACGACAAAGATGTTTTGGGTCAGGCGCAGCAATTAGCGGCGGAAATTCCAGAAGTTTGTGCGGTAGTGGCCGTTGTTTTTGGTGCAGTTAAAGAAGACGCGTTTGAATTGGCCGGTGTTGATCGCTTGATTCATTTGCGCGGTGAAGATTACCAAGGGTATTGTCCCGAGCAAAGTATTGCGGCGCTTCAAGTCATTGACCAAAAATTGTCTCCGCGTTTTTGGTTATTCCCAGACAGTGTTCACGGTGCAGGTGAGTTGGGTCTGCGTCTCGCGGCGCGCCTGCAGGAGCGACCTGCCACGCAGGCTTGGCAGGTGAGTAGCGAAAAAACGACTTTTAGGGGCGGTTCTCAGCGCACGGATATATGTGTGGATACTCCGCGATTGCTCTTGTTGGCGGAAGAGAGCGCGGCTCCGATTGAAGATACCCGACACGAAGTAGTACCTATGTCGGAATTGACTGAAGACCTTGCAGCACAAGTTTTGCCTTGTATAAAAGATGGCGGCCAAGTTGCGGTAGACCCTAAGCAGATATCGCTGGCCGAAGCAGAATTTATTCTTGCTGCAGGCAACGGCATTACGGACTGGGAACAGTTTCATAGTGCCTCAGAAATTTTGCGGGCCACCGAAGGTGCGAGCCGGGTGGCGGTAGACGACGGCTTAATGCCTCGCAATACTCAAGTAGGTGCTACTGGCACTTGGGTGAGCGCTCGAGTTTATATTGCCGTGGGTATTTCTGGAGCGGTGCAGCACCTACAGGGCATTGCCTCCTGTGACAAAGTCATAGCCATCAATACTGATGCGGGTTGCGACATGGTAAAGCGGGCCGATCTCAGTGTGATAGGCGACAGCCAAGAAATCTTGGCCGAACTGATTCAATTGTGCGAACTGCGCCAAGAGCAGGAAATGAAGCAGGGGGTTGAACATGTTGCCTGAGTTAAAAGTGGTCGCCTTGGTCTCAATTGGCCAGCACATCAAGTCCGGCCGTTTTCAACGCGCCGATCAAGATGCACGCGCCGTTGAATTGGGTTTAAAGCTGCGTGGAGTAGACCTCACAGTGTTGCATGCAGGTTCGGCCGATGAACCCGTACTGCGTCGATATTTGGGCGCAGGTCTAAAGGCAATCACAGTGTTAGAGCAGCCCGCCAAGGCCGATATAGTTGGACCGATGTGTGAGTATCTAAATGAGCAGGGCGCGCAGATTATTTTGGCTGGCACGAAAGCTGAGTGTGGCGAAGCCTCGGGCATGATTCCTTACTTAGTTGGGGAACGTTTAGGCTGGCCAGTGGTGAGTCGTGTTGCGGATATTCTGAGTGTTGCCAATGGCGAGGCGGAAATATTACAAGCGCTGCCTCGTGGCCAGCGGCGCTTGCTGAAAGTGCGCCTACCTTTTGTGGCCAGTGTTGACAACGCCGCCGATGCGCCGAGGCAAAGTGCGTTTGGCCCCGGCCAGCGCGGTCATATTCATCGTGTGCAGGCGGCTGTTGTGGCAGACGAACTCAGTGCTAGCTGGACGCAAGTTCCGGCTAAAAAGAGACCCAAGCGCTTAGCGGTAGTGAAAGCCAAATCGGCGGCGGATCGATTCAAGGCGGCCACGGCAAAATCACAGGGCGCAGGCGGTGTGGTTCTACAGGCAGAAGCCCCTCGAGAACAGGCTCAGGCCATTGTAGATTTATTGCTCGAAGAAGGCCTTATTCAATGAAGTTTATTGGCTTAATTACGGTATATATAGGTCGGTTTTAAGTAAATGCTCGTAGACACTCTTTCCCATAATAGCGGCCATAAATACCGCACAAACGACTAGGTTCCGATTCACAACTCGGCTGAAAAGACTATGGATAAATACTCGCTGTTCAACTTATTCAATCACGCGCGGAATTACCACGAGAACTGGCAGCGCGCGTGGCGTAACCCTACACCCAAAAAAGTGTATGACGTGGTGATAGTGGGAGGAGGGGCTCATGGCTTGGCCACTGCATATTATCTCGCGAAGGTGCACGGCATAACTAATGTTGCGGTGGTGGAGAAAGGTTATTTGGGCGGCGGAAATACCGCTCGAAACACCACGATTATCCGCTCAAATTACCTCTGGGACGAAGCCGCACAGCTCTATGAATTCGCCTTGAAACTGTGGGAAGACATGAGTCAAGACCTCAATTTCAATGTGATGTTTAGTCAGCGCGGTGTACTGAATTTGGGTCACTCCCTACAAGACATGCGTGACATTGAGCGTCGAGTGAATGCCAATCGTTTGAATGGTATTGACGGTGAAGTGTTACAGACGAATGAAATACAAGATTTGGTGCCTTTGCTAAATTGCTCTCCAGACGCTCGCTATCCAGTGTTGGGAGCTTCCTGGCAGCCCCGCGGCGGCACGGCTCGTCACGATGCGGTGGCGTGGGGCTATGCACGAGCGGCGGACGCCATGGGTGTCGACCTGCTGCAACAAACTGAAGTGACCGGCATTCGCCGTTCGAACGGCGAAGTTGTGGGCGTAGAAACGAACAATGGTTTCATCGGTGCTCGCAAGGTGGCCTGTGTCACCGCGGGTAACTCAGGCGTTATGGCGGCCATGGTTGGCTTGCGTCTGCCCATTGAATCTCGCCCTTTGCAAGCCTTGGTATCAGAACCCTTGAAGCCTTGTCTCGACACCGTTGTGATGTCGAATGCGGTACACGGCTACATCAGCCAGTCTGACAAAGGTGACTTAGTGGTAGGCGCGGGAGTAGATGCCTACAACGGTTACGGTCAGCGAGGTTCTTTCAACGTGATAGAACATACTGTTCAGGCAATTTGTGAATTATTTCCCGCGTTTAGCCGAGTGCGGATGAATCGCCAGTGGGGCGGCATTGTAGACACTTGCCCAGATGCTTGTCCTATCGTTAGTAAAACCTCTGTGAAAGGTTTGTATTTTAACTGCGGCTGGGGCACGGGTGGTTTTAAATCCACGCCGGGTTCAGGTTATGTGTTTGCACACACGGTTGCGAACGACAACCCACACCCTATGGCAGCGCCATTCAATATCGACCGCTTCAGCAGTGGAGCATTAATTGACGAACACGGCGCCGCCGGTGTGGCTCACTAGAGGAAGTTGCGATGTTACAAATTCACTGCCCTTACTGTAATGAAACCCGCGAAGAAGAAGAGTTTACTTACGGTGGTGAGGCGCACATAACACGCCCACTAGACCCAGAGTCACTCAGTGATGCTGAGTGGGGAGACTATTTATTCTTTCGCAAAAACCCGCGCGGTCTGCATCACGAAATGTGGAACCATGCCGCCGGTTGCCGAAAATATTTTAACGTAACTCGGAATACTGTGAGTTATGAGATTCTCGAGTCTTATCCCATGGGTGCCAAGCCCAGTGTTACGGCCGAAACGGGAGATAAAAACTGATGCAACGCAATCGTTTAGCAACAGGTGGCCGCATAGATCGCCAGCAGAGCGTAAGTTTTACCTTTAACGGTAAAACTTATCAGGGTTTTAAGGGTGACACGCTCGCTTCAGCCTTGCTGGCTAACGGCGTAGACGTCGTCGCACGAAGTTTCAAATACGGTCGCCCAAGAGGCATCGTGGGCCACGGTGCTGAAGAGCCCAACGCCATTTTTCAGCTGGGTAAAGGCGCGGAAACTGTGCCTAACTTACGCGCTACGCAAGTTGAATTATATGAAGGACTTGACGCTTACAGCACCAGCGGTTGGCCAAGTGTCGATTTTGACGTGATGGGCTCTTTGGGTGCGCTGGGGCGTTTAATGCCCCCCGGGTTTTATTATAAAACTTTTATGCGCCCGAAAAAATTGTGGATGACCTATGAGCATTTCATTCGCAAGGCCGCGGGTTTAGGTAAGGCACCGCTTGAAGCAGACCCTGATACTTACGACAAGTTGAATCAACATTGTGACGTCTTGGTTGTGGGCGCGGGCCCGGCGGGTATCGCCGCTGCGCGCGAAGCCGCGAGCACCGGAGCACGGGTTATCATCGCTGATGAGCAAAATGAAATGGGTGGCAGTCTGTTGGCTTCGACCCACTCCATTGGTGATCAACTTGCGGCCACTTGGTTGGTTGAGCAGTTGGCGGAATTGAGCGCCTTAGATAATGTGCTTTTACTGCCACGCAGCACCGTATTCGGTTATTACGATCACAACTTTTTAGCGGTACTTGAGCGCCGTACAGATCATCTCGGGCTCACAGCAGACAAAGGTTCTCGGCAGCGGATGCACCGTGTGCGCGCGAAACAGGTTGTGTTGGCCACTGGAGCTATTGAGCGCCCCTTAGTGTTTGCCAATAACGACGTGCCGGGTGTGATGTTAGCGTCTTCTGTTTCTACTTATGTAAACCGCTATGGCGTTGCGCCAGGCACCGCTTTAGTCGTTTTCACAACCAATGACAAAGCCTACCAAACCGCTATTGATTGGCATCAGTCAGGCCGTATTGTAAAGGCGGTGGTTGACAGCCGACCTGCGCCTTGCGGAGCAATAGTAAAGGCGGTGCAAGCTTTGGGCATCGCGGTAATTACGGGCAGTGGCGTTATCGACGTGGTCGGTAAAAAACGTGTACAAGCCGCAAAAATTGCCGCCTTAAGCGATGATGGCCAGGAAATTCGCGGCGAAATTCAGACCCTTGAATGCGATCTAATTGCCAGTTCTGGCGGCTGGAGTCCCGCCATTCACTTGAGTTCTCACACGGGTGCGAAACCTCGTTGGAACGATTCCGTGGTCGGCTTTGTACCCGGAGAGTCCATGCAGCAAGAGCGTTCAGCTGGGGCTGGCAAAGGCACCTTTAGCACGGCGGCTTGTTTGTACGAAGGCGCCAGCGCGGGTGTTGAAGCCGCAAAATTGGCCGGTTTTGGCGATGGTCTCGTTAGTTTTGTGACTCCGAGTACTCAAGAGCTACCAGAGGAAGCTCAGCAGGCTTTGTTCTTGGTGCCTCATACTAAGACAAGCAGTCGCGCTCCAGCTCAGTTTGTTGATTATCAATTGGACGTAACCGCGGCGGGTATTGAATTGGCCGCGCGCGAAGGTTACGAATCTGTTGAGCATGTTAAGCGCTATACAGCTATGGGTTTTGGCACCGATCAGGGCAAACTCGGCAACATCAATGGCATGGCCATTTTGTCGAAAGCACTGGGTCAAAGTATGCCGGAAACGGGCACTACCATTTTCCGGCCGTCCTACACGCCAAGTACGTTTGGGGCAATTGCCGGTCGTGATGTGAGGGCTCTATTTGACCCTGAGCGCTACACCGCCACACACCGTTGGCACGAATCAAAAGGTGCTGCTTGGGAAGATGTGGGTCAGTGGAAACGCCCTTGGTATTTCCCTCGGGGCAGTGAAAGTATTCATGATGCGGTGAACCGTGAGTGTTTAGCGGTGCGTAATAGCGTCGGCATACTCGATGCTTCTACCTTGGGTAAAATTGACATTCAAGGGCCCGATGCAGCTGAGTTCATCACTCGTATTTATACCAATTCCTACTTGAAGTTGGCGGCCGGAAAGTGTCGGTACGGCGTGATGCTGAAAGAAGATGGAATGATATTTGACGATGGCGTGACCGCCTGTTTAGGTGAAAATCACTATCTGATGTTTACCACTACAGGTGGCGCAGCCGGCGTATTGGCGTGGCTGGAATTGTGGGTGCAAACTGAATGGCCTGAATTACAAGTGTACTTTACTTCAGTAACTGACCACTGGACAACGGCCACCGTAACCGGACCAAATGCACGGAAAGTGATTGCTAAAGTGTGTGAGGATGTTGATTTATCGGCTGAAGCCTTCAAGTTCATGGATTGGCGTGATGGCACTGTGGCGGGCGTAAAAGCGCGAATTTTCCGCATTAGCTTTACCGGTGAGCTGTCATATGAAGTGAACGTGCCGGCGCATTACGGTCGACATATTTGGGAAGCCTTGGTGAGTGCGGGTGAGGAGTTTGATATCACTCCATATGGCACCGAAACAATGCACGTACTGCGCGCAGAAAAAGGCTTCATTATCGCCGGGCAAGACACCGACGGTTCCGTAACACCTGCTGACATGAATATGAACTGGGTCGTAGGAAAAACCAAAACCTTTAGTTTCCTGGGCAAACGATCACTGGCGCGAAGTGACAGTGCGCGAGAGAATCGCAAGCAGTTGGTGGGCTTGAAAACCTTAGAACCTTCGACTGTTTTGCCTGAAGGCGCACAAATAGTTAATGACCCAAATGAGCCAATACCTATGGCCATGCAAGGTCATGTTACTTCGAGCTATTTCAGCGCAAACTTAAATCACTCAATTGCAATGGCGGTGGTGAAGGGCGGTTTGACGCGCATGGGCGAGGTGGTGTATTGCCCCTTAGCTGATGGTCGCACTGTCGCGGCTGAAATTGTAAGTTCTGTATTTTATGATCCCAAAGGAGAGCGTCAGAATGTCTGAAGCCGTTCAAGAAAAAATGACTAGAGAATCTCCTGTCGTTCGTCGTGAGTCGCCCCTGCATTATGTGATTGATACAGAAGTGAGCCCGGGCGAATCTAAAGACACAAAAGGCTGTGCTGTGGTGTTGCGTGAAGTTCAAGCAAAAGGTTATTTGACTCTGCGAGGGAACTCAAACGAAGCGTCATTTACCGATGGTGTTTTGGCGGCGTTGGGCGTGAGCTTGCCGACACAGCCAGGTACTTGCTTAAAGAGTGATGACATCAGTATTTATTGGCTGAGTCCTGACGAGTGGATGCTGACAACGCCGGGCGGTACTGAAGCCGAGCTTCAGGCGCGCTTGCGAGAAAACTTGTCTGGGCACTTTTCTGTTGTCGATGTGAGTGGGGGACAAACCTCCATAAACCTCAGTGGTGACGAAGTTCACGGCGTATTAAAGAAATCTAGCGCTTATGATTTTGACGAGCTGGTATTTGGTGTTGGGCGTTGCACACAAACCACGTTTGCAAAAGCTACGGCTTTGGTGAGTAAGCGGGCCGATGGATCATTTGACTTAATTATACGGCGCAGTTTTGCTGATTATATCTTTTCTTGGATCGCCGATGCCGCGGGAGAATATGGTTTTAAGGCCCTGCGTGAAATCTGATCAATAGCGACCACTATTAATGGCTTCGTAGCCGCCGGCTCCATAGGATAGGACACCTATGGAGCCACTCTCCCACTTAAGCATCACAAAAAGTTGTAGAGAACTGTTGTGCCTAGAGAATCCGCGGCACATACTGCAGAGCCTATTTATTCACCGAATGGAGATCTGGAATGCTTAAGACTTTTACCCCCTTATTGGCCCTCGCATTGGTGGCTTGCTCGCAAGACGCCCCGGCCCCTGTAGAAACTGGGTCTGATACTGTTGCTCCCGCAGTGAGCGAGGTCGCCAAGGCCTCTGAGCCGATGAGTTCTGACCTTCTGGCTGAGGCACTGTTGCTTCAAGATGAAGCAGCACAAGCTCGCTACGTGTACAGGCACCCAAGTGAAACTCTGGAATTTTTTGGCATAAAGCCTGGCATGACCGTGGTTGAAGCGCTGCCGGGTGGTGGTTGGTATTCCAAAATATTGCTGCCTTACTTGGGAAAAAACGGCAAGCTAGTGGGTGCGGACTACGCCTTAGATATGTTCCCAAAATTTGGTTTCTTCAGCGAAGAGCGCTTGGAAAAGAAACGTACCTGGATTGCCGACTGGACAGCTGAGGCCAATGGCTGGCGCAATGATGACAGTGCTGAAGTCTCTGCCTTTGTATTTGGCTCAATGCCAGAAGCCAATTCGGGGCAGGCTGACGCGGTGCTGTTTATTCGTGCTCTACACAATTTAAGCCGCTTTGAAAACGACGGCGCCTATTTAACCGCAGCTATTAAAGACGCATACGATGCCTTGAAGCCGGGCGGCATTGTCGGCGTTGTTCAGCATCAGGCGCCCAGCACCATGAGTAAAGAGTGGGCCAGCGGCTCGAAAGGTTATCTGCATAGAGACCGCTTGATCGCTCAGTTGGAGCAGGGTGGTTTTGAGTTTGTAGGCGCGAGTGATATCAATGCGAATCCATTAGATATTCCTGGTGAAGAGGACATTGTTTGGCGTTTGCCTCCAAGTTATGCCTCCAGTCGCGAAGATCAGCTTATACGCGCCAAGATGGATGCGATTGGTGAATCAAATCGTATGACCTTGAAGTTCCGTAAATCTGAGGTGAGTCAGTAACAATAGGTCTTGCCCCGCACCCCAGAGCCCAGGGTAAATGTGGGTGCTGGGGTCAATGAAGCGGTTTATTGGCTTTGTACTTCCGATCGCTAAGTACAAAGCCGAAATGTTAAAAAGTACAATTTATAGCCAGTTGAATTCTTTACTTCCCCTTTTAAACCCCTATATTTGCCCCCTATCAAGGTTCAATCGGCGAGATTGAGCGAAGTCCTCAAATTGGCTGAACCGAAATCTGAATTCAGTGTAAACTGTGGCCATTATTAGCCATGCCAAAGGCTACTGGCCAAGCTAGAATATTTATTCTGAACGCTCTACTGATACTCACCGGTTGAAAAATTTATGTCAAATCTCACCACTCGCCTGAACAAATACATTAGTGAAAGCGGCATTTGCTCGCGACGGGAAGCCGATCGCTACATCGAGCAGGGCAATGTATTTATTAATGGTCGCCGTGCGAGCGTGGGTGATCAGGTGCCTGCAGGCGCTACAGTTCGAGTGAATGGGCAAGAAATCGAGCCTCGTGACGAAGATCAGCTCACCTTTATCGCCCTGAATAAACCGGTGGGCGTTGTGAGCACCACAGAGTCGACGGAAAAGCACAATATTGTTGATTTCATCAAGCATGGTGAACGCATATTTCCCATTGGGCGCTTAGACAAAGATTCTCAAGGGCTAATTTTCCTCACCAACAATGGCGACCTGGTGAATAAGATACTGCGCGCGGGTAACCAGCATGAGAAAGAGTATCTAGTGACGGTGAATAAGCCGATTACCGATGCTTTTATCAAGGGTTTAATGGGCGGGGTGCCCATGTTGGGAGTGGTGACCCGAAAATGCAAAGTGACGAAAGTGAGCCCATTGGTTTTCAAAATTGTCCTCGTGCAAGGTTTGAATCGACAGATTCGTCGCATGTGTGAACATTTTAATTACGAAGCGGTAAAGCTTGAACGCGTCCGTATTATGAACGTGACAATGAAAGGTTTGAGCACTGGCGAGTGGCGGGACCTCAGTGAAAAAGAGCTGACGGAGCTTCTGCGTTTAACCGCTGATTCATCTTCTCAGTCGCCCGCCTCGGCGAAAAAACGCCGTCCAGCAAAAGCTTCGGACAAACCTTGGTACAAAGAAAAACCTAAAACCGCGGCAGGCCGAGGCAAGAAGCCTGCCCACAAATCGGCCAGCGGCAAGAAAACCTCTGGCTCGGCAGGAGCCAAATCGCGCCCCGGACGCTCAGCGAAACCAGGCACGGCTAAACCAGGCGGCGCAAAGAAGCGCCGTTAACACACCTTTTATGGAGAGCACTATGAAGTTGGAATCATTGGCATTGCACCACGGGTATGAATCTGAGGCCACCACCAAGGCCGCGGCCGTACCTATTTACCAAACTACGTCATACACCTTCGATGACACTCAGCACGGCGCTGATTTATTTGACCTGAAAGTGCCAGGTAATATTTACACTCGTATTATGAACCCCACAACAGCCGTTTTGGAACAGCGTATCGCCGAAATGGAAGGGGGCGTGGGCGCTCTGGCCGTTGCCTCAGGAATGGCCGCTATTACCTATGCCATTCAATGCATCACCAGTGTTGGCGACAATATTGTGAGCACAAGCCAACTGTATGGCGGCACGTACAATTTATTTGCACACAGCTTCCCCCGTCAGGGCATTGAAGTGAGAATGGCGGCGTTTGACGATTTTGACGCGATTGAAAAACACATTGATGACAATACCAGGGCGCTATTTTGTGAGTCTATTGGCAATCCCGCTGGGAACATTGTTGATATTGAAAAGTTGGCGGAAATTGCCCACCGGCACGGTATTCCTTTGATGGTTGATAATACCGTCGCCACACCTTTTTTGTGTCAGGCTTTTTCTCATGGTGCGGACATCATTGTGCATTCTCTCACTAAATACATTGGTGGCCATGGCACCACTGTGGGCGGTGCAATTGTTGATTCGGGTAAATTTGACTGGGTGAAAAACAAAGCCCGTTTCCCTGTGCTCAATGAACCCGACCCCTCATACCACGACGTTGTTTACACCGAGGCTTTTGGCGAAGCCGCGTTTATTGGTCGCTGTCGCGTTGTACCTTTGCGCAACACCGGTGCCGCATTGGCGCCACACAGCGCGTTCTTAATCATGCAGGGCCTAGAGACTTTAGGTTTACGCATGGAACGCCATTGTGAAAACGCGCTAAAAGTGGCTGAGCATCTCCAGCAACACCCAAAAGTTGAATGGGTCAGCTACGCCGCTTTGCCTGACAGCCCTTATAATGCGGTGTGTCGCCGTATCACTAAAGGGCAGGCATCAGGCATATTGAGCTTTGGTATTGCGGGCGGTAAAGCCTCTGGCGAGCAATTTATTGATGCCTTGAAAATGATCTTGCGTCTGGTGAACATCGGTGATGCTAAGTCATTAGCGTGCCACCCTGCCAGCACTACACACCGCCAGCTTAATGACGAAGAACTTAAAGCCGCAGGTGTTTCAGAAGACTTGGTGCGAATTTCCGTAGGCATTGAGCACATCGACGATATATTGGCAGATATAGACCAGGCACTTAGCGCGGTCGGCTAGCGGAATAGGGCAATATCTGCTTCAATTAATAACGAAGGAGTTATTGCCCTTAGCTGTATCGATCGGAGTCTGCGGAATATGCAACAAGCACCGAACCATCCTAAAGAAACCGAGCGGCTGTCGGCGCTTGCGGAATATGAGGTGCTAGACTCTGAGGACGAAGTGGCTTTTGATGAGCTCACGAAAATCGCCAGCGCTATTTGTGGCACGGAAATTTGCTTAATTAGCCTGATTGATCACGACCGTCAATGGTTTAAATCTAGAGTGGGTCTTGACGCCACGGAAACACCGCGAAGCGCCGCATTTTGTTCCCACGCCATTCTTCAAGATGGTGTCTTTGAAGTTCACAATGCTCTCAAAGACGAACGTTTTCATGATAACCCACTTGTTACTGATCCAGACGGACCGGGTATGCGTTTTTACGCAGGGGCACCCTTGGTCACCGAGAGTGGTTTACCCTTGGGTACTTTGTGTGTCATTGATCGGAAACCTCTGACATTAAACGATCTGCAAAAACAGACTTTGAAAGTATTAGCCAATCAAGTTATTGGTCAATTAGAACTTCGTATACAGCATCGTCGATTGCAGCGCATCAGTCATCAGCGTGAACAACTACTCGCCGTTATTGCCCATGATTTACGAGACCCTTTTAATAGTGTTTTAGGTTTTTCTCGCCGGCTCAAGGAAAAAGCGCTTTCTGACACCCCAGAGAGAATTGCTTCAATTGCAGACTCCATTCTCAATTCTGGGCATCGCGTTTTTCAATTGCTCGACGAGTTACTGCAGTGGTCTCAATTACAAATGGGTTCAGTAAGAGGCAGGCCTAAAGACTGTAACTTGGCTGAATTAATTCAAAGTAATATCGAACTCCTGCAAGATGCCCGGGCATTAAAATGCATCGAGTTAAGTGTCAATGTACCCGCTGAATTACATCTCTTTGTAGACTCAACTCTATACGGAACGGTGATTCGGAACGTCTTGGCTAACGCCATAAAATTCACCCCAAACGAAGGCCGAATAATTATAGAGTCGTGTCTTGAGAATGATCAGGTATTGTTGTCTATAAGCGATACAGGTCTTGGTATATCGAAAGAAAAAGCCGACTTGCTTTTTAGTCTTCCGGTAAGCAGTGAGAAGGGCACCAGCGGCGAGCCGGGTTTTGGTTTGGGTTTGAAATTGTGCAAAGAGTTCATTGACTTGCAAGGCGGGGAAATATGGCTCGATGAAAACTATACCCTTGGCACAAAAATAGTGTTCTCCATCCCGAATTAATTACTCTTTATCACGCACAGAAATGCTCGCTGTTATTTTTCAAACTCCTGGTGGCCATGTTCTTTTGCCGGTGTAAGTCGCCGGAACCTATAACACACAAACCCCTCTAAGCAACACTATTGCCCATGCTTATACCCGGCTATCATTTAAAAAAATGCGCCTCTAAGCCGCAGTATGGCAAAATGCTGTCCGATACCCACACAAAGAAACCTCCAATAAGAAGCACAACTAAGAGAACTGATATGCACGGTATGATGATGGACACCCAGCTCATGATTTCGTCGCTGCTCACTTTTGCAGACCGAAACTTCCCCGAACAAGAAATTGTGTCAGTGACGGCTGAGAATCCTCGTCACCGTTATACCTATCGAGAGTGCTTTAAAAGAACTCGCCAGTTAGCCAATGCACTGGACGGTTTAGGGGCAAAATTTGGCGACCGAATTGGTACCCTGGCGTGGAACGATTATCGCCATTTAGAGCTTTATTACGGTGTGTCTGGCAGCGGTATGGTATGCCATACAATCAACCCTAAGTTGACCCCGGCGCAAATTATATTTGTCATCAATCACGCTGAAGATCGCCTGATTTTTGTTGATCCTTTAGTCTTGCCGCTACTGGAAGCGATTCAAGAACATCTCACCACAGTTGAGCAATTTGTCATTCTTGCCGACAAAGCGAACATGCCAGAAACCACTTTGAGCAATGTGCTGTGTTACGAAGAGCTCATCGGTGAATATTCTGACGAGTTTGAATGGCCAGAGTTTGATGAAAACACTGCCAGCGGCCTTTGTTACACTTCTGGTACTACCGGTAACCCCAAGGGTGTGATGTACAGTCATCGCTCAACGATTCTTCATGCTTATGCCTCTAGTTTGCCAAGTGTTTCGGGTTTGTTGCCCACAGATTCTGTTTTACCAGTTGTGCCAATGTTTCACGTTAACGCCTGGGGCATGCCTTTTGGCGTATTGATGTGCGGCGCAAAAATGGTTTTCCCTGGCCCGAAAATGGGTGACAGTGAAACTCTGCAGGCTTTGATGGAAGAGGAGTCTGTGAGCCTTACCTCTGGTGTCCCCACTATTTGGATGGGTTTGCTCGACTATTTGGATCAAACAGGCAAAAACATCGACAGTGTACAAAAAGTGAGCGTTGGCGGTGCTGCCTGCCCAATGTCGCTGATTAAGCGCTTCAGAGACGACCACAATGTGCTGGTTAAGCAGGGCTGGGGAATGACAGAAACCAGTCCTCTTGGCACGGTGTTTGGGCTCAGAGCGGGCATGGAAGATTACAATGATGAGCAGGTGGCTGAGGTTCAGGCTAAGCAGGGTCACGGTATTTTCGGTATTGAGATGAAAATCACCGATGAGGAGAACAAAGAGCAGCCTTGGGACGGCGAGGCTGTGGGTCGCTTGAAGGTTCGCGGACCTTGGGTGGCTAAGGGTTATTATAAACAGGAGGAGAGCCAGAGCCCGCTGGATGAGTCTGGCTGGCTGGATACGGGCGATGTGGCGATGATTGATGCCCAAGGCTATATGCAAATTACGGATAGAACTAAGGATGTTATTAAGTCTGGCGGTGAGTGGATCAGTTCGATTGATATTGAGAATGCGGCGGTGGGACACACTGCTGTGGCTGAGGCGGGCGTGATTGGTCGCTACCACCCTCGCTGGACTGAACGGCCTCTGCTGGTGGTGGTTAAGCAAGCTGGCGCTGAGCTGGATAAGGCGGGCATGCTTGAGTTTTTGGTGGATAAGCTGGATAAGATGTCGATGCCAAATGATGTTGTGTTTGTTGATGAGTTACCTCATACGGCAACGGGCAAGATCAGTAAGCTGGATTTGCGTAAGCAGTTTGAGGATTACGAGTTTACGGCTTAGTGGTTTTTGTTTGATTTGACCCCCTACCTCTGTGTGGGGGGTATTCCTTTCTTTTGTTTCTTTGGTCTAAAATTCGGTATATCGGGCTTTTTCGCTTTTATGTCTGTGGGTTTTTGGCTGTCAGTCGTTTTATAAACACTGGGGATACGGTGCTCGCCCATTTTTGGGGTATTTAGATTGCGGCGCGCGCCGGTTTAGCCATGCCTCAATAGGCATTACGCCCGAACGCACGCCTTTTCCCTCAGACCAACCCGCTGCGGAACTCGCCCGTGCCGGACTCAAACAGTCCTCGCTCTAAGACGTTGGTCTGAGGGAAAAGGCTAGGAGACGCGTTCTGAATGGGCGTAATGCCTATTGAGGCATGGCTATACCTTTCATTGGTAGTTTTATTTTTTTGTTTCTATTTCTTCTTGGAGGTGGGTGTGGGTTTGGTGAATTCTGATTCTGTGAATGTGGGTGTTGAGCTCTATGCGGAGCATTTGACGGAGAAGTTGTCGCGCTTTGAATCTATTTTGGCGGAGACGGGCTATTCGGATTTGGTGATTGCGGCAGGGGAGGCTGTGTATCATTTTCAGGATGATATGGATTATCCGTTTAAGGCGAATCCATATTTTAAAGAGTGGGTGCCTCTGAATGCGCGGGCGTCTAGTTTTTTGCATTTAAGGGCTGATGGCGAGAAGCCGCGGCTCTATCTTTGTGTGGCTGAGGATATTTGGCATACGCCTCGGCAGGAGCTGCCGCGTGGTTTTGATGGGTGCTTGGATGTTGTGGAATTTTCGTCATTTGAGGAGATTTCTGGGGAGTTTTCTTTGGGGGGATATACGGCTTTTATTGGTGAGGTGAATACTTTTGGTATGCCACTTGAGGCCTTTAATCCGCTGAAATTGATTACGGCGATTGATTTTCAACGGCGCTATAAAACGCGTTATGAGCAGCAGTGTGTTCGGGAGGCAAACCGTTTGGCGGTGCCGGCGCATAAGGCGGCGCACGCGGCGTTTATGGCGGGCGGTTCTGAGCAGGAGATTTGTGCGGCTTATTTGCGGGCCTGTGGCTGTATGGAAAATGATATGCCTTATTCGGTGATTGCGGGTGTGAATGAGCATGCGGCGGTGTTGCATCATTTCCGTTTGGACAATCGGGCGGCTGAGGTGCCTCGCAGTTTTTTGATTGATGCGGGTGTGGATGTTTATGGTTATGCGTCTGATATTACTCGCACTTATGCTTTTGATTCTGGCTCGGAGTTTGCAGCGATGATTCAGCGGCTAGACGCTGAACAGTTAGGTTTTGTGGCGGCAGGTGCGATTGGTAAAAAACCTTTAGATTTGCACATTTTGTCGCATCAAAAGGTGACGGAAATTTTGGTGGAGTTTGGCGTGATTACAACGTCGGTGGAGGAGGCTATGGCTCTGAAGTTGAGTGGCACTTTTTATCCGCACGGTTTGGGTCATCATTTGGGTTGTAATGTACACGATAAGGGCAGTCAGTTGGCGACGCCTCAAGGGCTTATGTTTGAGCCGCCTGCAGAATATCCAACGATGCGTCACACGGCGCCTATGGTGGGGGGGCAAATATACACTGTTGAGCCAGGGCTTTATTTTATTCCAGCTTTGTTGGATAAGTTGCGGGCTGGGGAAAATGCGGACAAGCTGAACTGGGCAAGGGTGGAGGAGTTTATACCTTTTGGCGGTATTCGCATTGAAGATAATATTGTGCTGCATGAGGATGGGCGTTTGGAAAATTTAACGCGCGATGCGTTTATGGCCTGTTAGCAGATTGAATGCGGGAGCGTTGTTTTTGGCGCCTCAAAACTCGAAAGAGAATGAGGCGCTGGTGAGGCGAGGCTATTTTGCGCTGCTTTGCAATGCTAGTACGGCTTCCTCTACGTCCCGAAGCCGATCCTTTCCGTAGTAGATGTCATTGTTGACGAAGAAGGTGGGAATGCCGAAGCTGCCGCGTTCCACTGTGGCGTTGGTGTTGTCGATCAGCAACTTTTTAATATCTGGTTCTTGTGTGCGCTGCATGATGTGCTCGCCATCTAGGCCAGATTCATTGAGCGCCGATATTATAACTTCTAAGTCGTCCATTTTTTTAGGCGCTTCCCACATGTGATGGAAAACGGCCTCCATGTATGCGGCCAAAATTCCCTCGTCTTTAGCCACGATCGCGCCGCGCATCACCTGCAAGGTATTCACTGGAAAGTTTGGGTTGAAATTGAATTCGTTTAGCTGGTGCTTGGCAATGAAGCGTTCAATTTCAATGCGTTCGTAGTCTGGTTTATTTTTAATGTGGGCGAAGGCCAGCATGGGAGCTTGGTTGTCACAAGCTTTGAAAATGCCGCCGAGTAAAACGGGAATGTAGTTAAATTGAGTATCTATAGCCGCTTCCACTTTGGGTGCAACCTTATAAGAAAAGTAGGCGTTGGGGCTGGCAAAGTCAAAACAAAAGTCCAATTCGATTGTCATAGTGTTTCCATCATTTTTGATTGTGTTAGTGTTGGTATTTTTTTAATAAAAAGTTGAATAAGATGTTGATTGAAGAGTTGAATAAAAAATTGTGGCTATTTAAGCTACCACTTTTCTATCCAAGGCCTGCAGTCCAGCTCAAAGGTCCAAGCGTTGCGTGGCTGCTGATGCAGCATCAGGTAATTACTGGCTAGGTCGTCGGGCTGCACAATACCTTCCTTTTCGGCAATGGCATCGTAGTTGGGTATGTTGGCCTTAATCCAGTCGGTTTCTACGGCGGCGTCAATCACAACGTGGGCAACGTGAATGTTCTTGGGTCCTAATTCCCGAGCCATGCTTTGGGCCAGTGCGCGCAGCCCGTGTTTAGCACTGGCAAAAGCGGCAAACCCTGCGGAGCCTTTAACGCTGGCGGTGGCGCCGGTAAATATGATGGTGCCTCGCCCGTGTTTGCTCATTGATCTCGCCGCTTCGCGTCCAGTGAGGAAGCCAGCGAAACAGGCCATTTCCCAGATTTTATAAAATTTACGGCTGCTGGTGTCTAGAATGCTCATGGGCACGTTTGCGCCTATATTAAAAACCACGACCTCAAGCTTGCCGTGTGTGCTTTCAATTTCGGCAAACAGAGCTTCTACTTCTTCCTCTTTGCGTGCATCGCAGGTGTAGGCGTGTGCCTTTAATCCTTGCGCGTGGAGTTCATCTACAAGCGGAGCGAGCTTATCGCCATTACGCCTGGCCATACACACGGTGTGGCCTTGCTGGGCAAACTTTCGCGCAATGGCCGAACCAATGGCGTCGCCTGCACCCATAATCAGGGTGACGGGGGCTTCCGGGGAGAGTGCTTCTGTCATAAGGGGCTCCAGTTGTCTGTGTTGGTTCTGCGTTGATTCCAGCTTAGTTCTTAGTGACTAATTTCGTTAGTTCTAAATTGGAACTAACTATAAGTTTCAAAATGGAACCTGTAAAGCTATAATTGCTTTTCTTCCCATAATTTAGCTTGAGTGGTGCTTACCCTATATGCGTTGGAATGAGATCGACACTCAGGTGTGTTCAGTGGCCCGAGCTTTGTCTGTGGTGGGCGACCGCTGGACCCTGTTGATACTGCGCGACTGTTTTACCGGTGTGCGTCGTTTTGACGCCATGCAGAAAAGCTTGGGCATTACCCGCCATCGCTTGTCTGATCGCTTAGTACGTTTGGTGGACAGTGGCGTTTTGAACAAAGTGCCCTATCAAGAGCGGCCGCTGCGCCACGAGTATCGTTTGAGTGAGATGGGCAAAGAGCTCTACCCTGTAGTTCTTAGCTTGGCACACTGGGGTGATAAGTGGCTGGACGACGGAGACGGCGCGCCCATCCAACATGTACATAATAATTGCGGGCATGTGGTGCGCAGTGTATTGGCGTGTTCGGAGTGTGGTGAAGCGCTTGAGCCAAGGGCGGTGACACCGCAAGTGGGCCCGGGCATCATGCGCAAACATGAGCGCGGAGAGATGGGTGAGCAGGACGCAGAGCGCCTGCCGCCATTCGTTAAAGGCCCCGTAGCTTAAAGGTCGCTTTAGTTAAAAACCGTTATGGTTAAAGGTTCCTAGCTTCCTGTTTGGCGCGAATATACTGACTGTGCGGCAAATGCATTAAGTCTGAAATACGACGAATAATATGCTCTTCATATTTGTCGACAGCACCGTCGGCATA
Organism: uncultured Cellvibrionales bacterium; assembly: GCA_913020115.1. Taxonomy (GTDB): domain Bacteria; phylum Pseudomonadota; class Gammaproteobacteria; order Pseudomonadales; family Cellvibrionaceae; genus CAJWCA01. Next base: position 43,311 of record CAJWBQ010000035.1, read on the forward strand.
GGCCACTTTCCACATGCCCGTTACCAGGCGAAACTTCTCTTCGTGTGTGCAGCTATCGTTCACCTGCCGAGTAAATTGAAAGAGCGACGTGGCATCTGAGCTTTGCTTTTTTGCGTTAGTCACCAAAGTGTTCAGTTGTTCCGGTGTTAAGTTGAACTCGCTAGAGAGAATGGCGAGTAAAGCGTCGAGTTCTGTGTTGTCAAAATCTTGATCGGCGGTCGCTACCTCAATCATTAAGGCGGCGGCGGCAAGGGCCCAAGTATGGGTTTCTGTATTTTCAGCCGAGTTAGCCGGCTCATCCAGTTTTAACATTGAGAACAATTTTTCAAACACAATTCTTTCCTTATTACTTAACGATTGTTGTCTTCTAGCGCGCGACGTTCCGCGTTTTCAATGGCGGGCTGCATCGCCTCAAAAGCGCGACGTAATACATCGGCGTCTTTTGGCAGTTTGTGAGCCTCCTCACTAATATAACGCCTAAAAATACGGGCGCCAGGTTTTCCTTGAAATAGGCCCAGCACGTGTCGAGACATGTGGTTAAGACGAGTGCCTTTGGCAATTTCTTCGGCGCAGTAGTCCGCATAGCGCGAGAGAATTACTTCGCGTGAGGGTGCGGGTTCAGTGTCCCCATAAATTTTCCCGTCCACTTCTGCGAGAAGGTAGGGGTTATGGTAGGCCTCACGACCAATCATCACACCGTCAACATGTTGTAAGTGTGCTTGGCATTGCGCTATATCTGTGACCGCGCCATTGATAATAATCTCCAGCGAGGGGAATTCTTTTTTCAGTTTGTAAACCATGTCGTATTTGAGAGGGGGAATTTCACGGTTCTCTTTTGGACTCAGGCCCGACAGCCAGGCCTTGCGCGCATGGATCGTCACCCGCCTGCAGCCCGCCGCGCGTATCTTGTCGAGAAAGGCGGGCAGAATGTCCTGTGGTTCCTGTTCGTCCACTCCGATACGGCATTTGACCGTCACGTCGACATCGACCACAGCGCCCATTGCGGCCACGCAATCAGCAACAAGTTCCGGGCTTTGCATCAATATCGCCCCAAAGGCGCCCGACTGCACCCGGTCCGACGGGCAGCCGCAGTTGAGGTTGATCTCGTCATAGCCCGCATCGGCGCCCAGCCTTGCCGCCGCTGCCAGCTCTGCCGGGTCAGATCCGCCGAGCTGCAGGGCCACCGGGTGTTCCTCTGGCGCATGGTCCAGCAGATGCAACGCCCCACCCCGAACCAGTGCCGGCGCGGTGACCATTTCTGTATACAAGAGGCTGTGTTTTGAGATCAACCTCAGGAAATAACGGAAGTCTCTATTAGTCCAATCGAGCATTGGAGCAATAGAAAGACGGTGTGAGTGTTTAAAGTTTAAATCAGATGATGTCATAATATTGTTCACGTTTCAGAAAGGGTATTTTCGCTTAAAAACAGATAAAATGCCCATTTTTTCCTCTTCGCTACCTGTTAGAGACACTGTAATGCAGACAATTCAAGGTGATGGGTTTATCGTCACGATTATAAAAAGTAAGCGCCGCAAGACAACTGCGTTAAAAATTAAAGATGGACATGTCTCTATTCATATCCCTCATCGCCTTGCTACCGGCATTGCTCAGAAATTTGTGCTTGAAAAAACAGTGTGGATTCAAAAAAAACTGCAACTCC
>CAJWBQ010000036.1 GCA_913020115.1 uncultured Cellvibrionales bacterium
TGGATTTTCTAATATATTAGGACTTCAATTTACTCGATTTTTAGATAATGATATGCCCCCGCGTCAGCGTAACATCTAAAAACCGGACCATATTCGCCCCGTCCTGAATTTTCAACATATACCGATAGGGCGGTTCAATAAGCGTTAAACCTAAGGAGAGTCATGTCTTTTAAATTAAGTTTTGAGCGCTTGGCTTTATACAGCCAATGGATGAATGCAGGTATTTATGAGGCCACAGAAAAGCTCAGTGTCGATGAGCAAAATAAAGATCGTGGAGCCTTTTTTGGTTCAATTATTGGAATTTTGAATCATCTTGTGGTCGGAGACACCTTTTGGTTTAAGCGGTTCGCTGAGCACCAAGCCAGTTTTGAATCCCTTGAGTATTTTCGGAGCATGGCTAAACCAAATTCTCTCGGCGCTATAGTGCATGCTGACTTAATGACTCTTAGAGAAAAAAGAGAGAGAATGGACGAGAATATAATTCTCTTTACCTCTGAACTTACAGATGATGTCATCTCTAGTTCGCTGAGCTATAAAAATTCCACAGGAGAGGAGTTTAACAAGAATTTTGGTCACTTATTGCAACATGTTTTTAATCACCAGACTCATCATAGAGGGCAAGTATCAACGTTACTCTATCAGGCGGGGGTAGATATTGGTGTTACAGACATGCTGGCAGGAATCCCCAATGACTAAAGGTACAACAATCACGGCAATGGCGACGCGAGAAAACGCACGCATCTGTAGCGTTATCCGATAATCGAAAGATAAATACTTCAGGCTGCACAATGAACGAAAAACATCAATCTACAAGCGCGCAAGCGATAACGACTAAAAAACTCTTCAGTCGCCAGACTGTCGTTGCTATCGACATTGCCGCCACGCCTGAGACAATATGGAGGCTGTTGACTGCTGCGGACAGTTTCAAATCGTGGAACAGCACAATCGTCGATCTGACAGGTAAGATCGCACTCGGAGAGAGAATCAAGCTTCGTTCCACGCTCGCACCAGAACGAACATTTAAACTCTGGGTCAAGGAATTCGAACCTCACAAGCGTCTCTCGTGGGGCGATACGATGGGAACTCGCATATATACCTTGGTTCCGAACTCGCAGAGTGGAACTCGCTTCACGATGTCTGAGAAAATCGGCGGGCCGATATTTCCGTTCTTCGCAAGAATGATCCCGCCGTTTGATGAATCCTTTAACCAGTTCGCAGTCGACCTGAAGTCGGCGGCCGAGGAGAACGCCTAATTTCAAATTAGCGCATAAAGATCGGCACGAAAGAGAAGCCGCCGGGGTGCTGTCTAGATAACTGAATTATGGCCATAACTGAACTGCCTAGTCGATCTTAAGTCATTGATCTTTCGTTGTAGGGCGTACTTTTTCCACCAGCTAAAAGCCATAGTTACGTTAACTTGAGAGAAGCAGAAAAACCTTCTATAGCGGACTTTGTAGTCAAAATTCACATAATGTCTCCGAGATCTGCGACGCCAACTTCTATAGCTATAGGGATGAAGTCCCGTGGCAAGTGCATATCTTGTTGATTATCTACAGCATCTTCATTGCTTGCGTGAAATCAAAATAAATTTGCCCAGATAAGGCTTGTAAAAAATAATACATATCATATTATAAGGAATTAACTATTTTGCTGGAATTACTCATGGATAAACTATTCAACATGCTCGAAACGCCTAGCTTACTGCTAGGTCGCGCGCTTTTAGGTATTTACTTTATTTTGCCAGGGATGCAAAAAATTTCGAAATACGAAATGATGACTCAATACATGGATAAACATGAGGTCCCGTTTATTGAAGTGTTGTTACCTTTAACTATTTTGCTACAGGTAATGCTTGGCATTTTTATTATTGTTGGATTTAAAGCTAATTACGCGGCTTTTTTACTAGCAGGACTAACCTTTGTAATCAGCATTTTCATGCATAATTTTTGGAATTTGCCAGAGGGCGGAGATATTCCACATGAAACCCAAAACTTTTTCAAAAACATGGGGATAATGGCGGGTTTACTGGTGCTATCCTCAAGGGGAAGTGCTCAGTTTAGCATAGATTCTTGGCTGCAAAAACGTAAAGTAACGGCCTAGATTAACAGTTGTTATGTAGAGACCTAATAGTTTTCAAACTTCACTGGCGGTTTGAAAACTACTAGTTATTGCCAATAAGACTTCATTAACACACTTTGATTACATGCAATACGATCAAGGTACGTTGGCGGTAGTTGCTGCTGCTATTGAACTTGATGGTCGACATCCCTCCTGCTGACAAGCTTGATGGGAATACTTACGCTGCTGCTTCCTTTCTAGCCCGTGGTTTCGAAAATATTGTTACTTAATTCATATAGAAGTGTGGCTATGCTGTTTTACCGAATAGCCTCGCTCAGAGGTCTGTTTGACCGCTTCTTGTTTGAACTCGTCCGTGTATTGCTTTCCCTTCATAAATACCTCTCATAGAGTTAGGTTTTAACGCTATTCAGTGTCTAGTAAAGCCTGAAAACTCCACTTTGCCTGCGGGATCTCATTGCTTGTCTATACTTCATCGGACATTCAATAAAAATCGGTGTTCAATACCTTACCGGAAGCGACTCAGACTGAGAACTATTATGAAAAAAAACCTCTGCCCTCTATTGATTCTACCTTGTATTTCAACGGTAATGGCCGACTCCTTGATGCTTGAAGAGATCGTTGTCACCGCACAGAAACGCGAGCAACCGGCCAATGAGGTGGCCATTGCCATTACCACCTACAGTGGCGCTCAAATGGAGGCGCTGGGGCTGGAGAACAGCACAGATATGATTGCCTTTACTCCGGGAGTCTCATTAGCAGGGGACATTGGCGGGCAGCGCGCCATCTTCAATATTCGGGGCATCGTACAGAATGATTATGGCGACCTAGCAGAAGCACCCGTCGCGGTGTATGTGGATGGGGGCTATCTAGCCAGTACCCAGGCTCAAACGTTCGGCCTTTACGATATTGACCGTGTGGAGATATTAAAAGGTCCTCAGGGCACCTTGTTTGGTCGCAATGCCACTGGCGGTCTAGTGAATACCATCACTAACAAACCAACAGAGGAAGCTGAAGGCTATCTGGAGGCTACGGTAGCAACCTTCGACCAAATTCGTTTTGAAGGTGCCATGGGCGGCTCGTTGGCCGACGGCGTGAGGGGGCGTTTTTCTTTTCTCTACAATCAGCAGGGCGAAATTCTGGAAAACGTCTACGACGGTACCGACCCCGCGGGCATCTCAGGTACTGTGGGAGGCGGTGATGACGGCTATAATGATGATACCTTGTCTGCCCGGGTTCAACTCGAGTGGGATGTGGGCAGTGAAGGCCGCATTCTGCTAAGCGCCAACTGGGCAGACACCACCAAAAGCGAAGGTCCTTATCAGCATCGAGCAAGTACCGAGATTCATGACGCCTCCGGCAATGTAATTGATGTGATTTTCGCGGAAAATGACCCCAATAACTGTGACATCATTTTGGCGGCGGGAGGCTGTGCCGACGGCGGTTTTGACGGCGACGATCTTGTTACTCGTCCCACCCCCGGTGGTGATATGAACGGTAACAATGATCCGGATGGCAGCGGTAATAAGGTTAACAAAGATTTTGCTTTTGATGACCAGAACCAAATTGAATCCGAGGGATTGTCGCTGGAATTTCAATACGATCTCGGTTGGTCAACGTTGTACGCACTGAGCGATTACAAGAACTTTACCCGTTTGGTGGGGCTCGATTCAGACCAGAGTGCCACTCCCGTGTATGTGTTCCAGTCAGACGGCGATATTGAACAGTTGAGCCAAGAGATTCGTTTTAACGGTTCAAGTGACTCGGTGAAATGGGTGGCAGGGCTTTATTATCTCGGCATCGAAACCGATTGGATTCAGGGTTTGGCGGCTCCTTCCACGTCAGTTGTAACGGGAGATGCGGGCCTGGAATTTAATACTATTACCAATACCGACACAGATTCCTATTCGGTTTTTGGCCAGATAGACATTTCACTTAGCGAACGCTTAGTATTGGTGGGTGGCGTTCGGTTTATACAGGAGGACAAAGCTTTTGAAGGCATTGTAACAGGCTTTGTTAACAGCGATGATCGAGAAGTAGAGCTTTCGACCCCCTTGTTTGATATCACCAGTGCCAGTCTGACCAATGACCAGGATTTGTGGTCAGGCAAGCTGCAGTTAGAATTTACCAGTGATGATGACAGCCTTTATTACATTGGTATTAATCGCGGAGTCAAAGCCGGCAGCTTTAATGCGCCCTTATTCTGTTGTTTTTCGACCTACGACCCAGAGGAACTACTGTCCTATGAGGGGGGAGCCAAATTAACCCTGATGGATGGCTCAGCTCAGCTCAATGCGTCCGTTTATTATTATGATTATGAGGGTTATCAGTCTTTTTCTTGGGTGAACAATTCAGGTGTTGTCACCAATGAAGATGCGACTTACGTGGGGGGCGAGGTTGAACTTGTCATGAGCCCCACTGACTCGATGGAAGTACTTTTGGGTGTTTCTTACTCAGATGCAACGGTTGAAGATTTGGAAGTTGCGGCGGGAATTTTTAAAGACACTACCCCACCATTTACCCCGGATGTTCAAGTGTCGGGAATGGTTCGGTACAGCTGGAACGCACTGGGTGGCAATTTGTCGGCAATGGCGAGTGCCTCTTATCAGTCCGAAGTGTTCCACAATGCTCGAAATTATACCGCTCATGAGTTTGATGCCTATACCGTTTTTGATCTGCGCTTAATCTGGGAGGATGAGAAGGAGGAGTGGACCGTGATCGGGTTTGCAGACAATGTGGCTGATGATGATCACGAAGCTATTGGTTTTGATCTATCAGGTTTTTATGGTGCGACTCAGGTGTCCTACGCCAAACCGCGCACGGTGGGTTTAACCGTGCGACGAAACTTTTAATCTTTTAATAAGATTGGGGTCAGAGTAAAAACTCATTTGTTGCTTCATTGACGTTGCCCGTTTCTGACTCATGGCGACTATTGAAGTGATTTGGGGTGCTGTAGAAGATGAATGTCATAAACGTGAGGAATGGCGGGGAAAGCGATGACAGAACTATCAACTAGAGAATGTGAAGCCTGTAGGCAGGGCGCGCCGCAAGTTAGTTCAGCAGAGTGCCAGAAGCTACTGAAGCAGATTCCTGGTTGGCAACTGACTGAGATTGCAGGCATTATTAAACTACGCAAGCAATATAGCTTTGCCGACTTTGCAGAAGCTTTAGCGTTTACCAATCGGGTGGGCGAAATCGCGGCGGAGGCTGACCACCACCCAGAGCTGCTTACTGAGTGGGGTAAGGTAAGGGTTTGCTGGTGGACTCATACTGTTCAAGGCCTGCACCTTAATGACTTTATCCTTGCCGCACAAACGGATCAGCTGAGTGTCTAGCATTAGTATCATCACTGTGTCGTATAATCTTCGTTAATAGTGATAGTAGTAATAGGGTCGGAGTAAAAACCGTAACCAGAATTTTCTTGCTAAAAACTCAAAATTGGCTTTCACGGGGATAGACCAAGCCTTCGCAGATATTGCATCCTTGTCCAAACTGCTGCTGAATAGTAGATCTTTCGCACATAACCTTCCAAGCAGTTCTTAATTCAGCCGTCCTAGTTTTGTTGAGTCGAAAGTAGCGACATTAGCTATTGATTTTCGTGGTGTAGGATTTATGATCTAGGAATAAGCCTTATATTTGCCAATAACGCAGCTTCGCAGCAATGCAAGTGATTAACTTTTAGATGTAGAACATGCTGGAATCCTATATGACTCACAGTTTTATACCCGCCGACTTTGATGTTCCCGAATCCATTACAGCCGATAATTTTTATTTAACTATTCTTGCTCCTGCGGTAGCTGAAATCGACTATGAAGCGGTTATGTCTAGTAGAGCTCGTTTGAGGTCAGTTTTTGGTGTAAATACTGAGTGGCCTAGAGATTCTATGACACTAGAAGACAATTTTAGTGATTTAATCAATCATGAAAGTGAATTTCAATCTCGGAAAGCATTTGCATATTCTGTTCTAACAAGATCAAAAAACAAATGTATAGGCTCTATTTATATTGATCCTAGTAAAGTTGGGGAATTTGATGTCGAAGTTTATCTTTGGGTGAGGGATGATAGTGTTCATCTAGACAATGAACTCTACGAATTCACCTCTCACTGGCTTCGTAGGTGTTGGCCATTTAGAAAAATTGCATTTCCAGGGAGAGATTTTTCATGGGGGGAATGGGACTCATTTGAAAATCGTGTGTAATACCATTACCTGAATTATAGGGTCAGAGTAAAAACTATTCCTCTGGTCGGTTCACCTGCTCTCAAAAGATACTCGCGAATTCGCCAAATGGCTTGTTATTCATGGTGGGGTGTTAAAAAGTCACGTCCATCTATTAGTAAAGGCAAAAGGCAAGACTTGACCCCGGTTCCTGGTCGCTTGCGAGTGATTGAATTTTATTGGGTGGTGTATATTATAATGGGATTACGGATTGTCCTAGCCAAGGAGGATGAGGCTCTGGTTCAATGCTCTCCAAACGTCACTCCGCAGTGTCTATTTTTCGTTCTAACACCACAGAGGAGAATCATGAAGCGTTTAATTAGTTTACTATCAATATCAATATTCATTTTATCTACATCAATCTCGGCAAGCGAAAATGATAAGGTCGATGCGTCTGAGATATTCTCACAATTGAAGTCTCTGGTCGGAGTGTGGGAGAAAGAAGGGGCAACAGATTCAAATTTTGCGATTTCCTTTGAGCTTACTGCAAATGATACAACCTTGATCGAAATATGGAAATATAAAGGCAGGAAGCACTCGCTAACTTTATATCACCTGAATGGTAGGAGCCTAATGGCAACCCATTATTGCCCGCAAGGAAATCAACCGAGGCTAATTTTATCAAATGATGCCACTCTAAATAACATTTCGTTCAATTACTTTGATGCAACGAATTTGGAGAGCTTAGAAGATTCCCATCAGCATACTCTCGGCTTCGAATTATATGAATCTTCCGATCAAATACTTAGGAAAGAGACATATCTGAGTAAGTCAGGCGAAAAAGGGTCAGATTTGCTTCTGGTACGTAAATAAGGAGATTTGTCTTTGAATGTTGGGATTCGTCGATACAAAGAGTTGGACGCTGCTGAATTTCAAAAAGCAGTTTTGGAATCAGTGCCTCACGTTTCTAAGTGGCTGTCATGGTGTAGTGATACCTACAGCATTGATGATGCCAAGCTTTGGGCATCCTCGGCTACAGAAATGTGGGAAAATGGTACCGACTACCGTTTTGTGGTCGAGGATTTAGATACATCAACAATTCTTGGTTCAGTGGGTATCAACCAGGTTGTAGCGCAGCATAAGGTTGGTAACTTAGGTTATTGGGTGAGGTCCTCAGCTCTTAACAAAGGCGTTTGTACTCAGGCGGCTAAGCTAGCAGTCGAATTTGCATTTCGAGAACTGAGTTTTCAGCGTATTGAAATTCATGTGCTTACTGAAAATACGTCGAGTAAGGCCGTGGCTTCGAAACTTGGGGGTGTAAGCGAAGGTATATTTAGAAACAAGCTAATGCATAACGGAGTTTCTATGCCGGCAAATTGCTATTCGATAATTCCTTCTGACTATGGAATTTAGGCCATGGCAGCTCCGAGCGATTATGGCTGAATGCTTGGGAGATTCACTTGATTTGTCTCCACTGTATGATGTACATATACCAACCAATCCTAAGTAAACAGCATAAGCCGGCAGGGCAGTTCAATAAACCTATACCTCAAATCTAATTGCGAGCCTCATATGGAAATCGAAGCTAAATGTTCCTGTGGTCAAGTGGGTTTTAAATCTACAGCCAATCCTATCATTCAACTTTGCTGCCATTGCTCCGATTGCCGAGACGCATTGGGCCGTGAATATGCGACTATTGCATTTTTCAAGGAGAGTTCTACAGAAGTGTTCGGCCGTCTTGAAGAAAAAATTTATACGGCCGCGTCAAGGAATCGTACTATGAGAGTGGTTTGTTCGGGTTGTGGAACAGTAATGTTCGATAAATCTGAGGGCTTTCCCAAGTTGATAGGAGTCATGGCACAACAAATCAACGCTCCATTTGAAGCCGAGCCAGCGTGCCATGTATGGGTAAAAGATAAATTACCTGGCGTTAGCATTCCTGCTGGGATGAAACAATACCAGCAGGGGATAGACTAGAGTTAATTAGTGGTTCAGCCCCTAGTTAACCACTCCTGAAACCCCTATGCCTCGTGGATCGGACCCAGTTCTCATAACGCCAGTGCTTTGTTCTATTAATTGCACATCCCCAAACTCCCATTCGTGAGAGGTAACTCGATACCCTCGCTGTTTAAGCTCGGCTTGCGTTTCTTCCGGTAGTGGCAGGCTAACGCTCATAGTAATTAACTCTGGCGGTAAAAGCTGATGGTGAAAGCGGCTCGTTGCAACTGATTGTTCGGGCGTCATACCATAGTCGATAACATTTACTATGGATTGAAAAACACTGGTGAAAATTGTAGTTCCGCCTGGTGTACCTATTACCATTTCAACATTATTATCACTTAATAATAGCGTTGGCGACATGGATGAAAGCATGCGTTTACTGGGCTGTATTTCATTTGCTTTACCGCCCACTGCGCCATAGGCATTTGCAACACCTGGCTTGGTACTAAAATCATCCATTTCATTGTTGAGTATAAACCCCGCACCCTCAACCACAACGCCACTGCCATAAGCCCAATTGAGTGTATACGTATTTGAAACCGCATTGCCCCACTGATCCATAATTGAAAAGTGAGTGGTGTTGGCCGACTCCAAGCCTGGTCGCACTTGCTCTATTGTACTAATGTCACGAATATTCACTTCAGCAGCCCTGCGCGCAATATAAGAATCACTGATTAATTCATTGATAGGCACATCCATAAAGTCAGGATCACCAAAATACTTTGCGCGGTCAGCGAACACTCGTTTTTCCATTTCAGCAATCAGGTGGACATATTGTGGGGAGTTCACCCCAACCCCCGCAAAATCCTGAGCCAATAGCTCTTTCATTTTCAGCAGTTGAATAACCGCAAAACCGCCAGAGCTTGGTGGTGGCGCGGAAGCAATGGTGTAGTTACGCCATTGCGCAAGCAGTGGTTTACGCCATACAGACTGATAGTCGGATAAATCCTGCTGTGAAATAAGGCCGCCATCACGTTGCATCTGTTGCACCAACAAGTCAGCCGTTTTTCCTTGGTAAAAGCCTTGGCGGCCATCGAGTTGAATACGCCGCAGTGTTTCGGCCAATTCAGCTTGCTTAAACACGCCACCATCTTGCATCTTGCCAAAGTAACTTGAGAAGTTTACCTCACCTGCAAACCACTCAATCATTCCAGGTATTCCCTCTGACTTCTTAGGGTGTACCTCAAAGCCTTGCGAGGCTAATAAAATTGCCGGTTCAACAAGCTCAGCCCATGGTTTAGTCGCGTATTTTTGATGCGCGCTCCATAAGCCTGCGACAGTACCGGGAACGCCAGCCGCACGAATTCCTATCAGGCTAGACCGGCCCATTACATTGCCCTCAGAATCGAGATACATGTCTCTACTGGCGGTCAGTGGTGCTTTCTCCCGGTAATCCAAAAAATTTTGCTCACCATTCATATGTGTAAGCATAAAACCGCCTCCACCAATGTTACCCGCCTCTGGAAAAGTAACGGCCAATACAAAGGCCGCGGCTATAGCCGCGTCAACCGCGTTGCCACCGTCCCGTAAGACCCGATCAACTACCATTGCTGAGTACTTATCTGGCATTGCGTAAGCCGCTTTCTGTTGCTGCTTAGGAGTACTGGGCGTACTGCTACAAGCGCTCACAGTGAATATCACCATTGATAGCAAGGCGGGACGAATAAGAAATGCTGACGAGCAAGCTGAAAAAATAAATTTCATCGAAGGTATCCGTAGAGGGAGCTGAATTGATCTGGCCTACGATACACCGCGCAGCCAAAAACACAAATCCCACTAGCGTTTAGCCTTTCAGGTTCATCCTCCTCATACGTGACAAATGATTGCCGTACTTTGATTCCTTAGGGTAAAGTGGCTAAGAGAAGGGCGTTTGTTCCTCTTATACACTCGAGGTTTAGGCCGCTTTCACTAGCATCAAGAACGAATAAGGGGCCAGCGTGGATTCTAAAAATACGACAAGACGATCTGTAGTGAAGTCTATTGCTACGCTGGGCGCAGCCGGACTTGTCGGTACTAGCAATGCAGCCAGTATGCTGGCCCTTGCCAACAAGCCGGCTTCGGTAAAAAAATCATGGGATGCGATTGTAATTGGTGCCGGTGTATTTGGTGCTTGGACGGCCAGCCATTTACAGGCCGCGGGCAAGCGGGTTTTACTGCTTGATGCCGCAGGTCCGGCAAACGCGCAAGCGTCGTCGGGGGGCGAAAGCCGAATGATCCGCTCGGCTTACGGTGCTGATGCCATCTACAGTGAAATGTCATTACGCTCACTCCAGCAATGGAAACGTTTATCGACTGATGCAAGCTTGCCCTTGTTTAATCAAACCGGAGTGTTGTTCCTGTTTCAGGAGATGGTCGATTATGCCCGTCAATCCATTGCCACTCACGAAGCATTGGGTATTGGCTTGGACGTTATGGATACGAATCTGCTCAGAAGTAAATTTCCGCAAATTGATTTTTCCGGCATAGAATTTGGGCTCTATGAAGCCGAGTTTGGCGCGCTAATGGCACGTCGCGCGGTACAACATGTGGTGGCAGATTTTGTCAAAGCAGGGGGGCAATATTTGCAGGCCTCAGCCAGTGCACCGGCTAAGGGGGGTGACGGTCATAGTTTGCAAGTGAATGGTGAAACTCTGAACAGCGACTTATTGATCTATGCCTGTGGGCCGTGGCTACCAAAATTGTTCCCCGAGTTAGTATCCACCCGCTTATTTGTAACTCGTCAAGAGTTGGCTTTTGTGGCGCCGCCTGCGGGTAATGGTAGTTTTGCCGCCAATGCATTACCCGGCTGGGCAGACTTTAATGGCGGTGATCTCTATTACGGTTTTCCTGACCTTGAGGGCCGTGGTTTTAAAATTGCCCACGATCGCCACGGTGTTGAGTTTGACCCTGACAGTGGTGATAGGCGCGTGAGCAGCGCCAGTTATGACAGTTTGCGTGCCTACATCAAACGTCGATTTCCAGCCCTTGCAGACCAGCCTTTTATCGGCGAACGAGTTTGCCAATATACAAATAGTTCCAACGGCGATTTCCTAATCGACAAGCACCCTGCCTTCGAGGACGTTTTTTTAGTTGGGGCAGGCTCTGGCCACGGTTTTAAACACGGGCCCGAAGTTGGCCGCATGGCGGCGGAAATGGTGCTAGGCAGCAAAACGTCTCCCAAGCCGCGGTTTAGCTTCAAAACCAAGCAAGAAACCCATCACCGCACGGTGGTATAGACGCACGCCAGTATCTTAGCGTAGTTTAATGCCTCAATTTGGCACAAACTAAACGTCAGTTAACATGGAATGTATCGATGGATAAATACCCAAGGACTATCTTCGCTTCCGCCGTCGCGCTGGGTGCGGCAGTAACAATCCTTGCTTTTAGTGAAGTCGGCCAGGGTGCTGGTAACGACTATCCTTACCAGTTTGGTTTGCTTGCCACTGTGCGAATAAGCGCGCTGTATTTTCTGATAGCCTTTGTTGCAGGGCCTCTCTACCAGTTGACTAAAGCAGATTGGCTGGCAAAGGTAATCTCCAATCGTAGATATATTGGACTTTCATTTGCGTTTGTTCATTCTATTCACTTAGGTTTTATCATTCTCTGGATTAACGCCAATCCAGGATTAGCCGAAGCTATGACCCTTATAGTGGGGGGGATTGCCTACCTGCTTATGTACCTGCAAGCACTGACCAGTAACAACTATTCGTTTACCTTGCTGGGAAAATATTGGCGCTGGCTGCATAATTTTTCGATGTATTATTTATGGTTCATTATGACGGTGACATTTTCCGGGCACAATTATGTGACTGCGCGTATCTTTACCGGAGTGTTCTTGGTGGCACTGCTTGTCCGCATTCTGGCGCTGTTTAAGCGCAGGCAGAATAGGGCGCGAAAATTATCCGAGGCTTAGGTGAGTTGCGTGTAGCGACTGCTGTCGAAGTAGGCCCAAAAGAGACGAAGCAATTAACGCCAAAATTCCCAGGTGAAAAAGAAAGCCGCGCGGTGCACGGGCTGTATAAGTACTGGTGGATATTCTATAACGGAAACAATATATTAGAGCTTCAATTTACTCGGTTTTCGGGGCTTGATTTGCTATCGCGTCTGCATTACACCCCAATAGCGGTACATTTTCTGACAGGGCGTGCAATGAGCGTTAACCCTATTTAATGAGCATCACATGACAACAGAGGTTTGGATAGCATTCATAGCCACATCATCCTTAATATTGATGATTCCTGGCCCAATAAATGTCGGGGAACTGTATCGTAAAACGCTTACCATCACCGCATTAAATCCCAAAGGCATTATTTTCTTTTCTGCGTTTATGCCTCAATTCATTAATGCCGAGTCAAACCCTGAGGCCCAGCTTATTGCTCTGGCTACAACTTTTCTATCTCTCGCTTTTTTAAACGCCTTGTTTTATTCTCTGTTAGCGAGGAAGGTGGCCATATTTTTCAGTACTAGTTTGCGTAAGAAGTGGTTTGATATCACAGGGGGAACATCGCTTATTGGGGCGGGTGCGATCACGGCTTCCGCTGAATATTGATAAGGCCAACAACGCAATCAACAGCACCGAAAAGTGCATTTTGCGGCATTACTCCAATACAGAAAACGGCGTTGCCTGCTTAACCCTCTACTTTTAACTTCGGTTATTTGTGGTGGGTTAGAGTTGCAGGCGATTACAATTAACGTACTATAAAAATCTGCTGAGATCAGGCTGCTTTGGCTAGGTAAGGCAATTTATACTTTGGAGACAAAAATAGTGAATCTTTACCATCAGACAGTACCGGTATTTTCTCACCAACTAAAAAATCTGGCCGCCATCTTAAAGCTTGCTGCTAAAGACGCTAAAGCCCGTGGCATTGATCCTAGTGTGTTATTAAACTCACGCCTGGCCCCGGATATGATGCCGCTGGTTAGCCAGATACGCATTGCTACAGACCATGTTAAAGGTTGCTGCGGCCGGTTGGCTGGCGTGGTTGCACCCACTTTAGCTGATAATGAAACCACATTCGCCGAGTTGGATCAGCGAATAAAAACCGTTCTGAAATTTTTGCGCACCCTGAAACCCGCGCAATTTGAGGGAGCCGAGAGCCGAGAGATCAAAATGGTAATTCCTATTGGGACCATAGAATTTAATGGTTTGGACTTCTTTAATGGCTGGTCTATGCCCAACTTTTATTTCCACTACAGCACGGCATTTTCGATTTTGCGCCATAACGGTCTAGCGATAGGGAAAAAGGAATTTTTGGGGCAAGTCCCAGGCATGACTGGCAAGGGAAAAATTGCAAAAATGATGGTTTCAAAGCCAGGCGTAAAGGTAAAGAAAGCAAAAAAATAATTACTCGCTAGTAACACCCAAAGGGGTGTCTAACGCTAACATAGTGGCTGCGATGGCTAGGGCCAAAGTAGAACGAATAGGGCGTTTGTTTCACCCTTACCCATGGATGAAGAATTTATGCAACAACCATTCACGTCAATAGGTCTCGGCTCGGAGGCCAAAGGCTCCGCTGGCGGCAGCCCAGAAACTGGTTATGGCACCACAAGTTACAGAAAATATGTACTGGGCGCTTTGCTTACCGTCTATCTCTTCAATTTCATTGATCGTACGATTATCAACATATTGACCGAACCAATTAAACAAACGTTCGGTGTTGAAGATTGGCAAATGGGCCTGCTTGGCGGCCCTGCTTTTGCTGTTCTTTATACATTCATTGGTATTCCTATTGCTCGTTTTTCCGAGAAAAACCATCGTGTTTGGATTATCGCAGGCTCGGTTGCTCTGTGGAGTTTGATGACGGTGCTCTGTGGGTTTGCCACCAGCTTTGTTGCGCTCTTCATATTTCGTATCGGGGTTAGCATTGGTGAAGCAGGCTGTAGCCCACCGGCTAATTCTATAATCGCCGACTACTTTATTCCGACAAAGCGTTCTACCGCGGTTTCAACCTATGCCTTGGGCATTCCGCTCGGGAGCATGGTCGCTTACGTCTTTGGCGGCTATATTGTCGGCAGCTTGGATGGCGCATCTCTCGCTGCCACGTTTAGCAGCTGGGGTTGGCTATGGGCCGTCAACGCCCTCGACGGACAAAATATTGAAGGATGGCGTATAGCTTTTGTAGTGGTGGGCTTGCCCGGTATTCTAGTGGCCATCATCTTTAAGACAAGCGTCAAAGAGCCGCCGCGCGGCTATACTGACCCGCCTGATATGCAGAGTAAAGAGCAAGTCAGTTTTACTGAGGTGCTGAAAATCTTGGCCAAGAAGCCTTCCTATTGGCACATAACAATGGGCGTCACTATCGCGTCATTTGTCAACTATGGTGTCGGTCAATTTTTTGTTTCCTTCCTTATCCGCACGCATCAAATGTCGATCTTTGATGCCTCGATAAAAGTTGCGATGGCTTTGTCTGTGATGGCCGCGATCGGCACCTTCCTGTCCGGCTTTTTGGCAGATCGCTATTCAGAGCGCTATCCAAAAGCTTTGGCTTGGATACCTATGATTGCTCTGCTTGGCTCAACTCCAATGTTCATTGCTGGCTACTTGCTTGACTCTCTTCTGATCGCCATTCCGATCCTGATGGTTGCGCAAATGCTACTCTATACCTATCTATGCCCACTTTATGCCGTTCCAAGTGGTGTTGTGGACAGTAGAATGCGAGCGACTTCGGTTGCGGTAACCTTGTTCATCGTTAACCTGCTTGGTTATGGCCTTGGGCCTCCATTAATCGGGCTATTGTCGACGATATTGAATTCGACGTTCCTTTCAGGCATAGATTCAAGCTTGACTCTGGAGGCATGTAGAGCGACTGGTCTGGCAGCAGCTGCGCAAACGGCATGTAACACCGCCAATGCTGAAGGTCTCCAATGGTCGATGATCATATTCAAATGCCTCTACATTTGGGCGGCTCTGCATTTCTATTTGGGAAGTAGGACACTGCAACGCGATATGGGGCGCTGATTTAGGTAGTCGGGTTGTAGTGGTACGATGACTGTGGACATGGACTAACAATCTCGATGTCCGCATTTTCCGGATCCAAACAACCTTATGACTGTTCATGGGACAAAGTGCCCATCAATGGAATTGGTGGTGTCAGTCTGCACCTGACCCAGAGCAGACTTTAGAGAAATATGATCTAGGCTCCCTCCTAAGTTATAGCCAAATTCACTGAGCCACAACAGTGATTAATAACTCTGCTTTCGCTAAATCTTTACAAAGCACTCGTTATTAGCAATCGACAGCTTGTTATTAATGCTAGCAATACTTTTGCAGTAATACTTCCAGCTCGGAGCGATTAATGGGTTTTGCTAGGTGTGCGTTCATGCCTGCGGCAGTCGCTCTGTCTTGATGTTCGGACATGGCGTGAGCGCTCAAGGCGACTATAGGTACAGGCTTGGCGGACGTTTCTTGGGCACGGAACTTTCGGCAGGCTTCATAGCCATCCAGTAAGGGCATTTCGCAATCCATGAGGACAAGATCAAAAGGCTGACGTTTAAGTTCATCTAGGGCCAATTGGCCGTTGTCTACTAAGACCGGTTGAATGGCGTATTGTGACAGCAAGCCCTTGATGACCATTTGATTGACGGTGTTGTCTTCGGCGACCAGAATTTTTGCTAAGGGGTACTGGCTCAGTAGTTTCTTGTCTTTATTGCTATTCGTGTCTCTATATATACCGTGTGCCTCGGCAATGGCATTGAAGATCACCGAAGCCGGTATGGGCTGATACACGGAGATCAGTGAGGGCGACGCAGAGCCTTTCTTCTCTGAGGTTTGAGGATCAGAGCGGAGTAAAATGACTCGGCATTGAGTGAGCCACTGAGGCTTGATGTCGCGGTGTGAGGCTAGCACACTATCGCTCAATATCAGCGTCAATGACGGGTCTGATTTACCCGTGTAGTGATCTTCAAGGTATTGATTGAGCTGGCTTATGGTGCTCAGTGGCTCAGGTGTCAGTCCCCAGCGCGATATATGCCCACAGAGATTTTCACGGTATTCGTCATCGCTCTCTAGCACCAGTACTGTTTGCCCTTGAAGTGGCTTGGGTGCGCTGAGCCTATTATCACTGGTCTCTTTCGGCATGGGCAAAGAGACCCAGAACCGGGACCCTTGATTGATGACGCTGTCGACGTGCACCTCGCCGGCCATGAGTTCCGCTAAACGCTGTGAGATACTCAAGCCCAAGCCTGTACCTCCATAGCTGCGAGTGATGCTCGCGTCAGCTTGAGTAAAGGCTTGAAATACCTTATCGCACTGCGTGCTACCCATACCTTGACCGGTGTCGATGACACTTAACAGCCACTGTTGTGACTCCTCGCTGAGTTGCGCCTGAATGGTGACAGTGCCAGAGTTGGTAAACTTGAAGGCATTGCTGAGGAAGTTGTTGAGGATCTGGCTCAGTCTAGAGGGGTCTCCTGTTAGCCGCCCAGGGAGATTTGGGTCTATCAGTATACGGAACGCGATGCCTTTGCTGTGTGCGAGGTTATTAAACGCCGAAGCGCTGCTGTAGAGCAGTTCTCCGAGATCAAATTCAATATTTTCCAGTTCCATTTTCCCCGCTTCAATCTTTGAAAAATCGAGGATGTCGTTAATTACAGTGAGCAGCAGATCGCCTGAGCTCTGAATAATATTGAGGTATCTTTGTTGTTGTTCATCGAGCTGGGTGCTGTTGAGCAGTTCCGCCATGCCCAGTACCCCATTCATGGGAGTGCGAATCTCGTGGCTCATAGTCGACAGGAATAGGCTTTTGGCTTCAACCGCTTGTCTGAGGTTTTCGCTCAACTGTTCGAGCTGCTGGTTGCTTTTAGCCAGATCCTTACTGGACTTAATGCGTGCGTAAATACTGTAGAGGGTGATGAGTACAATCAGAGCGAGGCTAGCCGACACCAGTTGCTGGTAGTACAACAGCCCTTGTTGCTCTTCAATGGTCGCGGTCTGAACATCTAGATCGTTACTCTGGTCACCGATTTCTTGCGCTTGTTGTTCAATGACCACCTGCTGCTCGGTGATAAGGTGTATGTTATTTTCAATGCTCTGGGATTTTTCTCTGAGTATGATTTGCTTATCTGCAAGCAGGTTTTGTTGACGCTTGAGTTGGGAGTGCTGCTCGGCCAGTTGCTGTTTTAGTTTGTCAGCTTCTACCTTGTCTTGAGCGAGATCAACGCGCAGCTGCTCAAACTCGTATCTGAGTGCGTTTAACTCCTTCGCTTTGACATCAATGTCTTGGGTCTTACTGGCAAGCTCTTGGGTTTTGTTTGCCAGAGTGAGCGATTGTGCTTTGAGCTGGCTCTGCTGTTCTTTAAGTTGAAGTTCTTGCTGGCTAAGAGATGTTTTAAGCTCCACCAGTGCCTGTTCCGTCTCTTTATAGATGCTTGCTATATCTAATTCGGTGCCGCCAAGAAGCACAATTTCCTTGTCGACCTGTAAACCTTCAAAGACTATATTGGGGCGATGAACCTCAAACGTCAGTGAGTTTTCCTGTGGCGCCAAAAAGTTGATCATAATGTGCAGAGGATCTGTGGCTTGATCAGTGATCAGTAGGGTGTGACTGCGACGAAGAGATCGGTTGATCTCTTGTAGTTTGTCATTTTTTTGTGAGCCGATGATCAGCAATTGCGCTTTGGCGGCTTCGCTGAGAGATTCATAGTGTTCAACGATCAGGGCTTTGCCTCGAAGCGATTTATTCTGAGTCGCACTCTTTAGCACACTTTCGATATTTTCCTGCGGGGGATAGAAGCCTATGGTGAAATACTCAAGCTGTTCTTCAGCTGGCCATTGGGTGTGCTTAACAAAGTTATAGAGGTAGGCGGCTCGCAACTCGTCGGACGTAATTGCGTGCAGTGGGCTGCTGTTGAACAGCAGGGTAAATAGCATCAGATATGCCGCGGGAGTGATCGCAAAACTGCAGTTTCGGTGTGATAGACACGCTTGGGGCAATGAGGTCAAATTTAATAGCTGCACAAACGTCCCTTGCTGGCTCTTATGGCCATTGGTTGGATATATTGTTTTCAGTAGTTTGAAGGGCAATTGTTCGTCAAAAGTATAGTGCCCAAAGTAAAATTCTGCCAGATAATAAACACTGTCGATTGCCGGAAGCTAGGGCCTTGTAGCGGGTCGAGGGATATCCGGGATTATTAATCCTTGTTGTTGATTGAGCCCATCAATTGCCTCGTTGCCCCAGGCACTTTTAATCTTTGTTATTCCACCCTATACTATTGAGAATCAATAATATTTTGCTCCTTTTATAAGTCAGGTCAAACATGAGGTTTCGTGCCTTTCATCGATCATTAGTAGCGGCCATAATAGCATCTTTTTTATCCGCAAGCGCTATAGGCAACGGAGCGTCGCCGTCTGTTCAAGAAATCTTTGATCTCCCTCTCAGTGAGCTCATAAAAATCAGTGTGGCCTCTAAACGACCGGAGACCATCAAAGACGCTCCGAGTATCATTACTGTCATCAGCGCTGAACAAATTCAATCCTATGGAGCGCGGCATTTACGTGATGTTATTGATCGCCTACCCAATACTCAAGTCATTGGTTCGCAACTGTATCCACATAACCGCAGTTCGGTGCGCGGGGTTACTCAAACGCATCTGGACGATAAAATATTAGTTTTACTTAACGGTCGACCCCTCCGTGAAGCAGGCCAAGGTGGTATCAATGGTGACATTTATTCGTCATTTCCGGTGGCATTAATTTCTCAAATTGAAGTGATACGCGGGCCCGGTTCAGTACTCTATGGCACCAATGCTTTTGCAGGCGTCATCAATATTGTGACTAAAGAGGGGCAAGAGAGTACTGGTGTTACCATTAGTGCAGAAGCCGGTAGTTTCGGCACACAAGAATACAATGTGCGTGGCGGCGGTAGGCAAGGTGATTTCAACTACATTGGTGCCGTATCTTTTCACGACAATGATGGCGACACGTTTACCAATACTGCCGCAGAGATTGGCCCAGCAGGCAATTTTGAAACCGGCAGGCACGCGATCGAAACTGTATTACAAGCGAACTACCAACACTTCAGTTTTAACGCCATTTTCAACAAAGTTGAGCAACAAAGTGCGAACAATCTATTGTCCTTCCCGTCGGATGATTGGACTGTTGAACGTCGATTTATTGATATCGGCTATCAGCACACTATGAATAAGCACTGGCAAGCGAATGCCAGCTTGAGCTATAACGGCATGAATAATACCGCTGCGATTATTGGCGGTACAGGCAGGTTTTTCACAACCAAATCACGAGGCTACCTAGCCGAAGTATCTGTGCAAGGCGAGCTCTCTGACGGCAGTCATCTGGTTGTTGGTGGGGTTTATGACAAGTTAAAAGGTGATAACGTCTCTGACGGCACACTCAACACCGAAATCGATACGTGGCGCTCCAGTCTCTATGCACAGCTAGACTATCAAACCAGCCCTGAACTCAAACTCACTGCAGGGTTTCAAATGAATAAACCCGAAGACGGCGACAACGATATATCTCCACGGTTCGCTGCGGTTTATAAGCTATCACCAGCCTGGTCAGCTAAACTACTTTACGGCCAAGCCTACCGATCCCCTTTTGGTTTAGATCTTTTCCTCAATGCCTCTTTTTTGCAAGGCAACGCCAACCTCAAGCCGGAAACTATTGATACCTTTAGTGCCCAGCTCAATTACCAGTATCACGACAATCATTTTGCGCTTGCATATTATTACAGCCGCCACGACGATCTCATCATTCGTCAATTAGATAACAGTGGTCAAGCACGTTTAACCAACAGTGGTAATATTGAATACGAAGGTGTCGAGATAGAATATGAGCGGCGATTATCTCCAAGCTTAAGTATTTTAGGCAATGCCTCTTACCAATCCAATGAGACCGACGACGGCAAAAAAGATTCGACCTTCCAGCCAAACTGGATGTTAAAGAGTGGGCTTTCCTACCAAAAAGGCGGCTATAACTTAGGCCTTTTTGCCAGTTATTTTGGCGAGCCTACTCAGCTGGCTGATTTCAATCCCTCCCTTAACGAGCCAAACCCCAACGCAGACGCGTATTTTTTAGTGACTGCCCATATCAGCGCCGACATCGGCAAACTACTCAGCCGTCAGAGTTACGACGGCCTGAGCCTATCATTGTATGTTGACAACCTGCTGGACGAAGAGATTTATTACCCTGAAATAAGCAGGCAAGTTATTAATACCATTCCCAGTCATGCTGGCCGCGGTTTTTACTGCACACTCAGCTATACATTTTAAAAGCTAATAACATTGGCGTTGTTGGTACGTCAGAGACCTAAGCGTGCTGTCGTTTTTTTTGGCCTAGCAGAAATTGTATTGCGCAAGGATTTTTGGTCCGCTCCTTGATGAATGCGGTTTCTAGAAAAAGCGGATTCCTTAACTTCATTCTAATCTGACAAAATTCTCGGATAAATGTAATATAGATTGATGTGAGTCATTAATAGGTACAATCATGTTTCGAGAAAATGCAAGTGATTTTATTTTTCACTCGTCAATCGGTATACATGCCGTATCTTCTGACGGTATTATCGAGTACGCCAATCAATTTGAGTTGGATACTCTGGGCTATTCGAAGGAAGAATACGTAGGGCATCATGTATCAGAGTTTCAGTTAAACAAGGCTTGTCTCACAGATATGATGAGTAGGCTTGGCCGGTTTGAATCTCTCAAGAATTACCCTGCAAAAGTTCAAGCGAAGCATTCGATAAAATACATCCTTTATAACTCTAGTGTGTATCAGGAAGAGGGGCAGTTTATTCATAGCCGATGTTTTGGTAGTGAGATTGAAGAAGCCGTTTATATCGTAATTTAAGGAGCTTCACCTTATTTTTCGGAGTAGAAATTACGACAACAGAAAGTTACACCACATGAATAATAGCTTTTAGGAATACCTATATGCCCGCTTTAGGCACATTACTAACATAGAATATGGCGGGATGAGTGGTTGATATTTGATCCATGGAAGACTTTAAGTACGCTTGTATTGCCATACTTCAAAACCTTCCTGGCTCATGAAAATCTTCCCTCAAACCGTCGCTTGCGTTCTATCTCCCACGAGTGACTATCTAGATAGCATTTGGCTTGCCAGACCGGCTACTCTTTCTTTTTGATAGGGTTCCATATTTCCGTAAAATAGGCTTCCAGTAGAAAACAAAATTAATGCAGTAATCAGCACTTTCTTCTTTGGTTTTTTCGACATTACTCTTTTTCCTTTAAATATAAATAAAAAACTAGTTTTAAGTGCCTGATGCCAGTACCAAAGATTTGCGGTCGCTGTGTTTTCTCTTGAAATATGTTGAATATATTCTTCCGATAAATCCCCTAAAATTGGCTCACGTAGGTTTTTTGGTAAAGCCCAGTTGAGAAAGCTAGTAGGAAATTTTGGTGGGGAGCTTTGGGTGCTAGTATCTTGCATTACGGCAGGCTCATTTGTGTGATCGCCACATTTTCCCACATCGAAGCTAAAGCTTCCTTCGAGCGTTTTAATGCATGTTGACCTTTTGCATTCACCTTAAAATACTTTTTAGCTCTTCCCCCTCGCTCTCGTGTCGACTCCCCCATTTTGCTTTCAAGCATCCCTTTTTTTTCTAATCTCTCCAAAGTGGTGTATAGCGCACCTATGGTGACATCCCGATCGATTACATCTGCTAAAAGCTGCCGTATAGAACTTCCATAAGCGTTCTCTGCCAACTTCAAAATTGACAGTAGCAGGAGTTGCTCAAACTCACCCAAAAACTTTTCTTTTTCTGTCATATCTCAAAACCAATCAACTAGTAGGATTGGCTACAATGTAGAGGATATTAGATTGAAAATCAAATAGTTTATTTTGTAGAGTAAATTGATTGTCTTACCCGTGGTGGGAATATACGCGGTCAGTTGTGGGACCATTTATTGATTAAGCAAGGCCTCTTAATCAGCCGCTATGGAAGTAGCAATGCTGTGAGAGTCGGTGCTCAATAGCGCCCCTTGTGGTCGAATTTTATACCGCGCCTCCGAGTTCAACAGCTCTTGGGTAGTTAATTTGGAAAGTTCGCGGTAATCCATTGAAATTTATAGAGCGGCGTTTATGATCAGGGGATCTCGGATTAGTTCTGCTAGGGAATAATAGGCGCTTAAATACACCCATGTCGCTTCCAATTCCCCTCCTAATCTGTTTTTGCGTAATAACTCGTCTGAGCCATAGTTACAGTGGGGAGAGCGTCTGTAGCCAAGCGGAAAATTCAGCCACCAAAATAGAGATGAACTGTCCGCTGGGATTTATTCCTTTGGAGAATTGGATAGTCAGTTGTGTTGAGGTCATTTGGCTTGTTGACATAATTTGGAATTTTAATGACAAGGATAGCACTTTGGACATATTAAAAAGCTGGGACTTGGATGATGGATTGAAGATTGTCCAGGTAGATGAACTTCCCGAAGAAACCTTTCAAAGCTTAGTGCACGATAATTTGCTAGCAACGCACCCAATGATTCCATGGCGAGAAGATCTTTCTGACGCAATGCAACAAAAGCACCGCAAGCTGAAGTCTGGCGTAGAGAGCAGGTTTTTCTTACGTTTGCTGGTGATGGATGGAGAAGCGATAGTAGGCCTGGCATTAGGGGGGCAGCAATCTGAATCTACTGAGTTTTATATGGGGGTTAGTTTGGTTGTGGAGGCATATCGTCGGCGGGGTTT
Source organism: uncultured Cellvibrionales bacterium (assembly GCA_913020115.1). Classification (GTDB taxonomy): domain Bacteria; phylum Pseudomonadota; class Gammaproteobacteria; order Pseudomonadales; family Cellvibrionaceae; genus CAJWCA01. Next base: position 22,875 of record CAJWBQ010000036.1, read on the forward strand.
GTACGGTAAGCTTCTGGATATTGTGTTGTCGCTTACGAGCTCGATGGGATTCTCAGCTGTGAAATCTCGCCATATTAATACCAATAACCCCATTCTAATCGCAAAGTTGAAAAAGGGTTTTATTATCAATGGTTTTGAGCTTGATGAAACCATGGGGCCTCTGTTGAGAATGGTCTACTACCACGATGATACTCGCCGGCGCGCCGCAAATTTTCGGTCTGGTGATATTCGAGAGTGGTCGTTGATACAAGCTAATAAAAAATGATTGGTCTTCACTTTTCAAATCATATGGGTGTCAAAATTGGGTAAAACGATAGAGAGTGTAACGGGGTTTACTAGCCGGATAATTCATCACGATCGTGAAGAAGGCTTCGCCGATGGGCCTGTTCATGCGCCTATTTACAATAGTGTCCCCTATGGATATGCCACAACCGAAGCCTTAGAGGCCGTATTTCAAGGGAAAGCCACTGGCCAGAGCTACGCTCGCCAGTCTACGCCCACTACAGACTCACTCCAATCTATGATCAATCAGGCGGAGGATGGGCTGGGGACACTCGTATTTGCATCGGGTATGGCGGCATTGACTGCTACGTTTTTTGCCCTATTAAAAGCCGGCGATCACGTTATTGTAAGCCGATACTTATTTGGCAATACCCATAGTTTTTTAGCAAGCTTGTGTGAGTTTGGTGTTGAAGTGTCTTTTGTAGACGCTACCATTGCTGACGATGTGCAGGCGGCTTTACAAGACAATACGCGTTTAGTGTTCGTGGAGACGATTGCCAACCCCGGCACCCAAGTGGCTGATCTCGAAGCTATTGGTCTGTGGTGTGAAAAGCAGAAATTAATATTCTTCGTTGATAATACAATCACATCGCCTTATATGTTTAATCCTAAGCGTGTAAAAGCTTCGTTAGTGATCAATAGCCTGTCTAAGTATTTTTCTGGCCACGGGAATGTGCTTGGCGGCTCTGTCACAGATACGGGTATGTATGATTGGTCGATCTTCCCTAATATTTTTGAAGCTTACAGGAAGGGAAGTGCGGATAAATGGGCATTAACTCAAATTAAGAAGAAATCGCTCCGTGATATGGGGGGAGCGCTGAGTTCCGATTCGGCTTATCAAATTGCCTTAGGAGCGGAAACCATGGCCCTGCGTATGGATAGGGCTTGTAGTAATGCGCGTCAGCTTGCTGAGTTGCTAGAAGAACATAGCAAAGTGGAAAGAGTTTATTATCCCGGTTTAAAATCACATCCTCAGCATACGCAGGCGTCGAAGTGGTTTAGGCATTTTGGCGGTATTTTAAGTTTTGATTTAGCCCGAGGTTATTCTTGTGCGACTTTATTGAATGATATAGGTCTGGTTATTAATGCCACCCATCTAGGAGATAACCGTACCCTAGCCCTACCTATGGCGACTACAATATTTTTCGAAATGGGCGCTAAGAATCGTGCTGCATTGGGTATTAGTGATCAGATGATACGTTGTTCGGTTGGCATTGAGGATCCGGATGACCTATTAGGTGCGTTTGCTGGAGCGCTTGATCGTCTAGCGGCACTTTGAGCAAGGGATTGTACCAACCCGATGCATAGCAAACGGGGGTTGCCGCACTGTCAATCTTAAAGAAATTCCCTGAGCTAAGCGGAGGGCCAAGTGGTTAGGCCTATCTCCAGCGCACCTTAACTAATGCGCCTCATCCCAATTTTCAAAATGTTGCACTAAAAAATCGATGGCTAATCTCGCCCGCAAGGGCATAAAGTGTTTATTTTGATAGACAATCCAGCTGCTGCTACCTTCCCCCCAGAAAGGCTCAAGAATCGGTATTACTTGCTCGTTTTTTACGGCCACTTTAAACGTACTTTTAGGCATGTAGGCGATGCCCAGTCCTTTTTGGCAGGCGGCTAAAACCACGTTTGCGTTATTACTTCGCCACTTTCCCTTCACTCTTACCATTTCTTTTTTACCGTCAAGGTTAAACTTCCACGCATTATTATTGGCAACAATACAATTATGATTTTTCAAATGAAGAGGGTGCGTAGGTGTGCCGAACTGTTGCAAATACTCTTTGCTGGCCACGGCCATTAATGGACGACTAATGAGCTTGCGGGCAACTAAGTTGGAGTCATTCAGCTCGCCATAACGAACCGCAAAGTCTATGCCGTCTTCCGCCAGATTAACCAAGCGACTATTTAGGTCCAGATCAACGCTCAGCTCAGGATATTGCGAGGCGAAGGTCATCAAGGCTGGGGCAACAAAATGTTCCGCAAACCCACCTGCGGCACTCACCCTCAGGGTACCGCTTAGATTTATCCGCTGTTCGTTCAGCTGTTCATTAGCTTGCTGAAGTCCTACCACGAGGTCTTTAGCTTGCTGATAATAGGCAGTGCCACTCTCTGTGAGGGCGACTAATCGGGTAGAACGTGCGAAAAGCACGCTGCCCAAGCGCTTTTCCAAGCGGGAAACCTGCCGGCTTACATGGCTTGTGCTGCAGCCCAGCTGTTGCGCCGCAGCCGAGAATCCACGGGCTTCGGCTACAGCCACAAACTCGATAATGCCATCAAAACTGTCCATGTCTGTCTCTTTTATTGCTATATAGCAATATTGTTTATTCGATTGGGTATATTATCACCATATCGGCATTAATTTATAGTTGCCACCTGGCTTACAGCCCATTCTCCCAAAATAACCCTACACGGAATTATCATGACAAAAGTACTTATCCCAGTAACTAACCACGCCACACTAGGTGACACTGACCAAGTTAATGGCACCTTCGCCCCTGAGTTAAGCCATGCGGTACACGTTTTTAAAGAAGCGGGTATTGACTATGACATCGCCTCCATTAAGGGCGGCAAAGCGCCGATTTATGGTATGGATATTGAGGGCGATGAGATTAATGCCAGCGTTCTGGCTGATGAAGATTTCCAAAACCGAGTAAACAACACACTGCCGGTTTCTCAGGTGAATATCGCTGATTACGATGCTGTTTTTTACCCGGGCGGCTTTGGTCTCCTGACTGACTTAGCAACTAACGAGGCTTTCGCCAAATTGAGTGCAGAGCATTACGAAAGCGGCGGCATCTTGGCGGCGGTATGCCATGGGCCGGCTGCTTTGTTGCCCATCACTTTAAGCACGGGAGAATCATTGCTTTCAGCTAAATCTGTTACGGGGTTTACCCGTGAAGAAGAGATTGACTACGGTACCATTGATGACATTCCATTCTTGTTGGAAGAGGCGCTCGCTCGTAAGGCGGCTCGTTTTAATAAGGTTCAGCCTTGGGGGGCGTTTGTTGTTAGTGACGGTCGTGTGGTTACGGGTCAAAATCCAGCGAGTGCGCATGGGGTTGGTGAAGAAGTTGTTAGCTTGCTTGCTGGATCGGACTGAGGAAGCTTGGTCTGACCCCGATGGTGCCGTGCAGGCAGGTGCTTCGGGCTGAGGAAGCTTGGTCTGACCCCGATGGTGCGGGTCAGGCAGGGGGGGCGGGCTTAGGAGGCTTGGTTTTCCGCTCGCGGTGGGCTTCAACTTTATGGCGATTCCCACAGGTTGCCATATTGCACCATCGCCTGCCGCGCCCTCGGCCAGAGTTAATAAATAACCAAGAGCAGCGCTCACATTGGCGTATGCGCGCTACGTCAGTTGATTGCAGCAGATCATAGAACTGTAAAACAATACTATCCAAAATATGGTGGCCCGGCTCGTTGCTCGCCCGCCACGTAAAGTGTTGCTCGCGGACGCAGAATGTTGCCCGTTGTAGTGCGCTCTTCAGGTAACACTCGTACCTAGGTAAATTGCGACTCTCTTGTTTACTTTCCTCAAGAGTTGAGACTAAGGCTTGGTAGGCAATTTCTCGAAAGCGAACTAGATCAGCGAGTTCTTCGTGAGTGGGTATTGGGTCCACTAAAATTTCAGAATCCAAACCGCAGAACTCAAGCCATGATAAAAAGTCTCCAGGAGACAAGAGGAGATTTACGTCGCGAGTCTTGCCTGTATCAGCAACAGTGTTGAGAAAATCGAGGGCTGGATGAGCCCCTATCAGATTAGCCTTGGTCCACATTGTAACCTCATATATTGAATTAAAGGGTTACAGGGTTTTATAATCGGTGTAACCTATTGGGGATATTAACAGGTTACAGGAGGCATGGCATGCTTGCTTTGCCCAGTCGACATACTTACAACAATACCTCGATAGCCTGGGGAAGCATGGGCGAAGGTGAACCACTGGTTCTTATTCATGGAACCCCGTTCTCATCTCAGGTTTGGCGCACCATAGCGCCTCTGCTGGCTGAACGTTGGAAAATCTACTATTTTGATTTAATAGGTTATGGCCAGTCCGAGAAGCGCGATGGACAAGATGTTTCATTGGCCGTGCAGAACGATCTTCTGGCCGCGATGTTTAGCCATTGGGGTTTGGAGTGCCCAGAGGTGCTTTGCCATGATTTTGGTGGCGCCACAGCATTGCGGGCCTTCTATCTCAATGGTCTACGATACAAGCGAATCACAATTTTCGACGCTGTGGCTGTAGCGCCATGGGGCTCATCTTTTGTCGCTCACGTTCGAAAACATGAAGCCGCGTTCGCAGCTCTTCCAGCGTATGCGCATGATGCACTCCTTCGCGCTTATCTGCAGACTGCTGCTCACAAAACCCTGACAGAGGAAGCATTTGGGGTTTATATGGCACCCTGGCAGGGAGACGTTGGGCAATCAGCCTTTTACCGACAAATTGCGCAGATGGATCAAAAATACACCGACGAAATAGAGGGGCAATACTCTTCGCTTGGCTGTCCAAGCACTTTACTATGGGGCGAGGAGGATGGATGGATACCCGTGGAGCAGGGCCAAAAGCTTGCAAGAATGTTAACGAATGGCGATATTAAGATAATTCCCAATGCGGGCCATCTGGTTCAAGAAGACGCACCTGAGGCCATTGTTGCCGCTATGTTCCAGCATCCAATTTAGGTCGGTATGAGCGACAGCAAAAGCTCTAGCCGAGGCATAGGCAGATGGCCACAATTAGCGAGTGAATTTTTATGAAAACTTTTTCTTTTATTTGCCAAAGGCAGCTACGAATAGCTACGACACTGTTATTATTAGCTGGGTCAATGTCTGCCCTAGCTGATAACATCAACGCTCTTCAGGGGCTTGGTCAACCGGCTTACCATTCCGTAAAGTCACCACAGAGTCAGAGCATTTACCACCTTATTGTTAGGTTGCCTGCCGAATACGATAAAAACAATCGGTACCCGACAATTTATTTACTCGATGGAGGTATTTCCTATCCATTATTATCCGCTTATTATCACTACCTGAGATTCACTGAAGAAATACCGCCGATGATCATCGTTGGGATATCTTATGGTACTGATGATTGGAAGAATGGGAACGCTCGCAGTACCGATTACACAGCAAAATCACCGCAGCGCGAACATTGGGGGGGCGCAGAAAAGTTTCAACTCTTACTGAAAGACACGATCCTGCCTCTGATCGAAAACGAATACCCATCAGATCCTGAAAAACGGCTTATTTTTGGTAATTCCCTAGCAGGCCAATTTGTTCTTTATACGGCGATGACCCAACCCGAACTCTTTGCGGGCCATATTGCGAGCAACCCAGCACTTCATCGAAATTTACCTTTCTACCTGAATAAAAATAATCTCGGCCCTATCGCCGGCCCGCCGCCGAAACTGTTTGTTTCCAGCGGCGCGAATGACGCCCCGCAATTCCGTGAGCCGGCAAGAAAATGGATGGCGTTTTGGGAGAAGGAAAATAGCCAGCGCTGGTTGTTGAAAACCGAGACACTCAATTATGCAGGACATATGTCTGCTATACCCGAGGCCTTTATCAAGGGGACTCGTTGGGCGTTAGATTCCCACTAAATTCACAGGCCAACGCAAGGCTACTCGAACCTAACAATGCCCGAATTACGTCGGGTGTTTGCAGTAAGTCAATTATTTTTTCGTGCTGAATAATTGTTCAAAGAATACCCATGAATAAAACGTAGGGAGCCCAAGTCTTCGATTGCCAAAAAGCATGATTTCGGATATGTTCGTTAGTCACATTTCAGATTCGTTAAAATGAAAAAAATAATATCTTCGACGTGTTTTGTTATTCTTTTGGTGGTTGTTCTCGGTGTTTCGAACGCATATTTCTTCGTCCCTGATTTGGAATATCAGGGAGAGAGCGTTGCATATCGAGGAGGAGGGGGTCTAATCGATTATAACAAGCTGAATAAGACGAGCTGTATCGCAAAGTCTTTGTTGGAATCCGAAGTAAGTACAGTTGAGAACACTTTAGAGGCGGTGGCATCATCGGTTAATGCTGGAGCCGATGTGATTCACCTTAACGTTCACAGGACATTAGACGATCAATTAGTTGTATTTCATGATTGGACTCTTGACTGCGCCACCAATGCCCGCGGACCAGTTAATCAGGTTCTGTATCAAGATTTAGAGAGTGTTGATGCGGGTTTTGCTTATACATTTGATGATGGGGGAACATTCCCCTATAGGGGGCAGGGTTTTAAAATTTCCAGGTTAAACGAGTTCTACAGCCAGTTTCCTGAGCATAAATTCTGGATAAACTTGAAAGGTAATGACGAACATTCGTTTGACCTTCTTTATAGCTATCTTTCTAGCAGTCCTTCGATTTATTCCCGAAAAACTATGGTTATCACGTCTTCAAAAGGTATCAGTTGGTTCCGAAGAATAGACTCATCGATACGAGTCATAAGTGTTGGTAGTGTTAAAGACTGCGGGATTGATTACTTGTTATTAGGGTGGGCTGGAATTGTGCCAGAGTCTTGCAAGAACACTACGCTTTTCATTCCCCCTTCGAAAGCTAAGTACTTTTGGGGGTATCCAAAGCGCTTAGCGTCCAGACTCCAAGAGCAAGGCACAGATGTTTACCTTTGGTCCAAGCATCAGCCTATCGATCCAACCCTTGTTGATGTTGTAGTGGACGGCATCGGGGTGGTAACCAGTGATGCAACTTTTATAAGCAAGGCGCAGGAAAAAAGGCGTGCCAATTAGAATGCTTGTTGGTCACGCTTATTATGAGAACATTCCGGCCGTAGTTGGTTGGTTGGAAGAGTCCACAGCGCTAAGCGGCTGTAGATGGAATTCGGGGTGTTAGTCTTTACCTGACCGGCAGCGGACATTTCGTTACTGCTTAAAGTGCTCCTCTATAGCGGACCTTTCGTACATAATTCACCTAATAGTCCCGAGGTTAGCAACCCCTCGTTTAGCTAACAAAAAATAAACGTCCCTAGCTATTGATTTTTGTGGGGTAGGAATTATGATCATGGTAGACGGATTATCTTAGCTAAGGAAGACTAGGCTCGTACTCTATGCTCCTTTGGTATCGCTCCGTATGTTTACTTCTTATGACGAGCAGCATAGTACTAATAAACCAATCAGGGAGGATGTATGGTTTCTGTCATATTACTGGTGATTATCCCGCTTTTCTCTATAGCCTCCGGAGCTTTAGAATTGCTTTGGAATACAACAGTGCCAGAAATATTTGATCTTAAAGAAAATTATTATTGGCTATCTTTGTAGCTCATTAGAAAAGTAGAAAGTCTATGGGTCGGTGGTTCTATGAAATTGAGGATAACAATAATTTTCTTCGTCGTTCAAAGTGCACTTCTTATCGCGCTTGGTTTTTCTTCGGCTTACGTAATTTTTTCAGCAGGTTCCGGGTGGCAGTTCGGATTCGGATTGATTTTGGCGCTCCAATTAGTCGTTCTTGCATTAATCTCTGCTTTGATATTTGGTTCCGCTTACGGCGCGTGTAGACGTACCATATCCTACACAGAATCAGCAGGTATAGCGGCTGCCATAGTTGTGGCTTCAGTACTTGTTGCGTTGCCAGTTGGATACTTTTTTAGCGGAATCGGTGCTTGGGCCTGCTTTCAGGCCGCTATAATAGGGGGCGCATTTTTGACCCCAGCTATAATCACTCGATGTAAAGTCTAACAATTCGAAGCCACGACTGTTTAAGCCGTAAATGTTCATCGTTAGGCATCCTATCGTCCCGCTCGAGTCTTTTATTGGCAAAGCTCAAGGTTAAGGCCTATATGGCGTGCAGCCAGCAACGGACGGCTTAGTGAGAAAACCATTGAGCATTCGTCGAAATGTCTTGAGAAGAAAGTAATTATTCGCTGATAACATCGCATATAAGATTTTTCGCCTGAGAAGATGTGCTCACCACTTAACAGCTTAATAGTGGGGGAAATAAATTTTCTAGGCCATGTGCTTCGAGTGTTGATGCCCGCTCTAGGCTCGCTGACTTGGCCAAAAACAGACACTAAATGATTGTTATTTTTCTGATCTTCGTTAAAGTATATTAATAAAAATGGCCAATCAAGCGGGAAAAATATGTTTATGTCCAATCAAATAAATTGCTTTTTAATGGTAAGCCTTTCCTTTTTCATATATGCAGCACCTATTTTTGCGCTAGATACAATTGAAGTTGGTGGGAAGGGCGATACTTGTGTCGAAGACCCTGAGTGTATAAACCGTATTCACTCGGATATTCCAATGGTTGCACGGGCGCAGCAGGGCCAGACTATTTTATTTCATACCCGTGATGCGGTTGATTATCTAGGGGTCGTTGCCAAGCAAACTGATGTAAGGCCGGAGGCCGGAAAAGACTGGGATTTCGACCGAGTTCACCCTATGACAGGCCCAATCTACATTGAAGGAGGAAAAGCCGGTGATGTGCTTGCTTTCACAATTAAAAAAATTAAACCCGGACGTTATGCCTACACTGGAACAGGCGGTTTCGCTTCTGATTTAATGGGGCCGGGTTCATTAAAAGTGTCATGGGACTTAAATAAAGATTACGCCGTCAGTAAGGACATTCCCGGCATTAAGATTCCAAATAGGAGTTTTCCGGGGGTAGTAACAACTATGCCCGACAGAGAAAAATTAAAAGAAATGCTGGCCCGCGAACAGGCCTTGTTGGAGGCTGGTGCTTCTGTTTACGTTCCAAGTACAAAAAAAGCATCCCCCGCCGCTATTTGTGGTCCAAATGGTAGCAAAAAGGAAGAATGCTTAAGAACAATCCCTCCACGCGAACATGGCGGGAATATGGATATTCGTTATCTTCAGGCGGGTGCGACTATTTATCTACCCTGCTACATTGATGGCTGTGCCCTGGCAATCGGGGACCTTCATTTTGCCCAAGGGGATGGGGAGGTAAGCGGAACAGCCATTGAAATGTCAGCGGATGTTTGGGGTGTTGCCAAAATCATTAAAAACGGTCCTGATCTTAGTCACGGTCCCCATTATAGTGGGCCATCAAGTTTGCTGGATATTCCCTCTACAAAGTTTTACGCCGCTACGGGTTTTCCTTTAAAAAAAGCAGGTGCGGTCCCACCAGAAATGGAGTATTTGCAATCGGCTAAGGTGGCTGATCTCGCCAATTTATCCAACGATATTAATCTGGCTGCCCGGAATGCCCTAGACGGAATTGTCGATTACATTGTGGCAACATACGGCTATAACAGATTGCAAGCCTATATAATTGCCAGCGTAGCCGTGGATCTAAGAATAGGTCAACTGGTGGACACTCCCAATGTTGGCGTTACGGCGGTATTACCGCTCGATATTTTTGATCATAAATAATTTCAAAGGATAGGGGTTTGTTTGTATGTATTATATATAGTGTAACTACAGCGCCGTCTTGCTCTGGCGCAGTCGCCACCGGCTTTGTCAAAGCCGGCGGTTTAGAAGGAATTGATGTTTGGAAGAATGCGAAATCTGCCGTATCAGTCGCTCAATATGGATATCGGGCTATGGAAAGAGGTGAGCTGGTTCCTATTAATGGACCTGGAGTGAATTTCGCGAATAAAATTCATTTGTTCGTGCTTTCAGTACATGGAAAGGCGTGACGCCTGACTATTACAGAGAGCAACACCATCAACAGTACCAGTGACGCGATAGGCAGAATCTTAAATTGGAAAACTGTTCGAGTATTCAATAGGTGAAATCTACTTTCCATAGGTATGGAATTCAGTTGCTGCCCTCTCGAAATAATTGCCAGAGTCTTTGAGCCACTGGTCCGACAGGTTCTGAATGTAATCTGGCGATCCGAAATTCTACACTTGGTATCTCTATCTCACCTTCAACTCTTAGCGGGGCTAGTAAGCCCTGAGAAAGTTCGTCTTTTATAAGGTGTTCGGGTAGGCTTCCCCATCCCATTCCCTGCATAATAATTTCCTTTTTAGTTTGGAAGTCATTAACTCTCCATTGATCTCCTCCTTCAATAACTCCGTAACTGGTATTCGAAGATTTACGACCACTAATGATGACCTGAGGATAAGTTTTTATAACTGCCTTAGGCACCACCTCATAATTATTTAACACGGGGGCGTCTGCCGCTATAACGGTGATGAAACGCAAATTCATGAAATGCATTGATTCAAATTCATCAATATTTTTAAGCCAAGGTATGATCAGAATAGAAGCTTGTCCGCTCTCTAATAAATCTAGAGGGCCAGTACCATTCTTAGAGTAAATTTCTAGTCTTGTGCGTGGGAACTGCTCTTTACATTGTCTAATGGTGCGAATAATAGGAGAGACAGGAATTGCGGAGGTAAAAGCAATGCCAACTTCCAGCTCTTCTCCTGTGGCAAGCTGCTTTGCCAGGCTCTTAAAAGATTCTGCTTGCCCTAATACCAGCTTGGCCTTTTCATAAAGCGCCTTACCTTGCGGTGTCAGTTTGTTTCTATATTGGTCTCTATCAAATATTTTTAAACCAAGTTCACCCTCGAGATTTTTTATTGCCACACTGATTGTTGGTTGTGTTCGATGTAGGTTTTGAGCAGCTACTCTCAGAGAGCCTCCTTCAACGATCGCCTGCAACGATTTAAGCTGATCTAGCGTCATAATAAGCCCTTAGAAAAAATCTTATGTGTTGATAGAAATGTACAAATCAAATTAGATATTAACTAATGTTACCCTCCGTGTATCGTGAAGTGAATTGAATTTTACTAATAATCTCTATACTGAAAGGTCATTATGAAAAAACAAACTGATGTACTTGTTATTGGTGGTGGTTTCGGAGGCGTTGGCCTTGCTCAGAAGTTATCGAAAAATGGAGTCAGCGTTACATTGGTTGACAGAAAGAACTATTTTGAAGTGACGTTTGCTATGTTACGCAATGTTGCTAACCCCAAGCTGCTCGGCAAAATGCCACGTAAACTCTATGGTGACTTCATCGATGGAGCGTTTATTCAGGGTAGCGTAGAGTCGATGAATGATGAAGAAGCGACGCTCTCAAATGGAGAAGTCATTCGCTTTAAGCGTGCCATCATTTCATCGGGAAGCCGCTATCCCTCATTGCCGCTGGCAAAGTCTAGTTCCGCACTTAACTATGCTGATCGTAACAACGAAATAACAGGTAATCAGCAAACACTTGCATCAGCAAAATCGGTTCTGGTGATAGGTGGCGGCGTAGTAGGGGTGGAGCTTGCGGGTGAAATTGCGAGTGCTTTTCCTGACAAAAAAATCACCTTGGCTCATTCAAGCGATACCTTGTTAGATAACTTGAAACCTAAGGCTCAGCGGAAGGCATTGGAGCAATTAACTGCTAGGGGTGTAAGGGTGAAATTTAACCGAAGGTTTACGAAAGATGGAAATGTTTACCGGTGTTCAAAAAGTAATGAAGTTGTTCAGGTCGATATGGCTTATGCATGTATCGGGATGGTTCCCAATACAGAGTTTTTGAAAGCCGAATTGCCAGGTATTCTTGATGAGAATGGTTTGATCAAAGTGGATTCATTTATGAAGGTTAAGGGCTATGAAAACCTGTATTCATTAGGTGATTGCGCTACTCTTGATAGTAATAAACATGGGTATATTGCCAGTGTGCAGGGTGCCATGTTGGCGGACGCTCTATTAAAATCCGCGAAAGGGAAAAAAGTTAAACCTTACAAAACGCCAACGTTTGCGTTGATTGCGGCCACAGGAACCGATTCGGGCGTCGCGCAAATGCCATTTGGAGTGACAACAGCTAGATTCATTGTGAACTTGAAGCAAAAAGACATGGGGATAAGCAATATGTACAAAATCTACGGCAGCGAAGCAAATCAATTGAATTGACGTGTATTCAAAGCCCTGATAAATCACTCAAGCTGTTTTCTTCCTTGAATCCTCCGTCATTCAGGCCGAAAACAGCTTATATATCTTATCTACACAATCGAAGTGCCGCATATTTCACCCCTTTGGGTGACGCAGTAATTACCAGAAGTGGTAGTGTATCGGCATCGTGAATAAACTGAATTAACACGTTTGTCTGCGAGCTTAGTGAGTGTTGTTTTCATGGATAGATATAAGGACTCCTATAAATGTACGGGGACAATGGGGAACAAGATTATTATGTTGGTCACCTATCTGAAGTTAACAAATCAAATTGTGTATTAACAAGCTCAGATATCAAAAATGACAAGGGTGCTTTGGTTGTTTCTAAGGGCACTCCTGTTACCGGCAGTATTTCGAAAAAAATCATTAAACACAAATTCCTTAAGAGGCTAGAAACTTGCATTTCTTTGGAGCATAGCATCACGCCGGATGAGTTGATTGAGGAGTTTAATCAGCTTGTCCAAACGCAGGGAAACGAAACTATATTACAGCAAGAAAGTCTTGTTGACCTATTGCGAGCCTCTTGTGAAACCTTAAACAAATACCCCCTTTTAGTTCAAAAGTTCACCGTGATGCAGTCACGTTTTCCACTGCTATATAAAAAGACAATAGGCAGCTCGTTTGTTGCCCTAATTATTGCCTGGAAAATGGATTTGCCGAATAGAGATAGGCAGCATATTTTCATTGCAGCTTTAATGCGTGACGTTGGGCTATTGCATATAGATCCGTCCTTAGTGGAAAAGCATGGGGACCTCACCCATAGTGAATTACGCGCATTACAGAGCCATGTGGCAATAGGTAAGGTTTTCTTAGATAGTGTGCCAGATTTGCCTAAAAAAGTAGGTCGGGCGGTATTAGAGCATCATGAATGCAGTGACGGCAGTGGCTATCCTTATGGTAAGGGTGGTGACAGTCTTTGTATTGATGGTCAAGTATTGGCGATGGCTGGCGCTGTGGCCGCTATTTATCGAAAAAAAGTTATTACCAAGGTCTATGCCTTAGAAGCCTTCGTCCCAATTTTGCAAATTAATATGCACCTTTATCCGCGGTCCGTTTATAAGGCGGCTTTAATTGCTGCTTCTTACATGACCAATTCATTGCATCGTTTTTATCCTGACAGTGAAATACCAGAATTATGTTCGCGTAATATTCTTAAAATTACGCAGCTAACCTTATGGCTGGAAAGTGCAGATGCCTTAACCAGCCATTGTGTTTCGACCTTGCCAGAAGACAAAACTTCGGTAATTCTGGCAATGGCAAACCGTCTTCATAAAGTTGTTGATGGTTCAGGTTTGCTCACTCAAGATAATGTCACCTGGCTTCAGAGTGTTGTTGATAAACCACGAATTGAACACTATGGTGAGGTGGAGCACCAAGTGTTAATGTTAGAGGCCTTGCAGTCACACTTTAGGCAGTGGGATTCACGATTGACGCACTGCATTCAGACTGAAAATATAGGGTCTAGCGATAGCATTGGGGAATATTCTTATGCGAAGCTTGATGACATATTAAGTGGTAAAAGTGAAGTTCTCCCTGTTGCTTAGTAATAAATCGCATCCTTAGGGGGAACGGTTAAAACTGTGGATAAGTCAGGCGATAGTGGGACATCAAATTTATACAGAAGACTTGGCTTTGATATGGTCTATGTCTCTAGTCTGTACCTGACCCAAGAGACTAGATGAATATTGCGAACCTAGGCCTTCAGAGTTGACATTATTCGGTTCTTAGGTCTAGACCGGTTTTTACCAGCAATATTTAACAAACGAAGGAATTTTGGGCACTCCATATGACTTGGCGCTTTACACGCAGCGGCGTGCCGAAGGCCATTTCTCACAGCTGTCATTTTTGCCATTTTTTTATCCAATTCATCTGCTTTAGATAAAAGTAAATCCCTATCAACTTGAAAGCCTTGGGGGAGTAGCATCTCTCCTATCTCATCAAGTGACAGCCCAACATTACGCCCCAATGAAATTAGCGCGAGTTTATCAATCACATCGGGCGAATAATATCTTCTTAAACCATGCCGACCAATTGACTCAATGAGCCCCTTTTCCTCATAAAATCTTAATGTCGAGGTTGGTAGTCTAGAAACCGTTGAAACCTTACCTATATCCATAAATTCACCTATTGACTTCAAGTCGACTTGAGGTTGTAGCATGAACTATATCATTAAATGTCAGGCGATAAGAGGATAAATGCGATGTGGGATGAACGTTATAGTTCGGAGGTATATGTGTATGGGACGAAGCCGAATGATTTCTTAAGAGATAATTTCAATTATATTCCAAGTGGAAGAGTTCTCAGTTTGGCAGAAGGAGAAGGAAGAAACGCTGTTTTTCTTGCTAAACAGGGTTACTCCGTCACCGCTGTAGATGCATCTTTAGCGGGTATAGATAAAGGCAAGAAATTGGCGATGAATAGTGGCGTTGAAGTTGAATTTATTCATGCTGACTTAGTTGAATATGATCTAGGTGAGAGCCAATGGGATGGAATAGTATCTATATTTTTTCCATTGCCATCGTTGCAGAGAAGAGCATTGTATAAGAAAGTGGAAAGAGCATTAACGAAAAATGGAGTTTTCTTGCTTGAGGCATATACTCCTGAGCAATTGAAATTCAACACTGGTGGTGGAAGCTCTGTAGAGACAATGCAATCGAAAAAGCAATTAGCTCATGAGTTGGCAGGTTTAAACTTTGAACATCTCGTTGAGCTCGAGCGCAACATAGTAGAGGGTATATACCACACAGGTGTAGGGTCGGTAGTTCAGGCTATTGCTACGAAAAAATAATAACCAAGTATAGGTTCAGAGCAAGTATGGGGTCAGAGTAAAATCTATTCGAACTCGAGTGTGCCAACGTTTTCTAAACTGGGGTCAGAGCAATCTCCCTCGATAGTTGCTCGCTAGCTTGCCGGACCGTACTGAGGAAGCTTGGTCTGACCCCGATGGTGCCGCACAGGCAGGCACTTCGGGCTGAGGTGCTTGACTGTTTATGGGGAAATGACTATCGAATGTCTAGAAAGCTTGGGTTTTTCTGGGGTAATAATTGATGTAACTATACGGATTTATTTTTCTTTTTCTTCGGCTTGAAATTTGACGTCTGTTTTCCGCAAGGCGTCTACTAAGGCAGGTATTAAATGTTGGTGTTTTTCGTTTACGTAGTGGAAGGCCCAGTTCACTGTAAGCGGGGGGGATAGTGGTTTTATATTGTGTAAGCCTAATCCCTTGGTAATGTTATTACCGAAAACAAGTCCAGCTATCGTCAAGTCGGCCCGTCCAGCCTGTACCATTTTAAAACCACTGGTAACAGTTGTGACCTGCATCATATCTAGGCCCGCGTCATTCGCAGGCTTGGTAGAGAATCCCCGCATGAATGCTACTTTATACGGACGCAAACTTCCCCAACCGTCGACCCTTACATTTTGATCTTTGGAGAATACAGTCATTTCAATTTTTAACAAAGGGTACGGCACACGCATTAAGGTTGGGTGCTCTTTAGATACATCCCCGAGACGATACAGTTCACTATCAACTATATCTCCACGGGCCGCAGCGGCTAATGAGCGTTTCCCGGGCATGGGTACAATAAGCATGTCAAAACCTATGGCGCTATACGCGGCGCGTAACTTTTCAATCGCTATAACATTGTGATTGTTATATCCGTGAAAGGTTGCGACCCTCATAGTAGGCTGGGCCTCACTCATACAAGAAATCAAAGTAAGCGGTAAGAGCCACCTCATTTTAAATACTCCAACTTATTTGTATTCACTCCATGTTGGTCCCATTGAACAGATTCAGCACCTAGTATTTTGGTCTCTTTTGGTACAATCATAAACTTTGCTTTCAATTTAACAAGCTTGGTCTTGAATTTGGGTTTGAGTTTTATGTATTAGCCGGTGCCAACGGTTTCTAAGCTGGGGTCAGAGCAATCTCCCTCGATACTTGCTCGCGAGATTGCTGAATCGGACTGAGGAAGCTTGGTCTGACCCCGATGGTGGGGGCCAGGCTGGTGCGGCTGCGTGATGTTGATGGAGCAATATTTAGGACTGATCACCTGTCGGTTTAACAGCAGGTTGTGCAATTGTGGTGGTTTGTTCTTCGATCCACGCGGTAATTGAACCCTCCAGCATCGGCAGTGTAATGCTGCCATTACCTAGAACCCGGTCGTGAAACGCTCGCAGGTCAAAGTCTTCACCTAGGCGCTCTTCTGCCAGCGTTCGTAACCGACGAATCTCCAACATGCCCAACATGTAGGAATTTGCCTGACCAGGCCATGAGATGTAACGATTGATTTCATACTCTACGTCTACGGGTGGCCACGCGGTGTTGGCCAGCATGTAAGCCACTGACTGCTCGCGACTCCATCCCTTGGTATGCAAGCCGGTATCGATTACTAGGCGCGCCGCACGTGCAGCCTGATCTGACAGCAAGCCAATTCTGTCTAAGGGGCCGCTGTATAAATTCAGCTCACCCGCCAAGCGCTCGGAATAAAGCGCCCAACCTTCGCCAAAACCCGAGTTCCAGAGGTAGCTCGCCAAAGGGTGGACGCGATCTCCTAATTCAAGTGCGATTGCACCTTGCAAGTGGTGCCCGGGATAACCTTCGTGATATAGCACTGACTGTTGGCCCGCTCGAGAGCGGTGAGTTGGGTCAACCACGGCAATGTAGTAGATTCCAGGGCGTGTGCCATCAACAGATGAGGAATGATATTCACCCGAGCCACTGGCCTCCCTATAGGCAGGGTAGGGCTTAATGAGCATGTCTGCTTTTGGCAAGGTGCCAAAAGCCTGGCTCATCGCCAGTTTGGACGCTTCCAGTGAACCCAGAGCGTAATTCAATACCTCGTCTCTAGACTTAAAGGTGTATTCGGGTTTGGCATTGAGATTTTTCATCAGCGATTCAATGGTTTCACTGGGAAAGTGCTCGTCGATAATTTCCTGCATTTCTGTTCGAATACCGGCAATCTGCTCCAGACCCAACTGATGGATCTTCTCCGCTGCAGGGCCAACGGTGGCAAAACTGCGCACTAGTGTCGGATAGCAGGCCGCGCCGTTTTTATTGCCAGTTAAGGCAATATCCGTTCGCGCTTTTGGCAAATATTCACGGTCTAAGAAATTGGCAAAACGCTCTATCGCCGGGGCGATCTGTCGCTCAAACAATTTCTGAACCTCTTGACTGAAGGCTGTATCTTTGGCGCGCACAGCGAGGCTCAGAAAGGGAGTATTATCTAAAAGTAGGGCACGTACACTTTCAGGAACAGCCTCTACGGTCACTCGCGGCGCACTATAGCCCGACTTCAAACCCAGTTTTAAATTGGCAATTTCAGTATCGATGTAGTGTGCCACGGCACTCAAACGTTGCAGCGCCTGCTTGCGCTGATCTGCTGTCTCTACTGGCTGGATTTCAAACACAGAAGGCATCTCGGTATACCACGCAGTGCTTGTGCTCGCGGACCAAAGTTCATTGCGGCAAATTCGTGTCGCCACGGCATTTGCAAGCTCTTCGTGAAGAATGCCAAAGCTAACCCAGTCTCGACTGCCAATGTCTTTAGGCATTCCCAGAGCATTCAGTTGCTGAAGCCAGTGGTCTTCCCGCTGCTGCCATTCAACCATGGCAGCCAGAGAATTGTCTGTGAGTGCATCGTGGCGCACATCCGGAAGGCCATAGCTGGTGCCTAGTTCTGGGTGGCGCTCAAAAAGCCCCTGCTGGTAGTCGTCAGCAATAGATTCAATGGTCGCTTGCTCTGCACCGGCTAAGCTGGTCCAAATGACAAAAATCGAGATAAAGGCAGTGCGCATCAAGAGTCTCCAGATGATGTTGAACAATTCAAGGGGGCGGACCACAATAGTGAAATGAGCCTCAAAGTTCAAGAATCTAAAGTCTTACTTCGGCCAAGTGAGCCTCCTGCACGCCCAAGAGACTCTAAGGGCTGAAGCATCAGAGGCTGGATCTTTTTTCATGTGCAGTGGCAATCATAGCGTTCAATTCTGAGTGCGAGAATTGTGATTTTGCGAAATTAATTGTCCCGTTTTCCTTTAGCTCTCTCGCAGCCTCCCGTATGAAACCTAAGGCCGCTCGGGCCACACTACCCCCCAGACTAATACGCTGAACACCGGCCTCAAGCCACTCGTTCGCATTGCCTTCGGCGTTACCCAAGCCCATTACCATGTTAAGTGGACCGCGGATCTCGCGGGCAAGTACCTTGATTGAATCGAGGTCAGACACACCCGGTGTAAATAGACAGTCGGCACCCGCTTCGTAGTAGCGGTTACTGCGGTCGATTGCTTCATTTAAGCCCTTGTCCGAGTATTGAATTGAATCACAGCGGGCCGTGAGAACGAAGTCGCTCTGCATTGTGTCAATCGTTTCCCGGGCGGCACGGATGCGTTCAATGGCAAGAACTTCGTCATAGAGACCTGGGCTCAAGGGTTGTTTATCTTCGATATTCGCTCCGGCAAGCCCAGCTTCAATCGCCTCCCTAATTGTCGCGGCGACGGCTTCTGGGGTGTCGCCGTAACCGGCTTCTAGGTCACCGTTCACGGGTATGGCAACGCCGCTTGAGATTTCTTTTAAGCGAGTGAACATCTCTTCCTTTGATACACCCAGTCGCGGGTCTTCCACCGCGTAATCCTGCCTGCCAAGAGAAAAAGCAATGCCAGCACTGGTTGTACCCACCGCAGGAAAGCCTGCCTCCACGAAAATAAGCGCACTGGCAAGGTCCCACGCATTTGGCATGATGAACCCCGATTCAGCTTGGTGTAGCTCTGCAAAGCTTTTGGTTTTTGATGCTTTCGTCATTGAGATATTCCTGTTGTTAATTCGCTTTACAGCAGCATAGGGCAGACACTCACATTTGCATAACTGATAATTTGCATTACACTCATTTGTTTTCTGCATGGGGAATTTCAATGGATGCCGAGGCATTACGTACCTTTCTGGCTATTCATCAGACCGGAGGTATCTCTAGCGG
>CAJWBQ010000037.1 GCA_913020115.1 uncultured Cellvibrionales bacterium
AAGATTCTGCATTAGGCAGGGGCTTTTTTGGCATCGAAGGACAGTAATGTCTACTTTATAATCGTCACACATATACCGACACGGTAACCTGGGTGCCTTTTCCTCTTACTTGAGTGAATCGGTTGGTTTTCGGGGTATATGGAGGCTTAACCCGAGTTAAGGAAATAACTATGCCTAACGTTAGCATGCGCGAAATGCTGCAGGCTGGTGTGCACTTTGGCCACCAGACCCGCTATTGGAACCCCAAGATGGATCAGTACATCTTTGGTGCCCGCAACAAGATTCATATCATCAATCTGGAGCACACTGTTCCGGCCTTCAATGAAGCGCTAGAGATTGTTAAAACCATGGCCAGCCAAAAGAAGAAGGTACTGTTTGTTGGTACCAAGCGCGCTGCCCAGAAAATTATTAAAGAAGAAGCTATCCGTTCAGGCCAGCCCTTCGTTAGCCACCGCTGGTTGGGTGGTATGCTGACCAACTATAAGACTATCCGTGCCTCTATCCGTCGCTTCCGCGAGCTGGATGCCCAGAGCCAGGACGGTACTTTTGAGAAGCTGACCAAGAAAGAAGCCCTGATGCGCACCCGCATGATGGAAAAACTTGACCGCTCTATTGGTGGTATCAAGGACATGGGCGGCCTGCCTGATGCATTGTTTGTGGTTGACGTTGATCACGAGCGCATCGCCATTCAGGAAGCCAACAAGCTGGGCATACCCGTTATTGGTATCGTTGATACCAACAGCAACCCAGATGGCGTAGATTACGTTATCCCTGCAAACGATGACGCCATTCGCGCCGTTAAGTTATATGTAGGTGCCATTGCTGATGCTTGTATTGAAGGTGCAAAGGCTGAACAGTCTGCTCCTGCAAACAAGGACGAGTATGTTGAAAGTGAAGGCGACAGCGAAGCTGCAGCTGAGTAAGTGTGAATTTCGCGGCGCTTAGTCGCACATAATTAGTCACACATAAAAAGGGGGCTCGCCCCCTTTTTTTCTACCCCGTAACCCTATTTAGAGAGGATTGAGTCATGGCAGCTATATCTGCTTCTATGGTGAAGGAACTGCGTGAGCGTACAAGCTTGGGCATGATGGAGTGCAAAAAAGCACTCAAAGAAGCTGACGGTGATATTGAGTTGGCAATTGAAAACCTGCGTAAGGCTTCTGGCCTGAAAGCAGCCAAAAAAGCTGACCGCACCGCCGCTGATGGCGCTGTTGCCGTTAAAGTTGCTGAAGATGGCAGCTATGGCGTTGTGGTTGAAGTGAACAGTGAAACTGACTTCGCCGCTCGCGAACCTAATTTTGTAGCCTTTGTTGCTAAAGTTGTTGAAGCGGCATTTGCCGGCAAGCAAAGCGACGTGGCGGCACTGATGGAAGGTGAGCTGGAGCAGGCTCGTGAAGCACTGGTTCAGAAGATCGGTGAAAACATCGGTGTTCGTCGTATTTCTATCCTGGAAGGCGGTGTTGTTGGTGCTTATCTGCACTCCAATAGCCGTATTGCTGTATTGACCCAGCTCGAAGGCGGTTCTGAAGAGCTGGCCCGCGACGTGGCAATGCACATTGCCGCGGTAAATCCTCAGGTCGTTAGCCCTGAAGATATGCCTGCTGATCAGGTTGAGAAAGAAAAAGACATCATCAAGGCCCAGCCAGATATGGAAGGCAAGCCCGCTGAAATCGTTGAGAAGATGATGGGCGGCCGCATCAAGAAGTTCTTGAAAGAGAACAGCTTGTTAGAGCAGCCTTTTGTTAAGAACCCTGACGTGAGTGTTGGCCAGTTGGCTAAAGACGGCGGTGCAGTGGTTCAGACTTTTGTTCGCTTTGAAGTGGGCGAGGGCATTGAAGTAGCTGAATCTGATTTCGCGGCTGAAGTTGCGGCTCAGGTAGAAGCATCTAAGTCTTAATTGCCACTGGCAATAAGAGGAAGTGCACGCAGGGCGGGCACTTCTTCAAGACTTTCCCCAGAGAGAGGTTGAGTGGTAACACTCAGCCTCTTTTGCTGTTAAACTGCCTCGCAAAATTATCAATCTGGAGTGATTAATGCCAACAACACGCGATCGGAAATATAAGCGAATTCTTCTTAAGCTTAGTGGCGAAGAGCTGATGGGCAGTGAAGGTTTTGGTATCGATCCCAAAGTGCTTGACAAGATGGCGCTGGAAATTGGTCAGTTGGTAGGCATTGGTGTTCAGGTAGGCTTGGTTATTGGTGGTGGCAACTTATTTCGTGGCGCCGCACTGAGTGCTGCGGGTCTTGACCGTGTTACGGGCGACCACATGGGTATGCTGGCCACTGTGATGAATGCATTGGCCATGCGAGACGCGCTCGAGCGCTCAAATATCTCAACCAGAGTTATGTCAGCCATTCCTATGAGCGGCGTTGTAGAGCATTATGACCGTCGTCGCGCTCTGCGTTTCCTGTCCAATGGTGAAGTGGTGATTTTTTCAGCTGGCACAGGTAACCCCTTTTTCACAACGGATTCAGCAGCCTGTTTACGCGGCATAGAAATTGATGCTGAGCTGGTCTTAAAAGCCACGAAAGTTGACGGCGTATACAGTGCTGACCCAATGAAAGATCCAACGGCTGTTAAGTACGATCGTTTGAGTTATGACGAAGTACTTGCCAATAAATTGGAAGTGATGGATTTTACCGCTATCTGCCTGTGTCGTGAGCAGGACATGCCTGTGCGGGTATTTAGAATGGATAAAGCTGGAGCTTTGCTCAACATTGTTGTGGGTGGAGACGAAGGCACACTGATTGAAGAGACTTCTGAGGAGCCTACAGAAAATGATTAATTCAATAAAAACCGAAGCCGAAGCTCGCATGGGCAAAAGCTTAGTAGCCCTAGCGGCCGCCTTTAACAGAATTAGAACTGGCCGCGCCTCGCCGACTATCCTCGACGGTATTATGGTGTCTTATTACGGTTCAGACACGCCCTTGAGCCAAGTGGCGAACATCATGGTGGAAGACGCGCGTACACTGGCGCTTAGCCCCTGGGAAAAGAACCTAATTCCCGAAATTGAAAAAGCCATTATGAAGTCTGACCTGGGTTTGAATCCAGCGACTTCGGGTGACGTTATTCGTATTCCAATGCCCGCGCTGACCGAAGAAACACGCAAGGGTTTTATTAAGAAGGCGCGTCAAGAAGCTGAAAATGCGCGAGTGTCTATTCGCAACGGTCGTCGCGATGCTATTGCTGATGTTAAAGACCTGTTAAAAGACAAGGACATTTCTGAAGACGAAGAGCGTAAAGCGGCTGATGATATTCAGAAAATCACCGACAAATTTGTTGGTGAAGTAGACAAATCATTAAGCGCAAAAGAAGCTGATCTGCTGGAAATATAAGCGTTTCGCTGGAGAGTCTGTTGTCAGTTAATCAATTGCGTCACATTGCCATCATCATGGATGGGAATAACCGCTGGGCCAAACAGCATGGTAAGTCGGGCACCGCGGGCCATAAGGCCGGCGTTGAACGTATCCGTGATGTGATGGCAGCCTGCCAGCAACACAATGTTGAAGTGCTTACCCTATTCGCGTTTAGCAGTGAAAATTGGCAGCGTCCCCGCAAAGAGGTAGAGGCGCTCATGGGGCTGTTTCTCAGCTACTTGAAACGCGAAGCAAAAAAATTGAAAGCTGAAGGTGTTCGCCTGAGAATTGTGGGCAATCGCAGTCGGTTTAGCCCGCGCATGCAGCGTTCAATTGCCGAAGCCGAGGCCTTGGCGTGTGAGGGCGAGACAACACTTGTGATAGCGGCTGACTACGGCGGCCGCTGGGACATCGCGGAAGCGGCAAAACAGATAGCCGCCGATGTTGTTGCCGGGACTCTCAGCCTTGACCAGATAAATGAAGACGCTCTCCATGAGCGCACTGCGCTGGCAGACATGCCCGCGCCTGACCTGTTGATTCGCACAGGTGGCGATCAGCGCATTAGCAATTTCTTATTGTGGCAATCCGCCTATACTGAGCTGTATTTTTGTGAGCAGTACTGGCCCGATTTCGACGGGGCAGCGTTGGACGAAGCGGTGCAGGAATTTAATTCTCGCCAGCGCCGATATGGGCTCAGCGGTGATCAAGTGGCACCCCTGCAAGTAGATCAACAAGAGGGCGTCAAAGGTGCTTAAACAACGAATTATAACGGCTGTGTTGTTAGCGATGGCCTTCCTCTCCGCTCTTTTCTATTTACCTCAAGCTTTGTTTGCCCTTTTTATCGCTACCTTCGTTTTGATTGCCGCGTGGGAGTGGTCAAATTTGGCGGGTTACGGCCGAAGAGGGCAGCGCGCGCTGTATGTGCTCGTTACGGCCATAATATTGTGGGCAAGTGCCTATTACTGTGATTTTGGCAGTGATTCGGGTGTAAATGAAGATCACGTACGGACACTTTTATTGCTGGGCTGTGGATGGTGGGCCGTGGCCTTGTTGTGGGTTCAGGGTTACCCCAGTAGCGGGCTACTTTGGGGAGGGCGTTTTCCTCGAGCCATCATGGGCTTCCTTATTCTCATGCCAACCTTTTTGGGGCTGGCCTACATTCAAACCTTAAAGGGTGGGGCATGGTTCATTCTCATGTCCGTATTAATTTGTGCTCTGGCCGATATTGGTGGTTATTTCGCCGGTCGTAAGTTTGGTCGCAACAAGCTGGCTCCCAATGTAAGCCCAGGCAAGACTTGGGAAGGTTTTTGGGGTGGTTTGACGCTCAATACTCTATTCGCTTTTGCACTGAGCTATTTTGGCGGTTACAGCCTTGGTTTGGTGCTCGCCGTGATCATCCCTGCAAGCCTTGCGTCTGTTTTGGGTGATCTAGTGGAGAGCATGGTAAAGCGCCATCGGAGGATAAAGGACAGCAGTCGCTTGTTGCCAGGTCATGGTGGTGTGCTTGACCGAGTTGATAGTATTACCGCCGCCGTCCCCGTATTTGCTTTGGCGCTGCTACTCAGCCACTGGCGCCTCTAATCATGAGTGATTCTCTACAGCAGCTGACGATACTTGGCGCTACAGGCTCTATCGGCGTAAGTACACTTGATGTGGTCGCTCGCCACCCTGACCGCTACGCGGTTTTTGCATTAACGGCACATTCACGCTGGCAGCCATTGGCTGAACAGTGTGTGCTCCACAAGCCTCAATATGCGGTGCTTAGTGGAGCGGATGAAGCGGCCTTGCTCAGTGCTGAATTGAAACGTTTGGGCTCGATGACAGAAGTGCTCTTTGGCGAAGAGGCCTTGGCACAAGTGGCCTCCCACTCTGAGGTGGACACTGTGATGGCCGCCATTGTCGGGGCCGCAGGTTTACTGCCTACCTTAGCCGCTGTAAACAGCGGGAAAAAAGTCCTACTTGCGAATAAAGAAGCTCTGGTAATGGCAGGTGGCCTATTTACCCAGGCGGTAGCAGATTCAGGTGCGGTATTGTTACCAATCGACAGTGAACACAATGCCATTTTTCAGTGCATGCCGGCTCAGCACGGCACTCTGGCAGAGGCCGGAGTTCGTAAAATATTGCTGACAGGTTCTGGGGGGCCATTCCGACAAACGCCTCTCGAAACCTTGAAGTTGGTTACACCGGATCAAGCGTGCGCTCACCCCAATTGGTCTATGGGGCGGAAGATTTCTGTCGATTCGGCGAGTATGATGAACAAAGGGCTCGAATTAGTAGAGGCCTGTTGGTTGTTTAATTGCGCGCCCGACAAAATAGATATTGTGATTCATCCTCAGAGCATTATTCATTCAATGGTCGAGTATATGGATGGGTCCATGTTGGCACAGCTGGGCAATCCTGATATGCGTACGCCCATAGCCCATGCCTTGGCTTGGCCTGAGCGCATAGATTCCGGTGTGGCAAGCCTAGACATCGTCGCCACAGCGAGGCTCGACTTTGAAGCTCCAGATTTTGGGCGCTTCCCTTGTCTGCGCTTAGCGGTTGAAGCGGCCAAAGCTGGTCAGACGGCCCCTGCGATCCTTAACGCCGCTAATGAAGTGGCTGTAGAGGCTTTCTTGGCGGAACGTATCCGTTTTGATCAGATCGCACAAATTATAGATGGCACCCTTGAAGCCATACCGCTCTCTGAACCAGAGAGTTTGTCTGTGGTCCAAGAAATCGATCGGCGAGCTCGCGATGTTGCGAAATTACTGGTTGATCGGCAGGCTTAATGTCCGAATTACACCGCAATGAGTTACTTTGAATGTTAGACACTATACAGACAGTCATTTCGTTTTTATTGGCCCTTGGGGTTCTAGTGACCATTCACGAATTTGGTCACTACTACGTCGCCCGTCGCTGTGGCGTCAAAGTACTGCGTTTCTCTGTAGGTTTTGGTAAGCGTCTGTTTAGCTGGCGAGACCGCCACGGCACAGAATTTATGCTGGCCGCGATTCCCTTGGGCGGCTATGTAAAAATGCTGGATGAGCGCGAAGGCGATGTGCCAGAAGAACTGCTTTCTCAGGCATTCACGCAAAAATCGGTTTGGGCTCGAATTGCCATTGTGGCCGCGGGCCCGGTCGCAAACTTTATTCTGGCGATAGTGCTGTTTTGGGTGATGCTATTGCCTGGTGTCAGCGATATTGTGCCCGTAATTGGCTCCGTAAAGCCGGCTAGCATCGCGGCCCAAGCCGGTTTAGACGCAGGGCAGGAAATAATTGCTGTCGATGGCGAAGCCACGCCCACATGGCAGGCCTTGCATCAGCAATTACTGCAGCGTTTGGGCGAGACAGGGCGCATTACCTTTACCGTCAAATATCTTGATTCCAATTTGAATTATGAGTCTGAAGCTGAGCTGAGCGACTGGCTTAAGGGTGTTGATGAGCCTGATGTTATTAAGGGCTTGGGTATAGCAATGTATCGACCGCCCTTTGAGGTAATCATAGACAGTGTATTGGCCGATAGTCCCGCTGAAGCTGCGGGCCTAAAAAAGGGTGATAAAGTGCTCAGTGCCGATGGCGAGCCCATGCCCGAATGGATGGACTGGGTAAAATATGTGCGTGCAAGGCCAGATAAATTAATGAGCCTTGGAGTCTTGCGCGATGGTAAAACCATAGATTTGACAATTACTCCGCGGAGAATTGTCACTGAGGCGGGCGAGGCCCAAGGGCAGGTTGGCGTGAGTCCGCTGGTTCCCACTTGGCCAGAGTCCATGCGTCGAGATTTTGAATATTCTCTTGCTGGGGCCTTTGTGGCGGGAGTGAATAAAACCTGGGAAACCTCGCATTTTGTACTTCTTTCGGTCAAAAAACTGATCTTGGGGCAAATATCGACGAAAAACTTGAGTGGACCCATTACCATTGCTAAAGTGGCGGGCGATTCGGCCAAGGCGGGCTGGACCTACTACGTCGGGTTTCTGGCCCTGCTTAGTGTGAGTTTGGGGGTTTTTAACCTTCTGCCTATCCCGGTATTGGATGGCGGTCACCTTTTGTACTATTTTGTGGAGTTGCTAAAAGGAAGTCCCGTACCCGAAAAGGTGCAGCTTGTGGGCTACCAATTAGGTCTGTTTATGGTACTGGGAGTCATGATTTTGGCCGTTTATAACGACATAATGCGTTTGTGAGCCAGGAGCGGACGGCCTTTGAACTTATAGGGCCTATAGACAGTCAGACATTAGGGTGCAGCCGGTGGTCGTAGCACTTTGACCATAACAACAACGATAAGAATTAATATCATTACTAGAAGCAATTATATGCAGCGTTTTCGAGTTATTTTATTTGGCCTGATTTTTCTTCCCATGGTCGCATTTGGCCAAAGTTTCCGTGTTGATGATATTCGCGTGGAGGGTTTACAGCGAGTGTCAGCGGGTACCGTTTTTGCCGCACTGCCTGTGCGCATTGGCGAAGATATGTCGGCGAGCGACATTCAAACCGCCACACGGGCTTTGTTTCGCTCCGGTTTTTTTGCCGACATCGAAATTGCTCGCGATGGTGGTGTACTGATCATTACGGTTCAAGAGCGGCCGGCAATCAGTGAAATTAACATTGAAGGCAACAAGGCCATTAAAACCGAAGACTTGATGAAGGGTTTGGTTGATAACGGCTTGTCGGAAGGGCAAATCTTTAAACGCGCCACCTTAGAAGGCTTAAGCCAAGAGCTGCAGCGTCAATATGTGGCGCAGGGCCGTTATGGCGCTTCAGTTAACACCAGTGTTGAGGATCTACCTCGCAATCAGGTTCGCTTGAATATTAATGTTGATGAAGGCTCTGTGGCCGCTATTAAGCACATTAACATTGTTGGCAACGAGAAATTTAGCGACGAAGAACTGGGCGAACTGTTTGAGCTGAAGAGCACGGGTTGGTTGTCTTGGATCAGCAGCAACGATAAATACTCCAAAGAAAAGCTCACCGGTGATATCGAGCGCATTGAATCTCACTACCTCGATCGCGGTTATCTCAATTTTAATATTGACTCCACCCAGGTATCGATTAGCCCAGATAAAGAGTCGGTTTACATTACGGTTAATATCTCAGAAGGCAATATATATACCGTAAGCAGTGTAGATCTAGCGGGCGACCCAGTGTTGGACGAAGCGCTCATTCGCCGTTTGATTTTGCTCCGCGAAGACACCACATTTTCTCAGGTCTTGATGACCACAACCTCAGATTACATTACCAAGCGTTTAGGTAACGAAGGTTATACCTTTGCCGAAGTGAGAGGCATTCCCGAAACAGACGAAGATAACAATACCGTTAAGGTGACCTTCTTCATCGATCCAGGTAAACGTGCCTACGTACGCAGGATCGAATTCCGCGGTAATACAAAAACTTCCGATGATGTTTTGCGTCGTGAAATGCGGCAGATGGAAGGAGGTTCAGCCTCTTCTGCACGCATTGAACAATCTAAGGTTTGGCTTGAGCGTTTAGGCTACTTTAAAGAAGTGCAGGTGGCGACCAATGAGGTGCCGGGAACCGCAGACCTTGTTGACGTTGAATACACCGTAGAAGAGCAACCTTCGGGCAGCATTGGTGCCAGCGTAGGTTATGCTCAAGGAACCGGCTTGGTTCTGGGTGCTAACGTCAGTCAAAACAACTGGTTTGGTACGGGTAAGCAAGTGGGCTTCCAAGTGAATACCAGCTCTTATCAAACGGTTTACAGCTTTAACTACACAGACCCATACTTCACTCCAGACGCGGTAAGCCGAGGCTTTAATGTCTTTTTCCGCCAGCGAGATTATGAGGAAATTAACGTTTCCAGCTACACCACCGATTCCTACGGTGCCGCGGTTAGTTTTGGTTATCCTATTTCAGAAATTGAGCGTCTTAACTTCAGCCTGGGTTACACCCACTTGTCGATTGAAACAGGCGATTTTGCGGTACAAGAGATCATTTCTAGCCCACGTTTTGATGACGATATTTCATGGGCTGTTAGCAATGATGACTACAACAATGGTTGTTTCGACAGTGTAGATAACGGCGGTGCTCAACAGGCTTGTGACTTGAGCAGTGTGCGTGTGCCCTTGACCGACTTCGACCTCCCCTCTCCAGAGGGTTTTGTGGACCGCAATGGCGATGACTTTGACAGCTATTCCTTTACTCTAGCGTGGGCTCAGTCTTCGCTTAACAGAGGCCGGATGGCAACGCGAGGCGCCTCGCAAAACCTGTCCTTGCAAGTATCTTTGCCAGGCGGTGATTTGGAATACTACAAGTTGAGTTATACCGGCCAATATTTCCGACCGCTAACACGCGCGCTGACTTTGCGTTTGCGCACTAAGCTGGGTTGGGCCGATTCATATGGCTCGACTTCTGAGTTGCCATTTTTCGAGCACTTCTACGCCGGTGGCTTTGGCTCTGTTCGTGGTTTTAAGCGGAATACGCTAGGTCCTCTTAGTACACCAGCCACGACTTTGACGGCGCTAAATTCAGTGATTACTGAAGATGCTGATGGCAATCTGATTGCTCTCGCGGCTGACCAAGCTTATGCCTTGGACAGTGACGGTAATTTCATCACTAACACCGTTGGTCGTGATGATCAGCCCTTCGGTGGCAATATTTTGGTGGAGGCCAGTGCGGAAATTATTTTCCCGATGCCCTTTATTAAAGACCAACGCTCGATTCAGTCGGCGTTTTTTATCGATACAGGTAATGTGTTTGATACCAACTGTGGTAGAAATCAACTGAACTGTTTCGATGTGGATGCTAGTGAACTCAATGCCTCAGTGGGTATTGGTGTGACTTGGATCACTGGTTTTGGCCCTATGACTTTCAGTATTGCCAAAGCATTAAAAGAGCATGACGATGACGAGACAGAGTTTTTCCAGTTCTCACTGGGTAACTCTTTCTAGAATTGTAAATACAGTCATTCATTTTTATTAAAAACAAAAATTAGATCTTGGAGATAGATATTGTGAGTAATTTCAAAAAGGGTTTTTTGGTCGCTGCGTCGTTGTTTGCTGCTACATTGATGTTCACTACTAATGCAGCTGCGGCTGATAAAGTAGTTGTGTTCAATGCGCAAGCCGCCATTATGTCGACCGAGACTGCCAAACAGCGTGTTAAAGATTTGCAGGCAAGTATTGAATTTTCATCAATGCAAGCCAAGTTCGAAAGTTTAAAGACCGATCTTCAGGGCTTAGACAAAGAAGCG
This sequence comes from uncultured Cellvibrionales bacterium, assembly GCA_913020115.1. GTDB lineage: Bacteria > Pseudomonadota > Gammaproteobacteria > Pseudomonadales > Cellvibrionaceae > CAJWCA01. The sequence goes on from CAJWBQ010000037.1 coordinate 10,543, forward strand.
AAAACCAATGGCATGACTTGGTCTCAAGAGCAAATTGCTACACATAACAAGAAAATTGAATACAAGCAGGCTGACTTGCAATTGTCTGCTAAAAAGCTTCAGGCTGAACAGGGCGAAGCAGTACAAAATATCATGAAAGAATTGGCGCCTAAAGCTCAAGAAATTCTTAAGCAAATCATCACGGCTGAAGGCATTGGGCTGGTACTAGACAACAAAGCCGCTTTATTTGCGAATGCTGAATATGACATTACTGCCAAAGTAACCGACGCCCTGAACAAGGCTAAGTAAGCAGGTCAACATTGCCGATGAAATTTGGAGATTCAGCCAATGCTTAAATCTCCCTCTTCAGAAACGCCAGCCCCTCAAACTTTGGGGGAGCTGGCGAATTTACTTCAGGCCGAGCTTGTCGGTGATGCTGAGTGCCAAATTTCGGGCTTAGCGACTCTGAGCGATGCGAGACCCGGTCAGCTCAGCTTTCTCTCGAACAAACACTACCGTAAATACCTCGTCAGTACACAGGCCAGTGGCGTCATTTTGCACCCTGATTTTGCAGATGATTACACGGGTAATAAGTTACTCGTCGCGAACCCTTATCTGGCTTATGCGAAACTTTCGGCGGTCTTCAGTCTTGCGCCCAGAGTGGCGAGTGGAATTCATCCTGACGCTTCGGTGGCCGATAACGCAAGGGTGCACCCAAGCGCTAGCATTGCCGCCAATGCGGTGATTGACTCCGGTGCTGAAATTGCAGCGGGAGCGCAAATAGGCGCAGGGTGTTTTGTAGGGCAGAACTCAATAGTGGGTGCTGATACTGTATTGCACGCAAACGTTAGCCTTTACCATGGAGTGGTGGTGGGCAGAGCTTGTCTTTTTCACAGTCAAGTAGTTGTTGGTTCTGACGGTTTTGGTTTTGCTCCCGACGGTAAAAAATGGCTTAAGATTCATCAGTTGGGCGGCGTTGTTATTGGTGATCACGTTGAACTGGGTGCTTGTACCACGGTTGATCGCGGAGCCCTGGCCGATACGCAAATTGGCGACGGCGTCATTATTGATAATCAAGTTCAGATTGCCCACAATGTACAGATTGGCGCGAATACTGCGATCGCCGCAGGAACCTGTATAGCAGGGAGTGCTCGCATTGGAAAAAACTGTACGCTTTCCGGTATGGTAGGTGTTGTGGGGCATATCTCTCTAGTTGATAATGTGCACGTGACAGCCTTGTCCTTGGTGACAAAATCCATTACTAGGCCAGGCTCTTACTCCTCGGGTACACCGATCGATGAAACAGCACTCTGGCGTAAAAATGCAGTGCGCTATGGCCAGCTGAATAGCCTGGCACAAAGGCTGAAGGTGCTGGAAAAATTACAGGCGCCCAGCGAATAAACTTCGTGTATACGACTCATTAATTAGGACATTATCTTCATGATGGACATTGCTGGCATCAAGAAATACTTGCCTCATCGCTATCCCTTTTTGTTGGTTGATCGAGTAACCGAATTGGTGGAAGGCGATTACATTAAAGCTTACAAAAATATTTCGGCGAATGAAGATGTATTTAATGGTCATTTTCCGCAGTCGCCGATATTTCCAGGTGTCATGATTATTGAAGCGCTTGCGCAAGCGTCTGGCATACTCGGTTTTAAAACTCAGGACAAAACTCCAGCTGACGGTTCGATCTATTTGTTCGCGGGTGTTGATGGCGTGCGTTTCCGTCGTCAAGTGGTGCCGGGCGATCAACTGGTATTGAATGCCAAAATATTGTCGTCTCGTCGGGGCATTTGGAAGTTTGAATGTTCCGCCACCGTGGATGATGAACTGGCGGCTTCAGCGGTAATTATGTGTGCCGATCGCAAAGTATAAGTGATGGAACTTGAGTGGTGGAATTATGATTGACCCTCGCGCAATAATTGACCCCTCCGCCGTATTAGGTGAAGGGGTTGAAGTGGGCCCCTGGTCTATTATCGGTCCCGACGTATCGATTGGTGCGGGCACCAAGATTGAGTCTCACGTGATTATTAAAGGGCCAAGTCAAATAGGCTGTAATAATCACTTCTTCCAATTTTCCAGCATTGGTGAAGGAAGCCCCGATTTAAAATACCAAGGTGAACCTACTACCTTGGTTATGGGCGACAACAACGTGATTCGCGAAGGTGTCACTCTCCATCGAGGCACGGTACAAGATCGCGGTGAAACTACCTTGGGTAACGATAATTTATTGATGGCTTATGTGCATGTGGGCCACGATAGTGTTATTGGTAATAATTGTATTTTAATAAACAATGCAGCCTTAGCGGGTCATGTTCATGTGGGCGATTTTGCCATTTTGGGTGGTTTTACCCTTGTGCATCAATTCTGTCGAATTGGGGCGCACAGTTTTACGGGTATGGGCAGCGCGATAGGTAAAGACGTGCCGGCCTATGTGATGGTGAACGGTAATCCTGCTGCGGCTAAAAGTATTAATGCTGAAGGGCTACGTCGTCGCGGTTTCAGTCGTGAGGAAATTTCAGCCATAAGTAAGTCATTCAAATTGATTTATCGTCGTGGTTTAACCGTCGATGAAGCCTTGCTTGAGTTGGTGGCCTTACAGGAATCTTTCCCTCGTATCGATTTGTTGGTTGAATCTTTGCGCAGCTCCACTCGTGGTATCGTCCGCTAATAATGTCTGAACTGCACATCGGTATTGTTGTGGGTGAGGCCTCGGGTGATATTCTTGGGGCAGGTTTGATGGCGGCTCTGCTTAAACGCTTCCCAAACGCCACCTTTGAAGGGGTTGGCGGACCGCGCATGGAGGCCTTGGGCTTTCACTCGCTGTTCCCTCAAGATCGTCTGGCGGTGATGGGCTTTATTGAGCCTTTAAAACGCCTGCCGGAATTGTTGTCCATTCGCCGCAATTTACGTCGTCATTTCATTAACAAAAAACCTGACGTGTTTATTGGTATTGATTCCCCTGATTTCAATTTGTCTCTTGAAGGTGACTTGAAGGCGGAGGGCGTCCCCACTGCACATTACGTGAGTCCGTCAGTCTGGGCTTGGCGTCAAAAAAGAATTTTCAAAATTGCCCGAAGCGTCGATTTGATGTTGACTCTACTGCCTTTTGAAGCCGCGTTTTATGAGCAGCACGAGGTCCCCGTTAAATTTGTTGGGCATCCGTTGGCGGATGATTTCCCACTGGAGGTTGACCAGCAGTCAGCGAGAGAAGCCTTAGATGTTCAAGCTAAGGCTCAGCTGGTGGCTTTGCTGCCTGGTAGCCGAGGCGGAGAGGTGAAGTTGTTGGGTGATGTCTTCATTAAAACTGCCCAGTGGTGTTTGCAGCGAAATCCGAATTTGCAATTTATTATTCCAGCCGCCAATGCTGCGCGAAGAGTTCAGCTAGAGACGCAATTGGCCAATAACCTTGAAATGCCCATTAGAATAATCGATGGGCAATCGCAGTTGGTTATGCAAGCCGCTGACGCGGTACTTATGGCATCGGGCACTACGACTTTAGAATGTTTGTTGTTGAAGCGACCCATGGTTGTGGCGTATAAAATGGCCCCTTTGTCTTACGCAATTATCTCTCGTTTGTTAAAGTCGAAGTATGTTTCGCTTCCAAACCTGCTGGCAGACCAAGAATTGGTTCCGGAAATTCTCCAAGCCAAAGCCACTCCAGAGAACTTGGGTGAGGCCCTGATTCAATATTTGAACAATACCGATGCGGCTCAGAACCTTCGTAACAAGTTTACAGACATACATCTACAGTTGCGCTGCAATGCCAGTGAGCAAGCTGCTGATGCCGTATTGCAACTGATCACAAACCAAAAAGAGCGAGCCGGTGATTAACGAACCCTATATCTGTACTTATCAAGGTCACTTGTTAGCAGGAGTCGACGAGGTGGGGCGCGGGCCTCTCGCCGGAGATGTTGTCGCCGCAGCCGTGATACTCGACCCCAATCAAACCATTGAGGGATTGGCCGATTCAAAAAAATTGACCGAAAAAAAGCGCGAAAGTCTGTTTGTCGAGATTCAGGAACGTGCTCTCAGTTGGTGTGTGGCGAGGGCGTCTGTTGCCGAGATTGACGAAATCAATATATTGCAAGCCAGTCTATTGGCCATGCACCGAGCGGTCGCAGGATTACATATTCGGCCTGAATTTGTATTAGTAGACGGCAATAAAATTCCTAAGTGGGACTATCAGGCCGAAGCCGTAGTAAAAGGTGATTCTAGGGTGGCCGCGATCAGTGCGGGTTCAATTCTTGCTAAGGTAGTTCGCGATCGCGAGATGGTAGCCTTCGACGAAACTTATCCAGGCTATGGTTTTGCCGGTCACAAAGGTTATCCAACTAAGGTGCACATGGCGGCACTCGATGTCCAAGGCATCACTCCTATACACCGCCGTAGTTTTGGCCCAGTGAGAGCGCGACTTGAATTAGACGCCACTCTTACATCAACCTCCACTTAAGGAACTTTCAAGCATGTCAGCGTCCTTTGTTCATTTGCGCCTTCACACTGAATTTTCGCTGGCCGATAGCGTGGTACGAATTAAACCACTGGTAGCAAAAGTAGCCGCGCTGGATATGCCCGCCGTTGCGGTAACTGACTTGTGCAATTTTTACGGTCTAGTTAAGTTTTATAAAGCTGCGCAATCAGCGGGTGTGAAACCCATTGGTGGAGCAGATTTTTGGATTGCCAGTGAAGAGGCTGATGGCAACCCCAGTATGATTACCTTGCTGGCAATGAACCCTGTCGGCTATAAAAACATTATTGAATTAATCTCTCGCGCTTTTCAGGAGGGCCAACATCATGGTGAGCCTTTTGTGCGTCGCGAGTGGCTGGGGGAATGCTCTGAAGGTGTGATTGCCATGTCCGCAGGGAAACGTGGAGATATTGGAGTTGCCTTGATTTCCGGGCGTGATAGTGAGGCACAGTCTTTATTGTCAGCTTGGATGAGCGATTTTCCTGGGCGTTTTTATCTGGAGTTACAGCGCACAGGCCGAGAAAACGACGAAGAGCATCTACATAAGGCGGTGGCACTGGCCGATATTCTACAGTGCCCGGTTGTCGCCACCAATGAAGTGATGTTTTTAGAGTCTAAGGAATTTGAAGCTCATGAAGCGCGGGTTTGTATTGGTGAAGGTCGCGCTTTGGACGACCCACGCCGAGAGCGAAAATACAGTGATGAGCAATATCTGCGAACACCGGCTGAAATGGCTGAACTGTTTAGCGACATTCCGGAAGCGTTGGCTAATACCGTTCATATTGCAGAGCGATGCAACTTAGATATTCAGCTGGGCACCTATTTCTTGCCTGACTTCCCCATTCCTGATGATTTTGAAGAAGACCCCTATTTTAAAAAAATCCCCTATGCAACTTTTGACGCGGCAGCGAAAAAGGCAATGGCAGAGACCTGGGCAGGGCGTGAGCACGAAGCTGATTACCTTGCCATGGTGCAAACCAACGTATTTTTTCAGAAGATAAGTTACGAAGGCTTAGATTGGCGGCTAGAGACTATTCTCGATACCACCGATGAAAAATATAAGGAAAAACATCAGTCTTATATTGACCGCTTGGATTTTGAACTGAACATCATTATGCAAATGGGGTTTCCCGGCTACTTTTTGATTGTGATGGACTTTATTCAGTGGGCGAAGGACCACGATATTCCAGTGGGACCTGGGCGTGGCTCTGGTGCAGGTTCACTGGTGGCCTACGCGCAAAAGATTACCGACTTGGATCCATTGGCTTACGACCTGCTGTTCGAGCGTTTCTTGAATCCCGAGCGGGTTTCCATGCCCGATTTCGACGTCGATTTCTGCATGGACAATCGCGATAAAGTGATTAGTTATGTGGCTGATACCTATGGTCGCGATGCGGTATCACAGATTATTACCTTTGGTACTATGGCGGCAAAGGCTGTTGTTCGCGACGTTGCGCGGGTGCAGGGAAAGTCTTATGGTCTAGCCGACAAACTGTCGAAATTGATTCCGCCGGACCCTGGTATGACGCTGAGCAAAGCTTTTGAGAGCGAATCGGCGCTGCGAGAGTTTTTAGAGGTAGACGCTGAAGCTCAAGAAATTTGGGATATGGCGAAACAGCTAGAAGGTGTTACTCGAAATGTGGGTAAGCACGCTGGTGGTGTGGTTATCGCACCGACTAAACTCACCGATTTCTCGCCGCTTTACTGCGACGAATCGGGTAGCGGTCTGGTCACCCAATATGACAAAAATGATGTAGAAGAAGCTGGCTTAGTAAAGTTTGACTTCTTGGGGCTACGAACTCTAACGATCATCGATTGGGCTATCAAAATGATTGATGCCCGGCAGGTGAAGCAGGGCATGGCTCCCATTGATATCGCTGCCATTCCGCTGGATGACAAACCTACCTACCGCCTGCTAAAGGCCGCCGAAACTACCGCCGTTTTCCAGTTGGAATCGCGGGGTATGAAAGACCTGATTAAGCGTTTACAGCCCGATAACCTCGAAGACATGATTGCCCTAGTGGCGCTGTTCCGTCCTGGTCCTCTCGACTCGGGAATGGTTGATGACTTTGTGAATCGGAAACACGGTAGGGCAGAGGTTGCCTACCCTGATGCGAAATATCAGCACGAGTGGCTGCAGCCTATTCTAGAACCAACCTATGGCGTTATTGTTTATCAAGAACAGGTGATGCAAATCGCTCAGGAGCTGGCAGGTTATTCGCTGGGTGGAGCCGACTTATTGCGTCGGGCAATGGGTAAGAAAAAGCCTGAGGAGATGGCTAAGCAACGGGAGTCTTTTGAAAGCGGTGCCAAAGATCAGGGTGTAGACCCCGACTTGGCAATGAAGATTTTTGATCTTGTGGAAAAATTTGCGGGTTACGGTTTTAACAAATCACACTCGGCCGCCTACGCCTTGGTGTCTTATCAAACGGCTTGGTTGAAAGCCCATTACCCTTCCCAGTTTATGGCCGCCACTATGTCTTCTGACATGGACAAAACTGACAAAGTAGTGACCTTCATCGAAGAGTGTCGCAGCATGGAGTTAACGCTGTTGCCACCAGATGTGAACAGCGGTGAATTCCAATTTACGGTAAATGCAGAAGATCATGTTATTTATGGTCTGGGCGCAATTAAGGGTTTAGGTGAAGGTCCCATAGATAATATTATCGAGGCCCGCGAGAAGGGCGGTCCCTTTAGTGATTTATTTGATTTTTGTGCCCGAATTGACTCTCGCAAGGTGAATAAGCGAGCGCTGGACGCGCTTGTACGCAGTGGCGCATTAGATGGCATCAGCCCAAAAATCGATTTAGATTATGATCGTGCCGTAATGTTGGCCGCAACGAAAGAGGCGGTAAAGGCCGCTGAGCAGAGCGCGGCCAATGCGAACGCGGGTATGAGTGACTTATTTGGTGATGTTGTACCTTGCGCAGCAGCAGGCGACGTCTATGCCGATTTTAAAGATACTCGTGCTTGGAGCATGAAGGAACGCCTAAATGGCGAGAGAGACACTTTGGGTCTCTATTTGACAGGGCATCCTATTGATCAGTTTCGCTCCGAGCTCAAATATTTGGCGTCATCACGCATTAACGAATTAAAACCTGATAAGCAATCTCAGCGAATTGCGGGTTTGGTTGTTGCCTTTAGGGTAATGAAAACCAAGCGCGGCGATAACATGGCGTTTGTGACTCTAGATGATCGCTCTGGGCGTTTAGAGGTAGCGATATTTTCAGACACCTATGATGCGCATCGTGAAAAATTGGTAAAAGATAGTCTGCTGGTAATTGCCGGGCAGGTGAGCCACGACGATTACAGCGGTATGTTGAAAATGCGAGCTGACGGTGTAAAGACTTTAGCGGAAGCGAGAGAAGAGCTAACGCGAGGCCTGAAAGTGTCTGTACAGTCCTCGGGGCTCGTGGCGAATCCTCACACGGCGACGGCCCAACTTGCGGCTATTCTCGAGCCTTATCGGCAGGGTCGCTGCCCAGTATCAATTGACTTTCATCGCGCAGATGCTCGGGGTGAGTTGCTGCTCGGTGAAGACTGGCGGGTTCGACCAGACGAAGATCTATTACAAAACTTACGCGACACCTATGGTAAGACCTGTGTGGAGCTGTTGTATTGAGCCGCTGTTTGGTTTTTGAGCGGTGATTTAGGTCATTTTTGTGGGGAGGAACAGCCACCAGAGGTCGACGAGACGCGTGCTTTAGCGTATTGTTGCACTTTTTTGCGGCGCCGCTCTGTGCAGCTATAACTAGCCGGGATAATAGCTAAATTATGAATTTGAATTATTTGGATTTTGAACAGCCCATTGCTGAGCTGGAAGCCAAAATTGAAGAGCTACAGTTGGTGGGCAGTGACAACGACCTGAACATTACTGAAGAGATTAGTAAGCTGCGGGAAAAGAGCACTAAGCTCACTGAGGGTATTTACTCCGATCTCAGCCCTTGGCAAATTGTGCAGGTGGCTAGACACCCTCAACGGCCCTATACCTCTGATTACATCAAGCGAATGTTCACTGATTGGGACGAGTTGCACGGCGATCGGCACTTTGGCGACGACAATGCGATAATTGGCGGTGTAGCACGTTTAGACGGCAAGCCGGTGATGGTGATTGGCCAAGAAAAAGGCCGCAGTGTAAATGAGAAAGTGAGCCGTAACTTCGGTATGCCGAAGCCTGAGGGATATCGCAAAGCGCTGCGCTTGATGGAGATGGCTGAGCGTTTCAAAATGCCGGTACTGACCCTGATCGATACACCGGGTGCTTATCCAGGAATCGACTCAGAGGAGCGCGGAATTTCTGAAGCAATAGCACAAAACTTGGCTGTGATGTCTCGATTGCGCACGCCAATTATCTGCACGGTAATTGGAGAGGGCTCTTCTGGTGGCGCTCTAGCGATCGGTGTGGGCGATCAGCTAAACATGCTGCAGTATTCAACGTATTTTGTGATTTCGCCGGAAGGTTGTGCGAATATCATTTGGAAAACAGTTGAAAAGGCTCCACTGGCCGCCGAAGCCATGGGTGTTACGTCTTCAGTATTGCAGGAGCTAGGCATTGTTGATGAAACAATTCCAGAACCTTTGGGTGGCGCGCACCGAGATTTGGACCTGGTCGCTGAACGATTAAAAGCTTCACTGGTTCGCCAAGTTGACGAGCTTAGTTCGCAGTCTTTGGATGATTTGTTAGAGGCTCGATATAAGCGCCTAATGAGTTACGGAAACTAAACCTCTCTAAGGGCTCCCATCGGAGCCCTTAGTTTTAACCACTTTTTTTAGATTGCTTAGTTCTTATTCAACCTCTACACAGACCCTAGCAAACCTCAAATGAAGCTCACTCCATACCCCTGTTGGGCTTATCCTAGAGTTCTGCTACCACCAAATTCCTTCTGCCCAAATTCGCATTTTTTGATTTTAGCGTCCATGCTATCTTGGGCATTGTTTGTTACGACCCTAAGCGCATATTGGAGATTGAAGAATGAACGATGATTCCACCTCGGAAGGGACTGTGCAGAATGGTTCTAGCGATAGCCCCAAGTCTAGTTTTTTAGATCGTTTTTTTGAACTGAGTGAGCGCGGAACTTCAGTGAAAACTGAGGTGGTTGCCGGTTGCACCACATTTTTGACCATGGCTTATATTATTTTTGTGAACCCGAATGTGATGGCCGCCGCTGGAATGGACGCGGGGGCGGTGTTTGTGGGTACCTGTCTGGCGGCCGTGGTGGGTTGTTTAGTTATGGGGCTATGGGCGAATTACCCGATTGCTCTGGCTCCTGGAATGGGCCTGAACGCGTTCTTCAGTTTTGTAGTAGTGGGTGAGATGGGTTACAGCTGGCAAGTAGCTCTAGGCGCCGTGTTTATCTCGGGCGTGGTATTTTTACTGCTGAGTGCGTTTAAAGTTCGGGAGTGGATTATTGATAGCATTCCACTGTCCTTGCGGCAGTCGTTGGCCGCGGGTATTGGGATGTTTTTGGCGATCATAGCATTGAAGTCAGCGGGTATTGTGGTTGACAGCCCAGCTACCTTGGTCAAGCTAGGGGATTTAACCGAGCCCTCGGCACTGTTGGCGGCAAGCAGTTTTTTTCTGATTGTTGGGCTTTCGTATCGTCAGGTCACCGGTGCAGTGATGATTGGTATCTTGGTAGTCACGGGTATAAGCCTAGCGCTGGGTTTGGTGGAGTATGGTGGTTTTGTATCGATGCCGCCGAGCTTGGCCCCAACGTTGATGCAGCTGGATATTCAGGGGGCATTTAATGTGGGAATGATTAGTGTGATATTTGCCTTTTTGTTTGTGGACTTGTTTGATACTGCGGGTACTTTGATCGGCGTGTCTGAGAGAGCGAAACTTTTGGACGAAAATGGCAAATTGCCAGGCATGGGTAAAGCCTTGATGGCCGACAGCACCGCGAGCCTATTTGGTTCTATGGTCGGTTCATCCACTACCACAAGTTATGTGGAAAGTACGGCTGGCGTAGCCGCGGGTGGTCGCACGGGTTTAACGGCTGTGGTGTGTGCGGGTTTATTCTTAGTGTGTATTTTCTTTTCGCCGGTGGTGGGAATGGTTCCGGCCTACGCAACCGCCGGGGCACTTCTATATGTGGCTGTATTGATGACCAGCGGTTTAGCGTCTATCGACTGGAGTGATCTCACAGAATCGGCGCCGGCGGTGATTGCAGCCATTATGATGCCGTTGTCTTTCTCCATCGCAAATGGTATCGCCCTGGGCTTCATTTCTTATGCCATTATTAAAGTGCTGAGTGGGCGCCAAGCTGACGTGACAATGAGCGTCTATGTGCTGGCGGCGGTTTTCGTCGCTAAGTTCGCGTTTTTTTAGCAGACTTATTGCGAAGGCATAACACAGATTTTGTAAACACGACCTGAGTGTGCAACGGGGGGCGTGATTAATATCGGCGAGACTTAAAAGTAAGAACAAAGGGTTTGAGTAAAGGTTCAGAGGGTTAACTGCGCTTAGACGTAGCTCTGGGTAGGCATCACGACTGTGTCATTAGGGCACGATAGAGGAAAGCGAGTATGAACATTACACAAGTGAAAAGAAGCGCATTAAGTGCGGCGATTAGTCTGGTTTCTTTGGCCGCTTATAGCAGTTTGTCGCAGGCCCAGGGTGAATTGCGCTTGGAAGAAATCACGGTTGTTGCGGAGAAGCGAGCAGAGAGTCTGCAGGATGTTTCTCAGGCGGTAACAGCGCTCACCGGTAGCGATTTAGACGTTAAAAATATTAATTCGTTTGTGGACATTAGCGGCATTGCACCGGGCGTGACAATTGCTAAAAATGAGGGTTTCAAAACAGTTATTTCTATACGTGGTATTGGTAATGAAGCCAACCAGAATGCGGTAGCTAACCCTTCAGTTTCTTACCACATGGACGGTATTTACATAGCGTCACCCTTTGCGCTGCAAACCGACTTTATCGATGTCTCACGCATTGAAGCGCTGCGTGGACCCCAGGGAACATTGTTTGGTCAGAATTCTACTGGTGGTGCAATCAATGTAATTAGTGAAGTGCCGGACACGGAAGCTTTCAGTGGTAAAGCTGATGTCACGGTAGGTAATTATGATTTGGTGAAAGTGCGAGGAACGGTGAACGTACCTGTTTCTGATTCGGTCGCGATGCGGACGTCATTTGCTAAATATGAACACAGTGGTTTTGCGCAAAATATTTTAAGTGGGCAGGAGTTGGATGAGGCCAATAATATTAGTGCGCGCACTGACTGGATGTTCGATCTTTCTGAAACTATTAGCTTGAGAGTGTTTGCACAATACTTTAACGAGGAATCGGCTGGTGCAGCCATTAAGGGTATATTTGATCCCACTCCAGGCGAACGAAAGTTGGCACAGGATTCTAACGCGCACTATGAGCTGGATTCGAAAATTGTCGGCGCCATTTACGAGTGGGACGCGGGCGTGGCAAGTGTAAAAGCACTGGCCAGCTGGCAGGAGGACGACATCCTTATCGAGCGGGATAATGACCGTCACAGCTACCTAACAAATCCAGAAGTGACCATCAGTGAATACAGTCCAGAAACAGACAAGCAAACCACACGCACCTTTGAAGTGAATATCATATCTAACGAAGCTTTGTTTGGTAGTGTTGACTGGATTGTGGGGGCTTTTTATCTCGATACAGAAATTAATATTAGTATTCGTGAGGGCCTTGATAGCAACCGTAATGGACAGCTTGACGGCTTTGCGGAATCTTTTCCCGAAGTGTTTGGTGGTGACGTAGGTTTTGTGTCTGACGCTCGCCCACAGCGCGAATCAATTTCTTTGTATGGGCAGACGACCTGGTCTATTAGCGATAGCACCCGTTTAATCACGGGCTTGCGTTACACTGAAGACGACGTAAATAGTAAAGTGGCTAACTTTTTTAACCCCACTCCAGACATAATTCAGACCTCTAGTGACGCTGTGACGGGCCGCCTGGCGCTGGAACATGATTTAAGTGGAGATGCCATGTTATACGTGTCATTTACACGGGGCTTTAAACCCGGAGGTAGTAACTTAACCTACGGCAACAGTGATGATGGTTCTCCCGCCTTAGTACTTCCTTCTTATGAAGACGAAACCATTAATTCTTTTGAAGCTGGTTTGAAAACAGAATTGATGGACGGCCGTTTGCGTGCAAACGTGGCGGCATTTTTCTATGACTATGAAAATATGCAATTTCAGGCGACTGACCCCGACCCTTTCCAAGGTGGCGTTGCAAACATTGCTGAGTCGGAAGTGAGCGGTGTTGAACTTGAATTGACCGTGCTGTTAACAGAGTCGCTGATTCTCGATATGAAAGTTGCCGCTTTGGACTCAGAAATTGTCGCCGACTTTGACGCTTTGGATAACGTCAAGGCACAGCCTTTTTTCTTTGGCGAAGAAATCATTCGCTATGGTTTGCGTGAAAACGTAAAGGGCAACGAGCTGGCTAAATCGCCTGATTTGACGGCGGATGTTAGCCTGCGCTACGAAACAACATTTAATTCTGGGACAGAGTTCGCGGGAACAGTCCAATACACGCACAGAGGTGGCTTTAGTCAACGCATCTTTAACAACCCGGAAGTAGACTCAGTAGATTCCTATGATGTGCTCAGTTTGGTTGCATCCTTCGATTTCGATGGCGGTACTTGGGGCCTAGATTTTATGGCGATGAATGCTTTAGACGAAGACGGTGTTAACTCTCGCATGACTGACGTGTTTGGGGTGAGCGCGACCGGAGAAGAGTACATCGCGCCCCGGCAGGTGATGGCGAAGGTTCGCTATAATTTCTAAGGGAGAGTTAAGGTCAAGTAGAGTGCTTAAAGAGCTGGGCGTGGCACTCTGCGAGGATAGATAGCGCGATGCCTTCAGGAAGGTCAGCGCCAATTCTAAAACCTGCAGGGCCTGAAATCGGATGCCGCAATGAGGTTTCCGTGAGCTCTGCAAGCCCCAACACTCGGGCTTTACGTGATTCGGGGCCCAACAGCCCCACGTAACGTAGGTCTAGTTGCTGCAGCTGCTGCAGAGCACTGGCATCGAGCTGCAGATTGTGAGACATGACCACCGCGGCATCACAGCGCTGTACTTCGCTTGATTGAGCGAGTGTGTCAATCGAATCTCGGAGAATGATATTGGCACTTGGGAAATATTCCCGGCGGGCATTTGCTGGCCTGGAATCCCAGAGCACGGTGCTCCAGCCCAAATTACTGGTGATTGAAAGCATCGGGCGAGCATCGGCACCGCCGCCTATGATAAGCAGGCGAGGGGGTGGCGAAATTGGGCTCTTTAAACAAAAACCTTCAGTGAATTCTTGCAGTTCGGCTCGGGACGGAAAATCTTGTTCTAGCCACAGTGTTTTCGATTGCCCTGAGCTGAGAATCTCTTGGGATAAAACGCCGGCTTTACCTGCCTGTAAGCTCTCGTGAACATTAACTAAACCGAGATAGTCAGTATTGGCATTGAGAGCTTGAAGCACAATGTGTACGGTGCCACCGCAACCAATACCCAGCAAAAATGACACATCGTCTTCGTCGCTACCGTCGTAGCACAGCGTTAGAGCCTGCTCTGTACGCATCACCTTGGCCGCTTGTCGCTGTATGTCCGCTTCTAGGCAGCCGCCGCTGAGTAAGCCGAATTGCTGGCCGAGATCGTTGAAAAGCATCATCGCGCCAGCTTTGCGATAGGTGGGGCCTTCTGTTTTGTAAACCGTTCCCAACACCCAGTTTTGGCTGTCGCGTTGGGGGAACCATTGCGACAGTAAGTCTTGGGTGTGGTTAGTTGGGGTCATACTTGTGCAGTTCTCTCTAAGGCTTGAACGTCGCGCTAGTCTGGCGCATTGGCCAAGTCTTCACGGAGTGTTTTGGCCGCCAATAGGAAGTGAACAAAGCCCCAAATGGTCGCGCCAGTAATAGTGGCGATCATAGCGTAGCCAAGTGACGCAACGCCATAACTTTCGGCCATGGCATCACTTAACAGACCTACCAAGGTGGGACCTACACCTAAACCTACCAAGTTGATAACGAAAAATAAAATGGCTGATGCCAATGCGCGCATTCTCAGCCCCACCAAGTTGTGGGTTGTCGCAATCATAGGCCCGAGATAAAGTGTTGATAAAAAGGTTGGTAAGAAATTGAATACAAGTGCGAGGGTCAAGTTACCGGTGCTTAGAATGAATATAGTCAGCGGCAGAGCAGCAAGTGAGCCCATGGCGGGAATCCATAAGTACCAACGCTTGTCATTGACGCCAAAGCGATCGCAGAGGAAACCGCCAAAAAAAGTACCAGCGCCTCCGGCGATGCCCACAGCCAAACCTAACCACGTACCCAGTTCGCCCATGCCGATATCAAAGTTGCGGATGAAATAAGAGGGCAGCCAGTTTGATGTGCTGTAGCTAACCATTGCACTCAGTCCAGATGCAAACGCTAGGTGGCGGAAAGAACGTCGAGACCACAGAAGACGCATCACATCCATGAATGGCGGCGAGGGCTCATCGCTCACGGCCACATTTTGCGACCATCCGCGGGTGGGCTCTTTGACGGTAAGCATCACTAATACAGCCAAAAGTATTCCAGGCAGGCCTACGACCATAAACGCAACACGCCAGCCATAATATTGACCCAGCCAGCCTCCGAGAAGAAAGCCCGCCAGAATGCCGAGATACAAGCCCACAGAGTAGATTGAAAGTGCCGTCGCGCGGCGCTCAGGTTTAAAGATATCTGAAATCATGGAGTGAGCGGGCGGGCTGGCCCCCGCTTCACCTACACCAACGCCAATACGGGCGAGCAGTAGCTGTACGAAGTTCTGAGTTAGTCCGCTTACCGCTGTCATGGCGCTCCAAATGACTACGGCCAGGGAAATGATATTCCGTCGAGTGCCTTTGTCGGCCCAGCGCGCAATGGGTATTCCGCACACTACGTAAAATAAAGCAAAGGTGAAGCCAGAGAGTAAACCAAGTTGAGTATCACTCAGGCCCAAGTCTTCTTTAATGAGCTCTTGTAGGATAACCAGTAGCTGCCGGTCAATGAAATTGAACGCGTACAGCAACATGAGTACGGCGAGAACGTATCCGCGGTAAAGCGGTTTTGCGTAGGCGATGTCCGCACCGGCATTGGGGTTTTTCATAGTGCTTGTAATCCTGTGATCGGCTTCATTTGTGTTTATTTTTTTTGATCTTGAGACTAGGGGCTGTAGTATTAGGCCAGCTTTTGAATTCCTTCTTATTAAACGAATGCATGAATATACTATGAAAAAGAGCGCTGTGAAATTTACAATTCGAATATTCGGTATTTTTTTCGTGACTAGCGTATTTTCCGGTTGTACCACCTACCGCCCCACGAATACACAAAACCTATGTAGCATCTTTCTTGGTGAGACTGACTGGTATGAGGCGGCCGTAGACTCGAATAAGCGCTGGGGTACCCCTATACACGTGATGATGGCCATCATGCATCAAGAGTCCCACTTTGTGCACGACGCCAAACCGCCGCGCAATTGGTTTTTATTCGTCCCTCTGCCTAGACGTTCGTCGGCCTATGGCTATGCGCAGGCGCAAAACCCTGCCTGGCAGGACTATCGAAAAAGTACGGGTCGCTATGGAGCCGATCGGGACGACTTTGACGATGCGATAGATTTTGTGGGCTGGTATACCAACGGCACTCAGCGGCAGCTAAAAGTGTCTAAGTGGGACACTTATAATCAATATCTTGCCTATCATGAGGGGCGTGGCGGTTTTAAGCGTAAAACCTATAAGAAAAAGTCTTGGTTATTGGGAGTAGCGCGCAAGGTAGAAGGGCGGGCAGCGAGCTACGGCCCACAGCTAAAGCAGTGCAAAAAGACCCTAGACAACAAAATTGATGGCTGGTTTTAGAGCTGAGTTTCAAACATGAATAAAACAATCCAACGCCGCGATCCAGATTTATCGCTTGCGGCTTTCGCCAATTCCCTACCGAAGCTGCTTGAAAAAATTTACCTCGCCAGAGGGGTAAGTGAAGATAGTCAGTTAGAGCAGAGTTTAAAGGCCTTGCACAGTCCCAAAACAATGAAAGGACTCGAGGGTGCCACAGCCCGCTTGTTCGAAGCCATTGAGGCCCAGCAACGAGTATTGATTGTGGGTGACTTTGACGCTGATGGCGCCACGAGTTGTGTTGTTGCGGTAATGGCATTACAGGCCATGGGCTTACAGTCGGTGGATTTTTTAGTGCCTAACCGCTTTGACTACGGCTATGGCTTGACGCCAGAGATTGTCAAAGTGGCGACGGGGTATCGGCCACAATTAATCATTACTGTTGATAATGGCATTTCTAGTATTGATGGTGTTAGCGCTGCGCGAGCGCAGGGCATCGACGTGATTGTTACTGACCACCATTTGCCCGGCGCCACGCTTCCTGAGGCCAACGCAATTGTGAACCCGAACCAACCGGGGTGTGAGTTTCCGAGTAAAAATCTTGCGGGTGTGGGGGTGATTTTTTATGTGATGAGTGCGCTTCGTACGCGTTTGAGAGAAGCGGCTTGGTTCGAGAGTCAGGCTATCGCAGAACCCAATATGGCGAATTATCTCGACTTGGTTGCTTTGGGTACGGTGGCGGATGTTGTGCCCCTTGATGACAATAATAGAATTTTGGTGCAGCAGGGTTTGCGGCGAATTCGAGCAGGTCGCGCAAGGCCCGGTTTGCTGGCACTTTTGGATGTAGGAGGTCGGGAGCGCAACAGTATTGTTGCAAGTGATTTGGGTTTTGCTGTGGGGCCGCGTTTAAATGCAGCGGGTCGGCTGGACGATATTTCTCTGGGCATCCAATGTTTGCTGTGTGACTCGCCTGACTTGGCCCGTGAAATGGCGATGGAGTTAGACGATCTTAATCGCGATCGAAAGGCGATTGAGGGGGGGATGCAGGACGAGGCTCTGGCCAGCCTGAATAAGCTGGCTTTGAATCAGGAGGGAGGGGAGCTGCCCTGGGGGATGTGTTTGTATGATCCCACTTGGCATCAGGGGGTCATTGGTATTTTGGCCTCGAGAATAAAAGACCGCTACCACCGGCCGGTGATAGCATTTGCAAACAGCGGGGAAACGGAGGTTAAGGGGTCTGCGCGATCAATTCCGGGTTTGCACATTCGTGATGCATTGGACGCGGTGGCCACTCGACACCCAGGTTTGTTAAGTAAGTTTGGTGGTCACGCGATGGCGGCGGGTATGAGTTTCGATAGGGCTCGTTTGGATGATTTCCGGCAGGCTTTCGATGATGAGGTGCGCCGGCAGTTGACGGCCGATGACCTGCAGGCTTGTATTTTGTCCGACGGGGCTCTGGCGGAGTCGGATTTGAGTTTGGGAATGGCGGAAACTTTGCGGGAGGCGGGGCCTTGGGGGCAGCACTTTCCTGAGCCGGTTTTTGATGGTGAGTTTTATTTGATTCAGCAGAGAATCGTGGGGGTGAAGCATTTGAAGTTGGTGGTGGCTACTGATGCACAGGGACAGCAGTTACTGGACGGGATTGCGTTTAATGTGGATCTTGAGCAGTGGCCCAATGAGGGTGCTGAGAAGGTTAGGCTGGCTTATCGCTTGGATGTGAATGAGTTTCGTGGGCGGCGGTCTTTGCAGTTGATGGTGGAGTATTTGGAGGCTGTTTAGGGGGGCTTTGGTTATGGTGCAAGGCCCAAAATCAAGGCCCTAGAGGGCGGCAGAACTCGAGGTCGGGCGCAAGCTTGTAAAGCTACCCAGCCACTGCGGAACTCAACCATTTTTTTGCTGCGCAAAAAACCGATAAGAGCGCGCTAAGGCGCTCTCTTCCCCTACGGGTGGCTGCGCCATCGGAAATTGCTGCCGCAATTTTTGGGATTCGAACAGTCCTCGCTAAAAACGGCTGGGTAACTTTACAAGCTTAAGACGCGCCCTGAATGACCTCGAGTTCTGCCGCCCTCTAGGACCTTTAGTTCTGTGGCTTGAGTTATTTTTTGGGTGTCTACTGCAGTATTGGACTTAGATGGGGGAGTACGTTGGCTAAGAGTTGGGCTTGTGCTTTTTCATTTGGGTGGATGCCGTCGGCTTGCATCCAAGCTTTTTTTAGGGCGACTTTGTCTAGGAAAAAGGGGACGAAGGGAAGTGATTGTGCCTGGGCAATTTTGTTGTAGGCACTGGCAAATTGTTGGGTGTAGCGCCGGCCGTAGTTTGGGGGAATTTGCATGCCGAGCAGTAGTGTTTGTGCGCCGGCGTCACGGCTTAGTTGAACGATGCTAAGTATGTTTTTTTGCATGACTTTGATGGCGTGACCACGCAATCCGTCGTTGCCACCTAGTTCTACAATTACGATGTCAGGCTGGTGCTTGGCCAGTAGGGCCGGGAGACGGGCTAAGCCGCCGCCGGTGGTTTCACCGGTTACGCTGGCGTTAATTATGTTGTGCTGGCTGGAGCTGGTGTCATTGAGGTTTTCCTGCAATAGGTTTACCCAGCCATCTTCCACGGATATGCCATAGCCTGCGCTTAAGCTGTCGCCGAGCACTAAGACGGTTTTCCCCCAGCTTGGCGACGCCAGCAGGAGTAGGATGAAGGCTTGGGACAGTATCTTGATCATGGTGCTCTCTTGTTTGGGTTCTTGGGTGTATTAAAGCAAGTTACTCGGCGGGAGGTAAGGTCTTGTTGGGTAGTTTATGGGTAAAGAATTGTGAACGGTTTTGACTTGTGTATCGCTAGCATAAACAATCGAGCCATTATTTCTCACAGGTAACACCATCGCTATGATTAAAGCTCACCACGTTAGCAAAGAAGTTCGCTCGGCTGAAGGCAAGTTGGTCATCCTCAATGAGGTATCGCTGAGTCTGGATAAGGGGCAAAGTCTTGCCATTACGGGGGCTTCTGGCTCGGGAAAGTCCACTTTGCTGGGGCTGCTGGCAGGCCTGGATTTGCCCAGTTCTGGCTCGATTACGCTGGATGGTGATGAGATTACGGCGATGGACGAGGAGGGCCGCGCGGCGGTGCGTGCTCGTAGTGTGGGCTTTGTATTTCAGTCGTTTCAGTTGCTGCCAGGTTTAAGTGCGCTGGAAAATGTGATGATGCCACTGGAGTTGCATGGTGTTGCGGGTGCTCGCGATAAGGCGCAGATGTTTCTTGAGCGAGTGGGCTTGGCTGAGCGTTTGCAGCATTACCCCAAACAATTGTCGGGTGGGGAGCAGCAGCGGGTGGCTATTGCCAGGGCATTTGCCAGTGAGCCAGCTATTTTGTTTGCGGATGAACCCACGGGTAATCTTGATACGGTAACGGGCAGTAAGATTATTGATTTGTTGTTTGATCTCAATCGAGAGCAGGGAACGACGTTGGTATTGGTGACCCATGAAGAGCGTTTGGCTTCTCTTTGTGAATGTCGTATGCAGTTGGAAGCCGGCAAAGTATTGCTTACTGAGGAGTGTGCGTAATGCTGGCTCTACGATTGTTGTGGCGCAACTGGCGGAGTGGCGAGGTCAAAATTCTGGCTTTTTCGCTGTTGATGGCGGTAGCCATTGTCAGTGGCATTGGCGTGTTTACCGATCGCCTTGAAAACGCTTTAATCAAGGAGTCTAACAGCTTTTTAGGTGCCGATAGAATTGTTCGAGGCTCAAAGCCTTTTGATCCGGCGTGGCATCTCGACGCTGATAAAGCGGGTGTGGAGCATGCTGAAGTTACGTCATTTTCGTCGATGGTTTTTGCGGGTGACGATATGCATTTGGCGGCGGTTAAGGCGGTAACGCCAGGCTATCCGCTGGTGGGTAATTTGGTGGTGAGCGATGTGCCTTTTTCGACGAACGTTGCGGAGCAGCGTGTCGCGGCCAACATTCCTCCTGAAGGCGAGGCTTGGGTAGACTCTCGTTTGTTGCCACTGCTTGGGGTTAAGCTCGGTGATACTGTTTTTGTGGGTGAGCATTCTCTGCAAATTACTCGTGTGGTAATAAGTGAGCCCGATAGAGGGGATGGTTTTTCTTTGTTTGGTGCGCGTTTGTTGATGAATGCGGCCGACCTCCCAGCCACGGAAGTGATTCAACCTGGCAGTCGTGTGTCGTACCAATGGTTGCTGGCGGCACCAGACGCTCAGTTAAAACCTTTTTTGGCGGATTTGGAGCTTAAGCTTACGGAGCATCAGCGAGTTGTCGATTTGGAGTCGGCGCAACGGGGCTTGTCTAAAACTCTGGGAACGGGGCAGCGTTTTTTGATGTTGGCCGGTGTTATTGGGGTGCTTCTGGCGGGTGTGGCAATCGCTATTTCTTCTCAGCGCTTTGCGGCTCGACATGTGGACCAGGTAGCGCTGTTAAAAAGTTTGGGAGCGGGCGCTTGGCGTATTCGCAGTCTGTATGCGGCTCAGTTGTTTCTGCTAGCTTTGTTCGCATCGGGAGCGGGCCTTGTTGTGGGTGAGTTACTGCAGCGAGCGGTGGCAATTCTGGCCAGTCAAATGTTTAACATTGAGTTAGCACTCGGAGGGGCCGAACCTTATTTTATCGGGGTGCTGACAGGCTTTGTCTGTTTATTGTTTTTTGCTCTGCCGCCGCTTTGGCATTTACCTGTGGTGCCTCCCCTGAAAGTATTGCGACGCGATATGCCGGTTGAGCCTTTGCGCAATGGTTTGCAGGCTCTTTTGGGTGTGAGTGCGGTGCTGTGTTTAATCTGGATATACAGCGGAGATTTACGATTGACGGGCAGCGTTAGTGCGGGGCTCGGTGTGATTGTAGGGCTGGCGCTGCTAGGGGCCGGTGTGCTACTCAACATAGGGCGCAAGTTGGCCGCAAAAAAAGGCCACATCTGGCGATTGGCGCTGGCCAGTCTCGACCGGAGACGTGGGCAGAGTCTGGTGCAAATACTTGTTTTCGCCACCGCATTTATGTTGCTTTTAACCTTGAGTACGGTGCGAACAAGTTTAATTGATGAATGGAGATTTCAGCTGCCAGAGGATGCGCCCAACCATTTCTTAGTGAATATTGCGCCCTGGCAAGTAGCCCCTATTCAAACGCTGGCAGAAAACAATGAACTTGAAATTAGCGCGCTTTATCCCATGGTTCGAGGCCGTATCCAGCAAATTAATCAAGCTGAACCCGAAAACAAACGCAGCGAAGCATGGCGTCGTGAAGTGAATTTAAGTTGGGCGACCGAGTTGCCCAAGGACAATAAAATCACAGATGGCGTGTGGTGGGACCAGTGGTCGCCCAGCGTTCCCAATGAGTGGGGTGTTTCGGTTGAGAAGGGCATTGCAGAAGATTTGCAATTGAACATCGGAGATCAGATTAGCTTTAGTTTGGGAGGGCTCGAGTTGAATGCGAGGGTCGCCAGTATTCGCTCTTTAAACTGGGACAGTATGCGACCTAATTTTTACTTCCTGTTTTCGCCGGGTGCGCTGGATGGTTATTCGCCAATGTATTTAACGAGCTTGTTTTTACCTCCTGAGAAAAAGCTCTTCATCAACGATTTATTACATGAGCAACCCACCATTGTTGTCGTCGAAATGGATAAAGTGATCGCTCAAATTCGCACCATTGTTGAGAGGGTGAGTGCGGGCGTTGAAGGGGTGTTATGGATGGTGTTGGCCAGCGGCTTATTGGTGCTGTTTGCCGCTGTCAATGCGAGCATGGATAGCAGAATGCAGGAGGCGGGCTTGCTTCGTGCATTGGGCAGTCGTCGGAAATTAATTTTAGGCTCAGTAGCTGTGGAATTTGCGAGCTTAGGTTTATTTGCCGGTGTGCTGGCGGTGATTGGCACAGAGGTTTTGTTGTTGGGCTTACAAGCTTGGGTATTCAATATCCCAGTTCAGCCTCACTATGAACTGTGGCTCTTGGGGCCGTTGCTTGGCGCGGCACTGGTGGGAGGTTTGGGGGTTTATAGTTGTCGGAAGGTGGTTACTGTGGCCCCGGGGCTGGTGCTGAGAGAGTTAGCCTAAGCACCTTACTTTCTCTCCCTAGTTTCTCTGCTTGGCGCTTGTATGAATTTCTTGGGTCGTTATAGTAAGGCCCCTTGAAATCATATGAGCACGAGCAGAGTCAGCAAGATGGAAGAGTCAAAGATTAGTATAGGGCTGAGTAACCCCAAGAGCCCTACGAATGTGGGCGCGGTGATGCGCGCCGCCGGTTGCTTTCAAGCTGGTTCGGTTTTTTATACCGGCGAGCGCTACAAACGAGCGGCTCGATTCAATACGGACACCCAAAACGCCAGTATTGATATTCCTCTGCTGGGTGTTGAATGCCTTGTTCAAAGTGCCCCTGAAAACACCTCTGTGGTGTGTGTCGAACTGGTAGAGGGGGCTTGTTCTCTGCTCGAATTTCAGCATCCTCAAAATGCTTTTTATATATTTGGTCCAGAAGATGGCACGCTTGACCAAGCCATTATTGACGCCGCTGATTCCGTTGTTTATATCCCGACCATCGGCTGTCTCAACTTGGCGGCCACCGTCAACGTTGTGCTGTATGATCGCCTAGCTAAATTGGCCAAACCACCTATGGGTGACGAATTAATTCGTCAAAGCCGCGATGCGAATAATCGCGTTAAAGTGAAGTGATTTAAGCTATTTAGCACATAAGCGGGTGTGAAAGTAGATTGCTAAATAAGATTGCTTAGAGGTCATTGCTGAATGAGCGTAAGAGATTCAATTCTAGGCCTGATTATTATCCTGGTCTGGGGTTTCAACTTTGTTGTTATTGCCTGGGGTTTGGAAAATTTCCCGCCTTTATTGATGGGCGGTTTGCGTTTTGTTCTTCTCGCGCTTGTCGGTAGTCTGTTTGTTGCCAACCCAAAAATTCCTTGGCGTTTACTGTGTGCGTTTGGTCTCACCATTGGCTTCGGGCAATTTGCACTGCTGTTTAGTGCCATGTCTTTCGGTATGCCAGCAGGCTTAGCCTCGCTGGTTTTGCAGGCGCAGATGTTGTTTACCTTATTGTTTGCACGAATATATCTTCACGAGAGCTTCACACCCTACCAAATTTTGGCAATTGCAATTGCCGCCTGTGGGCTGGCGCTAATTGGTGGAACCGATAACGTGGGCACTATGACCGCTATTGGTTTTGGGCTGACACTGGCCGGAGCGGCTTGCTGGGCGGCGGGCAATATTGTCAATCGGCAAATTTCTCTACAAGGTTACAATTCCAGCGTGGGTTTGGTTGTATGGTCGGCTTGGATTCCTCCGCTGCCTTTCTTGCTGATGTCCTATTGGGTAGAGGGGCCGGAACTGATAGTGGCCAGTCTGCAATCTTTTAGTTGGGTGTCGGCGGGTGTGCTAATTTATCTTACGCTGGCGGCCTCGGTGCTAGGCTATGGCTTGTGGGGCTATTTGTTTAGTCGCTATCCAGCGTCGACTGTAGCGCCTCTAACTCTGGGCGTGCCAGTGGTTGGTTTAGCCAGTGCCGCTTATTTTTTAGACGAGCACATTACCTTGTTGCAGTGGTATGGCGTGATCTTGGTGCTCGTGGGCTTAGTCTTCAATATGAAGGGGAAAGCACTAATACAGGTGTTTCTCCGATACACGAGGGCGAAAGCTTAAGCCTCTTCGTTCATATTGAGGCGCTCGGCCTTAGTTTGAGTCTCATTTTCAGCTATGACTAAAAACGGTATGGTTCTTGCGATGTCTACGGTTCACAGTAGAGAAGCGTCAAGAATCCGTACTTATGGCATCATCATTCAATTTAGGTAATTTTAACCGTCAGCAGGCCTTTGACGGTGTGCGTATGTTGGCTAAGGGTAATTTGGGCATCCCATTTTTCCTGCTGATGTTGTTGGGTATGCTCATGCTGCCCGTACCGGCTTTCCTGCTGGACATGTTTTTTTCCTTCAATATCGCCTTGTCTATTGTGGTTTTACTGGTGGGTATCTACACCATGCGGCCCTTGGACTTTGCGGTTTTCCCAACAATTTTGCTGGTATCAACACTCATGCGCTTGGCCCTCAACGTGGCCTCCACTCGAGTGGTGCTGCTAGAAGGGCACAATGGCGGTGATGCTGCCGGTAAGGTAATTCAAGCTTTTGGTGAGGTGGTCATTGGCGGTAATTACGCTGTGGGCCTCGTCGTTTTCCTGATCTTGATGATCATTAATTTTGTGGTGGTGACAAAGGGTGCTGGGCGAATCTCTGAAGTAAGTGCCCGCTTCACACTCGATGCTATGCCGGGCAAGCAAATGGCCATTGACGCCGATTTGAACGCCGGTTTGATTGATCAAGACCAAGCGCGGACCCGCCGAGATGATGTCGCCAACGAAGCCGATTTCTATGGCTCAATGGACGGTGCGTCAAAATTTGTTCGAGGTGACGCTGTTGCCGGCATTATGATTCTTGTCATCAATGTGATTGGCGGGCTTAGCGTGGGCATGCTTCAGCATGACCTAGAATTTAACGACGCTTTAGAAAAATACATTTTGCTCACCATTGGTGATGGTTTGGTTGCACAGATTCCTTCTTTGATGCTCTCAACCTCAGCGGCCATTATGGTAACTCGGGCGAATAGCAATGAAGGTTTAACCAACCAAATTTTCACCCAAATGTTCGACTCTCCAAAGGCTCTGGGTGTCGCTGCCCTCATCTTGTTTTTGATGGGCTCAATTCCTGGTATGCCTCACGTCTCCTTTTTGGGGCTTGCGACAGTCGCAGGTGGCTTGGCGTACTATATCCATCACCGTAAGTCTCAAGGAACACTAGTAACTGACGCAGGTGATGAAGGGGCTGTTGCAAACCCTACGAATATGCCTCGCAATATGCCTTCTGGAACAACCCTTGATGCCGGAGCGCCGCCGGCACTTCCACCAGCTCAGGAAACACCTGAAATTAGCTGGGACGATGTACAGGCCGTTGACATGATTGGCTTGGAAGTGGGCTATCGCCTGATACCGATGGTAGACAAATCTCAGGGCGGAGAGTTGTTAAGTCGGATCAAAGGGGTCAGGAAAAAATTGTCACAAGAGGTGGGTTTTCTGGTGCCCTCAGTGCACATTCGAGATAACTTGGATTTACTGCCTAATGCCTACAGAATCACCTTGATGGGGGTGGCAGTTGGCGAAGCCGAAGTTCAGCCAGATCGTGATTTAGCGATAGACCCAGGCCAAGTGTTTGGCAAGCTTGACGGCATTGAAACCAAAGATCCGGCCTTTGGCTTAGACGCTGTATGGATCGAAGCCAGCAAAAAAGATCAAGCGCAAACACTAGGCTACACAGTGGTGGACGCCAGCACCGTTGTTGCTACCCACTTGAATCAAATTCTCCAGAAGCATACCCATGAACTCATTGGTCATGAGGATGTGCAGACCTTGCTTGATAAGTTGGCTGACAAATCGCCCAAGTTAGTCGAAGGCTTAGTGCCTGGCACGGTCACCTTAAACATATTGTTAAAAGTATTGCAGAGCTTATTGCGAGAGCAGGTGCCTGTGCGCGATATGCGCTCTATTGCCGAGGCTTTGGCGGCACATCCCGAAAAGAGTCAAGATCCCGCCGCTTTGACCGCTGTAGTGCGGGTGGCCCTCAGTCGTCAAATAGTGCAAGACCTTGTGGGGGCTGACGTGAACATACCTGTCATCAGTTTGGAGCCCGGTTTGGAACAGTTATTGCTTCAGTCTGTGCAACAGGCACAAAAAGCTGGCGCGGGTGATGGCTCCTTTATTGAGCCTTCGCTGGCAGAGCGGCTACAGCAGTCTCTGATTGAAGCCGCACAAAAACAAGAAATGGCTGGTAAGACCATTATTTTATTGGTGGCGGCACCACTGAGAGGCATGTTGGCGAAATTTATGAGGCCCAGTATTCCAGAGCTAAATGTACTGGCTTATAACGAAATACCTGAGAACAAGCAGATCACCATTGAAGCCAGTGTTGGCGGTGAGTAATACAAGCAGACGACGCAATTATTGATGGAGAAGCACCATGCAGGTTAAGCGGTTTATAGCAGCCGATATGCGAAGAGCCTTAGAACTGGTGCGCCAGGAAATGGGCGCAGACGCGGTGATTTTGTCCAGCCAACGACACCCCAAAGGGGTAGAGCTGCTGACCACACTTGAGGACGTTCCTCGTGTGCCTGATGAAGTTCAAGGTTTAGTGCCTTCTGAAGACAGTTCTGCGGGGGACGAATCTCCCTTGATAAGCGATGCCGCATGGGGCGATCAGGCGGCGGTTAATGAAGCCGTGAAAGCTCATTTTGATGCTCGTACAGATGATCCGGCAGGCCCCATTGATGATAGTGCCATTCAGACGGCTTTCGCAGGAAGAACCTCTCGACAGCTTGCGGACGAGATTGAGCAAGCGCGTGAGCGTATGTTCAGTGCCCGCAAAGCCGAGGCTGAACAGGAGGAGGCTCCTACATTGCAGAAGCCGTTCGCTCCAGCCGGTGTTCGCTCAAACGTTCAAGCACCGGAGCCTAAAAACCCCGCTGACGACTCTGCCTTGCTCTCTATGCAGGAAGAGCTTTCGGCGATGAGAGCCTTGCTGCACGAACAGCTTGGCCGAATGAATTATGGTCAGATGGCGGCTCATTCACCTGTTCAGGCGAGTGTATGGAGGCAGTTGAATAACTTGGGGCTTTCTTCGCACAGCAGTGATCAAGTGCTGCAAGCCATCGCCACCAAAGATTATCAAACCGCGGCTGAAGCCTGGCCTGCCGCAATGGCGGCACTGGCTCATCAAGTGCCTACAGTCGATTATGACGTGGCCGATCAGGGCGGTGTCATTGCGCTGGTGGGGCCAACGGGTGCCGGTAAAACCACCACAATAGGCAAGTTGGCCGCGCGCTATGTTCTCAAGCACGGAGCCGATAAGGTGGCTCTGGTTACTACCGATACCTACCGTTTGGCGGCTCACGACCAGTTGCGTTCCTTGGGCCGTATTCTGAATGTGACGGTCAAGGTTGTAGGTGATGAAATTGAGTTGCCAGGGGTGCTCAAAAGTTTGTCTCACTGCTCTTTGGTGTTGATTGATACGGCCGGTTTCCGCCATGGCGACCCGCTGCTTGCTCAACAGCTCAAGGCGCTGCGTCAGGAGTCTTCTGTGAGCAGCTATTTAGTCTTGTCTTGTAACAGTCAGCAGCAAATGATGAAGGCCTCGCTGAGTGCCTATAAATTGGCTGGCCTCAGGGGTTGTGTGCTTACTAAGCTGGATGAAACCACCAGCTTAGGTGAAGCAATTGGGGTTATTGCTGAAAGCGGTTTACCTCTCGCTTACACCACCGATGGTCAGCAAATACCAAACGATATAGCGCTCGCTCGTGCTCACCAATTAGTGACCCGCGCGGTCAGTATTGCAGCGCAAAACCCGCAGGATGAACCAAAGATGTTTAATGGCTTTGCCAGTGTGGCCGAAACCGTGCCACAATCACCCCTAGCTCGGGCTACAGAGCGTCTATAATGATGTAATCAAGCGGGTTTAATATTCGCTGACGGTCCTTTTTTAGTCAGTATTGACAAGTAGATAAGTGGCAATTTTTACTCGATTCATGGCGAATCGAGATGTTGTATAGTTGGGGAACGCATGAATCATACTCGACCCGTTCAGGTCATCGCTGTCACCGGCGGAAAAGGCGGTGTTGGCAAAAGCAATTTGTCTATTAATCTCAGTGTTGCGCTGGCCCAGCTGCAACGAAGAGTTGTACTAATGGATGCCGATTTGGGTTTGGCCAATATCGATGTTCTTTTGGGTATTAAGTCCACTCATAATATTGCCGATGTGTTGTCTGGCGAAAAAACCTTGCGAGACATTTTGGTTGCAGGCCCCAGTGGCATCAAGATTGTGCCAGCCTCGTCAGGTGTGCAGCAAATGGCGGCGCTCAATGCTCAGCAGCACGCGGCCCTCATCCATGCCTTTAGCGATCTCGGAGATCAATTAGATGTATTAGTGGTTGATACCGCCGCTGGTATTTCTGAGACCGTGGTCAGTTTTGTTCGCGCTGCCAATGAAGTGTTGGTGGTTGTTTGTGATGAGCCTTCATCTATTACCGATGCCTACGCTTTAATAAAACTCCTGAATAAAGAATACGGCATGATGCGCTTTCGCGTGGTTGCTAATATGACCCGCACTAATTCCGAAGGCCAGAATTTATTTATAAAGCTAAATAAAGTGTGTGAGCGCTTTTTAGATGTTGCGCTGCAATACGCAGGGCACATTCCATTTGATGAGAATGTGCGTAGCGCCGTGCAAAAACAGCAGGCTTTGCTGGAGTATGCACCGGGTTCAAAAGCAGCCTTGGCAATGAAAACTTTAGCTAAAAATGTTGATGCGTGGCCCTTGCCGCACAATCCGAAAGGGCATTTAGAATTTTTTGTAGAGAGGTTATTGCAGTCAGCCAGTACGGAATTTTGATATGGCTGCGGCGGATAGATTAGCAATGTATGAAGAAGCGGGCCAATTAACACCCCAGATTCAGGTTGAAGACTACGCGCCTTTGGTGAAACGTATTGCTCATCATATGATGATGAGAATGCCCGCCAGCGTGCAAGTGGAAGATTTAATTCAGGCTGGCATGGTGGGCTTAATAGAGGCGGCCGGAAAATACGACGCCAGCAAAGGTGCTAGCTTTGAAACATACGCGGGCATTCGTATTCGAGGCTCAATCGTTGATGAAATGCGTCGCGGTGACTGGGCCCCACGTTCAGTGCACCGCAATTCTCGGCGAGTGGCCGAGGCAATAGGCATTGTTGAGGCTCGCACAGGTCGTGATGCACGGGACCAAGATGTGGCGGACCAGCTTGGTGTGCCTATTGAAGATTATTTTTCCATGCTGCAAGACGCCAACAGCAGCCGTTTATTTAGCTATGAAGAAGATTTTGGTGAAGATGACGGTCGCGCCGTTAATTCCTCGGTGAGCATGGCTTTTTTGGGCCCCTTAGAAGGTTTAGAGCGAGAATCATTAAAGCAATCCTTGGCTCAGGCGATAAAACAATTACCTGAGAGGGAAAAACTGGTATTGGCCTTGTATTACGATGAAGAACTGAACTTGAAAGAGATTGGCGAAATTATCGGTGTTAGTGAATCCAGGGTGAGTCAGATACACAGTCAGTCGGCTCTGCGTTTACGAGCGCGACTGCAGGATTGGCAAGGGAAAGATTGACCCTTTAGATCAAACTCAGTACCTTTGCACGTTGTGGTGTAAATCGGTAAATTTCAAGGTGAAAAGCTTGGTTTATCAAGAGCTTGACTATTAATTGATCGTATTAGGCACTTTTCATGCTGAAAACTGGCTACCCTAACATCAGCTACTAGACTCATTAGTAAGCGGGATCCCACACAAGGGAAGACGGAGGTTGAATTGGATAAAAATATGAAGATCCTAATCGTTGATGATTTTTCGACGATGCGACGGATTATTAAAAACCTATTGAGGGATCTTGGGTTTACAAATACTCAAGAGGCTGATGACGGCGTCACAGCTTTGCCAATGCTAAAAAATGGCGACTTTGATTTCTTAGTGACCGATTGGAATATGCCCGGTATGACAGGCATTGATCTGCTCAAGGCTGTGCGTGCAGATGCCAATTTGTCTTCTTTGCCGGTGTTGATGGTGACCGCTGAAGCTAAGCGTGACCAAATCATCGAGGCGGCACAATCCGGTGTTAATGGTTACGTTGTTAAACCTTTCACTGCTCAAGCCCTCAAGGAAAAAATCGATAAGATTTTTGAACGTGTCGACGGCTAACCTATAACGATAATTAAGGCGCGGCAATGGAACAAGAATCGAATACGGACGCGAATCAGGAGTTCATCACTGAGCTGCAAGATTGCGCCAAGATGCTTATTGAAAAACTGCAGGGCGATAATTACGAAGAGGCCTCCAAGCTTATCCAAAGCATGGTTGAGACCCGTGATCGCCATA
Organism: uncultured Cellvibrionales bacterium; assembly: GCA_913020115.1. Classification (GTDB taxonomy): domain Bacteria; phylum Pseudomonadota; class Gammaproteobacteria; order Pseudomonadales; family Cellvibrionaceae; genus CAJWCA01. Next base: position 40,741 of record CAJWBQ010000037.1, read on the forward strand.
TCTTTCTGGCCGTTGGGCGCCTTACTCGAGGCCTGCACAGTGCCATAGTTAATTTTCATGTCGACGCTGACCTTGACTCTGAACCTCCAGTTGTCGAAAGCTCCGAAATTCAGGATGCTACAGACCGCCTCTCCTATGTTATTGATTTAACACAAAAAGCCGCTGACAAAACCATGGATATGGTGGAGGCGTCTGCCCCTATAGCGCTCAATCTTGGCCAAGAAGCTGAACAACTTCACCAGGAGTGGGGTCGCTTAAAGCGCCGGGAGATGAGCGCAGATGAATTTAGAGAGCTCTACCGTCGCATGGATGACTTTCTCCAGCAAACGGGTACGGGCACTCAGCAGCTGAATAAAAATCTGCAAGATATAATTCTCGAACAGGGTTTCCAAGATTTAACCGGGCAAGTCCTGAAACGAGTGATTGGTTTAATTGGCGACGTTGAGAGAGATCTCGTTAGTTTAGTGCGTATTGCAGGCCAAGTAGAAGAAGTTACAGGTTTAGGCGATGAAGCCGATAAGCTAGTCAAAGCTACTGTAGGTGCCGCAGAGGCAGAAGGGCCACAAATTCACGCTGATGTGCGTGATGATGTAGTATCAGGCCAAGATGAAGTAGATGACTTACTGTCCAGCCTTGGTTTTTAGTCCCGCAAATAATTAGGAGCACTGAATGGGTTTCGGTGATGACGAAGAAATACTCCAGGATTTCCTTGTAGAAGCAGGGGAAATTC
>CAJWBQ010000038.1 GCA_913020115.1 uncultured Cellvibrionales bacterium
ACTGCAGCCGTCACATTCATAGTCTTTCCCGTCATTTATTTCGCGATAGCAAAGGTGATTTTGTTACGTACACCCGGCACTTCAACCGGCTCACCATCGATTACTCGAGGCTTGTACTTAAACTTCAAGGCCGCTTTCGTTGCCGCTTTGTTAAAGACATTTTTTGGGTCTGCCTCAACAACAAGGGGATCACGAACGGCACCACTTTTAGTTACCGTAAATTCAACAATTACGTAACCTTCAATGCCACGACTCAAAGCACGACGCGGATAAACCGGCTGTACTTTAACGATGGGTAGATACTCACCGTCTGAAGAAAACCCACCAATGCCACCAATTTTCAGATTAGCAGCCACTTTAGGCGCTGCCATGTTGAGTGCATCCGGCGAAACATCTGGAGTATCAAACTCCGGCTCCGGCATATCGGGTGGCGGCTCATCAGGATCATCTGGTTTATCTGGTTTTTCAGTATCGTACTGGGTTTCAATTGCGCGATCGGGCATATGGATGTCGGCAACTTTGCGTTCATCAACCTCTTTCGGGGCTACCATATTGGCCGCAATCAATGAGTGCATCAAAAACAATAGGCCGAAGGTTGTGCTTAAAGCCAACAACCCCGACACAAGGACTCTGACAAAATTCATAGTGTCCTACTTTCTCTCTGTAGCCACAGCAACACCAGGAACTCCAGCAATACGTGCAGCTTCTGTCACGATTGCCATAGTTTCAATGTTAGCCTTGTCATCTGCTTGTATCACCAGAGTACCTTTGGGGTTCTCTGCATGCAGACGCTCGATTGTCGACTTAACCGCTCGCTCATCCACCTGGCGCTTATCAATCCAAATTTCGTTCTCAGATGTGACAGCAACCAAAATGTTGGCTTTTTTCTTAGGTTCAGCGGTAGACGCTTCAGGACGGTTCACTTCGATACCGGCCTCTTTAATAAAAGAGGCTGTTACGATAAAGAAGATCAACATGATAAATACCACGTCCAACATGGGCGTCAAATCGATCGCCCCTGCTTCTTCTTCTGATTTCTGTGATTTCCTACTCATGGTTAATCTCTTAAACCAATAAATTCAGTAGCGATTTCAGCTTCTAATGGTCCATTGTCAAATGGTCTTCAAACAGCTGCGCTTCGCGCTCTGCAGTACGTGTGATAAGTGTATTACCAAATACTCCGGACAATGCTGCAACCATTCCTGCCATAGTAGGAATTGTTGCGCGAGAAACCCCGCCTGCCATCGATTTAGCGTCACCACCACCTGTAACTGCCAATACATTAAACACTTCGATCATACCGGTAACCGTACCCAGCAGACCCAACAGTGGGCAGATCGCTACCATAGTAGCCACCATGTCCATGTTTGTATTGATCTTTTCGCTTAAGCGAGAGATCAAAGCGTAACGTATCTGATGTGCGTTCCAAGATTTGCGCTCTTTGCGCGCTTCCCAGACATCAAGGGAGGTTTGCAGCTCACGCTTTAAACCACCTTTGAAATACCACACCCGTTCGAAAATTAAAGTCCACATGACAAAGGTCAGAGCAGCAATATACGTAAGTATGGGGCCGCCCTGCGCCATAAAAGCTTTAATGGCTGCGATCGCTTCCATTAATGCTAGCATGCGATATCTCCTATTTACTCTCGTTATTTTCGGCGATGATACCAGCAGTCTGCTCATCTAGGATGTGCAATACGCGCTTAGCTCGGCCGTTAACGAGGGTGTGCATTAATACGGTTGGAATCGCAACAATCAAGCCCAATACCGTGGTAACCAACGCACCAGAGATACCACCAGCCATGGCTTTCGGATCACCCGCGCCAAAGATTGTGATTGCCTGGAAGGTAATGATCATACCTGTAACCGTACCAAGCAGACCTAGCAGCGGAGCAACCGCGGCAATAATCTTCAGCAGGTTAAGACCAGATTCAATCGCAGGGCGCTCTTTCAGCGTGGCTTCTTCCAACTTCAATTCCAATGTCTCGGTATCGATACCAGGATTGTCTTCTGTGATTTTCAGAACACGACCCAGTGGGTTGTTGGCGTTGGCCTTATCAGATTTCAACTGAGCATTTACTTTGCTAGTGATGCCAGCCAATACAGCGAAGCGCAACAGAGCAAGTAGAATGGCAAAGGCACCAACAGCAGAGATGATGTAGCCTACAAGGCCACCCTGATGCCAGCGCTCTTCAATTGAAGGGCTGTTGATCAGTGCTGATAGGAAAGAACCACCAGAAGGACCAGTAGGGTCAGCGCCGAAGCGTGTGAAACCGCTATCTGAGGCTTGCAAGGCAGCGGCGGCGGCAACGTGTGCTGCTGCTGGCTGACGAGTTAGCTCTTCAACTTGCTGGCTTTCGGTGTTGTAAGTTAGGTAGTTACCATCAGAAACCAAGTTGAAGTTACCGATACGAACGATATCCTGTTCAGCACGATCACCATTTGGCTTGATAACGGTACCAGCAAACTTAACGATTTTGCTGCCTTCGATTGTTTCACGCTGCAGTTCGTACCACAGACGCTCAATCTCTTCGATGGTAGGCAACTGAGTTGCGCTGTTCATCTTCTCGATCAGGCTGTCCATAAACTCAGTACGACCAGGGATCTGGGCGCTAACGATTGAAGTGCCAACGTTAGTTCGCAAATCACCCGCTACAGAGGTTAGGTGTCCAAACAATTCTTTCAAAGAACCTAAACGCTCTTGAAGCTGCTTGCGCTTAGCCGTAACGGCCAGCTCTTGTGCTTCATAGGTTTTTTCCAGGCGGACAGAACGCGCTTCTTCGTTTTTCTTCGTTTGCTTGGCTTTTGCTAGCAAGCTAGCCTGATTAGCCTTTTGACGACGAAAATCAGCTTCGCGCTGCTTGTGTTCTTTTGTTTCGGAAATCTTGGCAGTTTTAACTAGGTCTAACAGGCCTTCCAGAGAAGTTGCCTTCTCTTGAGCCATGGCAGAACCCGCCACCAACATACCGGCGGCCGCTACGGCCAGGATGCGTTTAGCAAATGTCATTTTCATTGCGCGGCCTCCGGAGCCACAATCGGCAAGTTCATGATATCAATTGAGGCTTGCTTCTTAGCGATGCGAATGCCTTTCTTGATGGAACTGGCGTAATCACCAGAATCCAATTCAACCCATGCTTGCTGCTTCTGATCCCAAGCACCTGACAATTCACCGTCAGTTGTTTGATACATCAATGAGATACGACCTACACGCAGGATGTTAACAACACGTTCCTGACCGCCAATGTCCAGCGAGTCTTTGTAAGTGTCAATCTTGCGACCGTATTCAGATTCGATTTTGTACGCTTCCAGAACTTGACGGAATTTCTCAGCAACTGAGATATCCGCTCGCTCCATGTTAGCGCGCAACATTTCAACACGTTCCTGACGCTCTTCAATGTGGAAGGGCACGTCCAGGCTAACGAATTGCTCTAGTCCGTCCAGCATCCGCAAAATTAACGGCTGGATCTGACGCTCCATCACGGTTACTTGCTCGATGGAAGTTTCCAATTCGCCGATGACAACAAGCTGGTTAGCTAGTTGCTTCTCTAACTGGGAGTTATAAACACGCAAACCTTCGATTTGCTTATTTACGGTTTTAAAGTTTTGCAAAAGGCTTGCAGTCTCGTCGGCAACTTTTTCAATACGCTGCTGTGACTTCATGCCTGCAGTGGTCATAGACTGACCTACCTGCAAAACTGAATCTAAGGTTTGATCTGCCAGAGCAACGCTACCCATTAGCGCGCCGGCAGAAAGCACTGTGGATAAAGCCACGGCTTTCAATCGCTGGTTCTTCATATATCCCCCAATTGGGTGCTTGCAATCATCTAAGTTGCGACAGTATAGCCACTACACGCCTGTTACTGATAAACAGCTGCTTATCACTAACACGCATAGGCGGCAGCTAAGAGGGCAGCATTGTAATAAGACCGCCCGCTAACATTCAATCTTTAATCCTACCCATTGCACACCTGTGTAGAAAGGTGACAAATTGGTAACGTTTTCATCCTAACTTGAGTTGCCTCCGGTAACATGCGTTTACTTTATAGCCAGCAAATCACTTTGTTTGTCCTCGGGCCACTCACTATATTCTTTAATTAAACTTTTAGCCCGCATCAACGGTAAAAAAGTGTAAGTTTATTTTTCACAAGGCAGAGCTGTTGCGGTCCAGCACGATAAAGGCATAAGAATAAGGGTTAGTACCTATAGCCAAGTGCGACTCTTTGCTCGACTCATTCCACTCACTCAAATTCAGCTCCGGAAAATAGGCGTCGCCTTCGACAAAAGCTTGCACTCGCGTCAAATAAATTCTGTTACAAAGATCAACACTTTCTCGATAGATCTGCGCGCCGCCGATAATCAAAATTTCATCGGAATCTAAGTTCTTAGCCTCGGTTTTACCGAGTTCGATAGCCTCAATTAAGCTATTTGCCGTTTGCACGCCCTCAGCTTTCCAGTCGGCCTGCCGAGTCACTACGATGTTTGGCCGGCCAGGCAGCGGTCGCCCAATAGACTCGTAGGTTAGACGCCCCATTATAATGGGCTTGCCTAGAGTGGTTCGTTTAAAGTATTTCAAATCCTCTGACAGGTGCCAAGGCAACTGATTGTCGCGACCGATTACATTATTTTCGGAACAGGCAACGATGAGAGCAATAGACGTCACGCGGTTTATTTCCTTAAACTGAAAATGGATATTGAATTGGCTCGTGGCATTGATAATCGCTCACGGTAAAATCGTCCATCGTTACCCATGTCTCCAAATCGTGAAGAGACTTGATTTCTGGGTTAATAGCAAGAGACGGAGACGGGAATGGCTCACGCGTCAACTGTACATCTCGCATTAGAGGCAGCTGATCTTCGTATATGTGTGCATTCACAATTTTGTGGTAAGCGATGCCCGCTTTCTTCTGAGTGATTTGAGCCATTAGCGCCAAAAATGTAAAGACTTGAATCTGATTGAAATTCAAACCCAGCGGTACATCGCAAGAGCGCTGAAAACTCGTTAAGTGAAGGGTATCACCCAGCAGGGAAAAATTATGCGTATGCATACAGGGGCGAAGGCAGCCCATGTGAAACTCTCCCGGATTATAAAAACTGAGAATTTCACCTCTGTCGTCAATACCACGGCTCAAATTGTCGACGATCTTTTTCAATTGATCTATTGAACCCCCGTCAGGCTTGGCCCAAGCTCGACCCTGAACGCCATACACGCGCCCCATATCATCTTCACCAAGGCGATGAGGGTTGCTCAACCACGCTTCATTAAGGTTGGCATTGGCATCCCAAGTTTTAGTCCCCAACTTGCGGAAATCTGCAGCACTGCTGTAGCCCCGAATATAACCGATCAATTCGGCAATTGCGGCTTTCCAATAACTTTTTCTGGTAGTAATTAATGGCAGCTCATTTGCCCCAACCTGATATTCCAGATCCGCATTAATTATCGTAAGGCAGCGTTTTCCCGTACGTTCATTTTCAAGCCACTCGCCCTGCTCAACTATGCGCTTACAGAGCTCTAAATATTGCTTCATGATTTCTTCGACTTCTTTTTGCGACCTGATTTACCGGCCTTGGGAGAAACTTCTTCTATGGCCTCAGCCGCACTCTGAGCTCTGCCACTACGATCGTATGCCCACGCTAACATCAGCACCCCAACGGCGATCATTGGCAAGGACAGTAACTGCCCCCGCGTCAACCAGCCAAATAGGTCAAAACCTATGTGCCCGTCCGGGTCTCGAACAAACTCAACGGCAAAGCGAAATAGCCCGTAAAGCATTAAAAACATTCCAGAAACAGCGGCTCTGGGTTTTGGCTTAGCCGAGAACCACAATATGGCCGTGAGCAGCACTAAGCCCTCCAAAGTGGCCTGATAAAGCTGGGAAGGGTGTCTAAGCAGCGCTTCGGGGTCGTTGGGAAAGACCATACCCCATGGGCCACTGGTTTCTCTCCCCCAAAGCTCCTGACCAATGAAGTTGCCCAGGCGGCCAAAACCTAAACCCAAGGGCACCATGGGCACCACAAAATCAGCTACAAGCAAGAAGGGCTGGCGAATTTTCCGTGCATAGAGAGCTAAGGCAACAATGACGCCCAAAAGGCCACCATGAAAAGACATACCGCCTTCCCATACTCGCAGCAACCATACAGGGTCTTGAAGGAAGCGCTCAAAATGATAAAACACAACATAACCAAAGCGGCCACCGAGAATCACCCCCATAGCCCCCCACATCACTAAGTCTTCAACTTGCGCTTTCGTCACCGCGGCATCGGGCTTGCCCGCGCGGTACATGGCAATGCCCCAAGCGCCCGCAAAGGCCAGTAAGTACATGATGCCGTACCAGTGAACACTAAGTGGGCCTATGGAAAGGGCGACGGGGTCAATCTGAGGGTAGGTGAGCATAAACGTTCACAGTGCCAATAGTCGGGGGAAGGGGTGACAAACAATTGCTCAGCATCATAACAAACCCCCTTTCAGGCCAACAGCCACTGGGAGGTTTTATTTAGTTAGAGATAGAAGGTCGGAGCAAGCGAGTTATACCAGCCTCTTTCAGCGCCCGCTCAACACACACATTAATTTCATAGGCGTCGGGCAGCAGCATAACTTCTGACAAAAGCTCGTCGGCCTGCTGTAAGGTAATGCCGCGAATCACCGATTTCACTCTTGGCAAATTCGACGCATTCATAGACAAGACGTCGAAGCCCATTGCCATAAGCAAGATGGCCGCGCCTGGGTCTCCGGCTAACTCACCACAAATACTCACAGTAACACCCTGACTGTGTCCATCGGACACAATTTGTTGCAGGGCTCTCAAAACAGCGGGATGCAGTGCGTGGTAAAGATCAGCCACTCGCGCATTGTTGCGGTCAACCGCCAGTAGGTATTGCGTGAGGTCGTTGCTGCCTACCGATAAAAAATCGGCTCTCGCGGCCAATTCACGAGCCTGATAAACCGCCGCGGGCACTTCAATCATAACGCCGATAGGTGGCAGGGTGATTTTATGACCCTCTTCAAGCAGCTCATTATAGGCCCTATAAATCAACACCTGCGCCGCTTCAAGCTCTGGAATGTTTGTGACCATGGGCAACATAATGCGCAAGTTGTCGAGCCCCTCACTGGCCTTGATCATGGCTCGCACTTGCACCAAAAATATTTCTGGGTGATCGAGAGTTACGCGTATACCCCGCCAACCTAAAAAAGGATTGTCTTCTTCGATGGGGAAGTAGGGCAGTGACTTGTCGCCGCCAATGTCCAAGGTACGCATAGTGACGGGTTCAGGCGCAAAGGCCTCGAGCTGCTCTCTATAGATAATGCGCTGCTCTTCTTCACCGGGGAAACGGTCGCGCAATAAAAAGGGCACTTCGGTGCGATAGAGCCCAACACCCTCAGCACCTCGCTCCAAAGAACGCACAACATCTGCCATCAGCCCCGTATTCACCCACAGAGGTACTCGATGATGGTCAAGAGTTTCACAGGGGAGGTCTTTTAGTGCCTCAAGCCCGCGCACCAAAGCTTGTTCTTCAACAATAATAGCCGAGTAGTGCTCACTCAAAGCCTCACTGGGGTCACTAAAAACAGAACCTTGGTAGCCGTCTACTATGAGTTGTCGCTGGTCGATTCGAGTGTAGGGCAGGTCAACGGCACCCATAACGGTTGGAATGTCCATGGCCCTGGCAAGAATGGCCACATGAGAATTTCCCGAGCCCTTTACAGAGACAATACCCACCAGCTTACTTTTTGGCACTTCACCCAAGATAGAAGCCGTGAGCTCTTCACCGACAAGTATCGATTTCTCCGGATATACCCGACAGGACTGCACCTCTTCCTGCAAATAAGCCAATACTCGCTGGCCTAAATCTCGTACATCAGCCGCGCGCTCACGTAAATAGGCGTCATCCATACTAGAGAAGTTGCGCTCGTGCTCTAGAATCACTTCGGCCCAAGCATAGGCGGCGCAGGTGCCTTGCTTGATGCGCTCAGTTACCTCACCACCTAAAGAAGCGTCGTCTAACATCGCTAGATAAGCGTCAAACAGCGCTTGTTCTTCGCGGTTCAGCCGGGTCTTTAATTTCTTGCCAACCTGCTTGATGTCTTCTCTTACAGCGGCCAAGCAGCGTTGTAAAAATTCAATTTCAACATCAATTTCACTGCAGGGCTTATACAAAACGGCCCGCAAATCAGAGGCTGGGGCAATAACCACCGCCTCACCTATCGCTACACCTGAAGCTCCAGGCACCCCCACAAATTTTGCTTCGGCCGCCTGCTGACCAAAGGCCGCTAAAGTGCCATTCGCCTCAGCGTGCGCAATGACCCCCGCTAGCTGGGCCGACAGGGTAACCAAGAACGCTTCTTCGCTTTCATCAAAACGACGGCGCTCGGTTTGCTGTACCACCAACACCCCCAACACTTGCCGGTGGTGAATTATAGGTACACCCAAAAATGCGTTATAGCGCTCTTCGCCTGTTTCGGGAAAATATTGGTAACGAGGATGAGCGGGCGCATATTCAAGGTTGATAGGCTCTTCACGCACAACCACGCGCCCAACCAAACCCTGCTCGGGGCTTAATTTCACCGCGCCCACAGCGTCGGGGTTCAGGCCATCAGTGGACATCAGCACATAGCCATTGTCGCCGTCTCGCAAATAAACCGAGCACACCTCTGTAATCATGCTCGACTTCACGCGCGCAACAATGATGTCTAAGGCGGTAGGCAAATCACGCGCGGCGTTCACTTCCTGCACAATACTACGCAGTGAGTTCAACATGCCTTAGGCCTCAAGGTAGGATTGGGCGTAAAGTGACTCAACACTGGCGTGAGCATTGGCCAGCTCTTTTAGTGCGCGCCGATATACTTCGCGCTTAAAAGGCACCACCTTACCCAGAGGATACCAGTAGCTAACCCAGCGCCAGTCATCAAACTCGGCGGGGCCAGTATCGCAATTCAAATCAATATCTTTTTCGTCGCCCACAAGCTTAAGCAAAAACCATTTTTGCTTTTGGCCAACACACAAAGGCGTAGAATTATGACGCAACATTCTCTTTGGCAGGCGGTAGCGCAACCAGCCTCCGGTGCAAGCCACAATCTCCACTTGCTCGGGGCTCAAGCCCACTTCTTCTTTGAGCTCTCGGTATAAAGCCGCTTCAGGGCTTTCGTTGTCATTGATGCCGCCCTGAGGAAACTGCCAAGCATCCTGCCCACCGATACGCCGCGCCCAGAGTGCTTGACCCTGTTTGTTGATAATAACAATGCCCACATTGGGGCGAAATCCTTCGGCGTCTATCAAAATGCTGGTCCTATAATTATTATTGCCTATTCAGGGCCTAGTGCTCATTGTTCCATAAATCACTCACTTTGGACAATCTGCCGGTATAATGGCAAACAGCCAAGTTACCGCTACCGTATTCATACCCACTTTTAAAGGAAACACCGTGAGCCTAGCCATATTCGATCTCGACAACACACTTATTGCCGGCGATAGCGACCACAGCTGGGGCCAATTTTTAGTTGAAAAAAAACTGGTTGATGCCGAGTATTATCGAGCAGAGAACGACCGCTTTTATCAAGACTATGAGCGCGGCGCGCTAGACATCAAAGCCTATCTACAGTTTTCACTGGAACCCCTCACACGCTTTTCGCGAGCCCAGCTCGATGATCTACACCGTGAATTTATGGACACGGTTATTCAGCCAATGCGCCTGCAAAAGGCCGACGAGCTGTTGAGCAAACACCGTGCACAGGGCGACTACCTTCTTATTATTACCTCAACTAACGGGTTCATTACCGAGCCTATTGCCCGCTCTCTGGGTGTTGACGACATTCTTGCAACCGACGCAGAAATTGTTGACGGCCTTTATACCGGCAAAATGCTCGGCACCCCTTGTTACCAAGAGGGTAAAATCACTCGCCTTAATGAATGGCTAAAAAGCTACTCAGGCAAGCTTGAGGGAGCTTGGTTTTACAGCGACTCAATAAACGACCTTCCCCTTATGGAAGTGGTAGATAAGGCAGTGGCCGTTGACCCCGACCCGCAACTGCTCGCAGCCGCCACTGAGCGTCAATGGCCAATTATTAGCTTGCGAGATTCCTCATGAAGCCATGGTTAAAGACAAGCAGCCTAACACTGGTGCTCTTCGGGTCACTATTGGCCTGCACAGAAAAACCGGCAACGAGCCTAAGTACTGAAATTGAGACTCGTGAAACCTCGGTGGAGGCAACCCTGGTTTTGGAAGACGCCAGTCTTCATGCTTGGCAGCTGGGCACCGCCAGCCTCCAAGACACGGCCTATTCTCTCCAAGCACTGCAAAAAGCCATTGTCGTTTTACTGCATGAGCACAGCGAAGAGTCTCTGGCACTCGCACGCCAACAGTGGCACGAAAGCCACAAGCGCTACCATAATTCAGCCATTTTCCTCGCCATTGGCGAGAGTAACCCCGGCTTGTTTGGCCACCTACAAACCCTCACTTTCAATGTAGACGCCTGGCCAATACAGCCTGGATACATAGATAGCTATGGCGTTTACACCCACAGCGGCATTGTGAATGACATTACCGTGCCACTAAATGCAGAGGCCATTCGTCGCCAACATGGCTTCAGCGATGATAGCGAAGTGACTCTGGGTTTTCATGCCATTGCTTATTTACTCTGGGGTGAAAATGGCGAGCGCAGGGCGAGCGATTTTAGCGAAGCCAAATCAAACATTAACCTAGACACGGCACCGGCCGACCTGCCGGCAAACCGCCGCCGAGTATTGCTGCAACTTCAGGCTCAATTGCTAATAGACGACGCACACGTACTACTCAAACATTGGCAATTTTCGAAAGGCCAACTCAAGAGCCAATATGAAGCGCTAGAGGCTGGCAGCCGCATAGAATTATTACAAGCTGCCGCCGCACATTTGCTGCAGAATCTGATTCAGCCATTATTTGAACAGACGCAAGGCATAGAGGGTGCCGCGGCCACGAATTCGGAAACTGCGCACAACCGTTTTGCGGGGAATACTCGCGCTATGGCTGCAGCGGCTGTAGACGGCTTAGACCGCTTATTTGCCGACCCCAAGTTGGGCTCAGTAATAATTTTGGAAGGTGAACGAGTACAATGGCAAACTCTACTGGGGGAACTGCAAGACAAACTGAAGGCCGAGCCAAGTGAGCAGGAAGATTTCAGCCCTCTGCTCAATCAGCTCGTGACCCTACTAGAGCCCGCCTTACTAAGGAATGTAAACCCGACTTAACAAAGACTTAAGGTAGCGCGTCTCAGCGATTGCGGGGTGTACGGGATGATCAGGTCCCTGACCGCCTTGGGCAATCACTTGCACGTGACGCTCTAGATGCCGACCTGCACCACGCACGAGATCCTCCAAGGTTTCCTGCCCCAAATGCATAGAACAAGACGCAGAAACCAAGAGGCCGTCGCGACCTAAGAGACGAATGCCCAGTTCATTAATGTGGCGATAGGCCGATTCGCCAGCCTTCTGATCTTTCCGGCGCTTGATAAAGGCGGGCGGATCAAGAATCACTACATCAAACTTTTCACCCGCCTCCTGAAGCGCCTTCAAAACATGTACGGCCTTACCTTGTAGCGTGCTCACGACATCTTCGACCTTATTCAGAGCGGCATTTTTGTGCACAAAATCTAGAGCACTCGCCGATGCATCGACACACACCACTTCACTGGCGCCGGCCACGGCAGCTTGTACCCCCCAGCCGCCAATGTAAGAAAACACATCCAGAACCCGCTTACCGCCAACATATTGCTGCAATTGGGCACGGTTCATGCGGTGATCGTAAAACCAACCAGTTTTTTGTCCACCGCTGAGTGGTGCCATAAAGCGTGCGCCGTTCTCAATCAACTCCACTTCCTCTGGCACTTCACCGTAGGCTACTTCAACATATTCTGGCAGACCTTCCATGCTTCGAGCACCGTGGTCATTGCGCAATAATATCCCTTTAGGTTTTAAGCATTGAACCAAGGCCTCAACCACCTCGTTTTTAACAGCTTCCATTCCGCTGGTGGACAGCTGCACAACGCAGTAATCACCAAAGCGATCTACGACCAAACCCGGTAATAAATCCGACTCACCATAAACTAAGCGATAAAAGGGTTCGTTAAAGCACGTTTCACGCAGTGAGAGCGCCTGCTTAATCCGATGTACTAACAAGGATTTATTCAAGCTGTGGCTTATATCTCGATTGACCAGGCGAGCGCAAATCAGTGTATTTGGGCTCATGGTGGCAATCCCTAGAGCTTTACCTTGATGCGACAACACTTGAACTTGCTCTCCGGCCGAAAATTGCTTCAGCGGCGAGCGCTCGACATCGACCTCATTACTGTAGATCCACAGGTGGCCAGCCTTAAGGCGGCGATCTTTTTGCGACTTAAGCACTAAGCTTGGTAAATTATCTGTGGGCTCTAAAAATTCAGGCTGACCTGAGAATTCTGGGTTCGACATGCATTTGCTCCTCTTCAATCGGCGGAGTATAGGTGAATGCCGAAGAGGATGGCTATTTTTTTCATTATTTGACCCACTAAACACTTATGTTCACAAAAATTCTGGCATTATGAGTGTTAATTTTGAAAATGACGCCAGCACACTAGGCTATGCTTAGCCAATAAAGATAGATCATGCAAAAAGGGGAGAACAACACTCTGATGTCTGAAGAGTTAACAGGCGAGCAAATTAAAAAGGTGCTCAATGGAATATCCATACCACCTCAGCCACAGATAATGGTTGATTTGCAGATGGAACAGATGGACCCCAATTTTTCACTAGATTCCATCGCCAAGCTTATCAGCCAGGATGTGGGCTTAGCGGGCAGTATTCTTAAAACGGTAAACTCAACGTTTTACGGCCTCTCAAACAAAATCACTTCAATCAATCAAGCCGTGAATTTAATGGGCGTGAAGAGTGTTGTGAACCTAGTAAACGCTCTATCGATCAAAGGTGAACTCAGCGACGAAGAAATTGTAACCATGGGCAAGTTTTGGGACAGTGCCATGGAAATTGCCCAAGCGGCCTCGTTTATTGCTAAGCAAGTGGGTTACGGTCAGGCCGATGAGGCCTACACGCTCGGCTTGTTTCACAACTGCGGCATTCCCTTGTTAATGATGCGCTTCAAAGATTACCCAGCAATTATGCTCGAGGCTTACGCAAATCCAGATCAAAGCGTAACCGACATAGAAAATACCAAACTGAATACCAATCATGCTGTTGTTGGCTATTATGTGGCTAAAAGCTGGAATCTTCCTTCCTATCTCTGCTCAGCCATTCATCAGCACCATAATGCCGAGAAAGTATTGAGCTCCAACGACGCCGATGGCCAAAAGAAAACCCTTCTGGCCATTTTGAAGATGGCCGAGCATATCTGTGGCAACTGCAGAATCATTGGCAACCAAGATCAGGACTATGAGTGGGCCCGGATTGAAGACCACGTACTTCTGTACGTGGGTTTAAGCCAATATGATTTTGGCACCTTGAAGCAGCAGATCTATGACATGGGAATTAGTACCGGTAGCTATTACGGCTAGCTTAAGCTGGGTTAAAGGCTGTGATAAACCAAGCACTGGACGGTGCCCATATAGTGCCGTCATCACGAACATATTGACCAATAACGTCTTGCAGAGCTTCGAAAACCTGCCCCTTAAGACGTTCGCCTTCTTCCCCAGCTAGGCGAATAATTTCCCCTGCGGGCCCAATCTCCAGTGCAAACTGAATGGCTTCTTCGATATTTCTACCAATGCATATGTCGGAATCAAAACGCTCAAATTGAACCCGCTCGAAACCAACTGACTGCAACATATCGCTCATCATGTCTGCGCCGGCCATTGAAAAAGGGCCGGGACCACAATGTACGGCGTCTGTCTCATCGTGTGAAATGACCGGGACAATTTCCCTTACACAAAGCTCCGCTGCGTGCAGCCAAGGGTTGTCTTCTCTTTTGCGCCAGACAACCTGAGTGAATTTCCCCCCAGGTCGTAAGGATTGACGAATGTTCTTCATTGCCAAACCGGGCAGATTAAAGAACATGGTTCCAAAGCGTGCAAAGGCTTCATCATAGGGCCCGCCTAAATCATCGTTTTCAACGTCGGCGACAAAAAATTTGGCATTATCTACGCCTTCTTGGCTTGCAGATTTCTCACACTCCTGGATAAAGTTACTAGCGCAATCTACGCCAATGGCAGTGCCATCATTACCGAGAGACCTAGCAATTTGCAGGGTGCAATCACCAAACCCGCAGCCCACATCCAACACTTTCGCGCCTTTCTCGTATTGGCGACGACTCAACACTTCCTCACTGATAGACGCATAACCTTCTATAAAGAGGTATTTGAATCGTGAGAATTTTTCAAACAGCACCGTGTTCCATGCTTCAATAACAATATCATTACTCATGAGAGACTCCTTGCCGATCGAATTAGGCCAGTAGCTGCGCGCCGCTGGCGAGAAAAGCCATGCTTTTGGGGGCACCCGCAATCTCCACACCCGCCATCAAGTCACCTTCGGTAATGCCCTTAGCTTTTGCGCACGCGGGACAAAGCCAAAGCTTTCCACCATTGGCAATAAAGTCAGCGGCCAAATTCTTAATAGGCTCATAGCCATCTGCCACGAGCCCATCTGTACCACCTTGCAAGCATAGCTCACTGGCGTCAGATGAAATGAACATCGCGGTCTCACAGGTCTTGGATGCGGTTACAGCCAAAATGAAAGAAATGGTAGCGCGCTCAATATTATTGCGACCATCTTGGCAGTTGATCAAAATTTTTTGTTCCGTGTTCATGATTGTTGTCCTTATTTTACGGCCTCTTAGAGCCCGCTGAAGTGGGGTTAAACTATTTACTTCCTACGAGAGTGATCTTAGAAAATACGCGGGCTAGATGCTTGGAGAGCATCGGGTTTAGTTCTGGAGAAAACCTGAAGATTGGTGTACGGTCTGTAAAAACAATAACTTAGCGCACTAATTGACCACTTACATTACAAGGCCAATTGGGAATCCGCGCTTAACCTTGCCAAGATATGGCCCTTCATAACGATGAAGTATCAATTTAACGAATTCACACTCGACACCAAACGCTTTGAGTTACGTAAAAGTGATACGCCCCTGCATTGCGAACCTCAGGTCATTGAACTGCTAGCCCTGCTCGTTGCCAATCATGAGCGCATGGTCAGTAAAGAAGAAATAAATCAAACCATATGGCACGGCCGCATTGTTTCAGAGGCCGCGTTAAGCAGCCGCATCAAAATGCTCAGACAATTATTGGGTGACGATGGCCGTAAACAGGCACTTATTCGCACCGTCCACAAACGAGGTTTCCGTTTTGTAGCCACCGTCTTTTCAGACGAGCAAGTTCTAGCCTCCGCCGCAGAACTGGCAAGCGGTATAGCGCCTATAGATCGCCGGGCCAAACCCGCCGTGAAGCTGAACTTAGTGAGAAAACCAGCAGTAGTAATCTTGCCCTTCGCTAATTTGTCCAGCGAAGCCGGTTATGAATATCTCGCAGATGGCATCAGCACCGACATTATTGCTCACTTAGCCAAGCATCGCTGGCTAGATGTGGTTGCCCGCAATACTGCTTTTGGCTTTAAAGGGCGTGCCGTTGATATCTGCGCAATTGGCACAGAATTGAACGTGGGTTATGTGGTTGAGGGCAGCGTGCAACGAAGCTCCAATCGCGTTCGTATAACCGTAAGCCTGTTAGACGCCAGCAGCGCCCACAGCGTCTGGACAGAGCGCTACGACCGTGAGATAGAAGATATATTTGCACTGCAAGATGAAATTACGGAAAAGATTGTCGCTAGGCTAGAGCCAGAAATTGGTTACGCTGAACGCTCTCGGGTGATGCGCTCACGCCCCGCAAATTTACAAGCCTGGGATTGCTTTCACCTGGGTGTTTATCACTTTTATCAATTCACTGGAGAGGGTAACCAGCAAGCTCAACGCTTACTGCTCCAGAGCTCGCAGCTGGATGAACGCTTTGGCGACGCCTATGCCTGGTGGGCTTATGCCGTGGTCTTGGGCATGGTTTATTGGGACACGGAACCCACACAAGAGTTACTAGATGAAGCCTTAGCGGCTTGCGACAAGGCCCTGTCACTGGACAGACAAAATGCCACCTTCTTTGCCCTTCGCGCTCGAGTGCTCCTGGCGCGAGGCGAATACGATGTTGCCATTGCCGAAAATAATATTGCGATTGGCTTGAACCCTACCCTTGCGGTTGCCCACTGTGCCTTAGGTGATTCGCTCGCCTATGAAGGGCGCTACGAGGAATCTCTTCGCTGCTTTGAAAAATCGATTGCTCTGAGCCCAAATGACCCACAACTTTGGGCCTTTTATACTTACGGGGCTTTAGCTCTATTATTTAACAGGGATTTTGAGCAAGCCTTACATTGGCTTGATCGAGCGCGAAGTATTCCGAACTATCAGTATTGGACGAATGCGCATCGCATTGTTGCTTATGCGTACTTAGGCAGAACCGAAGAAGCTAAGAGGATCGCCGGTCAGCTGCAAAAAAACTTACCCGCATTTTCACTTAATTTTGTTCGGAAGAAATTTTTCTATCTAAAGCGGCAGGAGCAGATTGATCTTTATCTTGAAGGTTTGTCTTTGGGAGGGGTTGAATAAGGCTTGTTCCTGAACGGCGCGGTACAAAGGAATCCGGGCACATGCTTACATCTAGTGCCCGCAGTCTCTGAAATATAATTTACTCTTCTTCAGCAATCGCCGCTTTATAACCATCAGCATCCAACGCCGCATCAAGCTCGCTCACATCCGATGGCTGCACACGGAAAAACCAACCTTCATCAAAAGGTGAGGAATTCACTGTCTCTGGCTCATCTTCCAGCGCCTCGTTAATGGCAACCACCTCACCTGAAACCAAGCTGTAAATGTCAGACGCTGCCTTAACAGACTCCACTACACCCGCTTCTTCACCCACAGATACCTGACTGCCAACTTCAGGAAGCTCGACATAAACAACATCGCCCAGAGAATCTTGCGCGTGCTCGGTAATGCCTATGGTGACGGTACCGTCTTCTTCTAGCCGAGCCCACTCGTGGCTGGAAAGATATTTAAGCTCGCTGCGAATTTCGCTCATGTTGGTGCTTCCTTAAAATTTGTTCGTTTAGTGTGTTATTGAGCAGTGAATTTATACCGCTTTGCCATTGCGCACAAAGACAGGTTTCACCACTTTGACTTCAACTTGTTTATTGCGCATTTCAACCAGACAGGTACTACCCACGTCTCTTGGTACGCGCGCCAGCGCAATAGAGTAACCAAGTGTAGGCGAGAAAGTACCGCTGCTGATCTCTCCGGTCAACTCTGATCCTTCAACAATTACCCGCTGATGGCCACGAAGTACGCCTTTTTGCTCCATCACCAACCCCACAAGCTTATGACTAAGGCCTTCTGCTCGCTGCTGTTCTAGTGCCTTGCGGCCAATAAAGTTGCGCTCGCTCGGCTCCCAGGCAATGGTCCAGGCCATATTGGCCGCCAGGGGCGACACACTTTCGTCCATGTCGTTGCCGTAAAGATTCATGCCGGCTTCCAGGCGCAGAGTGTCGCGAGCAGCAAGCCCACAAGGTGCCACACCAGCGGCCGCCAACTGCTGCCAAAAAGTGACCACATCCGCGTTGGGCAACATAACTTCTAGGCCATCTTCACCCGTATAGCCAGTGCGAGCCAGAAACCATTCTCCGACCTCAACACCTTGGAACACCTTAAGTTGGTTAATAGCGGCAGTAAATTCTGTGCTCAGAACAGAGCGAACCTTATCAATAGCCTCTGGGCCCTGCACCGCCACGATCGCGAGGGTGTCTCTCTCCGTAAGGCTGACTTGATAAGGCTTAGCCTGCTCGTTCATCCAGGCGAGGTCTTTTTCACGAGTGGCGCAGTTCACCACGGTGCGAAACCAGCCACCCATGTTGTAAACGATAAGGTCGTCGATCACTCCACCTTCAGCATTGAGCATGCCACTGTAAAGCGCCTTGCCTTTGAGGCTGCAGATTTTCTCCACATCGTTAGCCAGCAAATACTGAAGGAAGGCTTTTGCATCCTCACCGGTAATATCGACGATGGTCATGTGCGAGACATCAAACATCCCAGCCTCACCACGAACTTTGTGGTGTTCTTCCACCTGTGAGCCATAGTTTAAGGGCATTTCCCAACCGCCAAAATCAACCAACTTTCCGGCCATAGCTTGGTGTTGAGCATAGAGTTCCGTGCGCTGGAGCACGTCCGAGGTGTTGTTTCCCATAATATACGCCTGTTTCCTATAGTGGAAATTTGCCGCATTCTAGCGGCTTTTTGGTTTTGATGGTACCGGAAAGGCGAAAATTGTTCGGACCTTAGTTACATGCGACTGATGCATTACAGCAATAAATGTAAAGGCACTACAGAGGCCAGCCGGCCTACACTGGGCAGCTTAAGCCCGACTTCTGCGAATCATGATTATCACAGGCGGAATACTAATGAGCACCAAGACAAGCGCGGGTAATGCAGCGCGCTGCCACTCGCCCTCTGATGTCATTTCATAAATTCTCACTGCAAGAGTGTCCCAACCAAAGGGGCGCAGTAGTAAAGTGGCCGGCATCTCTTTCATAGTGTCGACTAAAACTAACAACAGTGCACTTAGTAAGCCAGGCGTTAGCAAGGGTAGGTACACACGCTTAAGCACTTCGAACTTCGAGGCGCCCAGCATTTGCGCGGCCTCTTGGTAGGATGGGCGTATGCGCTCCAAGCTAGAGTGAACCGGGCCGTAGGCCACCGAAAAAAATCGAATTACATAGGCCGCTAACAAAGCACCAACACTACCCACTAAAACCTGACTGGGTGTAAGCCCTAAGAAAACCTGAAAAGGGTTTATTAGCGCGCGATCAAAGTAGGCAAATGCTGTCATTATACCCACCGCCAATACCGAGCCCGGCAGCGCATAGCCCATGCCAGCTAAGCGCTCGAGATAGCCCCCGTGATGGTGGCCTTTCAAACGTTGACCGTAAGCCACTAATAAGGCCATGGTCAGCAGTGCACAAGCGGCCATCACACCCAAGAGGAAGGTGTGCTCCACTAAGCCCCAAAAACGTGGACCAATGTCCGTTGCAGCGGTTTCAAAAGCCCAGAAAAGTAATTGCCCAACAGGTACAGCGAAGGCCAGCAGCACCACAGAGAAGCAGTAAGCACTCGCTAACAAGCCGCGCCAACCTCTTAGCTTAAAACCCACTCGCTTGCGCTTGGCTTGCTGATGAAAGCGCCCATTACCACGAGCTCGCTGCTCAGCAATTAGAGCCAAGCCCACAAACAACAACAAAAGCGAGGCCAACTGAGCCGCCGCCGTTAGACTGAAAAAGCCAAACCACGATTTATAAATTGCAGTGGTAAATGTGTCGTAATTGAAAATAGATACGGCACCAAAATCGGCTAAAGTTTCCATCAGAGCGAGAGACACACCTGCTGCGATGGCTGGCCTAGCCATGGGAAGCGCGACCAGTAAAAAACTCTTAATGTGATTGCGCCCCAGTAATTGAGCTGCGTCCATAAGGCCTCGACCCTGAGACAAAAGCGCGCCACGGGCCAGCATATATACATAAGGGTACAAAACCATGCTTAATACAAAAATGACTCCGCCTGGCCCGCGCACATTTGGGAACCAAACGCCGACGCCAAAGGTGTCTCGCCACAGGGTTTGCACTGGGCCGCTATAAGACAACAAACCTAAGGCTACAAAAGCCAAGACGTAACTGGGTACAGCCAACGGCAACATAAGTGCCCAGTCCAGCCAGCGACGACCGGGAAAATCACACATGGCGGTAAGCCAGGCGAGACTCACCCCCAGCAGCGTCACGCAGACACCCACGCCAAACACCAACAACAAAGTATTGCGCAACAGGCGGCCTAATTGCGTTTCAATTAAATGTTGCCAAATGGCCGTTTCGGCGGTGCCCCAGCTCAGCAGAATGACGGTGATGGGCAACATGACCAGTGCGGCCATTAGCAGCACTGGCATACGCCAAAAGATCTTATCGATAGTCAACTCGGTCCATTAGGCGTACGGCAGCGGCTTGCAGACGGCCGGCGGCTTCAACATTTACTTTGTCGGCTTTGAAATCACCCCAAGCTAGAATTTCTTCGGAGGCTTTCACTAAAGGATTGGCCGGAAACTCTTGATTCAACTCCGCCAACTGGCCCTGAGCCTCTGGGCTGGACAACCACTCCAATAACGCCTGGGCCGCCTCTGGCCGCTTCGCATGAGTGGTAACACCCGCGCCAGAAATGTTTATGTGTACGCCTCGGTCGCTTTGGTTTGGCCAAAACAGGGCTAGGTTTAAACTTGGGTCCGCTTTTTTCATACGCCCAAAATAATAGGTATTGGCTATGCCGAGGTCGCACTGACCCGCTGCAATAGCTTCCATCATGGTAGTGTCACTGGAAAATGGGTCTGTGGCGAGATTTGCCACCCAGCCCGCGACGATACCCTCAGCTTGAGCTTCGCCTAAGCTGCTGATCATGGTCGCTACCAAGCTCTGGTTATACACCTTCTTAGATGTGCGCAAACACAAGCGAGCCTGCCACTTAGGATCGGCGAGGTCTTCGTAGGTCGAGAGCTCATCGGCCGAGAGTTTGTTGGTAGCATATACAATGGTCCGTGCGCGAATTGACAAACCAAACCACTGATTGCTTTCACTACGCAAATGAGCGGGAATGTTACTGCTTAAAGTCGGAGACTCTAGGTTACGGAACAAGCCCTGTTCAGCCGCTTGCCATAGATTGCCAGCGTCTACCGTCATCAATATGTCAGCGGGAGTACTAGCACCTTCGGCTTCTAAGCGAGCAATGAGAGGCCCTGCACTGTCTGTGATATAGCGTATAGCGACGCCCGTTTTGGCGGTGTACAAATCGAACAAGGGTTTGATCAGGTGCTCCTTGCGTGAGGAGTACACGGTGATTGAGGGTTCGGCGTCGGCTCCACTTGGCGGTGAGTTTTCACCACAGGCCACCAACAAAAACAACGATACTAAGGCCACTAAAGCCCGTACAGACCCAGCGATTGGGTTTCCTTTCATGAGTATAGCCTCTGAATTTACCAAGATATTAACGCAAGTCTGGCCAGCACCTGCCGCAAAACTCTATCATGTGCCGCACGTGCGCCATCGCAAAACGCAGATGATAAGCATTCCTATTTGTAATCGCAAGGAAACATCTCAATGAAATCGCTGCTTAAAGGCCTATTCGGCTTCTTGGCCCTGGCTCTAATGCTCATTATCGCAGTAATTGCAGGCATCACTCTGCTGCTTGACCCCAATGATTACAAGCAGGAGCTGAGTACATTGGCCGCCAAGCAGGGCGTCACACTGAAAATTGAAGGCAATGTAGCTTGGCAGTTTTTTCCTGATCTTGGCCTAAGCGTAAGTAAGCTCAGCTTGCACGCCCCCCTGCAAACAAACAAAGCACTGGCCCAGATTGAGACACTTTCGGCCTCAGTGCAGTTTATACCTCTATTAAAAAAGCAGGTACGAATCAACGGCATTCATTTAACAAAGCCACACATTAACCTCAGCGTGAATGAGCAGGGGCAGGGCAACTGGTTGCTGCTGCCTAAGACAGAGGTAAGAACAAATCAGCAGACTGCCAGTGAAACACAGGAAGAACAAAACGGTTCTACACTAGAATTAGATGTAAGAACTTTCAGCATTAGTGAGGCGACGCTCAATTATTCAGATGCGAAAAACAAACAACAATTTTCCCTGAGCGATATCAAGCTGAGCGGCCAAAACATCAATCTATCTGAACAGGCCTTCCCACTTGACCTGCAGATGAGCTTGACGGCCAACGGTACTCCAAACCCGGTCGCGCTTCAGTGGCAGAGTGAACTCAGCCTAAACAACACTCTTGCAAAAATAAACCTGCTCTCAGGTCTGCTTAAATTAAAATCTAGTGAAGCCTCGCTAAAGTTGAAGCTAAGTGCAATCGCCGAATACAACAGTGAATGGTTGTATTCGGCAAACTACGAACTGAGCCCGATCAACATTAAGCTCTGGCTTGATACTCTTGGCCTTGAGGTACCGCAGCCCCATAACAACAACGCACTCACAAAATTTTCGCTAACAGGCAAGGCAAACGTCACACCAGACGCAACCTATCTGAACGATCTTGCATTGGTTTTGGACAACACAACATTCAAAGGTGACATAGCACTTAGTCACAAGCAACATACTGCACACACAATACAGCTCTCCGGCGACAACTTTATTGTTGACGATTATTTAGCGGCAAAAACCAACAAAAAATCTAGCTCGGTAGAAACCGTAAAAGAAAAGCCCTCAGACACAACAGGCAGCCGCACACAGCAAGCCGAGACACTTCCTCTCGAAACATTACGCACGCTCAATTTTAATGCTGACATCTCTCTTCAAATGCTACAAGCCATGGAGCTAGAATTCAGCTCACTCAAACTAGTGGCATCGGGCAATAGCGGCGTACTTAAAATTGAAGACTTCCACTCCGATTTTTATCAAGGCGACATTGACGCACAGGCAAGCATTAACGCAAGCGGGGAACAGCTTCAGGTTGAAAGCGAAGCGACAATGAAGGCCATACAAATAAAAGAGTTGATGTCAGCACTTGCGCCAGCAGATTCCTCCAGTTCTGAGCACTCAATTTCTGGCTTGATAAATGCTCAGCTAAAATCTTCAAGTGAAGGCAACACAACAAACAAACTCAACGATAATCTAAGCGCTAATATTTCATTCAATACAGAAAACTTACAGTTAAGACCGCTGAATTTGGAAGAGGAGTTTTGCCAAGCTCTTGAAAGCTTGAGCCCTGAAAAAACCTCTATACCTGCTGAAGAGGGAAATGACACGGCACAAGAGCCTACTCCGGCTAAGCAGTGGCCCGCTCTGACAGAGTTACGCAACGTTAAGGGACTCATGGATTTTTCACAACAGCGATTAACTATCAATAACATCAGTGCTGGCGTAGAAAATTTACTTATCGGCACTAGGGGTTTTGCCGACCTAAAACAAAATCATTACTCGCTACAATTACCTATGACACTTAAAAACGAGTTCAGTAGCGATAATGGTTGCCGAATAAAAAGTAATTTCGTTCGCAATCGAGAACTGTCCCTTATTAAGTGTGAGGGAAGTATAGAGCCTTTTAACACAACAAAAGCTTGCGGCCTAGACAAACGAGAATTTCGGAACACACTAAAAGACTTAGCCAAATATCAGGCTAAAAAGAAACTAGGTACAAAAAAGGATCGCCTCTTAGAAAAAGCCAACGAGAAATTTGGTAAAGGTGCCGCCAATCTACTTAAAGACTTATTCAAGCGTTAAAAAACTATGACAGCATCGTATTTTTCAAGAGACGTTCTCGCCTGGTTTGATCAGCATGGTCGCAAAGACCTTCCCTGGCAAAAAAACATCAACGCCTATCGGGTATGGGTTTCGGAAATCATGCTGCAGCAAACCCAAGTGGCAACGGTAATTCCGTATTTCGAAACCTTCATGCAACGCTTCCCCACAGTGGAAGCCTTAGCCGAAGCACCTCAGGACGACGTGCTGCACCTATGGACAGGCTTGGGTTACTACGCTCGCGCTCGCAACCTTCACAAATGTGCAAAGCGTATCACCGAAGAGTTTTCAGGGAAATTTTCAAGCGAGGTAGAAAAACTCATCGAGCTACCAGGAATTGGTCGCTCTACAGCTGGCGCTATTTGCAGTATTGCCTTCAAAAAACACGCGGCTATTCTCGATGGCAATGTGAAGCGAGTACTCGCTCGCTACCATTGCGTGGATGGCTGGCCAGGCAAGACTGACGTACAAAAGATCTTGTGGCATCACGCTGAGCAACACACACCGCAAAAGCGCTGCAATCATTTTTCTCAAGCCATGATGGACCTTGGTGCCACTTTGTGCACCCGTACAAAGCCCGCTTGCGAACGCTGCCCCCTCAAGGCGGGCTGTGAGGCTTTTGCGCAAGGAACGCCAACCGACTTCCCTGGCAAAAAACCAAAGAAAATTAAACCGGTAAAAGCCGCTCAACTATTAATGATCCGCAACCTTAATGGTGAGATTTTATTGGAACAGCGACCCTCACAGGGAATTTGGGGCAGCCTCTGGAGCTTCCCAGAATTAGACGCAGACGAGTGCGCAAAAACACATTGCGAACAACGCTACAGCGACACGAGTCGCATTGAAATCTGGGACTGTTACCGGCACACCTTTAGCCATTATCATTTGGATATTTCTCCCGTTCTAATTTATCTCAGCAAAGAAGTACAAGGCATCGCCGACAACAAAACTCGATGGGTAAATGTGGCCCAACCAGGTGCCCTTGGCTTGGCTGCCCCGGTGAAAAAGCTCTTGCAAAACCTGGCCGACCTAGAGCCGTTTGGCTAAGCTAGGTTGGCGTAAAACCCAACATTCTGGTATAAAACTCAGCAGAATTATCAGCTCAGCTGAAAAATATTCCAACCATCAAAGAGGTATCTCATGGCTCGCAAGGTAATGTGCCGTAAATATGAAGAAGAGCTTGAGGGCTTAGATGCGCCGCCATATCCCGGCCCTAAGGGTTTGGACCTTTATGAAAATGTATCTAAAAAGGCCTGGGGAGAGTGGATGAGCCACCAAACCATGCTAATTAACGAAAAGCGCCTGAACATGATGGACCTCACCGACCGTACATATCTGGGTGAGCAAATGACAAAGTTTTTGTCCGGTGGTGAATACGACCAAGCAGACGGCTATGTGGCTCCAAGCGAGTAAGATAGCTAATGGTGTTGGAATACTGGCGAAATAGTAGACGCCGACCTTTCAGATGCCGCCTTTCTAGCCAACAGAGGAGAAAATCATCAATTTGAGGCTGTGAGGGGCTTGACCCCTTCGCGCGAAACGGGTTTAATACGCGCCTCTCGCAGTAGCCCAGTGTTACTGAAAAGAGATTTGCCCGGATAGCTCAGTCGGTAGAGCAGAGGATTGAAAATCCTCGTGTCGGCAGTTCGATTCTGTCTCCGGGCACCATTATTCTAAGAAACCTGCACTTGGCAACGAGTGCGGGTTTTCTTTTATCTGCTGTAAAGCCCGCAGTTTATCTGGGCTGTAGCAATATCATCTTACTTGCACTACGACACCATCAAATTACCTCACACAAACCACAATTAGCTCCAGCCAGCAATAAATCACTAAAATCCCTTGGCCTATCACCTAGACCACGAACGCTGCACCATGATGGTAGATGATGACCTTTACCGATTCTCTACAATGGTTCGGAGTTACTTATCTTCGGCTCAGTAGTAACTATTGAGGGACTATGATCGACGAATGGCTTAGTTATCTGTGTGACGACATACTTCGCATACTCAATTATTACTTGTGACTAGACGCTCAACAGCAGAGCCGAATAGCTCAAAAGTAACACCCCAAACTGTTATCAGGTTCACATCTGGAGAATACCGCATTTGGGGTATAAATATTTAACCTAAATCACCATAAAATGAACGTTAGGTGTGCGCACCCAGCCAGTTCCCGTCCTTAGAGGAACGCGGTGCATTTACAAATTTATAAAAATTATAAGGAGAAATACAATGCTGAGAGGGACACTTATAGCGGCGCTGGCGATACTGATTACCGCGAGCTACCAAACAAAGGTTTTTGCGCAGGCCGCAGTGGGTACATGGGTCTTAAAGTCGGACGACAATCCTAGCCCAGCCAGAAGCACCGCCATATGTAAGCGCAACGGTTCGGGAAGCTATCAACTGCCCAATGATACCTATCCATCGCGATGTTATTACTCAGGTTCTGCGGTTACCATTAAAGTATGGGCTTACCCTGAAGACATTGAAGTCACTGCTCCTCCCATAATATTGAGGCTCAATGCCAACCACAACCATATATCTGGCATTAGCGTACGCCAAAACGGAGAGCGCTACAGCGGCGCAAGGCAAGGCACCCGAGGCCGAACCCAGTCTGAAATGTCGAGCGCCCACAAGCGGCCGTTTAAGCCCTCGAGCAGTAGCGCCAATGAATCGAACAACTCACGCGGCGATAATTATATCGCTGATCAACGTTCAACAAGCCCTGAAAAAACGGAAACTGGAGAGTCTTATTTCTACGTTCAATGTTCAGGTGAAAAGTATAACGGGGAATCAGGGAGAAGCATCAGCGTTTTTGGAATATCACAACAGAAATCGACCCGCCTCGATACGGGAAAATACAGTATGTCATTGCCCGACAGGGAAAGAGCAGAGCAAGACTTTTACCGAGTGTATATGAATTGGTCACCGCAGAACCGCAATGGAAATGCGGCTTCCAACTGCCAGGTATGGGAAAACTCCGCCACTCCCGGTAAAACGGGCACATTGGAATCCGCTAGAAGTAACAACACCCTGAGTCGGAATAAATCTATTAAAGGTCACTTAGAATCTAAGGGCGAAAACTATTTATTTAAAGAGTTTAAGTAAATGAAATATATACTGCTTTTTGCTTTAACTTGGATGTCTTTCTCATCCGTCGCACAAGACAGAAGTTATATCGCCTTCTGTTTAACAAGTGAACATACCGTTTTCTTGGTTAAACCTGAAACGAGAAATAAATTAATAATGGACCCAACATGGAAAAGTAAGATATCAGATCTTAATATTGTATTAGACAAGCATAATGAACCTAAGTGCAGCACCTTTAGGGGTCTAGTTGGCGAAGCGTTTTATGGGTACGTTTTTAGAAGTTCACACGGCATTATCAGTTACGGTTTGAGTACAAACTCGCAGCGAGAGTACATGCTTAAAACCGCCAAGCCCCACGGGAAAACGATATTGTTTGATAAATTGCTTACAGGAAATTTCACCCCCGCTAGCAACTAACAGTAACAATCAGACTAACTGAGAGCATTAATTTCTGGGTATTTCTGGCCTTCTCAAATGCCGGAAGCGGTAGGTACAACGCTTCCAGCACACCCCAATACTAGATTCTCACGATCTGTAGCCGCTGCCGGTGCAGTGGCGATGATTGGTGCTGCTCAAGGGCGAGGCCGGAAGCACAGGTCGCGGCCATATATTGATCTAGATCAACTTTACCTAAGAATCCCGAATTTGTTATTTCACTTATACGACTGGTAGAGCGCTCGCTCTGGATATGGCTTAGCACTCATATCTTAGCAAGGTTCAGTACTTTAACTTCAGTGCTCCAAGCTAAGGCCCGCGTAACCCTCCGTTGATTTTCAACAGCGCACCACTAGCAAATTCATGGCTTTATCTCACATAATTTAGCAACTTTCTTCGCACTCAGAAACGATACTGAGAGACATTCAAAGCCGCTTTTAACCAATAATGCCAAGGTAAACCGGCCACGCACTTACTTTACAAGCAACACTTGGGTTCTATACTGTTTTAACCGTATATTATGTACGTCTACTCTCAAGTCCTATGGCTCAGGTGACAATTTATGAGAATATTTAAATCCACAAGTTCTCAAACAATATTGCAGCAACAGCAACAAGAACTGATTGATGTTATCGATTGCTTATCAGACGATACAAATCGTTCCTGCCAGCATTGTTCACAGGTATGTTCTTGCTCGAAATCTATGGATTGTAACTGTGACTGTTCTGAGAGCTGTCCTCATATTTCTACGGGACTTTCATCTGAGGAAAATACTTTTCCCATCGAAAGCCATGTACTACCCCTAGTCTATGCTCTCAATAAAATGAATATTTTCAAAACTTGCTGGTCTTGCGAAGGCCATAACGATGCCAACGGTAAACTCAATAAACTACCGCAAGTATGGTTTTACAGTAATTCAATGATGTTGATCAGAGTGATGGGCGATAGTATTTCCTTATTAAAATCAAAAAACATTACCCACTATAATTGGCAGCTAGTGAGTTCCTACGCCGCTAGGGACAGTGAGATGAATGCATTTTCATTAAAACCAGACCTTAATTTTATTGCGACGCCTGAGTTAGCATATTTACAGCAAGACCTATTGAAAATCGCCCAATATTTACCTAAAAGGCTTGAGCAAGATTGCCGAAGTTACTATCAGGATATCTCCTCCTTATTATCTGCGCACTCCCCTCAATCGATTATGACTAACGCCATAAGGTAACCTTGTTATGAGTACCGCTGTAATAATCCCGCCCTTATACGAACGTCTACGTTTGCAATTAGCCGGCGTTACCCGCTATCAGGCTTATGATATCTCCACCATTATTGACGACTATAGTGACAACATTGTTCAGCACTATCAGCCATTAATGGGAAAAAGCGTCAAAGAGATATGCAGCGATGCTAACATCCCCTATGCATTGTCGTTCCAAGAATTCGGTTTGAACATTCACTTTAAAAAGGCCAGTGAATTAACGCTGCATAATCAAGCAATGGAATTAGAAGGCATATTAAAAGAATTATTGGATATTTATGGGGTGATCCGTTTTAAAAATGCCTATCTAAATACGTCGATCAGAGAAATGTATCATCGAAATAACTTCCAACATTTGAATTTTCATCGCGACAGGGGAGACGCCCATGAGAACAAATACTCGTTTTATACACGAGACCCTTTTGATGAAATTCAGCAGTACCCAAGAACAGCTTCAACGCTATTTATTGACAATGCCGTTGCCTATCTACAAGCTTATGTAGAAGGAAAATTAACCTTAGATGAACAAGGTAGACGAGGACACTACAATATCTTTGACTACGACAGAAAAGAAAAAGAGTTATTCAATAATATTATTCTCGAGCAGCCATGGGATGAACCACAAGGTGTTGGGGAGATATGCATGATAAACAATAACTCCGTTTTACATTCTAGCTATAAACATACTTTCGATCCGGGTTACCGGATTGGCGCCAGATATTTGTATTAGCGGGCCTCTAGTGTTAAAGCCTACCACTCAAGCTCTCACGACAAGTATTCTGATTGCCCGTTAACTATAAACGACCTCGACATTGTGCCACATCCCTACTAAAGAAATGCCAAAAGACAAAAATTCACATTGACCTACGTGAACTCACCTGTCAAATTCATTGCCAATGATTCCCCAAAACATCCCTAAAGCCTTAGCAATCGCGCTTCTCACCAGCTTGATAGCGTCATTAGTTTCCGCCGCCACGAAATATATGAGTGGCTATCTAAGCGTGCACCTGATTATCAGCCTGCAATACGCTGTGGGTTTGGGCATTGCGCTGCCCATGTTATTGCGAAATGGCCGAGGAAAAAAAAGTTTTGCCACCCAGCGCCCAGGTCTACACCTTATTCGCGCCATCACCGGCTTGATTTCCTACTACAGCTTCTATTTAGCCTTGGTGAAAATTCCTCTCGTTGAGGCTCAATTGCTGCGCAATGCCGCGCCGCTGTTTGTACCCCTCGTGATCTTCCTCGCCGTGGGTATCAAAATACCTAAAGCCCGATACCTGCCACTGGCCATCGGCTTTATTGGTGTGATTATCGTGCTGCGCCCCGCCAGTGGAGGGGCTGGCATTTGGCATTTGGTAGGTTTGTGCTCGGCTCTGGCCTTGGCGGCTTCGATGGTGTCCACCCGTTTATTGGTGCACACCGAGTCGGCCGCTACTGTGGTGTTTTATTACTTTACGATCGCACTGCTGGTGAGTTTACCGCTGGCGATATTAAATTTTTCTTCCGCGCCACTTAAGGTATGGGGCATTGGACTGATGTCAGGGATAGGGCTTTATATGGCAATGCAGCTGTATACGGTTTCATTTCGCTACGCAAAACCCAGCATAATCGCGCCAATCTCCTATTTTGGTGTGATATTCGCGGGGTTTTGGGGTTGGCTTTTCTGGCAGCAAGTACCCGATACCGCTACTTATATCGGGGTTATCTTTGTTGTCTGCGGGGCCATTATTACCATGTGGCTGCCCGAAGACTCCAAAACCTAAATTCAATAAAACGATATTTTCAGGGCTTTACCGCTAGCTCGCCATGAACTCAAGAACCCGGCGGTAACTCGCTGAGCATTTCTCGACGGCTGTGAATCATTTCCTTGTAGGTCTGCAGCATCGAGAAATCAACCGTGTTGTTTACAAGCCGAACACTATCTCTTTGCCGTTCCAGGCTCGTGATTTCTCTAATAAGTTGCTCTTTTAATAAACAGGTGCTGTTAAAGCCAATCCCCACATGTTGGACCCGCTGAACTTTTGTCATCAATCTACTCCTCGCTAAGCAAGCTTTCGCTCTTCCTTATCCGAATTGGAAGGCACTCTGTTCAGCATAGCTCAACTGAGCAAATATGGGGTTTTCTTTATGTTCGGCTACAATAAACGCTCCCAATCAAAGTTGCGGTCGCCTATCACGTGAAAGAAAGGGTTGAGAATGTTCTCTTTGGTGTTATAACGCAGAATATTGAAGTCGGCATCAATAACCTTGCCTCCCGCCGCCTCCACAACGGCCTGAGCTGCCGCCGTGTCCCACTCAGATGTGAGCGCTAAGCGAGGGTAGAGGTCGGCCTCGCCTTCAGCTATTAGACACAATTTTAAGGAACTGCCCATGTTTTTGGTCGCGATCTCACCCAGGTCAGCACTGACACGGGCCATCAAGGCATTCACTTCCTCAGCACCATGGTTGCGGCTAGCGACTACTTCTACTGGCAGTGAGGCGGATTTTCGCGATGCAATACTGCGAGTTTGGATAGCCGTCTCAATGCCGTCCACATATTTCCAGGCACCTTGCCCTGCTATACCTGCGTAAGTTACGCCCGATACCGGGACATACACTACACCCAGTACCGGCACCCCATTATCAACCAGGGCAATGTTGACAGTGAACTCGCCACTGCGCTTAATGAATTCTTTAGTGCCATCTAAGGGATCTACAATCCAGTAGCGCTGCCAGTGACGCCGTACGTCCCAAGCGGGCAATGTCGACTCCTCTGATAAAATTGGTACGTCATCTAAGAGATTTACCAAACCAGGCTCTATAATTGCGTGAGCAGCCAAATCGGCGGCGGTAACCGGGGAATCATCAGCTTTAGTGGTAATCTCGATCTCATCAACTTGATGATAAACTTGCAGAATCGCTTCACCTGCTTGCCGACTTAGTTCAATAAGCTCATTCAATAACGCTTTGTTCAATGCCATAACCTGTCTTACCTGATATATTAAATGAGGTGCAAGCTATCGCTCACCCTAAACCACCAAGTATATAAGATATTGGCCTGAGGTTACTAAGATCATCTACCAAAACCCGTTGCCGCAGCTCACAACAAAACTGACGGTGTTCATTTACGGCATATTGGCCTTGCCTACCGCCATATTTATGCCCGGTATAGAAACCTACTCTGACGTTCTCTTTCGGGCGGTTCCTTTGATGTTTTTAAGTTTCGTCAGCCTGCTCAAACTTCGCGGCTTAAATCAAGCGCTCATTACGCTGTCACTTTGGGCTCTAACCCTCGGAGTTTGCGCCCGTGTTCTGTTGACACAAGGCAACCAACTTGCTTGGGCTGCCACAACTTTATTAGCGCTTATTTGTTACGGTATTTGCTTTTGGTCCCAGGCAAAGATCAATTACAGTCAACTACTGAAAGTTCTACCATTATTCGTCTTGCTGTCTCTCAGTTCGTTTTGGGCTTTCCCAGCCTATGATGTACTGAGCCCAGCTATGTGGCTCTTGGCTGGGGCAGCTAGCTTTATGCTAGTTGGCGCCGCATTCCATCACGGCCCATCACTTTGGATCTATATTGGTTCATTAGCGCTTTTCAGTTCTTTAGCGTTGTTTGGTCTCCACAATCGGCTACCCCTTGAGGGCCTCATATTGCGCCTTGCCTATGTAAATTATTTTTTTTCTCACGCTGCAATTGTTTTAGGTCTTATTCACTATCAAGCAGCAAGGTTTAATCGATACAACGACGCGGTGCAAAAATGACCTCTCCCACAGACCAACCCAGCCGTTTAAAACTCTGGGAAACCTCACTATTTTCTGCGCTTGCTTTTTTGTATTTAGCGCTGCTTTCACTAGGAAATATTCCTGCAGAAGCACTAGTAAAATCTGCGCCTATCCTCGCCCTGCTCTACTTCTCTCGGCGATACTTTCAAGGTCGGCAGGGTCAGCTTATTTCACTCGCGCTATTATTTTCAGCCAGCGGTGATGTTCTCCTTACCTTGTCAAATAGCTGGTCTTTTCCGGCCGGACTTGCCAGCTTTTTGGTAGCGCAACTCATTTACGCCAGCCTGTTTCTTCGCGGCCACATTCAAAGGCATGAACTTAGCTCACGTCATGTAATTACCGCAGCTCTACTATTGTGCCACGCCTTGTTCTTCGCAAACTTATTGCTTCCAGTCGCGGGGGAACTCGCCATAGCTATTCTGGCCTATCTTTGCGCTATATCTCTAATGGGCTTTGCGGCCGTTTTCTATGCTCATAGCATCAGGGTTCTGGTCGGGGCAATCAGCTTCATCGCCTCAGATACTCTCATTGCAGTGAATAAATTTCTGATCCCGTTCGATCAGGCAGACCACGCAATTATGGCAAGCTATTACCTTGCGCAACTACTGATATTTCAAGGCCTTCTGGCCTCGGTGAAAACAAAATGACCCCCAATAAGATCAACTGGAATAACATCGATACCGTTCTTCTAGATATGGACGGCACATTACTGGATTTACATTTCGACAACTATTTTTGGTTGGAGTATCTACCGCAGCGATACGCACAAACCCACGGCGTTGATGAAACTGAAGCAAAAAATAAACTGCACTCTTACATCAAGGCGCACGAAGGCACACTTGCTTGGTATTGCATCGATTTTTGGTCTGAAAAACTAGACCTAGATATCCGCAGCTTGAAAAAAGAAATCCAACACAAAATTCATATCCGGCCTTTTGTGATGGAATTTCTCCGCGCCCTCAAACAATGCAACAAAAAATTGGTATTGATCACTAACGCGCATCCACGCACCTTAGATATTAAGCTAGAAGCCACTAAGATCGATGAATGCCTCGACCTTATTATCTCATCTCATCAATTCCAACAACCCAAAGAAGCCCAAGAATTTTGGCATGCGCTTCAGGATTACGAATCGTTTGACCCAGCCCGCACCTTATTCATCGACGACACCGTCAACATTTTGAGCTCAGCCAAACAGTATGGCATTGCGCATTTGCTCTGTGTTCACCAACCCGACAGTCAACAACAGCGGCGAGTAAGCGAATACCCCGCCATTGAACATTTCGACGAGATCATCCCAGCTTTATTATCGAGCAAGAACAATGGATAAAGTTCGCATTGATAAATGGCTGTGGGCCGCACGATTTTTCAAAACCCGCAGTTTAGCCAAGCAAGCGATAGAAGGCGGTAAAGTCCACTGCGACGAGCAAAGGGTAAAAGCCAGTAAAGAAATCACCTGCGGACAGACACTCACCATTCGTCAGGGAATAGATGAAAAGAACGTTTTGGTTCTCGCCTTGTCTGACCAACGTAGAGGCGCGCCTCAAGCTGAAGCACTGTATTCAGAAACGCCTGAAAGCCTAGCCAAAAGGGAAAGGTTCGCCGCTGAACGAAAAGCTCTTAGAGGCAGTCTTGTCAGCGACGCTAAACCCACTAAAAAACAACGGCGTCTAATTCACCGTTTTAATGAGATCAATCGTTTTGAAGAATAATCAAACACCCGTGAAAATGGACATAGATATGATTGTGAAATTTATTATAGCGAGCCTATTGTTATTTTCAGCCGGCCTCCAAGCCGATACTAAAAATGATATTGAACGTCTTAAAAATGCCGTTGTGAAAATTCATGCATCCTCCGCGGCTCCCGATTATTTCACTCCTTGGCGCTTGATGAATTCTGGCCAGAGCAGCGGTTCTGGTGCAGTTATTTCAGGAAATCGTATACTGACCAATGCTCACGTTGTCGCCAACGCCCGCTATTTACAAGCACAGAAAAATGGCGACCCAAGAAAATACCTAGCGCGGATTTTATTTGTTTCTCACGATTCCGATTTAGCTATTCTCACCGTAGATGAGCCCGGATTTTTTGACCACTTGAATCCACTCGCCATAGGAACACTTCCCGATCCCTTACAAGAAGTGTCTGTATATGGTTATCCTTTTGGGGGAAGTTCACTGAGCATTACTAAAGGGATACTTTCCCGTGTGGAGCATCAGTTTTACGCCCACGGTGGAAGCTACCTTTTGGCGGGACAAATAGACGCCGCTATCAACCCTGGAAACAGTGGCGGACCAGTGATCGCCAATAAAAAAATAGTCGGCGTGGTCATGCAGGCCAACAGTGGCGGGCGGGCGGAAAACCTCGGCTATTTTGTGCCTCCATCCGTCATTAAACATGTGATGAAGGACGCGGAAGACAGCATCAACGATGGTTTTCCAGAACTAGGTTTTCGCACCCAAAGCCTGGAGAGCCCAGCGGTTAAGGCAGCCTATGGTTTAAAGCCTCACCAGAGCGGTGCCTTGGTCACCAAAGTCTTTAGCGACTCGCCCGCCAGCGGCGTTGTGCAGGCCAACGACATAATTACTCGCATCGATGGTTTTGAAATCGCGGTAGACCGCTCAATAGAGTTTCGCAAAAATATGCGAACGAATTTTAAATACGCCATAGATCAATTTCACCTCGGTGAAAACGTGAAAATGACTCTGGCAAGAGGTGGCAAAACCCTCGAAGTTAGTGTGATTGCAGGTAAGCAAGATCGCAGCTACAGCTTAGTGCAAAATGAGCGTTTCGATCAATTGCCAAGCTATTTCATCTACGGCGGCATTGTTTTTGTGCCACTGAATATGAACTTGATCAAACGCTGGGGTAGGGAGTGGCAAAACAAGGCCCCGGTGAGCTTTCTCCATGCGCGAAATCGTTGGAGCTCAGAAGAACAACAACAGCTGGTAGTAGCCTTGAACATACTGCCGGCCGATGTCAATTTGGGCTTCCATGACTGGAAAAATTGGATTATTGATACGGTTAATGGGCAGCCTATCAAAAACTTTAAGCAATTTTACAGCACCATCCACAACACCTCGCAGAAGCATGTGGTGCTGAAAGACAGCTTTGGCTATCAACTGGTGGTTGATCACCAAAAAGCGCTTGCCGCAGAGAAGGAAATTTTGGCTCGATACCAAATCCCAGCCAGCCACTCGCCCGACCTGAGGCCTGCAGGCAAAGTTCATTCCGGACAAGACTAGCTAGGCTATTCAAGGTAAAATAGGGGGTTCGACAGACCTTAGTTTCAGTATGTGGACCCCTTATGCCTCACACCAAAGACCAAATGCAGCGCTTTATTTTCGACGCAACAGATATTCGCGGCGAAGTGGTTAGCCTTGAAGAAGCCTACCAAACCGTCACTGAGCAAAACCCGGCGCCACGCGCTGTGCAGCATTTACTCGGTGAATTTTTGGCCGCGGCCAGCCTGCTCTCTAGCACACTCAAATTTGATGGCATCATCACTCTGCAGGCTCGAGGCGATGGGCCACTGTCGCTTATTATGGCTGAGTGTGACCACCACAAAGGTCTGCGAGGCATAGCCAACCCGAAACCAGAAACCGATTTTTCTGAGCTTGAAAACGCTACTATGCAGGAATTACTGGGCAAGAGTGTCTTGGCAATTACAATCGACCCAGACAAAGGCCAACGTTATCAGGGGGTTGTACCACTTGAAGAGGAAACCTTAGCGGCCTGTCTTGAACACTACTTCAAGCAATCTGAACAACTCGACACCCGCTTTTGGATCGCCGTCAATGAACAGCGAGTGAGCGCATTGATGCTGCAAGCACTGCCTCAGCAAAAAACCAACTCCAAGGAGCAGTGGGAAACCGTTACCACTCTTGCTGAAACGGTTACGCCACAAGAGTTGCTGGAACTTGAGCACAAGACGCTGTTGTACCGCTTATTTCACGAGCATGAAGTACGCCTATTCGACAGCTTGCCCGTGCGTTTCAGTTGCAGCTGTTCTCGAGCTCGCTGCGCCCATACTCTGGCCACCTTAGGGCCCAAAGACGTCGCTGAATTGATTGAAGAACAAGGAAAAGTAAGCATCGATTGCCAGTTTTGCAAACAACACTATTCTTTTAAAATGAGTGACATGGCGGAAATTTTTCCAGATCAAGCCTCTACCCTGCACTAGCAGGGCCCCTACAGCCTATAATACTTGACATTCCCCTCCCAAAAATAGGCGGTTTCTGGCATAATTCGCCCCCCAAATATTCTAATAACCTTAGTGGGCATCCAATGTTGGCGCTGTTCTTTGCATAGCGCCGGCTGAAGAGCACCACAAATAAGGGAAAACTACCCCACTTAACTGGCCACAAGCTGACAGGATACGACGAATGACACAGATTGATGAAACGGCGGCAACCGTTTACACCGACCCAACAAGCGCCCAACTGGTAGAGCAGGCACTAGCCCGCAAAGAAGCCACTCTTTCCCACACCGGCGCACTCGTTGCCGTCACAGGCAAACGCACAGGGCGGTCTCCCGCCGATCGCTACATAGTAGAAGAATCAACATCCGCAGGAAGCATCGATTGGGGCTCAGTAAACCGCCCTTTCCCTGAAGACAAATTTAACGCCCTCTGGGACCGAGTTGAAAGCCACATAAGCCAGGTAGACCGCTTTGTTTCAAACCTGCACGTCGCTGAAGACTCCGATCACTATATCCCGGTAAACGTCACTACAGAAACTGCTTGGCACGGTCTGTTTGCTCGCAACATGTTTATTCGCACCGCAGACTACAACCCCAACGCAAAAGCCGAGTGGCGTATATTGCACGCTGCCAATTTTGTCTGTGAACCTGAGCGCGACGGCACTCATTCAGACGGCGTAGTATTAATTAACTTTGGTCAGCGCAAAGTTTTGCTAGCCGGTATGAAGTACGCGGGCGAAATGAAAAAGTCTATGTTCTCTGTGCAAAATTTCTTGCTCCCAGAGAAAGACGTCATGCCAATGCACTGCTCGGCAAACGTTGGCAAAGACGGCGATACTTGTTTGTTCTTTGGCCTTTCTGGTACGGGTAAAACCACTTTGTCAGCAGACCCCGAACGCTACCTCATTGGCGATGACGAACACGGTTGGGCGAAAGACGCTGTGTTTAATATGGAAGGTGGTTGCTACGCAAAAACTATCGATCTCAGTCAAAAAAATGAACCTGTTATCTGGGACGCCATTCGCTTTGGTGCCATCGTAGAAAATGTTGTTCACACACCCGACACACGCATTCCAGACTACTGTGATACTAGCCTCACTGAAAATGGTCGCTGCTCTTATCCTTTAGAGCACGTTGAACTGCGCGTTGAAGAGAACCGTGCCGGCGAACCTAAAAACGTTATCTTTTTAACCTGTGACGTAACCGGTGTTTTACCTCCAGTATCCATACTGAGTAAAGAAGCGGCAGCCTATCACTTCTTGTCTGGCTACACGGCTCGCGTTGGTTCAACCGAGCTAGGGGCAGAAGCGGGTATCCACCCAACGTTCTCAACCTGTTTCGGCGCACCATTTATGCCTCGCCCAGCACGTGAATACGCCGAGCTACTGATGAAGCGTATCGAAGAGTTCGGCTCGAAAGTTTATTTGGTGAACACTGGCTGGACCGGCGGTTCAGGCGGCGCGGGTGGCGAAGGTTCACGTTTCCCAATCCCAGTGACTCGGGCTGTGGTCGCCGCTATTCAAAGTGGCTCGCTGGAAGCTGTGGAAACTGAACATTTAGACGCTTTAAACTTGAGTCTTCCCGCAAATGTACCGGGTGTTGATAAGCAATACTTAAACCCACGCAAAGCGTGGAGCGATGAGAACGCCTATGACGAACAGGCGGCCAAGTTGGCGGGACTGTTTGCCAAAAACATTAAGCAATTCAATGTAAGCGCTGATGTAGAAGCGGCTGGGCCTCAAGCTTAAGCAGTTTTAATCACGCAATAAAAAGGGCTCGTTACTGGCAGCGGTAACGAGCCCTTTTTTGCTTCCCTCAAGCAATCTTAGAACTAAGGTGCCCAGCGGGTAAATTCACCCATTTTATTTTGTGCCCCTATTACCCATCCTGGTGTAGATTCGCCAGTGCCCGCCACTTCCATAGACGGATGGAAACTCATAATTCTTTCCAGCAATTGCTCTTGAGGCCCATCTACATCCACAAACAAAACATGGCGACCCTCTTTAAGCGCTCCCTGAAATCGTTTGAAATCGTGGTGCGGCGTTTGAATACCCATCAAACCACCTTCCCAAGTACAAAAGCCCAAGACAACTACAGCGAGAAAACCAAACGGTACCCAGGTGAGTGTTTCTGGCAGCCCAGAAAGCCAGGCTAATAACAGTACCAAAGCCGCCAAAAAAACCCCTACCAGCGCCCCTATTTCGGTGGAGTGCACAACGTCGCGTTTTAATACCGATTCAACTTCATGTAGATGGTGGTGCTCAAGCCCAGCATCATCATCACTTAATACGTGAATTTGTGCGGTGGCAAGCCCCGATTCTTCCAGCTCGTTTTCTACAGCTTCCAATTCATCAAGGTCTTCACTGATGTAGTAGTGTCTATTCATAATAAGTACCCGTTTAAGATCGCGTCCTTTATTAACTGTTCGCACATCCATGATTGCGAGACAACTATTTTTAAGTATACGCCAGTTACGAGGTTTGATAAGTAGAAAGCAAGGCTTAGATGGGCGGGGTAGGACGGATATGTTTTAAAAAAATATTTTATTAGCGCAAGGGAATATAAAGAGTTGCCACAAGCCCATAAAATGGCCTGTGGCTACTTTTTGTTAGTCTGAGGCTAGCAACATCGGTCGGCCCGAAATTTTTGCGCGTATACGCTCGCCGACATAATACAAACTGGGCACCAGTACTAAGGTAACCACTGTGGCAAACAACACGCCAAACGAGAGAGAAATAACCATGGGAATCAAAAATTTCGCCTGCGAGCTGGTCTCCGCCAAAATGGGCACCAAGCCAATGAACGTAGTCAGAGACGTTAATATGATGGGTCTGAAACGATCGCGGCCGGCATCGAGCACAGCAGTGAGTACATCTTTACCCTGCTCTCGCAGAGTATTGATGCGATCGAGTAAAACCAAGTTGTCATTCACCACAACCCCTGCACAGGCAAAGAAACCGAGCATAGACATCATGCTTACTTCTCGGCCCATTATTACATGACCAATAATGGCTCCCATGAAGCCAAAAGGAATGGCGGTTAAAATTAGCATAGGTTGCCAGTAAGACCTAAAGGCTACAGACATCAAGCCGTAAATAACCAGTAAAGCCAAAGCGAAGTTTTTAGCGGCTGTGGATAGAAAATCAGACTCTTCTTTCATATCGCCATCTAAACTGACTTTGAAACCGGGGTAACGCTCTTTCCACTCCGGCATATTCTTACGCATTATTTCACTCACAATCGCGCCCGGACTACTGGTGCCTTTTAATACATCGGCCGTAACAGTAATGCTTCGTTTACGATCAATGCGGTCAATTTTGGTATAACCGGGCACAAACTCTATATCGGCAACGGCCTCTAGAGCGATCTCTCGTTTGTCTGCCGTGCGAATGCGCATGTCATCCAAGGTTTCCAAACTTCTGCGCTCGGCTTTCGGGTAGCGAACCATCACCTTCACGTCTTCGTTACCGCGCGGGATACGCTGTACTTCTGCACCGTAAAAAGCCTGTCGAACTTGCCGTGCTATTTCATTTAGGCTCAAACCTAAAGACTCGGCCTGTGCTTTTAAATCGAGTTCAATTTCGGTACGCGCACCTGTGTGGCTGTCTTTAATATCATACACACCGGGGTATCGTGCCAGGACGCCCTTCAGTTCTTGTAGGGCTGCGTCCATTTGTTCCGAATCTGCCGCCGTTAAACGAAGTCGAATGCCTTTCCCTCGTTTATTAATGGTGCTTGAAATATCCAAACTTTCCGCTTCGGGCAGAGGCCCGATTAGCTCTCGCCAACGTCTAGCCACTTCTGGCGCGGCAACATCTCGGTTTTCACCCGGCTCTAGCCCCAAGGTCAACCATATGTTCGTGCCGTAAGCCCAATTTTGAGAATAAGTAACAAAGGGTTTTTGATTGTTCGCAAGAAGTAAATCTTCATCCTGTTTGAGCTCTTCCACTGTGGCTTCAACTTTCAGTAAAACTCTTTCTACTTTCTGAAATGCTTCACCTTCAGGTAAAACAATGGACATGCGAATAAAATCAGACGGCACAACAGGCATAAAACCCTTTGGCAGCCAACCTCCCATATAAGTGGCAACA
This sequence comes from uncultured Cellvibrionales bacterium, assembly GCA_913020115.1. GTDB lineage: Bacteria > Pseudomonadota > Gammaproteobacteria > Pseudomonadales > Cellvibrionaceae > CAJWCA01. Next base: position 40,167 of record CAJWBQ010000038.1, read on the forward strand.
GACAAACCAAAGGCAACTGCAAAAAACGCAATGGTAGCGCCGTTATGAGTAAGCAACTTCTTCAAATTTGGACGATAGACGCTGTCTGAAAAATGCAGCATGCCATCAGCCAATTTTTCTCTCCAGCGCTCTAATACACCTAAAAATTTAAAACGCGGGTTCGGGTTTTCCGGTTTCATATGCGAAAGGTGAGAGGGCAAAATTAGCAGTGACTCAACCAGCGAGAAAAATAATGCCAAAATCACAATATCAGGAATACTGTACATCATGTCTCCCATGCCACCGGGAATGGACAGCATCGGTGCAAAAAAGATCATGGTGCTTATCACCGCAAATAACACGGGTTTGCTAATGGACTTAGTACCTCGTGCAGCGGCAACTGCCCCTTCCACATTTTTATGCTGCTCTGAGTAAACACTTTCCCCAACAATAATGGCATCGTCCACGACGATGCCTAACACCAGTAGAAAAGCAAACAGGGAGACCATGTTCAAACTGACACCGAAATACGGCAACAACCAAAATGTTCCCATGAAGGCAATAACAATACCCAAGCACACCCACATGGCCAAAGCTGGACGAAGGAACAACATCAACACCACAAATACCAGCAATAAACCTGAGAAAGAATTCTTCAAAAGAAGATTCATACGCCCAGTAAACAGTACTGACATGTCGCGGGGCACGCTTACCATGATTCCTTGTGGTAACTGCGGTGTCACTTTGTCTAGATAATCTCTCACCGCGGCCGCGGCGCTCAATACGTCAGGGTTTTCGGTGATATACAACTCAAGATATATAGCTCGCTTACCATTCAATCGAGATATTAATTCAAAATCAGAAAAACCGTCGGTAACTTCTGCAATGTCCCCTACATACAGCTTGGAACCGTCTGGCCGGCTCTCGACCACAATCCGCTCAAAATCATTGGCAGAATAAGCCTGACCGCGAGTTTGTACCTGAATATCTCCGGTATCGGTTTTAATCGTGCCCGCCGGCAAATTCAAAGAGGAACCGCGGATCGCGCCGACCACTTGCTCAAAACTTAAGTTGTAGTGCCGCAGGGCCTCCTC
>CAJWBQ010000039.1 GCA_913020115.1 uncultured Cellvibrionales bacterium
AAATAGCGAAGCGACTCAGCCAACGAGCTTTGACCTTGGCTAGGTCTTAGTTGAGGAGGCAATAACTCTTGCAGACTGGTGTTGTCCATCATTGCCAGTACTTGTTCTGCTAGGCCGCGCATGCGTTGCTGAGTGAGCCCTTCCGTCGTTGGGTAAACCGGCGTTAAGGTTTGATTTAAGGCTAGGCGCTCTTTCAGTGCTTTGTCGCTGGTGGCGCTCTTGTCTTTTAAGATCTCGTATTCTGGGTGGTAAATTTCTAGGCCGGAGGCGCCTCTGCGTGTTTCGCCAAAACAGCGCAAACGTAAACCGGTTTGTAAATTCTGCTTTTGCGCTGACGAGAAGTGGAAAAAGCGTAGGTTAAGCGTGCCTGTACCATCATGAATTCGACACATCAGGCTGCGTCGTTTCCCAAACACCACATCACAGGCTTTGATTTCGCCTTCTATGACGATGTTTAGATTGGGCCCCAGTGAACCAATGGATGACACCCGCGTGCGATCGATATAGCGCATGGGTAAATGAAAAAGAATATCTTGCAGTGTGCGCAGACCGATTTTAGCGAGTTTTTCGGCGAATTGCTTACCTACGCCTTTGAGGACGGTGACATCAATGTGGTCTAGGGTAGGAGCGCTCGTTTTAACGATTCTCGATTTTGGCGGGGCGGCAATATCGTTCATAAGACCTAATTTATGGGGCTCGGTGCTTGGCTGCTTGGGTGGCAGGCTAAAATGGATGCTCTCAAGGCGTCTATAGCGCGATGCCTAGGGAAGCTGGCACGCCAGGCCAGCGCCACAGTGCGGGTAGCCGCTATATTGGCAAAGGGCCTTGTCACAAGTTGGTTTGGAGCATAGGTCTGTGTAGCCGCGGCCGACTGCGGCAAAATTGTAATACCCAAACCTGAGGCTACCATATGGCGCATTGTTTCCAGCGAACTACCTTCGGCGGCGGTGTGGACACGGCCATTGTTCTTTTCAGGGGAGGGCTTGAGGTTAGGGCAAGCTTTTAGCACTTGATCTCTGAAGCAGTGACCATCACCCAAGAGCAGCACATTGTAAGGGTCTAGGTCATCGGGCTCAATGCTCTCGAGGGCCGCCAGCGGGTGACCGGTGGGCAGTAAAACAACAAAAGGCTCGTCGTAGAGGGCTTGGGTCACCACATCGGCTTCGGTAAACGGCAGGGCTACCACAATGACATCAAGTTCGCCTTTACGCAGGCGCTGGCGCAGTGTTGCGGTGTAGCCCTCTTCAACAAACAGTGGCATATTTTCGGCCAAAGACTGCAGCTTGGGGATAAACTGCGGGAATAGATAAGGGCCAATGGTAAAAATTGCGCCTACTTGAAGCGGACTTCTGAGCTGGTCTTTGCCGGCACTGGCAATGTCTTTAATTGTGGCGGCTTGCTCGAGCACCAGCTGGGCCTGGGCTACAACCTTTTCTCCGAGTGGGGTTGGATGAACCCGGGTTTTGGAGCGCTCAAACAGGGCTATACCCAATTCTTCTTCGAGTTTTTTAACGGCGATGCTGAGCGTCGGTTGGCTCACGTAGCAGCGCTCAGCAGCGTGACCAAAATGTTGCTCTTGGGCTAGGGTGACAATGTAGCGCAGTTCAGTGAGTGTCATGATCCAACCCATTTAATGTATGGTATTGCGTCTATTGTGTTTGATGCAGCTGTTCTGCACCAATACAGCGAGTAACGCTTAGTAAATTAACAAGGAGCAGAATTCATTTGAAGTCATATTTTCCCCGCCCTAAATTGCTTATTGTCGGCTGCGGCGATATTGGTCATCGCTTAGCAGCGCTAATGACCCAGTTCGGCTTCGATGTCACGGGTATTCGTCGTAACTTACCAGCCGATGGCATCAGTGAAAGTGCCTCCTTTCAGCTTAGTCAATGTGACGCGACTAATGAAGAACAATTGTCACAGATTTTGTCTCACGGTTTTGATTGCATCGTTGCTACCTTTACTCCAGGCCGTGAAAAACCTCTGGAAGACGCCTATCGGGCGAGTTATGTGGCCGGGGCCAGTGTTTTAGATAAGTGTATAAAAACCAGTGCCGTGCCTGCTAAGCGGGTGCTTTGGGTGTCTAGTACCAGTGTTTACGGTCAGAGCGACGGCTCGTGGGTGGACGAGCATTCGCCAGCAGAACCCAAGCGCGCCAGCGCCGTGTTATTGAGGCAAGCCGAAGACATTTTGCTAAACAGCTCCCTGCCCTGTTCAGTGGTTCGATTTTCGGGCATTTACGGGCCAGGCCGAACACAGCTGCTAAATTCGCTTAAAACCGGCAAACCTATCGGCCGCGGATTCACCAATAGAATCCACGTAGACGACTGTGCCGGAGTGTTGGCGCATTTGCTGCTACTCGAAAGTCAACTTGACCCAATTTACATGGCGACGGACCACTTACCGGTGAGCGGTAGGGAAGTGCGTAGATATATTGCGGAAAAATTGGGTGTGGCAGAGCCGCCCCATGTCGATATTGAGGGCGGTGATCAAGGCAAGCGTTGTAGCAACCGACGTTTGCTCGATACCGGTTACCGCTTTATTCACCCAGACTATAGTTCCGGTTGGAGCGCTTTGCTTAAAGCACCATAATGCCGTCGGCTTCAACTACAGCACCTTTGGGCAGCTCACTGACACCAATCGCAGCGCGGGCGGGGTAAGGCTCGCTAAAATATTGGGCCATGACTTCATTCACAATGGGAAAATTGCTCAGGTCTGTGAGATAGAGGTTTAACTTAACTACATCTTGCAAAGAGCCGTTGGCGGCTACGCAAACTTCGTTGAGGTTTTTAAACACCTGGTGAGCTTGAGCGGCAAAGTCGCCCTCTACCAATGTCATGGTTTCAGGGTTCAAGGGAATTTGGCCAGACAGATAAACCGTGCTGTTTACTTTTACGGCTTGTGAGTAGGTGCCAATGGCTTCTGGGGCTTGCTCAGAATGAATGATCGCTTTGTTAGTCATAAAGCTAATGCTCTTTAAAGTTGTTAATCTAAAAGAAAAGGGGGGTTTAGTTTCTATTTCGACTAATACGGATGACCGCACTTAGGCCGCGAACACGTCTCATCACATTGGCGAGATGTATTCTATTATTCACGCCAATGCACAAATTGATGACGCTGTTGTGTGCATCGCGCTCATCTACATTAATTTGTTCAATATTGGCGCCAAGTTCGGTGATACGGGTGGCTAAAGAAGCAATAATACCTCGCTCAGAACCTACCTCTACCCGAATATCCACTAGAAACTCGCCGACAACGGTGGGAGCCCAGTTAACCAAATTAATTTTTTCCGGATTGCTGCGCAGCTCATTGATATTGCGACAGGTGTCTTGATGTATCACTAGGCCCTTACCAGAACTCACGTGGCCAATAATGGGGTCGCCTGGAATGGGGCGGCAACAGCGGGCAAAACTGATCATTACCTCTTCGGCAGAATCGATCATGAGCGGCGAATAAATATTTGCCCCACCGCTGCCTGAACCCTCAGGGGGGCTCAGCAATTTTGCCACAGCAAATGCGATGCGATTGCCCTGCCCGATATCTTCGAGCAATTTATCCACTGAAGTCACATTGGCGCCTTCACGCAGGGTATTTAGCTGCTCTTCTGTCAGGGAATCAAAGTCGATGTTGGCATCGGCCAACTTGCGTGAAAGCATGCGCTGACCCAATTCAATGGATTCGTGATGCCGCTGGTTCTTTAGAAAGTGACGAATGGCCGAGCGCGCTTTGCCAGAGCTGACAAAATTCAACCAATTGGGGTTGGGTTGCGCGCCGGGAGCCGTAATCACGGCAATTTTTTGTCCACTTTTCAGGGTTTGGGACAGTGGCGCCAAGTGGCCGTTAATGCGGCAGGCTACACAGCCGTTGCCCACATCGGTGTGTACGGCATAGGCAAAGTCTACGGCTGTAGCGCCGTTGGGTAATTCAACAATTTGCCCTTTAGGGGTAAATACATACACTTCGTCTGGAAATAAATCGATTTTAACGTTCTCAATAAATTCCAGAGAACTGCCCGCGGCCTGCTGCATTTCCAGCAAGCCTTGTACCCACTGCCTGGCGCGGGCGGTGCTGTTGTTACTACCTTCATCACTATCTGATTTATACAGAAAGTGGGCCGCAATACCGTTGTTGGCCATTTCGTCCATTTCTTTGGTGCGTATTTGCACTTCAATGGGCACGCCGTGCATGCCTACCAACACAGTGTGTAATGACTGATAGCCGTTGGCTTTGGGGATGGCGATGTAGTCTTTAAATTCGGTGATCACGGGTTTATAGAGGTTGTGGATGGCGCCGAGTGCGCGGTAGCAAGTGTCTACCTCGTCAACCACAATGCGGAAGGCGTATACATCCATTATCTCTTTAAACGACTTTTTCTTAAGGCGCATTTTTTGGTAAATGCTGTAGAGGTGTTTTTCACGGCCAATAACAATGGCGTTGATGGTCTCCCTTTCTAAGCGTATTTCTATAGCGCCTTGGATCTTCTCTACGAGCTCTTTGCGGTTGCCGCGCGCGGTAGCCAGTGCCGCTTTCAAGCGGCTGGCCCGCAGGGGGTGCATGGCATAAAAGCCGCGGTCTTCAAATTCAATGCGCAGATCATTCATACCCAGTCGGTGTGAAATTGGCGCGTATATTTCTAGAGTTTCTTTGGCGATGCGGCGACGCTTTTCGGGCTTAAGTGCCTCGAGGGTGCGCATGTTGTGTAGGCGGTCAGCTAATTTAACAATAATGACCCGAATATCCTGCGCCATGGCCAGGGCCATTTTTTGGAAATTTTCGGCCTGCTTTTCAGCGGGGGTATCAAACTCGAATTGGGTGAGTTTACTTACACCGTCGACCAATTCCGCAACAGTTTCGCCAAACTGTTCGGCAATAGCCTTTTTACTAATAGCGGTGTCTTCAATGACATCGTGCAGCATTGCGGCCATCAAACTTTGATGGTCCATGTGCATATTGGCTAGATTTTCAGCCACTTCTAGGGGGTGGGTGATATAGGGCTCACCACTGCGGCGCTTTTGACCGTCGTGGGCTTGCTCAGCATAGTAGTAGGCATGCCTAACCCGTTGAATCTGAGGAGGCTCCAGATAAGAGGAAAGCCTGTGGCTAAGCACATCAATTGTGAGCAAGGCTTTCCTCCTGTATTACTGAGGCTGTCTTATTCGCCGAGGGCTTCTGTGCTGGGCGCTTCGTCGTATTCAGGTTCTTCTTTTTCGGTCAAAATACTGGCGTCGATAAGGCCCGCTTCGATTTCGCGCAATGCCAATACCGTTGGCTTGTCGTTTTCTTGTGGAACCATTGGGTCTTTGCCGCCAACCGCCAATTGGCGTGCGCGCTTGCTGCCAACCATAACTAACTCAAAGCGGTTATCAACGTGATCGAGACAATCTTCAACAGTAATACGAGCCATAGTCTTTTCCAGTAAAACGAAACAAAATTGAGAGACGCAAATATATTATGCGCCAGATTTAAAAAGTCGGCCAGTGTACGCAAAATGACCAGTCAGGACAATAGCCCAGACAGTAATTCTTGGTGAACCTGTTGCTGCTGCGTCAATTTAAGTGCTTGGGAACCCACAATAAGCTTAAACTCGTCTAATGCCGCCTCAAATACATCGTTGATGATTAGGTAATCGGCTTCAACATAGTGGGTCATTTCGTTGACCGCTTCATTCATTCTGGCGTCAATCACCGCCTCGTCGTCTTGGCCGCGTCCGGTTAAGCGAGTGCGCAAGGTTTCCTGAGAGGGGGGTAAAATAAACACTCCCACGGTATCGGGCATCTTGTGGTGAACTTGTTGCGCGCCCTGCCAGTCAATTTCAAGTATGACGTCCTGACCTTGCTTCAAGGTGTCTTCCAGCCAGCGCTGGGAGGTGCCATAGAAGTTGGAAAAAACCTGAGCGTGCTCTAAAAATGCCGCTTGGCCCAACATGTCTTGGAAGGTTTGCTGATCGACAAAGTGGTAGTTAAGCCCATCAACCTCACCGGGCCGCATAGCGCGGGTGGTGTGAGATACCGAGACACAAATGTTTTCTGTGCTCTCGATCAGTGCCTGTACCAAGCTAGTTTTACCCGCGCCCGAAGGTGCTGAAACAGTAAATAGTGTGCCGCGTCTGCTCATGGCTGGTAGTCCTTATTCAATATTCTGGATCTGTTCGCGCATCTGCTCAATCAATACTTTCAGTTCAACAGCTGCTTGGGTTGTTTCGCTGACAATAGATTTGGAAGATAATGTATTGGCCTCGCGATTGAGTTCTTGCATTAGAAAGTCCAAGCGTCGGCCAATAGCGCTTTTCTGCTTTAGGGTGCGACGAACTTCCAGTAGGTGCGTCTCAAGCCGGTCGAGCTCTTCATCAACATCGGCTTTTTGTGCAACAAGTACAATCTCTTGTTCAAGGCGTTCTGTGTCTAATTCACCACTCAGTTCTGACAAACGTGCTTGCAGACGATCTCTTTGCGCTTTCAGGATGCCGGGCATGAGCTTTCGCACCTGGCTTACTTGAATGTCGATAGCATCTAGGCGCTGTTCAATGAAGCGTTTTAGCTCAGCGCCTTCGCGACATCGATTGTCGTTGAGTTGTGTAATGGCCAAGGCAAATTGTTCGAGAGCCGCACTTTGTAGTAAATCGGCATCAACTTCCTGCTGTTGCATGACTCCCGGCCATTTTAATATTTCTAGAGTATTGGCCGCTTCAGCGTCGGGTAAGACGTTCTGCACTTGCACCAGAGCTTCGCCCAGTTGTTTTACAAGGGCCAAATTGATGGCTGGGGCACTGTCTTCGCTCTGATGAAATTGTAAGTGGCAGCTCGCTTCAATTTTACCGCGGCTAAGCTGATTGCGAAGGCGCTCGCGCAGGCCGTTTTCTATCAGGCGCAATGATTCAGGCAAGCGGAAGTGAGGCTCAAGGTAGCGGTGATTGACGCTCTTAATTTCCCAGGTGAGAGTACCCCATTTCTGGTTAAATTCTTGCCGTGCGAAGGCTGTCATACTGCGTGGTGCGTCCATTGTTGTGCTAGCTCCCTTTTCTTAAGCCATCGTGGTGTGAATGCCGAATTCTAGCACATAGAGCGACCGTGTTCGGGTATAATCCCCGGCCTGCTTTCAGACAAATTTAATGTTTATTAAAAGGAATCATCATGCAACGACCTAGCGGCCGTCAACCTGACCAACTTCGCGATGTACGCATCACTCGTCAATTCACCTGTCACGCCGAAGGCTCGGTGTTGATCGAATTTGGCAATACCAAAGTGATTTGCACGGCCAGTGTGAGTGAAGGTGTCCCTCGTTTCATGCGCGGAGAGGGCCGTGGTTGGGTTACTGCTGAGTACGGTATGCTCCCCCGCTCCACGGGTTCGCGAATGGGCCGAGAAGCGGCTCGAGGTAAGCAAGGTGGTCGCACAGTGGAAATTCAGCGTCTTATAGGGCGCTCACTGCGTGCGGCGCTAGACTTAGAAGCCTTAGGTGAAAACACCATTACCATCGATTGTGACGTAATACAGGCTGACGGTGGTACTCGCACGGCCTCTATCACCGGTGCCTGTGTAGCATTGGCAGATGCAATCTCATACTTGCGCGAAAAAGGATTACTGAAAGGTGAACCTATGGCGAGAATGATTGCGTCGGTTTCAGTGGGAATCTATGAAGGTGTTCCGGTGTTGGATTTAGATTATCCCGAAGATTCTAACGCTGAAACAGACATGAACGTTGTGATCGCGGACGATGGCGGCATGATTGAAGTGCAGGGCACCGCGGAAGGCAAACCTTTTACCGAGGCGGAATTTGGCCAGATGTTGGCCCTCGCCAAAAAAGGCATTAATGAGCTAAATGATCTGCAGAAGAGCGCACTGCAAGACTAGAGTTTTTCTACGAACGGCACGGTGCTGGGTCGAGAGTCTAAGGACGACACGGTGCGGGGTCAGAGCCAATTCTCGCGGTGCGGGTTTGTAGTCTTGTGCAGTGGTAGAGCGAAATTGGCTCTGACCCCTGGTCGAAAGGGAGCACTCCACTAATATCGGAGTGAACTGCGGTGCTTGTGTTGAGGGAGTTTGTGCCAACGTTTTCTAAATGGGGTCAGAGCCAATTTCGCTTGAACTTCGCACAAGACTGAGAGCTCTCACCGCGAGAATTGGCTCTGACCCCGCTCGGTGCCAAGCCAACCCCGCTCGGTGCCACGCCAGCCCCCCATCGAGCGAAGCTCGTACCGCACCGTGCCAAACGCGGCCACTACAATTCGATATCGAAATCCATAATTACGGGGAGGTGACTGGAGAAGCGCTTGTTTTTGTAAATCTTGCCATATTCAATCTGGTGAGCCAGGCCTGAAGAGGCTACTTGATAGTCCACGCGCCAGCCATTGTCGGCTTCGTCATTGGGGTACCAAGTAAACTCGTCGGGATCTTTCTCGGCGTAGCGAAAGGCGTCTACATAATCAAGCTGGGTAAACAACTGGTCCATCCAGCGTCGCTCATAGGGCAGAAAACCTGAGCGATTTTCATTTTGAGCGGCATTCTGTACATCCACTTTCTTGTGCGCCATCGCCCAATTACCACAGAAGATGAAATTCCTCCGCTTGCGAGCAATTTTGCTGAGATGGGCTTGGAAGTCATCAAAAAATTTAATTTTTACTTCCTGCGACTCCATTTCCGAGTCAGCCGAAGGCGCCAGCAGTGTTCCCACGCTGATATTTTCGAAATCGGCCTGCAAATAGCGGCCTTCCATATCGACACCAGAGCTAAACCCCAGGCCATAAATTAAAGCCTTAGGTTGCTTGCGTGTGTAAATGGCCACGCCATTGTAATGTTTTACCCCAGAATCAAAAAAATAGGCGTTGTAGCCCTCTGGATGAAAAACGGCATGATCGAGTTCAGGCTCCAGAGCCCGAAGGTCCTGAAGACAAATAATGTCGGCGTCCTGACTGATTAACCAGTCATACAAACCACGTTGCGCAGCTTGATGGATTCCGTCGACAGATAGACTTATGATCCGCATATTAGCCCCTTTATTACGGACTGTGTATGATACCCGAGCTTTATACTTTATTGTTAGTAGTGAAGTAAAAGTTAGATCATTTACAGGAAATAGCTATGCAAAAGTACCAACAAGACTTCATTAAGTTGGCTTTAAAACACCAAGCCCTCGGTTTTGGGTCTTTCACACTAAAGTCTGGGCGTACCAGTCCGTATTTTTTTAACGCCGGAAAGTTCCAAACCGGAGCTGCGCTGGCGGAGCTTGGCAGGCATTATGCTGCTGCAATCAACGCCTCAGGTTTAGACTTCGATCTTATATTTGGGCCTGCCTACAAGGGCATTCCCCTAGCGGCTACCACTGCTGTCGCCTTGGCAGACCAGCATCAACAAGACTACCCTTATTGTTTCAATCGCAAAGAAGCTAAAAACCACGGTGAAGGGGGTTCTTTAGTGGGGGCGCCACTTGCTGGGCGCGTATTGATTATTGATGATGTGATTACCGCAGGCACCGCTGTGCGTGAGGTCATGAGTATTATCCAAAGCGCAGGAGCAAAACCGGCAGCGGTGTTAATTGGCTTGAATCGCCAAGAGCGTGGCCAAGGTGAATCTTCGGCCATTGAAGAGGTCGAAAAGGAATACGGGATTCCTGTGATCAGCATTATTAAGCTAGAAGACATCGTTCGATACTTAGAAGCTGAATCAAATGAGCAGGAAAAAGTCGCAGCCATTGAGGCGTACCGAGCAAAGTATGGAATATAGAGGTAAAACTATGGCCACAAGCGTGTTGACTAAGCCTTGGTATTGGATGGCCCTAGGTGTAATCCTAAGTGTTGCTGGCGCGTCTAATGTGGCTGTCGCTAAATCGGAGTTGCCGTCGAAGGTTTTCTATCGCTATGTTAATGACAAAGGGGTGAAGGTTTTACATCACACAATACCGCCTATATACGCCCAGAAGGGTTATGAAATAGTGAGCTTGTCGGGCAAGGTAGTGAAAGTAGTTCCTCCCGCTTTGTCAGAGGCCGAGGTTGCGGCTAAAGCCGAGGCTGCTGAACTGGCTGAGAATTTGGCCTTGTGGGACAAGCGCCTGCGTCGTCGCTACAGTAGCATTTCCGATATTAACGCTGCTAAAAAGCGTAAATTGGCAGATCTAGATACGAACATTGCCATTATTCACAGTAACATCAATAGCAAGAAAACGGCGATTAAAGAGCAGCAAGATAAGGCGGCCAATATTGAACGATCTGGACGCGAGGTGCCAAAGGTGGTCTTGAACAAGTTGACTGCATTGGAAAATGAACTGGAAGACTCTCAAGAACAGGTGCGTTTACGCTTGCTGGAATATCAGGAAGTGGTGGACAAATACGATCGAGACAAGGTTCGTTTTGAAGAAATTTCGGCTAAATAGCCTAAGCCGAAATTTAGATCGAGGGTGACAGTACAGGTTTTAAAAAGCCCTGAATTAAGATTGGCCATTGATCTTGCCAATATTCTGTTGGGGCGCGTTTAAACTCACTTCGCACAAACTGTGCGATTCGACCTTCCGCATTTGACATCAATAAATTGGCCGCGGCATTTATAGGTAAGTTGGGGCGAACACCTTCTCTAATCTCAGCTTCTCTCAAAATTTGCTTAACTTGAGTTTCCAGGCGTTCAAACAGCTGGGCGACTCGAAGCCGCAAGCGTTCGGTTTCTCCGGCTAAAGCGTCGCCGGTTAGGATGCGGGTGATTCCTGGGTTTCGCTCGCAAAAGGTCAACAGCAAAAAGAGTATTTTCTCGCAGCTGGCGAGGGCCTCGGTCTCTTCCGCAACAATCATGTTGATGCGGGAAAACAGTGTTTCCTCGATGAATTCAATCAAACCCTCAAACATTTTCGACTTACTGGGGAAATGTCGATACAGCGCGGCTTCAGAAACACCCACTTCTTTCGCCAATGCCGCCGTAGTGATTCGTGCACCAGGGCTATTTTCTAGCATGTGCGCAAGCGCTTCGAGAATTTGCTGTCGGCGGGAGACTTTTTGGTTGGGTTTGTTCATAGAATAGTGTCTTGCTTTTCTATTTTTAGAAGAGGATACCTGTCCGGCTCAAAACTTCAGCTGCTGCTCAATGCTGTGCCATGTCTGGCGCAATTTGAATCTCGTCCACACATCCTAGCCAGTTATGGCTCGCGCAGCAACCGGTCAAGGAAGTTTTTATTGCGCCTCATTTAAGGTGCTGTTTTTTGACTGCCGCTGTTAGTAATCAGTGTGCCGACACCCGCGTCGGTAAAAATTTCCAGTAATACGGCGTGGGCCACACGACCATCAATAATATGGGCGCTGGAAACGCCTGACTTTACGGCATTAAGAGCGCAGGATATTTTTGGTAGCATGCCTCCGTAAATGGTGCCATCTTCAATGAGCCCATCCACCTGTTGGGTGCTCATACCAGTGAGTACTTTGCCCTGTTTATCTTGTAGGCCAGACACATTCGTCAGCAGCATCAGTTTTTCTGCATTCAAAACTTCAGCGACTTTGCCCGCAACCAAGTCTGCATTGATGTTGTAGGAATTGCCTTGGGCGTCGACGCCAATGGGGGCGATTACGGGAATAAAGTTTCCGCTGGTTAGCATATCGATAACGTCGGTATTGACAGTCTCCACGTCACCAACGTGGCCTATGTCAATGATTTCACTGGATTGCATGTCGGGTGTTTTCCGGCTGACCGACAATTTTTTAGCGCGAATTAAATTGCCGTCCTTGCCGGTAATACCAAAGGCCTGGCCACCATTGCGATTTATTAGATGTACTATTTGCTTATTTACTGAGCCACCCAAAACCATTTCTACAACGTCCATGGTTTGTGAGTCAGTTACTCTCATACCGTCAACAAATTCTGACTTTATATTGAGCTGCTCGAGCAGTTTTCCAATTTGTGGTCCGCCACCGTGAACCACTACAGGGTTCATGCCCACTGCTTTCATAAGTACAATGTCGCGGGCAAAGCTATTTTGTAAGGCCTCGTCTACCATGGCATTGCCGCCAAATTTCACTACTACCGTTTTACCGGAAAAGCGTTGAATATAGGGAAGAGCTTCGGTAAGTACTTTGGCGATATTCATAGCGGCATCGCGGGAAACAGACATAATGTAAACCTAGTATTTTAAGAAAGGGTTAAAAAGGCAGCTCAAGAGTGCCGTCAACTTTGGAAACTTCACGTTTGACGATCGCCTGTACTTCCGCGAGTGCTTCGTCACTGTCACCCTCAAAACGCAAAGTAAGTGCTGGGCCAGTATTTGATGCACGCACCAAGCCCCAGCTGCTGGCGAAATCGACTCTGAGGCCATCAATGGTAGTGATTTTACCATTTTCAAAATTGCCCTGGGCGACCAATTGCTTGATAAATGAGAATTTTTTGTCCTCATCAATAGGCACTATAATCTCCGGAGTGTTGGGCAGCTCAGGTAAATCTTCGAAAATGGTATCAAGATCTTGATCGCGAAGTGTAATAATTTCCAGTAAGCGTGAGGTGGCATAGATGGCGTCATCAAAGCCGAACCAGCGGTCCTTGATAAAGATGTGGCCAGACAGTTCACCTCCCAAAAGGGCGCCGGTCTCTATCATCTTGGCTTTCATGTGAGCGTGACCGCTTTTCCACATAATGGGCCGGCCGCCATAGCTGGATATAAGGTTGTTTAGCTGCCGGGTACACTTCACATCAAAAATAACATCGGCGCCGGGGTTTCGAGTGACGATGTCTTTGGCAAATAGCATCAACAAACGATCGGGCCAAATGATATCACCCTGGGGTGTGACAACCACTAATCGATCACCGTCTCCATCGTAAGCAACCCCTAAGTCAGCCTCTGTTTCTTTTACCTTCTCAATGAGGTCTTGCAGGTTTTCGAGTTGAGTAGGGTCTGGGTTATGGTTCGGGAAATTGCCGTCAATTTCACAGTGCAGAGGAATGACTTCACAGCCTAGCTCTTCAAGCAGCAGGGGCGCCACTTCACCCGCAACGGCGTTAGCGGCGTCTACCACAATGGTGATTTCACCCGCGAGAGCCACGTCAGAAAATATTTTGTCGATGTAGTCAGGAACAATATTGTGTGCTTGTTCTTCACCCTGCCCGCGATGGTAATCGCCGCGAACGATGCGGGAGCGAAGCTGCTGAATTGAGTCGTCGGCGAGGGTATTGCCATTGATAACTATTTTAAAGCCATTGTATTCGGCGCTGTTGTGGCTGGCGGTAACCATCACGCCACTGGCGCTTGCGTCGAGTTCATGGGTGGCAAAGTGCATTAGGGGTGTTGGCACGGTGCCTATGTTGACAACGCCACAGCCTGTGCTGCGAATGCCATTGATGAGTTGCTCGCACAGCTGAGGGCTGTGTATGCGCGCGTCGCGAGCAACAATGATCCATTTTTCGCCATGATCTAGAGCCTCGCTACCCACGGCCTTACCAATTTTTTCTGCGAGTTCGAAGCTCAACTGTTCACCCACAACTCCGCGAATATCGTAGGAGCGGAAGATAACGTCGTTGATATCGCTGACCTTCGTAGCGGAAGCCGAGTCATCTGAGTTTTGCGCTGTGGCATCACCTTCGCTCACAGCTGTTTCATTTAGGCCGAGAATATCCTTGTCTTCGTCTTGAACATTCACATCGAGGATATTTTGGTTTTGATACATTGGTGAGGCGATATCGCTGACTTCACCGTCTGCTTTACTTCTGGCAGATTTCACCGAAGCACTACGCTTTTGAGTGTGTTGTTTTGCCAACTTATGCGCAAATTTCCAGCCGCCACCCGCGCATAGTACAAAGAGTAAACCAATACCGATAAAGAGAAGGCTTGGGCTTCTTGCCGCTTCATTTGCCAGCTGTGCGGAGGGTTTAAAACGTACGCTCCAATAACTACCATCGATTTTACTCACCTGCCCAGGATGGTCAAAATCGCTAGTTCCCACACTGAGTATCTTAATAGGCTGGCCGCCTGAAAAAGTTTGCAGCACACTAGTCTGGCCGGTGTCGGTATTTAATGCGGCGAGGGTTTCGCTGAGTTTTGTCAGCGGAATACTCATCATGATGACCCCAACGGCGACGCCCTCATCTTTAGGGTCGGTTAGCGGCGTAATTAAATTGAGTGCCCATACCTTATTCAATTTTATGGCTTCGGGTAGAACAATGTCTTTTTCCAATGCGCGATTGATCATGTCCAGTTCAGTGAACAATAGTTTGGATTTTAAGCTTGCTTCGCGAGCCTCTTTGTCTGCGGGGATGAAGCGAATGTTTAGCGCATCTGGAAAAGCTCGCTTGAGCACCAGCTGAAACTTATTCAGCACTGTTTCATTATGCCCAAGCAAGGCCTCGGCCACATTGGGGCGCTGCCCGAAGCGGGCCAGGTTCCCGCTCACTTTGGTGAGGTATTGATGCACTGTGTCAGCGTGCTCACGGGAGTGCTTAGCGGCCGTGGCTTTAATCTCCTGGCTTTCTGGCTGAACAATTAAAGAATCATAGAGTACCCAGCCAAGGCCGCCGCTTAGTGCGGTGGCCAGCACCAAAATAAGCGCATAGGCTTTGATAAATGCTACTTGTTCTGGATTTTTATTATTGGTTTTTTTCAGCGCTTTCACGCAGTGCTTCCTTGTATGGTTGTATACCCAAGCCTTTATTCACTAGGAATTTCTTGAGCAATTAAATCAATGAGCTGCCGAGCGAGCTGACGCTTACTGCACTCGGCAATCACGTTTGTCCGTTCTGGGCCGAAAATAGTGACGGCGTTATTATCACTGTTAAACCCAATATCGCTTCGAGATACATCGTTGGCCACAATTAAGTCGAGATTTTTACGCCGTAACTTATCTTTAGCATAATTTTCCAAGTTTTGTGTTTCGGCGGCAAATCCAACGGTATAGGGCTTATCTTCGAGCGCAGCCACGGCGGCGACAATATCAGGATTTTTAACGAGTTCAATACTCATGGTGTCGCTGGCCGTTTTTTTCAGTTTTTGATCGGCGTTTTGAGCCGGTCGAAAGTCGGCGACGGCGGCGGAGGCAATAAAAATATCGCTGTGCACAGCTTCCCGTAAGCTGGCCTCGTGCATTTCCAGGGCGCTCGTGACCTTAAAGGTTTGTGCTTTCTCGGGGGGTGTAAGGCAGGTGGGGCCGGTAATTAAAATGCATCGAGCACCCGCTTCAATGGCGGCTTCGGCAATTGCGTAGCCCATCTTTCCGGAACTTTGGTTGCTTATGTAACGCACAGGGTCAATAGCTTCGCGCGTTGGGCCGGCGGTAATCACCACGGTCTTGCCCGCAAGAGTTCCCGGTGAAAACAGTGTTTCAGCCGCTGAGGCGATTTCTTCGGGCTCAAGCATACGCCCGGGGCCAACATCACCACAGGCTTGGCTGCCGCTGGCAGGACCAAAAATACTTATATTGCGCTCATTCAAGGATGAAATATTGGCTTGGGTGCTTGCGGCACTCCACATCGCTTGATTCATTGCCGGAGCGATGGCGATGGGTGCTGCCGTGGCCAAACACACGGTGCTGAGCAAGTCGTTGCCCTGCCCCTGAGTTAGGCGGGCAATGAAATCTGCTGAAGCGGGTGCCACGAGTACGAGGTCAGCCCAGCGAGCGAGCTCGATGTGCCCCATGGCGGCCTCAGCCTCAGGGTCGAGCATCTCCGTGTGAACAGGATTGCCCGACAGCGCCTGTAGAGTGAGCGGGGTAATGAAATGCTGGGCGGCTGGAGTCATGACAACCCGCACAGTGGCTCCAGTGTCTTGTAGGCGTCGAATCAGTTCAGCGCTTTTGTAAGCGGCAATTCCGCCGCTTACGCCAAGGAGAACCTGTTTGTTGCAGAGTGAACTCATATAGTTGTGGCCAGCCCATAAATTGGCGTTAAGATACCATTGTCTTGGGCGTTTGCGTACTGGCTTTTGTCGTCGGCTCTTGGCTGGAATAAAATATTACAGGGAGTTTAGTGTGGCGATTAGGGATTGGCCAGAGGCCGAGCGCCCTCGTGAAAAGTTACTTAACCAGGGTGCTGTGGCCTTGTCTGATGCTGAGTTGCTGGCTATATTTCTGCGAACCGGGCACCAGGGTAAATCTGCGGTGGAGTTGGCGCGAGGCTTAGTCCTGCACTTTAAGGGCCTGAGAGGCTTGCTAGAATCAAACTGCAAGACCTTCTGCGGAATGCACGGCCTTGGCGTGGCGAAGTTTTGTATGCTGCAGGCGGCGCTTGAGATGAGTCGCCGGCATATGTACGAAGGCCTGCAAGCGGCGCCCTTGTTAAGTACTGTATCTGAGCTTAAGCGCTATTTGCGAGCCAAAATGCGTCATTTGCAGCATGAGGTCTTCGCCTGCATACATTTGGATTGCCACCATCACATGTTGCACTTTGAAGAATTGTTTCGCGGCACGGTTGACGGAGCCTCGGTTTATCCTAGAGAGGTGCTCAAAAGCGCTCTGGCACATAACGCTGCAGCGGTGATATTGGTACACAATCACCCATCGGGCCACGCAGAGCCCAGCCAAGCGGACCACCGCATCACAAAAAGCTTGAAACAAGCCCTGAAGTTAGTGGATATAGACGTATTAGACCACTTGATAGTGGCTGATGACCAGGTGTTGTCGTTTGTCGAAAAAGGGTTTATTTGAGTAAATTCTTGCTATTGGTAATTTGTTCTGGTATAAAACGCCGCTCTTTTGCAGCTGGGTTCCATCAGTCATACTTTCTTGAGTTGGCGCGGTGTGAGCGGACCGGTTGAAAAACAGATTTCGAACGAGTTACCGCCATCGTCGAGAATCTCTCGATTAAGCTTAAGCGGCACAGAATTTTTTTAAAGGGGCAAAAAATGTCTAAGGTATGTCAAGTTACCGGTAAGCGTCCTGTAACTGGAAACAATGTTTCTCACGCAAAAAACCACACCAAGCGTCGTTTTTTGCCAAACCTGCATTCTCACCGTTTTTGGGTTGAAGCTGAGAAGCGCTTCGTGAAGCTGCGTGTATCCGCTAAAGGTATGCGTGTTATTGATAAAGTAGGCATTGAACAAGTGCTGAAAGATATGCAAGCCCGCGGCGAAAAAGCTTAAGCTGCGAGCGACAATTTAGGAGATATCTGAGATGCGCGATAAAATTCGTTTGAATTCAAGTGCCGGTACTGGTCATTTCTACACGACTGACAAGAACAAGCGTACCATGCCTGAAAAAATGGAAATCAAGAAATTCGATCCCGTGGTTCGTAAGCACGTGATGTACAAGGAAGGCAAAATCAAATAAGCCTTGTTTGTTCTTGATACAAAAAAGCCCAGTTTATTAGCTGGGCTTTTTTGTGCCTGGTGCTTTTTCCAAGTTTGTGTGGCCGAATAGACTTTTATGGAGACAAGAGAATGCCTGAGCTGCCCGAAGTAGAAACTACCTGTCGAGGTATCGCCCCACATATTGAGGGTAAGCGTATAGCTCAGGTTGTCGTGAGAGACCATAGACTGCGCTGGCCCATACCGGAAGAATTGCCGAGCCTATTGAAAAACCGCACCTTGCTGGAAGTGGGCCGCCGCGGGAAATACATAATTTTGCGATTTAGTCACGGTCACGCTCTAGTTCATCTGGGGATGTCAGGCAGCCTGCGAATCGTGGAGGTAGGCGCAGCACCGGCAAAGCATGACCACATAGATTTGGTTTTTGGTCGTTCTTGCATATTGCGCCTTTGCGATCCTCGTCGTTTTGGTGCGTTTTTGTGGACAAATGAAGCGGTGCGCAAGCACAAATTGATCGCTCATCTTGGGCCTGAGCCTCTGAGTGCTGATTTTACCGATGAAATATTATTTAAGGCCTCCCGTAAACGAAAAGTCGCGGTCAAATCTTTTGTCATGGACAGTAAGGTTGTGGTGGGGGTAGGAAACATATACGCCAACGAAGCCTTGTTTATGGCCGGCATACGGCCAACAAAGGCGGCTGGAGGCTTGTCGCGGGCGGCCTGTGCCAGTTTAAGCGAGCATATTCGCACAGTGCTGACCGCCGCTATTGAACAGGGCGGCACCACCTTAAAAGACTTTGTTGGGGGTGATGGTAAGCCGGGCTACTTTAAACAGGAGTTAAAAGTATATGGTCGAGGAGGCGAGCCCTGCGTAGTTTGCGCAAAGCCCTTAAAGGAAATTCAACTGGGGGCCCGAGCCACCGTTTATTGCACCGCTTGTCAGTCTTGAGTTTGGGGGTTCTGTCCAAACTTCTCTATCAGCGAGGCTTGTACAATGGGGTGGACAAATTTGCTGACGTCGCCGCCCAAGGACGCAATTTCCCTGACGAGGGAAGATGAGATGTAAGACAAGTGCTCCGCCGGCGTCAAGAATAGGCTCTCCATCTGAGGGGCCAGTGCGCGGTTCATGTTCGCCAGCTGAAATTCATACTCGAAATCGGACACCGCGCGCAAACCGCGCATTACCGCGTTGGCTTGTTTCTCTTGCACGAGGTTGGCCAAGAGAATGTTGAAGCCACACACTTCCACGTTATCTAGGTGTGAGGTGACTTGCTTCACCAATTCCACGCGTTTTTCCGTGGTAAACAATGGATTTTTTTTGCTGCTTGCGGCCACAGCGATAATGACCTTGTCGAAGAGGCGACAGGCGCGCTCTATGAGGTCGATATGCCCATTAGTAATGGGGTCAAACGTTCCTGGGTACACCACTGTTTTCATCAAAATTCACTCGTGTTAGCTTTGAGGCGCGCCGATAGTAAACAATTTTATGCGTCAATTCAAAATTCTATTTATCACATTTGTAAAAATATAAGCGACAGCTTACCTTCCCTGCGCTTTTTTCTCTGTGCAAGCGCCATTCTTTTGGGGTGATATAGGGGCAGTCTCGACCCGACTCAATGTAGATTGCGGCACCGTCCTTCAGCCAGTTGTTTTTGGCTAAAAGGTCAATACTTTGCTGCCAAAGATTGAGGTCGAAGGGGGGGTCAATAAAAACAATATCATAAGGTTCAGATGGAGGCTGGCTTAACCAGGTCATGGCATTGGCGTTGTGGAGGTCTAGGTGTAAATTGGGTTCAGCGCTCTGTAACAGCGCCACTTGGCTCTGTAGAGTGCTGATAACCTGCGGCATGCGATCGAGTGCCGTGACCTCTGAGGCGTCTCGAGAGAGCGACTCAAGCGCCAGTGCCCCCGAACCTGTGTACAGATCTAGACATCGGCTGCCCGGCATGTGTGGATTGAGCCAATTGAACAAGGTTTCCCGCAGGCGATCGCCTGTAGGCCTAAGGCCTGGTAAATCGGCGAATGTGAGCTTGCGGCCTCTGAACTTGCCGCCAATGATTCTGAGTAAATTGTTTGATTTCACGATTGTCGGGACTCTGCTTAGTTTGGCGCCGGTAGAACACAGTGACATTACCGTCGCCACTAATGATAGGATAGCGCTTTTGCATACTATCAAATACTGACAGACCAGACCCCGATGTTTTTTAAACGATTCCGAAAGAAAGACCCAGCCTCTGAAGCCGACCTTGCGGCAGACGAAGCGCTGGAACTCAATACTGACAAGCCAGAAGAGCCCTCAGAGCCACCTGCGGATTCAACTGCAGCGTCTTCTAATTTGGCAGACCCCGCTGAATTGAATTTGTCAGCAGCGGCCTCCGAAGCCCCAGAAGCGCTTGATCCCGCTGAAACTGAACTGCCGCCTGAAACTGAAACGCCGCCTGAAGCCTCTGAAACACCCGCAAAAGCTGGGTTCTTCACGAGAATGAAACAGGGTCTTAGTCGCACGAGTTCCAATTTTGCCGGTGGTATTGGCAAGTTGGTTTTAGGCGAAAAAGAGATTGATGACGAATTGCTGGAAGATATTGAAACCCAGCTATTGGTCGCTGATGTGGGCATTGAGGCCACCACCGACATTATCGACAACCTTACTGAGCGCGTTGCCCGCAACGAGCTCAGTAAAGCGAGTGCGCTCTATGATGCCCTAAAAGAGCTGTTGGCAAACCTGTTGATCGCGGTAGAAAAGCCTTTGGTGATTAACCCAGAAAACAAACCCTTCGTGATCTTGGTGGTTGGCGTAAATGGCGTGGGTAAAACCACCACCATTGGCAAGCTGGCGAAAAGGCTGCAAGGCGAGGGCAAGTCTGTGATGTTGGCGGCGGGTGATACCTTCCGCGCTGCAGCCGTAGAGCAATTACAGGTGTGGGGCGAGCGCAACGACATTCCAGTGGTGGCGCAGCACACAGGCGCCGACAGTGCTTCGGTCATTTTTGATGCTATTCAGTCGGCTCAGTCACGCCAGATAGACGTGGTGATTGCCGATACAGCGGGCCGCTTGCATAACAAGGGTCACCTGATGGACGAGCTCACGAAAGTGTCACGGGTCATGGGTAAATTAGATCGCCAGGCGCCCCATGAAGTGCTCTTAGTATTGGACGCTGGTACAGGTCAGAATGCCCTAAACCAGGCAGAGCACTTCATTCAAGCCGCTAATGTCACGGGCGTAGCGCTGACCAAGCTTGATGGCACGGCCAAGGGTGGCGTTATTTTTGCCTTGAGCAGGAAGTTTGGCTTGCCCGTGCGATTTATTGGCGTGGGCGAAGGAATTGATGACCTGCAGCCCTTTACGGCTCGCTCATTTATCAAAGCCTTGTTTGACGACGGAGAGTAAGCGCTTCAATGATCCGTTTCGACAATGTCAGCAAGCGCTATGAAACGGGTTACGAGGCACTGAGTCGAGTCAGTTTTGACATTGCTCGCGGTGAAATGGTATTTCTCACGGGTCATTCCGGCGCCGGCAAAAGCACCCTGCTCAAACTGATTATGCATATGGAGAAATCCAGTCAGGGTCAAGTTTTAGTCAATGCGCAGAACCTCAATCGACTGAAAGCCTCTCAAGTGCCGTACTTTCGTCGCAATGTAGGGGTGGTTTTTCAGAATCATCAATTATTGTTTGATCGCAGCGTGTTCGATAACGTTGCCCTCCCCTTGCAGATTGCGGGTAACCATCACGCTGAAGTCGCTCGACGAGTGCGAGCGGCGCTGGCTAAGGTAGGCTTGCTAGGCAAAGAGCAATCGAATCCCATTATGCTTTCTGGTGGCGAGCAACAAAGGGTGGGTATTGCGCGTGCAGTGGTGAACAAACCCGCACTACTACTCGCCGACGAGCCTACAGGTAATCTTGACCCAGTACTCTCAGCCGAAATTATGGATTTGTTTCAGCAGTTCAATCAGGTGGGTGTGACGGTGTTAATTGCCAGCCATGACCTTGCGCTGGTGGATCGTTTGCAAAAGCGAGTGCTCACTCTCGGTGAAGGGCGGCTTATTCACGATGGGCAGCTTGAGACGAGGCTTGGCAATGTCGACGCCTAAAGCAGCGCCCAGAACACGCCGTAGCAGCAAAAAAGACGGCGCCAGCCAAAGCAAAACGCTCAGGCGCGACCGCTTTCAAGCCTGGTTTGTGCACCACCAAATTACCGCCGTTGAAAGCTTACTCCGGCTACTCTCAACACCCTTGCAAAGCATTATGACTTGGCTGGTCGTGGCTATTGCATTAGTGCTGCCTGCAACACTTTATGTCGGCTTAGACAACGCTCAACAAATGGGTGCCGGTGTTGAAAATACGGGAAAAATGTCAGTCTTTATCAACAGGAAAGCCAGAGATAGTGCCATTCAAGGGCTGAGTAAGCGTTTACTATCAAAGCCGGAGGTCGCGCGTGTTAGGCTAATTTCTCCCAGCGAGGCTCTGGCTGAATTCCAGCTTCGATCAGGCTTTGGCAGTATCATCGAGCACTTGGATAGCAATCCGCTACCCACCGTATTGCTGGTGGAGCCCATGCTTGAAAACGCTGATACGGGGACTTTGGCGCAATTGCAAAAAAACATTCTCAAGGAGGCTATTGTTGAGGATGTGAGTATTGATCTGCAGTGGGTGGAACGGCTCAATTATATTTTAGTCTTGGCTCAGCGCTTGGTTATGGCTCTGGCATTGTTGCTTGTCCTGGGGGTGCTTCTAGTGGTGGGCAATACCATCCGGCTGGCCATCGAGGGGCGTCGGGACGAGATTCTAGTGGTGAAGTTGGTGGGGGGCACCAATGCTTTTGTGCGCAGGCCTTTTCTCTATGCAGGCCTTTGGTATGGCTTGGGCGGGGGGGTGTTGGCAGCCTTGATCTTGAGTGCAGGTTTGGCTTGGTTGGCCGGGCCTATTGGGCATTTAGCTGATCTCTATCAAAGTGAATTTCGCCTGCGTGGCTTAGACTGGAATTCCAGCGTTTCACTGATTCTAGGGGCTGGTTTGGTAGGTTTAAGTGGCGCATGGTTGGCTGTTGGTCGTCATTTAGGCCAAATAGAGCCCAAATAAGGCTAAATCGAACTTTCTCAGGGCTTGGCGCTCCAATGCTAGGGTGATAAACTCGACTGCTGATTTTTTAGGAGAAAGATAATGGGAACTCAATTACAGCCTGTGGAGATGCTTGCGCCAGGTGCGAACCTGAATGCGTATATCCAGGCCGTTAACGGATTCTCAGTGTTAACCGCTGAGGAAGAGAAACGTCTCGGTGAAGCACTGTATTACGATGGCGATTTAGACGCTGCCCGCCAGATGGTTATGGCGCACCTGCGTTTTGTTGTCCATATTGCTAAATCTTATTCTGGTTATGGCTTGGCTCAGGGCGATTTAGTTCAGGAAGGCAATATTGGCTTGATGAAAGCCGTTAAGCGCTTTAACCCTGAGAAGGGTGTGCGTTTGGTGTCTTTTGCGGTGCATTGGATTAAAGCCGAAATGCACGAGTTTATCCTTCGTAACTGGCGAATTGTTAAAATTGCCACCACCAAAGCTCAGCGTAAATTGTTCTTCAACCTGCGTGGCGCCAAAAAGCGTTTGGGTTGGTTGACTCACGAGGAAGCTAAGGCGGTTGCCAAAGACCTAGATTTGGACGTAAAACACGTCCAAGAAATGGAAGGTCGTCTCTCAGCGTATGATGCTGGGTTTGACGCTGGCGCTGATGACGATGATGAAAGTGCTTATTTGGCCCCTGCCAATTACCTCGAAGACAAGCGCTACGACCCAGCGACTCAAAACGAAGATTCAGATTGGGAAGCGGCTAATGTATCTAGCCTAACCACGGCGATGGCACAATTAGACGAGCGCAGTCGAGACATTCTTCAGCAGCGTTGGTTGAGCGACAATAAGTCAACTTTACACGAGTTGGCTGACCAATACAGCGTATCTGCTGAACGTATTCGCCAACTTGAAAAGAACGCCATGAAAAAAGTAAAGGGTATGATGGAGGCTTAAGGTCTAATCATTACTTTTTGAGAAAAGCCCATTCGGCCAATCCGTATGGGCTTTTTTATTGCTTAAAGATTTCATCAATTAGATGCCAGGTTTTAATTAGAGCGATAGGCCGCCATGAACACTGCTAAGTTATTCATCTCATTTGCCGCGTTGTACGGTTTTCTAGCGGTTGGCTTTGGGGCTTTCGGCGCCCACGCCCTTAGAAATAAGGTGCCTGAAAATTTGCTTTCGGCTTTTCAGACGGGTGTTCAATACCAGTTTTATCATGCGCTTGCTCTAATGCTTCTAGGGGTTCTATTGCAAAGGCCGTCTGCTATGCCTGAGTCGCTGCTTTCAATCAGTGGTTACTTGTTTATTGCCGGGGTGCTGTTGTTTTCTGGGAGCCTTTACGGAATGGCGCTGGGCGGGCCCACTTGGTTGGGGCCTATTACGCCTCTGGGTGGGGTGTGCTTTTTGGTGGCTTGGGCAGTTTTGTTGGCGGCGGCTTTGAAAATTTAGGGTATGGGTACAATGAGTGAAGACGATTCTAAAGATGGCTTAACCCTTAAGCCTGAGTTTAAACGTAAGGACATTCGCAGTTACGTGATCAGGGGTGGTCGAATGACGCCTGGGCAAAAAAGTGCGTTTGATCGGCAATGGGCTCGCTTCGGGGTGAGTCTTTACGATGGGGCTTTTAATCCTGTTGAGGCCTTTGGGCGTGAAGCGCCTTTGGTGCTGGAAATTGGCTTTGGTATGG
Organism: uncultured Cellvibrionales bacterium; assembly: GCA_913020115.1. Classification (GTDB taxonomy): domain Bacteria; phylum Pseudomonadota; class Gammaproteobacteria; order Pseudomonadales; family Cellvibrionaceae; genus CAJWCA01. The sequence goes on from CAJWBQ010000039.1 coordinate 23,939, forward strand.
GCGATTCATTCCATCAGATGGCTATGGCCGAAGCGGATAAAGATTTTGTGGGTATTGAGGTGCACCCTCCGGGCGTGGGTCGTTTGATTAATACGGCTGGTTTGGATGACCTGAATAACATTCGTGTTTATATGGCCGATGCTATTGATGTGTTGGACGATTGTATTGCGGATAACAGTGTGGATCGTTTTCAGCTTTACTTCCCAGACCCCTGGCATAAGAAGAAACACAATAAGCGCCGTATTGTTCAGCCTGAGTTCGTGCAAAAAATTCGCCAGAAACTGAAAGTGGGCGGTGTTTTTCATTTGGCCACTGACTGGGAGAATTACGCAGATCACATGATGGAGGTGATGTCTCACGCTGAAGGCTACAGTAATCAAGCGAGTGAGTACCAATTTTCTGCGCGCCCAGATTTTCGCCCGATCACCAAGTTTGAGAAACGCGGCGAACGCCTAGGTCATGGCGTGTGGGATCTTTTATTTGAACGTGATGCTTGATAGGCATACCATAGCTTCGTTAATAAAAACATAATTCGTTGGGAGAAGGGAAATGCGTTATCTAATTGCCATTTTGTTACCGCCATTAGCAGTATTTTTGTGTGCTAAACCAATACAAGCCTTACTAAATATTATTTTAACTCTGATGTTTTGGGTGCCGGGCGTGATTCACGCGCTGTTTGTTGTACACAGCCACTTGGCTGACAAGCGGACACAAAAAATTGTCGACGCTATCGAAGACCAAGATTAATTACTGAGAGAACGGTAAGGTATGACCACAATTAAAGGAATAGTGTTACCGCTGGTTTGCTTGATGGCATTGTTGTCCTTACAGGGCTGTGAAACGGCGTACTACGGTGCCATGGAAAAAGTAGGCGTTCATAAGCGGGATATTATGTCTGATCGCATTGTGGACGCACGCGACGCTCAGGAAGAGGCGAAGCAGGAATTCCGTTCGGCTCTCGAACGCTTTTCCACAGAGCTTGGTTTTGATGGTGGTGACCTGGAAGACAAATACAATACCCTTAACGATGCATTTGAAGCCAGTGAGGCGCGCGCTCAAGTTGTGAGTGACAGAATTGAGGCGGTTGAATCTGTGGCCGAGGCCTTGTTTGATGAGTGGAGTGACGAACTTTCACAATATACGAACGCCCGGTTGCGACGGGATAGCCAAGCCCAATTGAAAGAAACCGAACAGCGTTATAAGCGTATGTTGGCGGCAATGCACCGAGCTGAAAAGCGTATGACCCCGGTGTTGAATACCTTCCGAGATCAGGTGCTTTACCTAAAGCACAACCTGAATGCCCGAGCGATAGCGTCCTTGAAATCCGAGTTCTCTTCCCTGGAGAAAGACATCGCGCGTTTGATTACAGAAATGGAGCTTTCAATCTCTCAAGCGGATGAATTTGTAGCTGCTTTAAGCAAATAATTGAGTGTAATTGAGACGCTATATTGATGGCCGGGATTCAGCCAATTAGTCAGTAGCGTCCAATTCTTCCAGTTCCTCAGAAACGTTCAACCACTCCTCTTCATCACCTTCTAGCTGGGCAGTAAATTTTCCCTGATCTTGAAGGAGCGCGCTTAGTTTAGCTTTGTTTTCTGCGCTGTCATCGTATAAACCGGTATCTGCGAGCTCTTGTTCAATTACATCCAATTGTTTTTGCAGCTTGCTGATATTGGCTTCAAGTTTTTTAAGACGGTTTGATAATGGCTTGAGCCTTTCTCTCTTAGCGGCGGCACTCTGGCGGAGGGTCTTTTTGTCGGCAGCGGGGGCCCCAGAAAATGCCTCGGCGTCTGAGCGGTTCGAAGGTATTTGTTTGTTCTCGGCGGAGCGCTGCTGCAGCATCCACTGGTAGTAATCGCTTAAATCACCTTTGAATTCGGTGAGTTCGCCATTGGCGACTAACATGAATTCGTCGACGGTATTCCGAAGCAGGTGGCGATCGTGAGATACCACTACTACGGCACCTTCAAAACCCTGAAGGGCAACCGTTAAAGCATGGCGCATTTCAAGATCTAAATGGTTAGTGGGCTCGTCGAGCAGTAGCAAGTTTGGTTTTTGCCAGGCGATAAGCGACAGCGCCAGGCGAGCTTTTTCGCCACCGGAAAAATGGCGGATAGTTTCAAAAGCTCGGTCGCCGTGAAAACCGAAACCGCCTAAAAAAGTGCGTACTTGTTGCTCGCTGGCTTTGGGGGAAATACGTTGAATGTGCAAGGCTGATGAGGCGTCTAGATCGAGCGCTTCAAGTTGGTGTTGGGCGAAATATCCAATACGAAGATGTTCGCCGCACACTCGCTCACCGTTAATCGCTGGGAGCGAACCCGCGAGGGTTTTAATTAAACTGGATTTGCCCGCGCCATTGGGCCCTAGCAGGCCAATGCGCGTGCTGGGGTCGATGCTCTGATGAACCTTTTTTATAATCGGGTTCTCTCCGTAACCAATATCCATATGGCTCAAATTGATGAGCGGATTAGACATTTTTTCCGCTGAATCAAAGCGGAAGTGAAACGGCGAGTCTACGTGGGCCGGCGCAATCTTCTCCATGCGCTCGAGTTCTTTCAGTCGACTTTGGGCCTGTTTGGCTTTGGTCGCTTTGGCGCGGAAGCGGCGTACAAATGACTCAATTTCTTCAACACGCTGCTGCTGCTTATCAAAGGCGGCGGCTTGCTGGGCAATACGCTCGGCTTTCTGAATCTCGTAGGCTGAATAGTTACCTTGGTAGGCAATTAACTTTTGCTGCTCAACGTTGATAATGCGCTTGACCACACTGTCGAGAAAATCGCGGTCATGGGAAATAATCAGCAGGGTGCCGCTGTATCTCTGTAGCCACTGCTCCAACCAAAGTGTGGTGTCTAAGTCTAAGTGGTTGGTGGGCTCGTCCAGCAGCAATAAGTCTGAAGGGCACATTAGCGCCTGAGCTAAGTTTAAACGGATGCGCCAGCCGCCTGAAAAGTCGGCTACAGGGCGGTCGCCGTCACTGGAGTTAAAGCCGAGACCACTGAGGAGTTGCTGCGCGCGAGCTTGAGCGGTGTAACCGTCTAAAGCTTCGAGATCATCATAGTGGTGAGCCAGCGCTTCACCGTCGCCGCTTTGGTTGGCCTCTACGATCGCCTGTTCAAGTTTGCGCAAAGCCTGGTCGCCGTCCAGCACATAATCGAGTGCACTGCGCTCAACGCTGTGAACTTCTTGTGCCATATGAGCAATGCGCCAGTGATTGGGCACTTGGCAGTCGCCACTGTCAACGGCGAGTTGGCCAATTAGTAATTTAAATAGGCTGGACTTGCCGCTGCCATTGGCGCCAATCAGGCCGACGCGCTGGCCTGGATGGATAACAACCGTGGCGCTATCGAGGAGTATTTTTGTGCCGCGCTGCAGGCTGGCTTGCTGTAAACTGATCATGGCGCGCATTCTAGCGCATCTATTCTTAAAAAGTCTGTTTTAAGAGGGTCTGCAGTATGTCCCGTGACAATGAATTCTGGCGATATTCACTTCAAGTGTATGCTCAGCGGGGCGTATCGGAATTGGCTCTAAACTGGCAGAACCAATATGGCTTGAATGTGAATGTTTTGCTGTGGTGCAGCTGGCTGGAATCTCAGGATATTGCACTAACGGAAAAGTTACTGAACTCTGCCTTGATTGGCATTGAGGCTTGGGATACGGAAATTATTAAGCCGCTTAGAGCTGTTCGGCAAACAGCCGCAGGCTTAGCTGCGAATAGGAATTTTTTGCCGGCCATCGATTTAAGCAAACCGATTGCGGTTAGGCGTGCTGAAAAATCGCTCAAGCCACTTCTGCTGGCCGCCGAGTTAGATGCCGAACAAAGTCTTCAGGCTTGGCTTTATGAGCGCTTGGTGGCTTATTTGGCAGAGCCCGAGTCATTGCAGCGCCACACTGGCGCCGAATGCACTAACGTAGCGCTGTATTTGGCACGAGTGTTCGCGGGTGAAGACCCTGCAGAGATTTCAATCAAAGCCATGCAGTGGACGAAACTGTGCGCTAAGTCAGAAGCTCTTTAAATTACTGTTAATCCAGACCTAGAAAACCTGTTAATACCAATTACATGGGGTATTATTACGCCCACTCGGGCGAACACTATTTGTCGTCTTTAATGTTGTTTCAACATAAATATCAGGAAGTTACGGAATGAAGCGCAAACTGATCTTGGCCTTGGCCATATCCTCCGTTGCCATTGTTGGCTGTGGCGAAAAAAGTACAACAGAATCTACATCTGCACCGGCGGCTATAGCGGCCGAGTCTATGTCATTGAACCAAAAGGTGAGTTACATCATTGGTTTGAACATGGGCCAGAATTTGAAAAAAGATGGTGTTGATATCGATTTAGATACTTTGGCTCTGGCCTTTGAAGACGTTAAATCCGGTCATGAACCACGTTTAAGCCAGGAAGAAATTCAGCAGGCTATGACTGCTTTTCAGGAAAAACTACAAGCTGAGCAAGCGGCGTCTAGCGCTCTTGTGGCCGATGCGAATGCAAAGGAAGGCACTGAGTTCTTAGAGGCTAATGGTGCCAAAGAAGGCATTGTGACCACCGAATCGGGTTTGCAGTATAAAGTGATCACCGAAGGTGCTGGTGTTAAGCCAAGCGCTACTGACACCGTGTCTGTTCATTATCGCGGTACTTTGCTGGATGGTACTGAGTTCGATAGTTCTTATAAGCGTGGCGAACCAGTGAGTTTTCCTGTGAATGGCGTTATCGCGGGCTGGACTGAAGCTCTGCAGTTGATGAACGAAGGATCAAAGTGGGAATTGTATATTCCGTCTAACCTGGCTTATGGCCCAGGTGGCGCTGGTGCTGACATTGGCCCCAATGCTACTTTGACCTTTGAGGTTGAACTGTTAAAAGCGGCTGCCGAGTAAGGTGTCGCTGAAGGCGCCCTGTAGGTAAGGGCGCCTGAATTATTAAGGTTTGCGGCGTGCTCAGTCTTTGAGCTTTAGGGTATGAACGAAGCCGTTCGAGGCGATAGCACGGTAGGTGCCTTCAGTTTCACCAAACGACACCGCTAATATCGCTGCACTGGAGGGTTTCCAGGCATCCCGTTTCGGAAGCTCCCAGCGCTTATTCAAGACAATACTGCCATCACTATTAATGTCCCATAGCTGCACAATTTGGTCGGGCCTACCGGTGAGCAGTTTGCTGCCGCTTGTATTGAATCTGGCACTGGTAAAGCGTAAACCCCGACGCATCAATTCCGTTGATACAGGTATCTCCCCCACTAGATTGCCGTTGTCTGTTCTCCAGACCAGAGCTTTGTCGTATTTGGCGGCCGAAAAGGCTCGCTGGCCGTTGGCGCTCAGGGTCACCATCTGAACATCGTCTTGGTGCTGGGTGCGGTGCAGTGCCTTGCCTGTTTTCACATCCCACAATACGGAGGTGTAATCTTCTGAGCCGCTCAAGGCGAATTGTAGGTCGTCGCTGAGGTCAACACTGCGCACCCGCCCTTTATGATTAAAAGTGCGGGAGATACGACCTTTATCCACGTTAAAAATAACCGCGGTATGATCACTGAGCCCTAGTAAGGCATAGATTCCGTTATTGGTGGTATTACTGAGGGCAACAGAAAGAACTTCGCCCGGGGAAGTCCAGAAGCGCAGAGGTTGGCCGCTCGCAACATTCCAAAGTACTAAAGTATGGAGGTCCGCTGTTATCGCCCAGGTGCCGTCGGGCGAAAAATCGGCGGCGAGAATTGTGGATTTCTCATTTTCTCGATGATTCCAGTTGAACAAGCGCTCGCCATCACGGGTGCGCCACAAGCTTCCACCTTGGTGAATGGCACCAATGGCCGCCCATTTTCCGGTGGCGGACAGAGCCGCGCCCTGAGCGCCTTTGCTGGCCACCTCAATACTGGCACTTGGCCCTGCGTTAGGGCTGCAGCCACTGAGGCTTAGGCCCGAAATTAATAGGAGGAAGAGGGGTAGCGCGAAATGGCCATGACGCATATTAGCTATTGCCTTCAGCAAGCGGTGTTAGGCGACGAGGTCCTTGTGGGCGACATGCAAAACCGCAATCATACGGTCTTCTGCTTCAAAGCGTGTTTCCAGAGCTTCCCCCAAGTGAGAGAGATCTGGTTCCAGCGTAGTTAGGTCGTCGGTTTCTTGGTACTTGTCGTTGAGATCGAGGATAACTTCGGTGGTCTCATCAATTATTTTGAAGAGCTGACCGGCTTGTTTCAGAGCTTCGGCGTCTTCAAACTCACGCCCTTCTTTAACCAGCTGATCGTAAATTTCAAAGTGCCCAGCAGAAATATAATCAACCATAATCTGGCAGAAGTGACGCAGTTTTGCGCCGCGCTGCTCAATATCTGGTTGGGAGGCTTCTTCGCTACTGCTCGATAGCGCACAGTAGGTAACTAACATGTTTTGACGGGCTTGAAGCCAGCGATCAATGATATCGCTCACGCCGCCCCAACGTTCTTTTGCCGATTTGCAATTCTCTAACATAGTGTTAATTCGTTACCAATATAAAATGTATTTATGTTGCTTTCCATAGTTGCTCAAGATAGGCGAATTGGCACTCCTCAGCAAGGACTAAAGCACTATTTTGAGCGAATGCCTTGCCAGACATTGATTGCCATCAAGCCGGCAAACGCTACGAGTGTCCAACCGGGAATGCTGATTCCTAGTAGTGTCCAGCTTACATCGGCACAATTCCCGTCACCTTGCAGTAACACATCTAAGGCTTCCATTAGCGGAAAGGTATCCAGCAAATATTCTAGGTCGGGCCCGCAGGCGGGCACGAGGTCTTCGGGTAAGCTCTGCAGCCATAGGTGACGGGCGGAAAAGAGGCCGCCTAAAATGGCGGTGAGTGCGCCCAAGCCGCAGTATATTTGTCGACCCAATTTATCAGGGTTGTGGAGGCTAGCTATTAGGGCAAGTAGACCGACCAATACGATAAAGACTCGCTGGGTAATACACAGGGCACAGGGCGCCATGTCCATTTGGTATTGCATGTAAAGAGCGGTCAAGATTAGGCCAATACAGCCGAAAAATACGATAAGAAAGGATTGTCTGATTGAGGGCACGGTAGGGTTCCTAATTGGTGGTTGCGATACGGTAGGCGAAAACGGCTGTTGAAACAATAGTTTCGCAGCTATGGGCTTCGCTGTTGCACTGTTTGTCTGTGCTGGGTGACAATGAAGCCATTCAACGACAGGTGCCCTTTGGGCAGAGAGAGTTAATGTGAGTTCAATAATGATTAAAAAAATCGGTTTTTTACTGATGCTGGTGCTGGCGGTAAGCCAATTTTCGTGGGCGCAGGATGAGGAGGCGGAGGGCGCTGATGGCGAGCCGGCTAAGGCGAGGCCAATATATATACCCCTCAAGCCGCCTTTTGTGGTGAATTATGGTGGCAAGGGCAAGTTGAAATACTTAAAAGCTGAGCTCTCTGTGCGAATTTTGAGTAATAAGGAGGCCAGTTTTGTTCGTCACCATATGCCGATGATTCGGAATAATATTGTGCTTTTGTTCAGTCGCCAGAATGATGAGGATATCGATACTCAGGAGGGCAAGGAGCTTTTGCGTTTGGCGGCGTTGGAGGAAATCCGGTCGATTGTTATGGCTGAGGAAGGGGAGGAAAACGGGCCTGGGATTGTGGATTTGTATTTTAATAATTTTGTGATTCAGAAGTAGGTAGTCTGAATACTGGCGGGTCGGAGCTCGAATCCGAACCGCGAGAGGGCGGCGGGGCCTGAGGCCGGGCGCAAGTTTTTAAAGCCACCCGGCACGGTCGCAACTCGTCCATTTTTTCCTGCGGAAAAAACCGATAAGAACACGCTCCGCATGCTCTTCCCTTCCAGGTAGCCTACGGCTATCGGAAATTGCTAAGCAATTTTGTGACTCAAACAGTGCTCCCTAAATGACGCCGGGCGACTTTAAAAACTTAAAACGCGCCCTGAATGGCCTCATGCCCCACCACCCTCTCGCGGCTCTCGTTGGGCGCTTTGAATGTTCTTTTTGTCGCTTACTCTGTGAGAATCTGGGGGGATTTGCCGCTGCAGCAACGATATTGTTCGTAGTAGTTGGCTAGGAATTGGTCAAAACCTATCTCTTCTACAGCTTCTAGTTCGCGTTGTTTGCTATGTGACTCGGCAGCCATTGTAACAAATTCTGCAGTTTTCTCTGCATCTAAGGGCCTGTCGGTGAAGTAGGCTTTGTGCTGATCGGCGAGGTTCATCGCAAGCCGGAAAAATGATATGTCTTGAGATTTCATGTCGGCTAATATTTGCGCAGAGGGCGTTTGGCCTGGATCTTCGAGTTTAATTCTCTGGGCGTCTAAGCTCTGTTTGTATTGCTTGGTCTCGTAGACTGTGTCGAGCAAGGCCGATGTGGCTTCCATGTCGTTGAGTATCTCTGTGGCCCACTCGGTCATTTTCCGTTCGCTATTGCCGTTGAGCAAGCTTAGTTCTGGGTCACGGCCCTGGTTGACGATGCGAGTCTGATTTTCGAGTACGTTTCTGAAATCCAGTTCGTCTGTTTCGGGGCTGTCTTTGTAGACGCAGTACATTAAAAATGAGTCGAGGAAGTGAATTTGTTCTTCTGTTATACCAAGGGGGGCGTAGGGGTTTAAGTCTATGCAGCGCACTTCGATGTATTCTACTCCCCGCGAGGCGAGGGCGTTGAGTGCAGTTTCACCCGGCTTGGTGGTTCGTTTGGGGCGTATGCTGCTATAAAACTCGTTCTCAATTTGCAGCAGGCTGGTGTTGAGTTGCTGGTGCTTACCCTCTTCGTCTTTTGAGCCTATCTCGGCGTATGTTGGGTGCTCTTCTGTAATGGCTTTGCAGAGGGTTCGAATGTAGGTGTCTAGGTTGTTGTAACAGACTATTAGCTTTTCTTGGGCTGCACTCTGGTAGCCTAAATTGCCCATGCGCAGTGAGGTGCCCTCGGGCATATGTAAGCTGTGTGTGTCGTTTCCGTAGGGGACAAGTGAGTGTTCCTGCCCTCGAACAAAACTTTTACAAACGGCAGGCGCGGCACCAAATAGGTAGACTAAGATCCAGAAATATCGACGAAAGTTTCTGATTAAACTGAAGTAACGCTGGGTTTTAAAATCTTGTAGAGACAGGGTGCTTTTTTCTTCTTCGTGAAGGTTTGCCCAAAACTCATCGGGTAGCGAGAAGTTGTAGTGAATACCGGCGATGGCTTGCATTTTGCGACCATAGCGCTGGCCTAAGCCCAAGCGATAGGCGGTTTTCATCTTGCCGGTGTTTGAGGTGCCGTAAAGCCCAACTGGAATTTCATCGTCATCGCCCAACATGCATGGCATGGAGCTCACCCAAAGTGACTCATTGTCTATATTGGCATAGGTGTAGCGGTGTACTTCGTCGAGTTGAGCAAGCAATTCTTTTACGTCGCCTAGGGGTTCGGTTATGAACTCTAGGAGCGCTTCGCTGTAGTCGGTGGTGATGCGGGGGTGTGTTAGTGCTGAGCCTAGAGCTTGTGGGTGCCTCTGCTGGCTGAGTTCGCCGTCTCCGTTTATACGCAATGACTCTTTTTCAATTCCGCGCAATATGCCGGTAAGTAAAGCCGCTTTTTTGCTCGAAGTCATGGCACTGAGCCGCTGGCGAAAGTTTGACACGATAGAAGTCCTTAAGGAATTAGAGGGGAGCTTTCAGGCTTGTTTTCTTCAACATTAGTAGACTCAATTGGGGTGTCCACTTCGATTTCAAGCTGTGTTTCGAAATCTTCCAAATTTGGTAGGTCTTCTGCTAGCACTATAGGGAGACGCTTTTCACTGAGTTCGCAGCTGAGCAGTTTTACCCGCTGGGTGTAGTCCTTAGAACTCACCTCAAACATTTGATTGATGGCTTCGTCTTTGTGTTGGGTGCAGTAAAGGCTACGAGTTTCACGGCCGCTCACCCACTCTTTCTGTTTGTTGAGCAGGTGTTTGAATTGGTTTTGGAGAACGAAAACGGTGCTCATGATACCTCGTGAATACAATGTGAGAGCGCTTAGGCAAGTGATGATTAGGGCAGTTTACCTTTAAAAAACACGGCATCAAAGAAAATGTTTAACCTTGTCTTTATAGCTGCGGCTCATTTTTAAACGGTCGCCAGAATCTAGGGTAAGTTGATATTCGCCGTTGATATGGGCACTTACCTTCTCTACGCGCTCTAGGTTCACAATGGTTGAACGGTGGATGCGTTGGAATATGTCTGGGTTGAGCTGTTGCTCAAGTTCCTTCATGGTGATGCGCATCACATGAATAATGCCGCCCTCGTGAATGCACATGTAGTCGCCCGCAGCATCAACCCAAGCAATATCTCGGCTTAGAATCCGGGTGATATTTTGACCGTCTTTAATTGATATTTTATCGGGATACTTGGTGCTGAGAGGTTTGCCTTCGTCTAGTAGGCGCTGCAGTTGCTCGGGGGCTTGCTGCGTGAGATGGCCAATCATGGACATTAATCGCGATTTGTCGTCGACCGAGATTTGCTGTTGCTTGTGTACCCGAGCGCGTTCAAGCGCTAGGGCCAGGCTGTTTTCATCGGCTGGCTTCAAAATGTAGTCAATGGCGTGGACTTTGAAGGCATCTACGGCATATTGATCATAGGCGGTAACAAACACCACCATAGGCATCGCATCGCCTTGTAGGTGCTTGATGACTTCGAAGCCGTTCATTCCAGGCATTTGTATATCGAGAAAAAGCAGATCGGGGTTTAGGTCTATGGTAGCGTCGATGGCTTCTCGGCCTGTGCTGCACTCGCCCACTACTTCTATATCACCGAATTCCTTCAGTCGTAATTTCAACCCGCGGCGGGCGAGGTTTTCATCGTCAACGATAAGAACGCGCAAGTTTTTGTCCATAATACTTAACCGTGCTCAAAAGGTAGGCGCAAAGAAATCATTAGGCCCCCTTCTTCTAAGTTGGTGAGCTGTAAGCTTTGTTTGTCGCCATAGGCCTGCAGCATCCGTGAACGTGTATTGTTGATGCCCACTCCGCGGGAGGGTAAATCTTCGGGCTTGCAGTCGAGGCCAGGACCGTTGTCCCGTAGTTCCAAGTGCAGCTCATTGGCTCGGACATTGCCAATGAGCACTATTTCGCCGCCTTTTTCTTGAGTCGCTATAGCGTATTTTATTGCGTTCTCAACTAGGGGCTGCAGTAACAAACTTGGCACTAGAGCTGTTTGGGCCTCGGCGCTGATCTCAATGTTCACCTTTAAACGCTCCTCGAAACGCAGCTGCTCTATGCCCAAGTACAAGTTGAGTGCGTCGACTTCTTGGCTGAGAGAAATTTTCTGCATTGGGTCATTGTCTAAAGAATAGCGTAAAAATTTACTGAGCTGAGTAATCATTCCGTTAGCGGTGCGGGTTTCTTTTTCGAGAATTAGGGTAGAAATGGCATTGAGTGTGTTGAATAGAAAATGTGGGTTGAGCTGATAGCGTAGCATTTTAAGCTGGGCAATTTGCGCTAGGTTGATGGCTTGCAGGGTTTTCTCTTTTTCGTCGATCAAGGCCTGATAGAACTTGATACTAAAATACAAACAGGACCAACTCAAAATGATGAAAAATGAGTAGGAGAACCAGGCAATAAACTCTTCCAGTGCGGGCAGAGATTCTTCGGTTTCAAAAAACTGGAAATAATAATGCATTTTCAGCCAAGACCAGATCCCGGTCACCACGGCAACACCAAGCAGCGTGAGGGCACTCCGTTTTAGTGGAGGAGTCATCCATATATGCTGAAACCAGTAGCGCAGCAGCAGGCTGAATATTAAGCCTGAAGCCGCAGCCAGGGCTGCGTAGCCCAGTTGCAGCAGGGCGTGCTCCTCCCAAAAGATGGCCTTCATTTCTACAAATAAGGCATACCCCACCCAACCAAATAGCTGCAGTGCCCAGAATAGTATTTTTCGGTTAACGGACTGCAGTGTAGCCATGATGGATTTCCAGAGACATTGAGGTGCGCAGCATTGGCCGCGAGCCTCAATTATAGGGATTGCTTGCTCGCTGGCTATGGCAACTGCCGCATAGCCAAGTCGAGTTGCCGCAGTTTAGAGGCGTTTGCCTTTTTTGGCATTCGCCTGGGCAAAGAGCGCGGCCATGGCGCCGCTGGGTGCGGGTTGTTGGGATTGTTGTTTTGAGCGATTATCTCTCGATTCACCACGTTTACTTTGAGACTGAGTGCCGCCCTGCTTGCGCTCACTTTTCTCACCCGGTTGATCGTCCATACGCATACTCAGGCCGATACGATTGCGTGGTGCATCAACTTCCATCACCTTTACTTTAACAATATCACCGGCTTTCACTACGTCGCGAGGGTCTTTGACGAAGCTGTTGGCCAGTGCGGATATGTGTACCAAGCCGTCCTGATGCACGCCAATGTCCACAAAAGCCCCGAAATTAGTGACATTGGTAATAGTGCCTTCGAGAATCATGCCGGGTTTTAGGTGAGATACTTTTTCAATGCCCTCTTGAAACTGTGCTGTTTTAAATTCGGGGCGGGGGTCACGGCCGGGTTTGTCCAGTTCGTTGATAATATCTGTGACAGTCGGTAGGCCAACCAAATCACTTGTGTAGTCTTTTGCATTTAGGCCTCTCAAAAACCCAGAGTCTCCTACTAAGCCTTTGATATTTCTTTGGTTTTTCGCAGCGATGGCTTCAACAACGGCATAGGACTCGGGGTGAACGCCGGAGGCGTCTAGTGGGTTTTCTGCACCCGCTATACGCAGAAATCCAGCCGCTTGCTCAAAGGTCTTAGCGCCGAAGCGAGGCACCTTTTTCAGATCGGCGCGACGTTCGAATACGCCATTGAGGTCGCGAAATTCCACTATATTGTTGGCAATACTCTGATTTAGACCCGAGACCTTGGCCAGAAGCGGCGCTGAGGCGGTGTTCACTTCTACGCCCACCGCGTTCACACAGTCTTCTACGATGGTATCTAGCGCTCTGGCCAGCTGAGATTGCGAAACATCGTGTTGATATTGGCCCACCCCAATAGATTTAGGGTCGATCTTTACCAGCTCTGCCAAGGGGTCCTGCAGGCGCCTAGCAATGGAGATAGCGCCGCGAATGGTGACGTCTAAATCTGGAAATTCTTTGGCCGCAAATTCACTGGCGGAGTAAATGGAAGCGCCCGCTTCATTAACAATCACCTTTTGAGCATTAATGTCACTGTGACGCTTCAATACGTCGGCGACAAACTTTTCGGTCTCCCGCGAGGCCGTTCCGTTGCCGATCGCAATCAGGCCAACATTGTGCTTTTGGCAGAGGTGCACCAGCATCGCCTCTGATTCTTGGACGCGGTTGTGTGGCGGCGTTGGAAACATGGCCCCGTGATCAACTACCTTGCCTGTGGCGTCTACCACAGCAACTTTTACGCCTGTGCGCAGGCCGGGGTCTAGGCCAATAGTGGCTTTCTGACCGGCGGGTGCCGCCAGCAGCAGATCTTTCATATTTGAGCCAAAAACCTGAATGGCGCCTTCTTCGGCGCGCTCTCGAATGCCACTCAGTAAGTCTGTTTCAAGGTGGGTTAGTAACTTTACCCGCCAGGTCCAGCGAACGACTTCACCCAGCCACTTGTCAGCGGGGCGGTCTTGGTTCCTTATTTGCCAGTGCTCGGCCACCATTGATTCGCAGGGGTGCGCTAGGCTGCGGTCACTCTCGTCACCCACAGTGACGCTGATGCTTAAAACGCCTTCATTGCGACCACGAAAAATTGCTAATGCTCGGTGAGACGGTATCTTATTCAGCGCTTCATCGTATTCGAAATAGTCACGGAATTTCGCGCCTTCTTCCTCTTTGCCCTTAACCAGGCGGGCGCTTACATTGGCTTCGTCGGTAAGAAAGCGTCGCAGTTTACCAAGCAGGGCCGCATCTTCGGAGAATTGCTCCATCAGTATCTGCTTGGCGCCATCCAGTGCGGCCTTGGTGTCGACTACTTTGTGCTCTTCATTGAGGTATTTGGCAGCCTCCTCTTCCGGCTCGAGCTGGGGCGTGTTCATTAAGCTCTCGGCCAGCGGCCCAAGCCCGGCTTCGCGGGCAATCATAGCCTTTGTACGACGCTTTACCTTGTATGGGAGGTAGAGATCTTCAAGGGTGGTTTTGGTATCGGCGCCCTTTATCGCGGCTTCCAATTCTGGATTCATTTTGTCCTGATCAATAATGCTTTTCAGGATAGTGGCGCGGCGATCCTCCAATTCACGTAAGTAGCGCAGCCGCTCTTCCAGCGTTCGCATTTGCGTATCATCAAGCCCGCCGGTCACTTCCTTTCGGTAGCGAGAGATGAATGGCACAGTAGCGCCCTCGTCCAGTAAATCGACAGCAGCCGAGACTTGTGATTGTTGTACATTCAGTTCGGTGGCGATGCGTTGCAATAGCGTATTCATGAAGGGCGGGAACTCTTACTGCGAAAGGGTGATTGGGCCAGTTGCGACCCTTGTTGTCGGTGCATTATGCGCAAAATCGTGGCGGCCCAACAGTCTTGAATTTGCTTTATTTCCGTGGCAGAGCTCACGGGATCCATAAATAGGGCTGAGGAGTGGACCAAATCAAGCCAATTTCGGTAAGAGACTGTTAAGAGAACGTAAAGAGCAAGGACAGAGTCTTACTTGAGGCATACACTTGCAGGCTCTACGCCAGAAGCTGGCAAGCTCAGTCATTTAAGCTTATTCACATTAAGGAATGTTAGTCGCAATGAGTAAGACTCTTTTGAAGAAAATTCCCCTTCCCTTACTGATCATTACTGTGGGCGGTGCTTTGATATTTGGCCTGGCTACCTTGAAACCGAAACCTCTACCTTTGGCTGAAGTGATGCCGCCTCCACAAGATGTTGCGGTTATGCTTGCAAACCCTCAAGTTCAGAGCCTAAACGTGAAAGCTCAGGGCACGGTGACGCCCAAGAGAGAAATTACCTTGGTGACTCAAGTGGCAGGCAGCGTTGTCAGCGTCGACGAGAATTTTGTCAATGGTGGTTTTTTCAATGAGGGCAGTGCTCTGATTAAAGTTGATGACCGTGATTACCAATTAGCGCTTATCCGAGCAAAGGCCAGAGTGGCCGAGGCGGCTCAAGTGCTGGCGTCTGAAAAAGGCCGAGCTTATCAAGCTAAGCGGGAATGGCGCGATTTGGGCAACAAAGAAGCCAACGAATTGTTTTTGAGAAAGCCACAATTGGCGGCGGCTAGCGCTAATTTGGAAGCGGCAAAGGCCGATCAGGCTAAGGCTGAGCTTGATATTGAGCGCACCAGCATCAGTGTGCCGTTTGCAGGCCGCATTCGAGAAACTTCGGTAAATCTAGGCCAATACCTGAGTCCAGGCAGCAAAGTGGCTGCAGTGTACGATACGAGCGTAGCAGAAATTCGTTTGGCCCTCACCGACCGTCAAGCAGCATTAGTCGACCTGCCTCTGGGCAAGCGACGTGCGGGTTCGGACTCGGGCGCAGCGGTCATTATATCTGGAGTGATAGCCGGTGAGCGATACACTTGGAAGGGGCGCATTGTAAGAACAGACGCCAGTATCGATACCAGTTCACGCTTCTATTATGTAGTGGCTGAAGTGGTTGACCCATTTGTGGCGAACCCAGAAAGTGCGCAAGTGCCATTAGTAGTGGGCTTGTTCGTCGATGCTGAAATTGCCGGTCGTGAAATTGACAATGTAATTACCCTACCTCGCGAGGCCCTGTTTAAGCGTGATTGGGTATATACCTTGGACGTGGAAAATAGAATTCAAGCCAAGCAAGTAACGCTTTTACATGTGGGCGAAACCCAGGCCTGGGTGAAGGGTGATATTGCCTCAGGGGAAAAAATTGTCGTGGCCAAACAAGGCTACTTAAGTGAGGGGGTTGTGGTAAACCCTCAGCCCGTTAATACACTCGTGGCGGGGGGTTAAAATGAATCGTTTGATTCAGTGGTTTATTGACAATCCAGTGGCCGCTAATTTGCTGATGGTGGTGATTATAATTGGCGGCATATTTAGCTTGCCGAATATGAATAAAGAAGTTTTTCCCGGCGTTGAAACCAATGTTATTCAGGTGAGTGTTCCCTACCCTGGTGCCGGACCTTCCGAAGTTGAAGAACAAATTGTACAGCGAGTGGAAGAGGCGGTTGCCGACCTCGATGGCATTGAAGAAATTCGTTCTACTGCAAGGTTAGGCAGAGCGAGCATCAATATAGAGGCCGTTAATGGTTTTGATGCTCAGCGACTACTGAACGACGTGAAAGGCCGAGTAGATGCAATTCCGACCCTGCCGGTTGATGCCGAGCGGCCCATAGTGACCCAGGCCTTGTGGCGTCACGAAGTGATTAGTATTGGCTTGTATGGTGACGTGGACGAGCGTGCACTTAAAGTCGCCGGGGACAAAATGCGTGACGAATTGTCGCTCATTAAAGAAATCTCGATGGTTGAACTACAAGCCGTTCGTGACGAAGAAATGTCAATTGAGTTGTCGGAGGAGGCCCTGCGGCACTACAACTTAAGTTTTGAGCAAGTGGTCGGCGCGATCCGCGGTTCCTCTTTGAATTTGCC
>CAJWBQ010000040.1 GCA_913020115.1 uncultured Cellvibrionales bacterium
ACTGTGAACGCAGCAGAAAAGATTAATCAACCCTCCGTATTGTTTGCGTCAACTTTCTATATTGGTGTGGCATTTCTCGTCTACAATATGCTGCCACTTATTCTCAAATCTGCAGGCGATAGCCTAGGGCTAAGCGGCGAACAGTTGGGTTATCTAGGCTCTATTTATATGGCCGGCTCAGCCATATCAAATGTTGCGGCGGTTTTCTGGGTGCGGCGCCTCAACTGGCAGCTAACGGTATTTTCCACGTCTATTGTTGCCGCCGCCTGCTATTTGTTGTCCGGCAGTGCTGACTATCAACAATTACTTTTACTCTTTTTAATCTTGGGTCTCGTTAACTCAGCGATTGTTTCCTGTGTTTTTACTTGTATGGGAGATACCGACAACCCCAACAAAGCCTATGGCTATGGCATTGGGTCTCAGGTTGTTCTTGCCGGTTTGGGGTCTTTTATTCTACCGGTTTTCATCATTCCTCAGTGGAGTTTTCAAGGCGCGGCAATCTTTTTGGCGCTTACTGTTCTTATCACTGTTCCAATGGCATTTCTGCTGCCCAAGTCAGGTGTCAAAGGAGATGTTCCCGATGAGGCGCCTGTTGTATCGGAAGCGCAGAATATCGATCCGACAACCGCTATGCTCTGGGGTTTTGCGGGTCTATTTATCTATTTTGTTGGTCAGTCAGGTATTTGGGCCTTCTTTGCGCGTATAGGGGGTGAGGGAGGCTTAAGTGATCAGCAACTCGGGTTTATTTTTGGGCCCTCGCTTGTCTTAAGTGCTTTAGGTGGTTTTTTAACGGGCTGGTTTTCTACTCGTCTTGATCGCCGCTGGCTTATAACGGGCTCTATTGCTTTGGGCGTGGTGTCGCTAGGCATTTTAATGATGCCATTTGGCAGCAATTTCTGGATGTTCTCATTAGCGGTTTTGCTTTACTGTATTTCGTGGAATTTTGTCATGCCCTTTTTAATGACAATTATTACGGAAAATGACATGAAAGGCCGGTTTGCACCTCTGGTTCCTGCCTGCCAACTCTTTGGTTCGGTGGTGGGGCCAGCGCTCTCTGGGCACCTAATCAGCGACGGTAATTATACTAAGGTTTATGTGCTCGCCATGGTATCGGTGACTGTTGCGGCGATTATCTTTGTCGCAATAGACACCATAAATAGCAAAGCCTCGCCAGCCGAACCTGAATTTCAGCCTCATTGAGGGTGGCTTAAGCATTAATTTTCTAAAACTATGAGCTAAAGCCCACTGTCACACAGCACTCTGTTATTATGCGTAATAAGAAGCTTTTCCAGCACTGCGGGCACACACGAATGCCCTAAATTATGGAATCACGCATGAGTAGCGTTACGAAAATACCGTCAAAGAAACCGAAATTCTCGAGAGTTGAGCCAGAGGCCCGGCGAAAGCTAATTATTGAGGCCACTATCAAGTGCTTGGCAAAGCAAGGCAGCAACGGCATTACTATAGACAATATTTGTAGTGAAGCTGGTGTGTCTAGGAGCTTGCTCAATCACTACTTTGATGGCAAAGAAGATCTAATTCTACAGACCTATATGCAGGTCTCAGAAGGGTTTTTAATTCAAACTAAAAATATAGTGAGCAATGAAGATATCAGCTCCTATGAAAAACTAAAGACCATTATAAAAGTGAGCTTTGAGCCTCCTATCTTCACTGAAGAACAGGTAATTGTGTGGTTGGGTTTGATGAACTTGGTGCGCACAGATCCTCAGCTGAAGAAAACGGACTCGCAACTCTATAATCGATACCGTTTTAATATCGCCAGCATGATTACGCATGTTGCGGAAGAGCGGGGCATACATCTAAATGCTACGAGGGCGGCAATAGGCTTAAGCGCGCAAATTGACGGTTTGTGGTTGCAGTGGAGCCTAGATCAAAGTGCTTTTGTTCCTCAGGAGGCTGAGGTGATATGCCTAGATTATTTGGAATGGATATTTTCAAAAAAATAGAGAGAAAGCACCTTGGTTGCGCACCTTCTCTATCGATCTACTTTTACCGGGGCACCTCTTCCCTTCACACTCTAGTGGCGCGGCTTATTTTTCTAATAAGCCGATCAACTTCTGCACATCATCAATGGCAAACTTAAGGTTTTTTACCACCTCGTTCGCGGAACTGTCTATTGGCAGCTCTTCTATAAGGCTTGCAAGTCTGGCCTGTGATCGCCATGCGCAATGACGAGCAAGCTCCGCCGATGTCCCAGGGTGTTTCCAGCGAATCATTTCAGCGACGTTATTAAGATCGTCAAGGTTGGCGTTTCTGGCCACGTAACTGATCACTAGAGTTGTGCGCTCTGCAGGTTTATGTAGTTTTTCTGCGCGATGTACAACGCGGCTGCCTTGTTGGAAAACAGCATCACCAGGCTGGCTTTTTTGTACCGACACCACGCGGTCATTAGGTAAGTCAACCGGAAACCCCTCTGCTAATTTATCTGTAGTGGTTCCGAAGACTTCGGCGGCCTGCGAGTCCGTTCCGCGAAAATACTGGAAATGGCCGCCCTCAAAGCTTTTGGGGTCTTCCAATAGAATCACACAATCGTAATCAATAGAATCTATATGCCAACTGTCTACGGCTTTACTAATATCTTCGGGTGCGAAGTTAACATACAGTTGCTGATGTGGAATCGAGTGTGCGGCCAAAGACGTGCCGGCAATCTCAGACATGTGTTTAATAAGCACAGGGCAGGCACATAAATCACGTAAGAACTTTGATTTGTAAACACCGCCCGCTAAATAGTTTGGTGCGCGATTGCCTTCATCAGACTCAGCGGTATCACGTAACTGGTCAAGTACCACTTTGGCCGCAGCAACCCCTGCATTTGAAAGTATGCGAAAGGGGCCCGCGACTGCCATAGGGCTTGGGCTAGCATCTATGTCTTCTTGGTTGTAGCCGAACTCTGCCATAAGTTCGATATTAGTGGGTTTTTCCAAGTCCAAATGAATGGCAGCGTCATAAACAGGCTCTTCTGTGAGAGCGCTATAAACAGCAGGTTTATCAAAGGGAAAAATAGGGTTGGAAGCTAACATGATAAATCACCTCTAAGGCACACTGGATAAAAATAAAAAAAATCGATTTACAATACTGTTTCAGTTATTAATTCTTTATACATGCTGCAATTTTTTATATCGCGCATGCCATCAACTCAGGCTCAAGTTCTAACTCCGAAGGTCTGGTTGATACTGGCTTGCTTAGCCTTATGTTTTTGTCGTCTTGAATCTGGCCTAAAAGCCAGCTCTGGAAGGCAATCACTTTTGCGCTGTTACCCCTATTTTCACGGTAAGCCAAATACCAATCTCCATAGGCTTTCGCCTGAATGTCGAAAGGTTTTACCAGTCTGCCGGCGTCGATGTCGGATGCCCCAAATGGCGACAAGGCCAAGGCAACTCCCGCACCATCAATTGCCGCATCCAGTGCAAGGCTGTAGCTATCAAATCGCATTGCTGGGCTCTGGGTGTTGGTGTCTACGCCTGCTGCCGAAAACCAATTGGACCAATCCTGCTCGGCATTATTAATGTAAAGTAAGTTTTGCTGAAGCAAGTCTTTGGGGTGTTTTAGGGTCTTAGCGTTTGTCAGTAATTCAGGACCACACACGGGGTAGAGCTCTGACGTGAAAAGATAATTATATTGAACCTTAGCCTGATCTTTGTAGCCCATAAATACACAGACATCGACGTCGCTGTGCTCGAAGTCCACATCAATGTGAGTGGTATTAATATTGACCTGTATCTCAGGGTGCTTCTTCTGAAAATCGCTTAATCTTGGGATTAACCAAGCTGTCGCAAATGTAACGTACACCTGAACCGTCAGCAGTGTGCTTTCTGTATTAAGCCTAATTCTCTCAGTGACATCTGACATGCGGTCAAAGGCGTCGCGCAGTACTGGGTAGTACAAAAGCCCGGCCTCGCTCAATTCTACGGAGTGCACGCTGCGGTGAAATAGCTCTATACCCAATCTGGACTCAAGCAGCTTTAGCTGATGGCTGATGGCAGACTGGCTAACATTCAGCTCGTCAGCCGCTTTCCTGAAGTTGCAATGGCGTGCAGCGGCTTCAAAAGCCCTTAAAGAGTTTAGTGGTGGTAGATGACGTTTCATAACAATCTAGCCTAGCTCAATTAAGTGACTTCTCCGTGGCGCCGGCCTTATCTGCGAGCACCTCACAATACAGCGATCTCTATTGTGATTGTCAATATACTCTTATTGTTACGATGTACAACAAGAAATTTGTCAAAATTTTTCTGGCAGGTCTGGGTTTGTTGATAAAGTATATAAAATACAATGGGTTGAAGTAATTTGTGTAAATATGCATTACTCCGCATGTTCTCTTATTATCTGGTTTTTAGTGGTATCTCATATATTAATTGCACTTTAGGCATAACTATTTCTAAGCATTGCTTCTGTTTGCCGGGCAAGCTCTTAAACCATTTCTAGGGTCGTTTGGACTTGTTTACAACTTGTGAGAAAATGTCATAATCCTCGGCAAATCTTCATTCAAGAGTACTGAAAACATAATATGACAAAAGACGAACAGGCTCTCATCGAGCCTAGCCTAGACGGTCGCGTTTTACGCAGCCAGCGCAGCCGCGAAGCGATTATTAACTCGGCTTACGAATTTATGGATAGCGAAGGGCTCATCCCGACGGCGCAGGCCGTTGCGGATAAAGCAGGTGTAACCATTCGCACTCTATTTCGGCACTTTCCCGAGATGGATTTGTTGTATCGAGAGATGCATAAGCTGACCTACGAACGTTACAGTAAGGAGTATGACAAGGGAGACCGAAGCGGCTCCTTGGAAGAGAGAGTGCTTAGCGCGGTACATACATTTACAATGGCTTACAGCAAGCAGCGAAGTGTCTTTTTGGTGACTAAGTCTATGTTGCGTAACTCGGTTTTTCTTCAGGGGAATTATTCACGGGTACAAAAAGCTCTAAGCAAGAGACTATTGGAGTGGATGCCGGAGTTGTCTGAGCTGCCCACTGAAGTGCATGACGGAGTGGATGCATTGCTGTCTTTTGAATTTTGGCATCGTCTGCATGTCATTCAGGGAGTTAGTAAGAAGCGCACAATCAATATCATCAATCGACTTGTGTTGGAATATTTGGCTGAAGACTCTTTTAACTAAGAGCGCGCCTTAGCGGCTTGTTTTTTAGCTTGTAAGGAACCAAAAAAATCGCTGCACCCTGACTAAGGGGGCAGCGATTTGGAGAGACTAAGTACTAGAGTCTATTCTTCTGAACCTTAGAACTGATAAGAAACGTTTGCACCCACTGTACGTGGCTGGTTGGGGTAAACGTAGAAGTTGCCCGGCTGCGCTACTCCTGGAAATGCACTGAGAAAGAATTCATCGTTGTTGATGTTCTTCGCCCAAAGGCTAGCTTGTACCCCGTTGGGGAATGTCAGGCCGGCACTGGCATTGAAGGTGCTTACTTCACGTCTTAGATCCGTTGGAACATTGCTCACCAAAGTAGTGTCGCTTTCGTAGAGGTAATCTGCGCGAATAAAGCCGTTAATGCCGTTGTCGAAAGCCAGCTTGTAAGTGGCTGAAGCGCTGATGCTTTCTTCGTGAATGCCGGCAGGTTTAGTGCCCGTCAAATCAACCACAGTGCCGTTGATGCCAGATGCATTTTCGAAGTCATCATACACTGGGTCTAAGAAAATACCTGCGACATTAAACTCCCAAGACTCATTGGGGGCGTAGAGTGCATCGATTTCAATACCCGTAGTGGATTGCTCGCCCGCGTTGGCTAAGACAAAACCTGTGCCCTGAAAAATACTGGATTGAAAGCCTTCAATGGTTTGCTCAAATACAGCGACATTGATGGCGGTGTAATCCGTTTTGATTTTCATGCCCAGTTCGTAAACTGTGGAGTCTTCTGGTCCCGCCAGGCGTGTGCCATAAGTTTGATTGACCCGCAGTAAACCCGCGTCGGTAAGGGCGGCCTGATCTTCCAGGAAGGGCTTGCTGTCTCTGGTCATATTCCATGAGGAAGCTTTGTAACCAGTTGCTGCGCTCACATAGAAATTAATGCTTTCATTCATTTCATACGCCAGACGTGCCTGCCAGGTCGTCGCATCATCAGATGATGAGCCATCTTCCACAACGTTGGGGAATTCCAGTAGTGGGGGCAAAAACTGCAAGCCTTGTAGTCCCGCAAACGCACCACCGGCAAAGCTAGTGAGGTCCAGCGCAGACAGTGCATCGTTGTTGTTTTGGGTAGCACTCACATCTTTTTTGTCGTCGGTATAACTCAGGCCAATTGTGGCCGTGAAAGAGTCATTGATATGATAATCAATGGTGCCGAACAAAGAGAAGGCATCGTTTTCTTGGGTGAAGTTTTCAATAACCGCCGTGTCAGGCCCAAAGAAAGTGCCTGCTGGGTTTCCAGTAAACATTTCGAGGGTTGCTAAGGCTGCGGGGCCTCCTGCGAGAATGTCAAAGTAGTTGCGCGCATCAACACCGAAAAGAACACCATTTTCCTCTTCGATTTCCTCGGCAAAGTAAAAACCGCCAAGCATCCAATCTAAGTCACTTCCGCCTGTGGAAGTGAGACGGAATTCCTGAGTAAAGGTTTCAATGTCGGTGTCTAGCGTAGAGGCTTCCAAAATGTCCAAGCCCGTAAAGTCACTGTCATAGCTTCTGTATGAGGTGTTTTTACGGTAGGACGTGATAGACGTGAATGAAAATTCTTCAAAATCAATGTCGGCTTGGACAGAAATTCCACCGTCTTCAACTTCATTTTCCGGATCTTTGGTAAATGCTGTTTCATAGGAGAAGGGGTCGTTGGCATCCATGAGAGTGCCGCCCAGTGCGCCAATTGCACCTGCAGCCGCGCCGTTCACGCCGGAGGCAACTGTGCAGCACACTTCGTCGATCTCGCTGTAGTCGGCAATCACTCTTAGGGTTAGCTTGTCACCTTCAAATAAGGCTTGGCTGCGAATGTTCCAGCGGTCGCGTTCATTGACCTTGCTTTGTCCTGTAAGGCTCTTGCCATAACCGTCACGGGTATTAAAGCCACCGGACAAGCTGAGTGCTACTTTGTCGCTCGCAGCACCAGTGATATAGCCTTTCATCTGTCGTTTGTTGAAGTTGCCAATGCCAGCCTCTATGTGGCCTTCTGTCTCAAAGGAGGGCTCTGCGGTGACGATACTGATCACACCTGCCGAAGCGTTCTTGCCAAATAGGGTGCTCTGGGGGCCACGCAATACTTCAATGCGCTCGACGCGCGGTAGGTCGCCAATCTGTGCGCCGGCCCGCGAGCGGTAAACGCCGTCGATGAAAACGCCTACGGAGGGCTCAATGCCTGTATTGTTGGCGCCGTTGCCAAAGCCGCGAATGGAAAATGTGGCGTTGGTAGAAGCCTGTAGTGCGGTTACGCGCAAGGCTGGAACCACAGATTGCAGGTCGCTCAGGTCGACAATGGCCGCCTCTTCAATGGTTTGCTGGCTTGTAACCGAGACCGCAATAGGAATGTCTTGAAGGGTTTGAGCGCGTTTCGCCGCAGTAACCACAATCTCTTCCATTTGGGCTAAGGCGGTGTGGGGCAGTGCCAATGCGCCAAAAATGGCTGCCGACAGTGCCGTTAGGCGGTAATTCGATAAGGTTAAAAGAGATGTTTTCTTCATGGCGGGGCACTCTGAGTTGATTTTCATGGGGCGGATGCTAGGGCGTGATCATGTCTCACTCAAATGAATTGTATGTAGTCTTAATAATGAATAAGATTCATATATTGGCGGTGGCTCATTACGTCCCTTGAATGGGCAGATTGATGGAAAAAAGGCGTTATCATGGCGAAAGTAGATTTGAATCTTATGGCGGTACTTGAAGCCATTTTTGACGAGGGCACAACCTCTCGGGCGGCCGATGTGCTGCATCTGAGCCAGTCAGCCGTTAGTCATGCCTTAAACCGCTTGCGTGGTATGTATGACGATCCGCTGTTTGTGCGTCAGGGGCATAGGATGGTGCCCACGCCAATGACGCGACGCATGATCGAGACGGTCAAAAATAGTTTGAGCGCATTGCGTGGCACCGTCGAGAGTGCCCACGTGTTTGAACCGAGCCAACACGAGCAATTGTTTCGAGTGTCCCAGCGAGACGCGGTGGAAGCCATTTTGTTAGCGCCGATTATGGAAATTCTCCAGAGAGATGCACCTAAAATTCAGATCTCGTCCACCTCATTTGAGCCGGATGATATTACCGCTCAGCTGCAGCAGGGCCAAATCGACATAGGCTTAGAATTACACCGGGCTATGCCGAGCGATATTGTTTCTCAGCATTTACTCAGCGATACGCTGATGATTGTAGGGCGCAAAGATCACCCTTATTTTCGTGGAGAACAAACGGCTGAAGCCTTCTTGGAATTCCCCCAAGTATTAGTGACTCCCTTTAAGGGTGAATCAGGCTGGGTTGACCAAGCTTTGGCAAGTCAGGGTCTAAGGCGCAAGGTAAGCCTGCGATGCCTCAACTTCACAAGCGTCATTCACGTTTTATTACAAACCGATAATTTGTCGATCATGCCTAGAATGTACGCCGAGATGCAAGCATGTTGGTATCCCATGGCCAGTGCTGAAATGCCTTTTTCGGCGCCACCTCTGGAGCTGTATTTGTACTGGCACCAGCGCCAAGACTCCGATTTGGCGAATCGATGGCTTCGAGAGCAAATTGTCGAGGTGCTGGCGGCGCGAGGTCGAGCTCGCGGAGCTTAATCTGAGGCCAGGGAAAGATGGAAGCGTCAGTTTCCCGATGCCAAAAGCTGGCCCCGTAATTGATATTTTAAAACTTTCCCCGCGGGGTTGCGGGGGAGGGCGTCAACAATATGCATTGCCAATGGCAACTTGTATCTGGCCAATGTAGTTTCTGAGAAGCGCCTAAGTTCTTCAAGTTCCAAGTTCTCATTTTCATTTAATGCCAGTATCGCAGTTACTGCTTCGCCCCACTTCGCGTGGGGAAGACCGATGATGGCCACCTCTTTAATGGCGGGGTGGTCATATAGGACAGATTCCACCTCGGCAGGGTAAACGTTCTCACCGCCTGAAATAACCATATCCTTGATGCGGTCGCTAATATATAAAAAACCGTCTTGATCTAAATAGCCTGCATCTCCGGTATGAAACCAACCTTGAGTGTCAATGGCTTGGGCCGTGTCTAAGGGTCGGTTCCAGTAGCCAAGCATGACATTAGCGCCTCTGTACAATATTTCTCCGGCCTGACCTGTATCGAGTTTGTCGCCGCTTGGGTTTACAATCTTTACTTCGCCAAAAAGCCCTGGTTTGCCAGCAGATCCTATTTTACTTTTGGTATAACGTGGCGTTAGAAAAGACACCATGGGAGAGGTTTCAGTAAGGCCATATCCTTGATTTATCTCGATATCGTAGTCAATGTAAGTTTGTAATAAAGACGGCGCAACAGGGGCTGAGCCAACAATAATCATCGTTAAGCTGGCGAGGCTGGCCCGAGAGAAGTTTTCTTCGTTTGCCATAAGGTTCAGCATGGCGGGTGCTGCAAACAGGGAGCTAACGCCATATCTCTGAATGTCTCTAAGGGCTTCATAGGCATCAAAGCTTCGATGGATGACTAAGGTTCCTCCACACATTAAGGTGCTTAGACTGGTCACATTAAGCCCGCCAACGTGAAACAAGGGCGCGCAGACTAAGCTGATATCATTGCTGCTTATAGAAAAGGTAAACGCCGCCTGAATGTTATTCCACATCAAGTTGCCATGACTGAGCATGGCGCCTTTCGGTTTGCCGGTGGTCCCGGAGGTGTACATTATGATGGCTATGTCATGCTGCTTCGATTCTACGAGGCACTCAATCGGCGGGCTTTTTTCAATTATTGTTTCAAAGCTCTCACCGTTGTTAAAAAGGGGCTCCGCGTCATTGAGATTTCCCTTGTCTTCTGTATTAGAGCTAAGGATGTATCGCGCGCAGCATAGTTGGTTTTGGATGCTAGATAGAACAGGTGCGCAATAAGAATCCACTACCAAGGTATGCACCTGTGCATCATTTACAATGTACTGAAGTTCTGGGCCGCTTAAGCGGTAGTTAAGAGGAATAAAAATTGCGCCAATACAGTGTGCTGCAAATAGGGTTTCAAAATAACTTGTTTGATTCAAACCCAAGAATGCGACCCGGTCTCCCTTGCAAATGCCCTTTTCATTTAGGTCAAACGCCAGCCGCCTCACTCTGTTTGCAAGATCGTTGTAGTTCAGATCTTTGTTTTCAAAAATAATGGCTGTAGCGCTTGGATCAATTTCGGCTCGCTTTAAAATAGCTGAACCAATATTGTAGTTTACCGTGGGTGAATGCATATCCCAGTCTCCGTTTGTTTTAATTTTTGGGTTCTCATTGCGTGCAATATTACCTATACTGTTTTTTTCGGCTTCTCGATTTTTGTATATGCGTATTGTTATATTTCTTCCTCAGAGCGCTCTTGGTTTTAGCGTGATGCTTATAAAAAACCTATGTTGGTTGGCCGCTCGCTATGCTCAGGAAGATGCCAGCAATGTTGTCGAGCAGCAGTGCGAGGTGCTTACATTTAGTGTCGATGGTAATGATGTCAATTGTTTTTCAGGTGGCCCCATTCGTGCCGACCGATCGATATCAGAATTGCATAATCCGGATGTCGTATTTCTTTCCGCCTTTTGGGGGTCAGCCATAGATAGTGTCCAATCTGCCGAGCCTTTGTTTGAAAAAATTTGCCAGTGGCATACTGAAGGCGTTCCCATTGTGGGATTTAGCAATGCGCCTTTCTTTATGGCGGCCGCAGGGCTCTTAGGCAATAAAGTCGCAACGGTATACCCTCCTGTAGCCAATGAGTTTTCCGCTATGTACCCTGATGTGCTATTGCGTAGCTCGCGGGCGATCACCGATGCGGGAAATTTATATTGTGCGAATGGAATTGCTTCAGGTTGTGACCTTATAGTGTCTGTCATAGAGATTCTCTTTGGTCCCATGATCGCTCGTAGAATAAATCAAGAGTTTCTGATCGGTTTTCAGCGAGGGTATAGCCTGTCAAATCTCGAGTTTGATGGTCAGAAATACCATTCAGACCATCAAGTTATGACCGCTCAAAACTGCCTGGAGAAAAATTTCAAAGACGACATCAGCATTGAAGCTCTGGCTGCGGATCGGGGAATGAGCCCAAGAAATTTTTCACGTCGATTTAAGTTGGCAACCGGCGATACACCGAGTTTCTACCTGCAGCGAGTACGGATAGAACTTGCAAAAGATCTGTTGATTAATACGGATAAACATATTACCAATATAGCCTTTGACGTCGGCTACAATGACAGTAGTTACTTCAGCAGGATCTTTAAAAAACAACTGGGTCTCCTGCCAAAGGAATATCGCAAAACTCATCAAGTCTGATCTTGGCTTCTGGCGTAGTCTATAAATTTAGAACCTCGTCGCAGAGCGTTAAGTAATTTTTGTCCTTCTCGGTATTTTCTCTCGAATCCATAATTTTTAGGAATAGCTTTGCAGCCGATATTTTTACAGGTGTTTGCTGTTTTTCTTGAGCGTGAAATCCTTCCGCCGATAAACACAAGTAGTAGTATAAATTCGCCATCGCTGTGACAAGACCTTGCATGAGTAGTGTTTGAACTTCATGGGATGAATTGTGTAACTCACTCAGAAGTTGGCTGATCTTGTGCAAATTGTTTTTGGCATTACTTATCGTTTCAGTTTCATGCTCAGGAAGCTCTTCAATGAGTTCAGATATTGTGGAGATATAGTGTTTGTCATGCTCGTATTTGTGTATGTCTCTTAGTACTTGCACGTATAGTGTGTTGTGGGTGCCTTCCCAATTTTCAAAAATTATCGCGTCGCGTAATAGTCTTGGTAGGGACGACATGTTTTCAATGGCTCCGTTTCCGCCAATGCCGTCTAAACAGTGATGTATATTGTTTACACCGCGCTTAGAGATAACGGATTTTCCTATGTTGACCATCAGTCGACAAAAAGCTTTTTCAGGTTCGCTAACAGCTTCTTGCATGTCGATCTTATCTTGCAGCGAAATGAGGGCGTAGGTTCCCGCAAAAGATGCAAGATTATCAGCCTTAATCTGCGCTAGGTTTTCCTTTACTAAGGGGTATTGCAGAATGTTGCTGCCAAAAGCCATGCGAGTTTTAGCAAAGTCTAAAGAAAACTGATAAGCGCGAGTAGTCATGCCGCATACGGCGACCGACAGTGCAATTCTTGAGTGGTGCACTACTCGTTCTAACATAAAGTTGAAATCGCTTCCCAGAGGTATGGCGTAAGAGTCATGGTAGTCGATTTCGGCGGAGGCTAAGGCTCTGGTGCCCAATTTTTCTTTCAGGCGACGCATTGTGAAGTCGTTGCGAGTGCCATCGGGTTTTTGAGATGGAATTAGAAACATGGACAGCCCTTTAGTTCCGGGCCGTTCCATACTGCGCCTGGCGCTGACAACCATAAGCTCAGCATTTGCATTTGAGCAAAACCACTTTTCACCACGGATAAACCACTCCCCAGCCTCGTTCTGCCATGCGCGCAGGTCATTTGCGCCGACGTCAGAACCCCCTTGTACTTCTGTAAGAAACTGAGAGGAAGTGTAGTTGTTGCTGTAGCTTGGCTCTTCAAGTTTTTTGATGTAGTCCTTGCGACCAGGAAAATCCTCAACCAATTTTAATACCCGGGCGGTTTCATAGTTACATATTACTGGGCAGTTATGGCCGGCCTCACCCACGTGATTACCTAAATAGTAGTAAGCCATTCCTTCTTTTAAGCCACCCATGGTCGCCAAGGTTTTCACCAAGCCTGTTCCGTAAATATAATCGCCGGCGACAACATAGTCTGGATGATGGACAACTTGGTCAATTCGATCACCGATACCGTTATAGGCATCTATTCTTGGGTTGTTAAAACGGAAATCATTTTCAGTAGCAGCCGCATCGAGTTGATTGGGAATTATTGCGCCATAGTTCGATAGGTCTTTCTTGCAGTCCTTGTAGCTATCGCCCAAATGATATTGCAGAGTGTGTTGAAATTCACCGTTGCGCTCGAAAACATTATTTGAACGTAATTGTAGCCATTTTCGCATGTTGTCCCGGCCAAACGTTTGGCCTGGACTTGGGCGTTCTACCATTTGTTCTGAGGGGCTAAGGGCTCCACCTTGGATTGTTTTACCGTCGCTACCATCTATATTTACTGTGATGCTGCCCATGTTTGTTTCCCATAATTTGTATTTGACTCATGGTAACGACTTGGACCAAAGAGATGACAGGATAAATCGGACAAATGAGAGGAGGGTAAGGACAAGCGGTATTTTTCCTATGGGTTTCTCGGCTAAGACCGAAAAGGCCTTGTGATTCCGCACCCAAAGTCTCAAAAGCCAAAACTATGGCCTCTTTTGGGTGTTGATCCCGTGCTTCATCGGTTAAACTGCGTGCCCTATATTGGCGTCCCAGCAACTTGCATGGGTATGTGGCCCATTTTTAAATCTCCAATGACTCAACTACAGCAATAGGTAATCCTGATATGACTACACCCTCAGACCCTGAAACAATTGCTCCACAGTGTGACTACCCCTTAAGATCCACTCCTTTAACGAACAACAAAGACGTCCTTCGCTGGGTAGAGCGCATGGTGGCTTTGCTGCAGCCAGAGCGTGTTCATTGGGTGGACGGCTCAGAAGAAGAAGCCGCGGCCATGATGAGAATGATGGTTGCGCGCGGAGACTGCGTAAAGCTGAACGAAGAGCTGCGCCCCAATAGCCACCTGTTCCGCTCTGACCCACGAGACGTTGCTCGCGTTGAAAGCCGCACTTATATCTGCTCTGTTGGCGAAGACGATGCTGGGCCAACCAACAACTGGATGGCGCCAGAGGAGATGAAAAAGAAGATGAATGGTTTGTCTGAGGGCGCTATGCGTGGCCGTACCCTCTACATCATTCCTTTCAGCATGGGCCCTATTGGCTCACCTATCGGCAAAATTGGCATTCAGATTACCGACTCTGCCTATGCCGTTGCCAATATGCGCATAATGGCTCGAGTATCTCCAAAAGTGATGGATGTGCTGGCTGATAGCACAGATTATGTACGCTGCGTACATACCGTTGGTCAGCCAATTTTGTCAGCGAAGGACGATGTTAATTGGCCCTGTAACCCAGAAGATACCTATATAGCTCACTTTCCCGAAGAGAAAACCATTCTCAGTTTTGGTTCGGGTTATGGCGGCAACGCCTTGTTGGGTAAAAAATGTTTTGCTTTGCGCATTGCCAGTACCATTGCTCGCGATGAGGGTTGGTTGGCCGAGCACATGCTGGTCTTGGGCGTCAAAGACCCCGCTGGCAAGAAAACCTATATTACCGCCGCTTTTCCAAGCGCCTGCGGCAAAACCAATTTCGCCATGTTGATTCCGCCGCCCGAATTGCAAAAGCAGGGTTGGGAAATTTCCTGTATCGGTGACGATATTGCCTGGATTAAGCCCGATACAAATGGCAAGCTGCGTGCCATTAACCCTGAAGCGGGTTTCTTTGGTGTTGCCCCAGGGACGAGCATGGAAACCAATCCCATGGCGATGGAGTCTTGCGCTCGCGATACCATTTTCACCAACGTCGCGCTCACTGACGAAGGTGACATTTGGTGGGAGGGCATGACAGCTGAAGCCCCCGCACATTTGATCGATTGGAAGGGTAATGACTGGGCGCCAGGCAGCGAAACGCCGTCTTCCCACCCAAATGCA
The DNA here is from genome assembly GCA_913020115.1 of uncultured Cellvibrionales bacterium. Taxonomy (GTDB): domain Bacteria; phylum Pseudomonadota; class Gammaproteobacteria; order Pseudomonadales; family Cellvibrionaceae; genus CAJWCA01. The sequence goes on from CAJWBQ010000040.1 coordinate 14,713, forward strand.
CGATTTACCGCTCCCGCCCGAAATTGCCCGGTGATTGATCCCGACTGGGAAAACCCAGAAGGTGTTGAGGTTGGAGCGATGATTTTTGGTGGTCGTCGTATGAGCACCATTCCCTTGGTATACCAGAGCTTCAACTGGCAGCACGGTGTTTATATGGGCGCGACAGTGGGCTCTGAACAAACCGCGGCAGCCGAAGGGGCTGTAGGCAGTATGCGCCAAGATCCCTTTGCCATGTTGCCATTCTGTGGCTATCACATGGGTGACTATTTCCGTCATTGGTTGAAGATGGGCAAAGTCATCAATGAACCGCCACGTATTTTCCACGTTAACTGGTTCCGTAAAGACGAGCAGGGCAAGTTCCTGTGGCCTGGTTTTGGTGAAAATGCCCGTGTACTTAAGTGGATTGTTGAGCGTGTAAATGGTTTGGCTCAGGCTAAGGAAACGCCACTGGGTTGGATGCCCAGTTACAAAGACTTGGATTGGGATGGTTTGGATTTCACTGAAGAGGAGTGGGATGAGCTGATGAAAGTGGATGGAGAAGCGATGAAGTCACAGGCGCTTGGCCATGAAGCTTTGTTCCTCAAACTTTGGGATCATATGCCTAAAGAACTGCTTTGGCAGCGCGACCTATTGTTGAGCCGCTACTAGTTTTTAGTCCTAATAGGGCATTTGAATCACTCATAGGTCACAGCGTGACCTATGAGTGGGGTCAAATTTAATGGTCCATATTTAGAAATATTTTCTGCAGAGTTTCGTTGAGTTGGTGCAATTGCTCTGCAGGAATGTCCTCAAAGGCTGTGTCGAATACTCTTGTAGTATTGGCAATAACCGATTCAATGGTATTGATACCTTCCTGAGTAATGTTGACGATTGAAACTCTGCCGTCCTCCTTATGAGGATTTATCTCAACCAGCCCTCTCTCCTGCATCTTATAAACGGTTTTTGTAATTGTGGGCAGGCGCGAAACGGCATGAGTTGTAATCTCGGTGATACTTAGGTCACCGTGTTCACGCAGAATCATACCCACTCGCCACACAGTAATGTTCATGTTGACCTTCTTTAAGGCCACTTCCATTTTGTGCGTGTAGCGATTGCTCAGTCTCATCACCCAATAAAAAGGGAATTGACGAAATTCGAAGTCTTCGTTGGCAGGCTTAAATTTACTTAGGGTTTTACTGTCTCTACTCATGTCTGGCTCATTCATGATTGACCTGTTTCTCAGGTCAAATTCTGATTAATTACAATGGCTCATCGATAACCTCGAAGGACCTTAGCATAACATGCTCAGCGCCCAATCTGACCCAACTTACACTACTCTTCACTTGAAAGATTAGTTGACAATTCAAGTAAAAAGAAAGATAGTTGCCTTTTCAAGTAATGTAAAGCGAAGGGCGGGCTTTGATGTCACTTTTTATTGAACAGTTTTCTCTCGGTAAAAAAGGCCCTAGGGTGGCAGTTAAAGACTGTATTGATGTGGCCGGTTATGCCTCTAAGTCAGGCAGCGAATCATTGGCTGACGCGCCCGTCGCCAACTCCCACGCTGAAGTAGTAGAGCGCTTACTGAGCGGGGGCTGCGAGTTGATTGGCAAGTTGAATATGCATGAATTTGCCTACGGTATGAGCGGCGTAAATCACTATACGGGCACACCTATAAATCCACTCTTTCCAGACTATATCCCTGGTGGCTCATCCAGCGCATCGGCGGCTTTGGTCGCTCAAGGCGATGTCGACTTTACTTTAGGCAGTGATACCGGTGGTTCAATACGCCTCCCCGCAGCCTGCTGTGGTGTTTACGGTTTGAAGCCAACGTTTGGGCGAGTGAGCCGCAAAGGCGCACATCCAGAGCAGAGTTCATTAGACTGCGTGGGCCCTTTTGCTGGCAGTCTGGAGGGTTTGATGTTGGCGATGAGCATGATTGATGATTCGTTTAAACGCTCTGCTACAGGTGAGCTTGAGGTATTTACCCTAGGTCGCGTTCGAGTTCAGGCTCACCCTGACATTGATGAGGCGCTCAGTGCTTATTTAGACACAGCGAACGTGCCTTGCGCTGAAATTGAACTGCCCTCAATTGATGCGGCATTCAACGCTGGCTTAGACATTATTAATGCTGAGTGCTGGGCTGCCTGGGGTAAATATTTGCCCAGCGGTAAAGTAGGTAAAGACGTTGCTACACGCTTGCGGGCCGCCAAAAATACCACTCCAGATACCGTTGCTAAAGCGGAAGTAGTACGACAGCGTTTTACCGCCGAAGTAGATGCTGCCTTAGAAAAGTTCTCGGTTCTGGTTTTGCCGACACTGCCTGATTTTCCTATGACCCGAGAGGCTGCTTTAGCAGGTGCACTGGACTTGCGCAGCAGCGCACTGGTTCGCCCCTTCAATTTATCGGGCCACCCAGCTCTATCCATTCCAATGAACGACAAACTTGGTAGGCCAATGGCTTTGCAGCTAGTGGCCGCCCACGGCCAAGACGAACGGCTTTGTGAGGTCGCCGCTGAGCTTGAGCGACTCCATCTGTCTCACTTTGGCGGCAAATTGCACGCCACATAAAAATTATGCTTACACCAAATTTATTAAGGGGAACTGTATGTCCGGTATGACTATTGATAAAGCTCTGTGGGGGGGCGAAGCCGTCTTTGACGAGTTGTTAAGAGACATACGAGCGCGCCGGGAAGAATTTGAAGCCCAGCGTTTTATCTCTGAAGACATCATCGAGCGTTTTAAAGAAATTGGCATTTACCGAGCATTTGCGCCCGCAAAATTTGGTGGTGATAGCAAAACTCCCGCCGAATTCCTGCAAGTGATTGAAGCCCTTTCAGCAGCCGACGGTTCTGCTGGCTGGGTTGCCAGCTTTGGCATGAACCCAGCTTACCTCGCTGCTTTGCCGCTGGAGACCTTGGAGCAGGTTTGGGGTGAGAGCCCGGATATTGTATTCGCGGGAGGCATCTTTCCCCCTCAGCGCGCGGTACGAGTTGAGGGTGGATTTAAAGTGAGTGGTCGCTGGCAGTTTGCCAGTGGTTGTATGGGGGCTTCCTTACTCGGCGTGGGTATTTTGCCCGACGAAGAGGGTGGCTTGCCACGTATGGCGGTATTACCACGAGAAAAAGTAAGCATTGAAAAAACTTGGGACGTTCACGGCATGGTGGCCACAGGCAGTTTTGACCTGGTGGTGGACGATGTAGTTGTACCAGAAGAGTGGACTTTTATTCGCGGAGATACGCCAACATTAGACGCTCCTTTCTTTAGCTATCCCTCTCTCTCATTCGCGGCACAGGTGCTTTCGGTGACCAGTTTAGGCGTTGCAAGAGAAGCTTTGGACGTACTTGTTGGCATGTCGGCGGGACGAAAATCTGTAACAGGGGCACCGCAGTTAGGTGACCGCACCTACGTTCAGATCGAGGTTGCTAAGGCTGAAGCTCGCTTGCGTTCATCGCGCGCGTTTTTTTATGAAGCGACCAATGATGCCTGGGCAGCCATTGAAGCAGGGGGCAAACCTAGCCCTGATCAAGTGAGCATGATTCGCCTAGCGACCACCCACTTAACCCGAGAGTGTGCGGCAGTTGCACAAACAGCCTACCACCTATCTGGTATGACCGGCGCTTATTTGAACCACCCATTGTCGCGTTGTTTTAGAGATTCTCAGATGGCGACCCAGCATGCGTTTATGGGAGAGATAACCTTCCAAAATGCGGGTGCCATGATATTCGGAAAAGACCCATTGCCGGGCTATCTATAGCCCCTCATTTTATTTGAAATTAACAATTGGAGAATTACATGTCGGAATTTACAAGTCATCGGGTTTTATTTTGTATTGGTGTTAATCAAAATTTTATGGACGCACCGCAATCGGAAATGGGCGACGTTTGGCAAGCTTTTAGCGCCATGCTGAAAGGTATCGCCACACTGCCTGATGTAAACGTATTGGGCATTATGGACGATGACCGCATACAGGTGGGGCCTTCTACTAGCTCGCCATGGACCGCCTACATCATGGCAGACGTTCCAAGTTTGGATACAGTGATCCAGGCTTGCGATTTTTTCCGCTCTACTCCTGTGGGCGATGGAACGTATAAATTATGGAAATATTGCAAAGTTGAAGCTCGCATTGGTCGCGAATTAGTCGTGCCTGAATAGTCATTAAAGAGACAAAATTATGCCCAATACTCCAGGCGACAAAGAACTGTTGATTAGATTAGAAGCCTTAGAGCGTGAAGGGGCTGTGCGCGCCTGTATGAACCGATATATGCAGCTTTGCGATGTATTGGGGGTGGGCTTTGAGCTCGAGACGCTAACGAGTTTGTTCACAGAAGATGCAGTCTGGGAAGGCAAAGGTACTCGCTATGCCGCAACCTTTGGTCGCTATGAGGGCCGTTCAAGTATTGCATCGATGTTTGCGAAGTACACCTTAGAACCGGCGCATTTTGCTCTGAATATTCACCTTCTGGGCAACGAGATGATTGTTGTGGATGGCGAGAGCGCGAAAGGTTCTTGGGTGCTAATGCAGCCATCCGAATTTTCCTCTGGTAAATCTCAACTCAGTTGTGCGCGGATAAGCGCTGAGTTTGTTTTTACTAAAGGCGAGTGCCTGATAAGGCATTTTCAGACTGAAAACATATTTAGCCGGCCAATGAATGTTGCTTGGAATCAAAGCGCAGAATTGCCGGTTCCAAAATAGAAAAAGGAGATGTTCGTGGGAGACGCCATGAGTTCAAATATTATTGCCAAGGCATCAGAGTCTATTGTTGAAGACCTCGTATTTGAAGATAAAGTTCACAAATCACTATATTCAGATGCTGAAATCTTTGAAGAAGAGTTGAAGAAAATCTTCAACGGCACATGGGTTTGGGTAGCTCACGAAAGTGAAGTGTCAGAAGTGGGCTCATTCAAAACCGCCATGATCGGCCGAAGCCCCGTGATTGTATCTCGAGACCGTAAAAAAGAAATACACGTTTTGCTCAATCGTTGTCGTCATCGTGGCGCCACTGTTTGCCAAGGCAACCATGGTAAGACGCGCGCATTTACCTGTCCTTACCACGGCTGGGGCTATGCTTTGGACGGCTCATTACGTGCGCTTCCAAAGCCAGAAGAATATGAAAATCTGATGGACAAAGCTGACTATGGTTTAGTCAAGCTGCGCCATGAGAGTTATCAGGGAATGATTTTTGCGACGCTCAATGATGAAATCGAACCTTTGATCGACTTCCTTGGCGGCGCGAAGAAATGGATCGACTTGTTTATGAAGCAAGGTGGCGGATACCCCATAAAGGCTTTGGGCGAGCATCGTTTTCGCTTCCCTGGCAATTGGAAGATCCAGCTGGAAAATACTACCGATGCCTATCATTTTCCAATCGTGCACAAATCCTTTATTAGTTCTGTAGACGATCAAACGGCCGAAGTATTTGATTTCTTAGACGGCGAAGGTTATGTGGAAGACCTAGGTAATGGTCACAGTGTAATGGTGATGATTCCCGAGCTTGTGGATTTGGATGAGAATTTAGACGACGCTATTCCCGAGCGCTTTGCTGATTTTGCACAGGCCTTGAGAGAAGAAGGTTTTGCCGATGATGCCGTGAGAAAAATGGTACGGGCAGTTGGCGGCGGCGGTTTCAACCTGAATCTGTTCCCGAACATTGCCTGCTCAATGGCATTTTTCCGCAACTTGGTTCCAGTGAGTGTGAATGAAACGGAAATTCACCATGTTGCACTCGGCGGCGAGGGCGCTCCAGAAATATTCAACCAAACCCGGATGCGTTTACACGAGCACTTCCAAGGTCCAATGGGCTTTGGTACACCTGACGATGGCGAAGCTTGGGAGCGTGTGCAGGCCGGTTCTATGGCGGGCACCGATGGCTGGATTATGGTGAATCGAGGCATGTCTCGCTTGAGCACATCGGTGGATGGCAACGTCAAAGGCGCTGTCTGTTCCGAAACGGGGATGCGCGCGGCATACCGTCAATACAAAAAACAAATGGCCGTTGATATACCGGTAAAGGAGCAAGCTGATGCCCACTCAAAGTGAGTTGCAAACCCTGGCAGAGGTGACCGCCTTTTTGTCAAAAGAAGCGGATATGCTGGACCATAAAGAATACGAGCAATGGCTGGACCTATGGTCTGACAGCGGTATGTATATTGTGCCCATTGATCACCGCGAAACAGACTACAAAAATTCCTTGAATGTGGCCTATGACGACGCCGAGATGCGCAAGATGAGAACCGCTCGGCTTTCAAGTGGTGAGGCGGTGTCCACTCAGGAAGCGGTCTTTACCATACGCACGCTTTCGCGCATGCGAATCTTGGGCGAAGAGGGCGGTGTGGTACACGCTCGATGCGCTTATTGCCTTTATGAAAATAAGGCATCGGGTTTGAGAAACTACCCCGCTAATGTGGAGTTTAAGCTCCGCAGGGACGAAGGCGAATTCAAAATTGAAGAAAAAGTGGTGAGGGTGATGAAATCCGACCAGTACCTAACCACTACCTGTTACCTGTTTTAGGAGGCGAGCAAATGACACAAGTAGCTCTAGTTACCGGTGCCGCTCAAGGCTTGGGACTTTCAATTGCCAAAAAATTACTCGAAGCCGGTTATCGGGTCGCGCTTACTGATGTGGATGAGGCGCGTGCAATAAGCGCGGCTAAAACTCTAGACGAAAGTGGTGAAAAAGTTATTGGCCTGGGTTTAGACGTGCAAGAAAAAAATGAATTTCGCAATGCACTGAAAGTATTGGTTGAGCGCTGGGGCGCTTGTGAGGTCCTGGTGAATAACGCGGCTCTGACTCCAACAACACCTTTGTTGGAAATTGAACCCGACGAATTCGATCAAGTAATGAAGGTCAACCTACGTGGCACCTTCGTAGGTTCTCAAGTCTTTGCAGAACATTTTTGCGAGCGTGGCTATGGGCGAATCATCAATATGGCTTCGCTAGCTGGGCAAATGGGTGGTACGGCCTCGGGCGCACACTACGCCTCTTCTAAGGCAGGTATTTTAACCCTGACGAAAATTTTTGCGCGTGAATTTGCGGATAAGAAAATCACTGTGAATGCCGTTGCGCCTGGGCCGGTAGATGTGCCTTCCATTCGCGACAAAGTGCCTGCTGACAAGTTGGCCAACATCATCGACAACATGATTCCAGTGAAAGCGATGAGCAGTCCCGACTTTATTGCCGATATGGTTGTGATGCTGGCAAGCCCCGAAGCTACCACAGTCACAGGTGCCTGTTGGGATGCCAATGGCGGAATTTCAATGCGCTGAGGCGCGCTTTTTGAGGAATGCATATGAGCGATGCTCTATTAGACGTAACGATTAGCGCCCGCGAAGAGCAAGGTTCGGGCGTAGCAGTTTTTGAATTGACATCTGTCTCCGGTGAGGCATTGCCTCAATACGCTGCAGGTGCGCATATCGATGTGCATGTGAATCAGGAGCTTATACGTCAATACTCCCTGTGTACTAGGCCGAATGACGAGGGTAAGTACCGTATTGGTATTCTCAACGATCCTAACTCTCGGGGCGGATCGCGCGAGATACACGCGGACTTTGAAGTAGGTAAACAGCTGTCTATTAGTTCGCCTCGGAATCACTTTCCTTTAGAGACCGTTGCTACGCGCACGATCTTAGCGGGCGGCGGAATTGGGATTACGCCGCTTATTGCAATGGCATACGAGCTGCAAGCCCGGAACCAAGATTTCGAATTGCATTATTGCGCGAGAACACGTGGTGCCGGTGCCTTTGTAGAAGAGCTGCAGGCATCATTTCCAGAGAACGTTATTTTCCATTATGACGACGAAGAAAAATCGCAACTGTTTTCTCCTGCTGTAGCGCTTGGTCCCTGCGATGAAGGCACTCATATCTATGTTTGTGGACCTTCAGGTTTTATGGACTGGGTTATTGCTGGAGCCAAAGAGTTAGGCTATCCCTCTGCGCAAGTACATTTCGAATATTTTAGTGCAGAAGTAGACAGCAGTGGCGCCAGTTTCGAGGTGCACTGTGTGAAAAGTGATGTGACCTTGGTTGTGGAAGAGCAGCAGAGCATTGTCAAGGCGCTGGCGGCAGCCGGTGTGAAAGTGGACGTTTCCTGTGAAGAGGGTGTGTGCGGAACCTGCATTACCGATGTATTGGAGGGCGAGCCAGATCATCGCGACCACTTCTTAACTGACGAGGAAAAAGCTGATAACGATCAGATGGCACTTTGCTGTTCTCGCGCGAAGAGCGCTCGCTTGGTTATAGACATCTAGATGTTTCAGATTCAAGTGCTGGGCGATAGCCGAGAATTCAGATGCGGTGAAAACACCAGTCTGCTTTCAGCTATGGCAAAAGTGGGTATTAATTGTATTCCCGTTGGCTGTCGTTCCGGCGGGTGTGGGGTTTGCAAAGTACGCGTGTTAAGTGGAACTTTCACAGCCAAAGTGATGAGCCGAAAACAAGTCTCTGTGGCTGAAGAGGCCAATGGTATGGCGCTGGCCTGTCGAATTTTTCCCAAAAGTAGCATGGTTGTAGAAGTGGTAGAAAAGAAACTAAAAAAGTAGGTCTGACTGGTAGAGATATTAACCATTATTGAAAACTTGGAGAGAGAGTTATGCAAAAAGGTGTAATGAGACCCGGGCACGTACAAATTCGAGTGATGAATATAGAAGAAGCTCTAGATCATTATTGCAATCTTGTTGGTTTGATTGAAACCGATCGAGATGAGCAGGGGCGGGTTTATTTGAAGGCTTGGACAGAAGTGGATCGCTTTTCTGTGGTTTTGCGTGAGGCTGATGAGCCCGGTATGGATTTTATGGCCTTTAAGGTTCTTAACGATGCCGTGCTCGAAAGCTTAAGTGCAGACCTCCAGGCCTACGGCTGCGACGTAGAAAATATTGCCGCGGGAGAGCTTAATAACTGCGGACGTCGAGTACGCTTTCAAGCTCCATCAGGACATTACTTCGAACTTTATGCAGAAAAAGAGCGCACAGGAAAGTGGGGTGTTAGCAATGTAAACCCTGAGGCCTGGCCGCGTGACTTAAAAGGTATGAAGGCGGAGCGTTTTGATCACTGTCTACTGTACGGCACAGATATCCCTGCGACCTTAAAATTATTTGAAGACGTGCTTGGTTTCAGTCTGGCGGAACAAGTGGTAGATCCCGATGGCAATCGCGTCGCAATCTTTATTACCACAAGCATGAAAGCGCACGATATTGCATTTATCGATTGCCCCGAACCCAACAAGTTTCATCATGCCTCTTTTTGTCTCGACACCTGGGATTCAGTACTGCGTGCCGCTGATTTATTAACCATGACCGATACGCCAAAAGACATTGGCCCCACTCGTCACGGTTTAACCCACGGTCAAACCATCTATTTCTTCGACCCCTCAGGTAATCGTAATGAGGTATTTTGTGGCGGCGACTACCACTACCCCGATCACGAACCTGTCACTTGGAAAGCGGAAGATTTGGGCAAGGCCATTTTTTATCATGACAGAGAGTTAAACGAACGTTTCCTAGAAGTTCTAACCTAGATATTTCAAGACTCACTGGCTTGGGGTGTATACCCCTAGCCAAGTACCAAGGTTGATTCTATTCGATTTTGTGCATCCATAACGCGGACAAATAGCAATGAAAGAATATTTACATTTTATCAATGGCGAGTATGTCGCTTCAAATGATGGCAAGACCTTCGAGAACCGTTGTCCTGTGGACAATCGTCTGTTGGGAATGGTGCATGAGGCGGGGGCTGGCGAAGTAGATCAAGCCGCGAAGGCCGCTAAGGCCGCCCTCAGTGGTCCTTGGTCGAAACTCAACCAGGCCGCTCGCATTAGTCTGTTGAATAAAGTGGCTGACCGTATCAATGAGCGCTTTGATGAATTTTTGGAAGCGGAGTGCAACGATACCGGTAAGCCACGCTCGCTGGCCTCTCACATCGACATTCCCCGAGGTGCGGCTAATTTCAAAGCCTTCAGCGAAACCTTGGCCAATGCGCCAACAGAATCATTTCGAATGGATACACCAGACGGTACGGGCGCGCTCAATTATGGCCACCGAAAGCCCAAAGGTGTGATCGCAGTTATCTCGCCCTGGAATCTGCCCTTATTGCTCATGACCTGGAAAGTTGGCCCTGCACTGGCCTGTGGTAATACCGTAGTGGTTAAACCATCGGAAGATACGCCTGCAACTACCACCTTATTGGGTGAGGTCATGAATGAGTGCGGTGTGCCACCGGGAGTGTTCAATGTGGTACATGGCTTTGGTCCCAATTCAGCTGGGGAGCTATTAACGGCGCACCCTCTGGTTGATGCAATTACGTTTACGGGTGAAACCAAAACGGGGGAAACTATTATGCAAGCCGCCTCCGTTGGTCTGCGTGACATTTCACTCGAGTGTGGTGGTAAAAATGCGGCTGTGGTGTTTGCCGATTGCGACATGGACAAAGCTATTGAGGGCACCATGCGCTCGGCGTTTGCTAACTGTGGTCAGGTTTGTTTGGGCACTGAACGTGTCTATGTTGAGCGATCGATCTTTGATGAATTTGTTCTTCGCTTAAAGACAGAGGCGGCGACATTGAAGCTCGGGCGTCCAGAGTCAGAGGGCGTGAACTTAGGCCCAGTAGTTAGCCAAAAGCATAAAGCAAAAGTAATGTCCTATTACAAGCTGGCGATTGAAGAAGGCGCGACAGTAGAGCTTGGTGGCGGCGAGCCGGAAATGGGCGAAGCCTTAAATGGCGGCGCATGGGTAGAGCCTACTATTTGGACAGGTCTTAAGGAGGACGCCCGAGTTATTAGAGAAGAAATATTCGGGCCTTGCTGTCACATCCAACCTTTTGATTCAGAGCAGGAAGCAATCGATCTGGCGAACAATACGCCCTACGGTTTGGCGGCCGCAATTTGGACCGAGAATACGGCCAAGGCCGTGAGAGTATCCGCAGAGTTGGACGTGGGTATCTGTTGGGTAAATAGCTGGTTTTTACGTGACCTTCGCACAGCCTTTGGCGGTGCCAAGCAGTCTGGTATTGGTCGCGAAGGCGGTGTTCACTCTTTGGAGTTCTACACCGAGCTTAAAAATGTGTGTATCAAGTTATAAGTGTATAAGGAATAGAAAACCATGAATAAAGACAGTATTGAACAATGCGCCGACGTTCTTTATGGAGCTATAAAATCGCAGTCTACCGTTAAGCCTTTGACTGAGACTCACCCCGATATCAGTATCGATGACGCTTATAGCATTTCACTGCGCATTGTTGAAAAACGAGTGGCAGACGGTGAGAGGATTGTCGGCAAAAAGATCGGCGTCACCTCCAAGGCTGTGATGAACATGCTTAAAGTTGGGCAACCCGATTTTGGTTTTCTCACTGACAAAATGGTGTATAGCCAAGGGCAAGATATGCCCATCAGTGAACAACTGATTCAAGCGCGTGCCGAAGGTGAGCTAGCGTTCATTCTTAAGAAAGATCTCTGTGGCCCCGGTATTACCAGTGCTGATGTGCTGGCTGCCACCGATTATGTGATGCCCTGTATTGAAGTGGTTGATTCAAGAATCGAAGACTGGCGTATCAAAATTGAAGATACGGTTGCCGATAATGCTTCGTGTGGTTTGCTCTTGCTTGGTGACAGCGCCGTTGATCCGCGTGAGGTAGATATGTCCACCTGTGGAATGGTGGTTGAAAAGAATGGCGCCATCATCTCTACAGGAGCCGGCGCAGCGGTGATGGGAAGTCCGGTGAATGCCGTTGCCTGGCTGGCGAACACTCTTGGCGAATATGGCATTGCGCTCAAAGCGGGTGAAGTCATCTTGTCGGGTTCTATGGTGCCCCTTGAGCCTGTTCAGGCGGGTGATCACTTACGTGTGTCAATCGGCGGCGTCGGCAGTGCGTCAGTGCGTTTTGTTTGAGCACGGCTATAAATCTCACTCGCGCACATAAGGTGGAAGAAATGAGTAAAAAATTAAAAGCGGTGATCATTGGGCCAGGGAACATTGGCACAGATCTTTTAATGAAAATGCAGCGTTCAGATTGGATTGAACCTGTCTGGATGGTGGGTATCGATGAAACCTCTGAAGGCCTACGGCGTGCCAAGGAGATGGGCATAAAAACCTGCTCGACAGGCGTAGATGGTGTATTGCCGCACATTATTGAGGACGATATTCGCGTAGCCTTCGACGCTACTTCGGCTTATGTGCACGCGGAAAACAGCCGCAAGCTCAACGCTCTAGGTGTGATCATGATTGATCTAACTCCTGCGGCCATAGGCCCTTTTTGTGTGCCTCCGGTGAACTTGAAAGAGTTAACTGAGAAACTTGAAATGAATGTCAACATGGTGACGTGTGGAGGTCAGGCGACCATTCCAATGGTGGCCGCCGTTTCACAAGTTCAATCAGTAGCTTACGGTGAAATCATAGCGACCGTATCCTCGCATTCGGCAGGCCCGGGCACGCGGAAAAATATCGACGAATTCACTCGTACCACAGCCTTGGCCGTTGAAAAAATTGGTGGTGCCGGTAAAGGCAAGGCCATCATCGTGATCAACCCCGCTGAACCCCCTTTGATTATGCGCGACACGGTGCATTGTTTGACGGAAGAAGAACCCGATCAGAAAGCAATCACCGAATCGGTGTTAGCTATGATCGTCGAGGTGCAAAAATATGTGCCGGGGTACCGTTTAAAAAATGGTCCCGTTTTTGATGGCAAACGTATATCCATATTTTTGGAAGTGGAAGGCCTCGGTGATTTTTTACCGAAGTATTCTGGCAATCTCGACATTATGACGGCCGCCGGCTTGAGAACCGCTGAGATGTTTGCCAACGAAGCTCATGAAGGCAATATCCAATTGCCTGCTCGCGCTCAAGGAGTTTGATATGAATTTGAAGGGTAAAAAAGTCGTATTACACGACATGAGTTTGAGAGACGGAATGCATGCCAAGCAGCACCAGATTAGTTTGGAGCAAATGGTCACTGTGGCCTCGGCTTTAGATGATGCCGGTATGCCGATGATTGAAGTTACCCATGGCGACGGCTTGGGTGGATCATCAGTGAACTACGGTTTTCCCGCCCACAGTGACGAAGAGTATTTACAGGCTGTAATACCGAAGATGAAACAAGCCAAGGTTTCGGCTTTGCTGTTGCCAGGAATCGGTACGGTTGATCATTTGCGTATGGCGAAAGACTGCGGTGTGAGCAGTATTCGTGTTGCAACTCACTGTACAGAAGCCGATGTCTCAGAACAGCACATTGGCCTGTCGGCCAAGTTGGGGATGGATACCGTAGGCTTTCTGATGATGGCCCATATGACCAGCGCCGAGCGTTTAGTGGAGCAGGCGCAATTGATGGTCTCTTACGGCGCAAACTGTATCTATTGTACTGACTCGGCAGGTTACATGTTGCCCGACGAGGTTAGAGAAAAGATTTCAGCCTTACGCAGTGCATTTGGTAAAGACATTGAGGTGGGTTTTCACGGCCACCACAACATGGGCATGGCTATTGCCAACTCCTTGGAGGCCATTGATGCCGGGGCTAACCGCATTGATGGTTCTGTCGCGGGCTTAGGTGCTGGGGCGGGTAATACACCCTTGGAGATTTTTGTGGCTGTGCTGGATCGAATGCAGGCCAACCACGGGATCGACCTCTACAAAATAATGGATGTCGCAGAAGATTTAGTTGTGCCAATGATGGACAGAGTTATTCGTGTTGATCGCGACGCACTGACTCTAGGTTACGCTGGGGTTTACAGCTCCTTCTTGTTGTTCGCACAGCGAGCGCAAGCGAAGTACGGTATCGCTGCTAGAGATTTACTTGTGGAGCTGGGCCGGCGCGGAACGGTCGGTGGGCAGGAAGATATGATTGAAGATTTGGCACTGACAATGGCTAAAGAAAAAGGGTTGATCTAATGGGAAATTTAACAAAGCCGGAAATTGAACAGCTGGCAGAACACCTCGAAAATGCGGAACTTCAGCAGTTGGAAGTGGTAAAAATCACCGATGATTTTCCCCACATGGACTATGAAGACGCGTTCGATATTCAATGGGAAATTCGTCGCCGAAAAGAATCTCGCGGCAACAAAATTGTCGGCATGAAAATGGGCCTGACTTCATGGGCGAAAATGAAGCAAATGGGTGTTGAAAATCCCTGTTACGGTTTTTTAGCGGATTACTTTTCGCGACCTGATGGTGGCGAAGTGAAGCACGATGAATTGATTCACCCCAAAATTGAGGCTGAGTTGGCTTTTGTGACGAAGCAGCCGCTAAAGGGCCCCGGGGTGAATATTGCGGATGTGCTGCGTGCGACGGATTTTGTTATGCCGGCGGTAGAGGTGATTGACTCGCGCTATAAAGATTTCAAATTTGACCTGAAAAGTGTGATTGCAGATAACAGTTCTTCTACACGATTTTTTACTGGCGGTCGTATGGCCGACGTTGCCGACTTAGATTTGAAGAATATAGGTGTGGTAATGGAAATAAACGGAGAAGTGGTTGAAACCGGTGCTGGAGCGGCAGTTTTAGGTCACCCTGCGGCTTCAGTTGCGATGTTAGCCAATATGCTCAGTGAGCGTGGCGAGGAATTACCCGCGGGCTCTTTTGTGATGATTGGCGCGATTACAGCGGCCGTTCAAGTCAATAAAGGTGATTCGTTTATTGTTCGCTATCAAGACCTGGGCACCGTTTCAGGTAAATTCGTTTAAAGGGAGAGAATGCATGCCGATTATTACTGTAAATATGATGGAAGGGCGTACCGACGAGCAGAAGGAGGCCCTGATTATGGCAGTGACTGAATCTGTAATGGCCTCCATTGGTGCGCCTGAAGAAAATATTCGTGTGCTGATCAGTGAGTACCCCAAAAAGCACTGGGGTATTGGTCGATTACCTGCACACAAAGCCGGACGTTAATTATTTCGGAATTAATATTATGAGCGATGAAAAAATAGACATTAAAGATTTTCGCCGCGCTCTGGGACAGTTTCCCACGGGTGTCACGGTTATTACCACAGTGGATGATAAGGGCGAGCCTATTGGTGTCACGGCCAGTAGCTTCAACTCCGTTTCCATTGATCCCGCGTTGGTTTTATGGAGTGTAGACAAAGGCGCGTACAGCGCCTCACTGTTTGAGAACTCAGAGTACTTTGCGGTAAACGTGTTGGGCAAAGACCAAGTAGACCTATCTAATCGCTTCGCCGGGCGAGGTGAAGATAAATTTGCAGGCCTAGATTGCAAGAAAGGTTTGGGTGGCTGCCCATTACTTGAGTCCACCGCGGCACAGTTCCAGTGTAAAACATGGAACGTTTACGATGGTGGCGACCACTTGATCGTGGTGGGAGAAGTGCTTGAATATAGCCACAGCGGCAGTATTTCCCCCTTAGTTTTTTCACAAGGTAGCTACGCGGTATCAATGCAGCACCCCTCCAGTATGCGGCGCGTAGAAGACGATCCTAAAAGTGATGGCTTCCTCGATAACTACTTACTTTATCTATTGCACGCAGGTTTTGCGGCGGCAAGTTCAAAGCTCTACCCCAGGTTTATGTCAGAGTGCGGAATCACACCAGGAGAGTGGCGAGTGTTTACCTTGCTGTCAGAGGCTCCGTGTATTTCTGAGGAAAGGCTTGCTCGCATGGTGATGCAGCCATTAAACGTCTTCCGTCAAACGGCCGAATCAATGTTGGCTAAAGGCTACGTGCAGGCTGGCTCGGACGGTTTGAGCTTAACGAAGGAAGGTCTTACTTTGAGTGAAGTGCTGTTCTCTATCGCTCAGGAGCACGAGAGTTCCGTATTAAGCGTGCTGACCGAAGATGCCGTAATTAGTTTGAAAGCCAGCCTGAAAGCAATAGGGAAGGGCTAGCATAAAGGAAAAATCGGCGGGTAGTGAAGGTTTTAGCTACCCAAAGACTGCTACAGAGAAGAATGATCAATTGACATTCGAGCCAAATAATCTGATGGTTCGAAACTATAAGAATAACAAGCCTAAGAGGTGACGAATGACAATACTATCAGGTGACAACATAGCTGCAGTGTGTGCGCTTGTATTTGGCTTGGCTTGGCTCGGTTTTTTCGTGGATACCCTCGCCATTGGGCGAAAAATATCCGGGGTAGTATGGGTGCTGTGCCTTGGTATGCTCTTGTCCAATTTTAAAGTGATTCCTTTTTCGAGTCCTGTCTACAACTTTGTCGGCGGTACTCTGGTGCCTTTGGCCATTCCTTTGCTGCTCTTTAAAAGCAATTTACGCCGAATATTTAAAGAGAGTGGACGGGTTATGCTTATCTTCCTGCTCGCCAGTGTTGGCACGATTGTGGGCGCCATCGTTGGTTTTCACGTCTTTGAATTGGGCGAGATCGGGCCAAAAGTCGCGGGAGTTTACAGCGGTGGATACATTGGTGGAGCAGTAAATTTCTTGGCGGTATCACAAGTCGTGGAAATGACCAGCGATGAGTTTAGCGCGGCAATCAGTGCCAGCAGTATAGTGAGCGTTATCGCCTTAATGGTCTTGCTCGCCACCCCATCTATAGGTTTTGTCCTTCGCCATTTTTCGAACAATGAAAGTGCCTTGCAGGGCGAGACCGATATCGAAGATCTTAAAGTAGAAGCTAGTAGCGCTTTTAAGTTGACTCATATTAGCGGTGCAATCGCTTTGAGTTTCGCAATTTGCTCGCTATCAAGCTGGCTCTCAGATTTGATGAATATGGGGCAATACAGTTTTTTGATTATTACCATCATTACCCTAGTCATCGCCAATTTATTTCCTAAGCTAATGGAGAGTATTGAGGGAGAGTTCGATACCGGCTTGCTGCTAATGTATCTTTTCTTTGCAATAGTAGGCGCAGGCACTGACATGTCCCAATTCGCAGGCGAGGCTTTTGTGCTGTTTTTTTACGCATTGTTTATTATCGCTATACATCTAATTATCACCCTGGGCCTGGCAAAGTTTTTTCGATTCGGTCTCGAAGAAACCGTGGTGGCATCCGGTGCTGCATTAGTAGGGCCTGCAGTTACGGCCGCCATAGCAACTTCACGGGGCTGGAAGGAATTAGTCACTCCAGGAATAATGTGTGGCATATTTGGCTATGCCATAGCCTCTTTTATCGGCGTGGCGATTACCAACGCTCTTTCTTAATCGGCGGGCACTTATTTATTACCCTTGAGCCATCGTCGGGCTGCATGAAGCCCGACCATTCACTACTACCGCATTTACGCTGGAGTTGAATACCGCTTCAGCGTCTTTTTAGCTCCCTGCTGCTTGCTTACAGCTTCATTTATAGCGCATCCGCACCCACACCCAGACCTACATCCACACCCAGACCTATATCCACACCTATATCCACACCCAGACCTACATCCACACCCAGACCTATATCCACACCCAGACCTATATCCACACCCAGACCTACATCCACACCTATATCCACACACACCTACACCGACACCCACACCTACATCTATATATCATTATTTCTGCGACGCATTCTAAGCTCGCCGCCGCATATAATGGGCTTAATAGATTTTGGGTATGGATAGGGCTTGCTCGAAAAATGACCAAAATTGTTCTAATTCCTTCATTTTACAGTCAAAATGGTCAATATTCAGGCATTTTGTGCTCAATAAGAGTGGCAAATGGCTTGAAGTATTTAATTGATAGAACTAAATATTAATTGTAATAATTCCATTAAGGGTATTATAATGCATTCAAAGGATTTGTCGGTCATTGCTGATCAGCTGTTTTGTCGGCCGCTTCACGAAAAATAATGGTTTCAAATAAATGATCTTGAGTTTGGGAGAGTGCAAATGAAAAACGAAAGCAAATTGGCCTTCAAACCTTTGACGCTGGCAATTGCAGCGGTGTTGGCGAGTGGTGTGGTTCAGTCTCAGTCTGATGAGGGGTGGATGGCGCTTGAGGAAATTGTGATTACTGCTCAGCGTCGCGAGCAATCCTTACAAGATGTCCCCATCAGTGTTACAGCGTTTTCTGCTGAAGCTATCGAGCGAAGTGGAATTAGCGAGGCTCGTGATTATTTATCGGTCGCGCCGAATGTTGGGTTTAGTGATGATGGGGGCTCGGGTAGTCGCAGCGTCAACATCAGTATTCGCGGTGTCAGTAATGTGGGGCTTGGCGAGGTTAGTACGGCAAGTTCTATCGGTTTTTATATTGATGAGTTAAATGTGGGGAGTGTGTCTAATGGCACTATCAATCCGCAGCTTCAGGATATGCAGCGCATCGAGGTTTTGCGCGGTCCTCAAGGCACATATTTTGGCCGCAATTCTTTGGGTGGGGCCCTGAATATAAGTACGAAACTCCCCGATCAAGATTTCTATGCTGAGGCCAGTGTTAATGCGGGTGAATTTTCTACCCGTGGCGGAGAGGGTATTGTTAATTTGCCCCTGTCTGATAAATTTATGGTGCGTGCCGTTTATGCCTATGAAGAATCGGATGGGCTAGTAGAAAATGTATTTCCTGGCGGTAATGACCTCGGTTACGAGCATAACTCGGGTCGAATTTCTGTTCGTGCTTTACCTTCGGACCGTTTAACGATTGATTTTTCGGCGACATTCACCGATGAAGATGAGGGCGGCGACATGAATGTGCCCACCGGTATTCTCAATCAAGATACACAGAGCATATTTGGGGCAGGTTTCGTCGCGATCAATGAGTTGGGTTTCTATTCGGGAAATAATGACAAGGTTTCTCACGACTTGCTTGAGAAAAACCAGAACGAATTTTCAATTTACAATCTGCGTATCGGCTATGAATTTGAAGGCTTCGAGTTCCGCTCCATTACGGGTGTTATCGACAGTGAAACCAATCGTGCTTTCGATCTTGATGGCTTAAGTCTAGACACTTTACGACGCTATAATTCTTATGAAGGCAAATCTTTCAGTCAGGAATTCCGTTTCCAGTCGACGGGCAATAATAGCGTCGATTGGACCGTTGGGCTCTTCTATGCAAGTGATGAGATTGAACAATTTAATTCCATTCAGGCGGGTGATGATGGTTCCTACACTAATCCGATGACAGGAGAGGTGGTTGGCTTGCTGCCGCCGATTCCGGGCGGTTTTAGAATTAACGAAAATAATCGAGCTTTTGAGACCGATAGCGACGCCATTTTTGGTGAGGCGGTTTGGCATTTGTCGGATCAGTGGGACCTGACTTTGGGTGCTCGTTATACTCGGGATGATATTCACAATAGCGCATTTGGTACGGTGGCCTTCGAGGGGGCGGTGGCAGATAGCGAGGGCGGTGAATCTTTTACCAACTTCTCACCAAAGGTGGTTTTAAAATATTCGCCCTCAGAAAATTTAAACTATTACGCTTCTGTGTCTCAGGGTTATAAGGCGGGGGGTGTTGATTTTCTTCGTTTTGGTGACATCACCAATTTCCAGCCTGAGGAGCTGACTAACTTTGAGGTGGGCTTTAAGTCAGAGTCTGAGGATGGTCGTCTGCGTTTGTCGGGCGCCGTATTCCTTTTGGATTGGAGTGACCTGCAGGTGCAGTCTAACTTTCTGGAAGACCCAACGGATATCAGTTCTGCAGTTGAGAGAACCTTGAATGCGGCTGAGGCGTCGGCGCAAGGTCTTGAGTTGGAGGTGACGGCTTTAGTTTCACAAAATTTAATAGCAGGTTTTGCGCTGGGGTATTTAGATGCTGAGTTTGATAGTTTTGATGATGCATTGATAAAGGGTAATTCAACGGTTGTAGATCTTTCTGGAAGTGCTTTGCCATTGACTCCGGATCTCACGCTGAGTGCTTCCCTTGAATACAATCTGCCCATGGGTGACTCTGGCTTTAGTGGATTTGTGCGGGGAGAGTGGAGTTATCGCAGCGAAACAGCCAGTAATCTTGAGGCCGTTGCATCAAAGGCTGGCTTGCTTTCTTTGCCTAAGTTTCCCTATCAGCTCGAAGCGTACCATGTGGTGAATCTTCGTGTGGGGCTCGAGAGCGATAAGGTTCGCGTCAATGCCTTTATTGAGAATGCTCTGGATGAAGACTACATTACCGGCACTGGAGATGGTTTCGGTTTGGCGGGAATTAAAGTTAAGCCTCATCAGTTGGGCTACGGCCTTAAGCTAACATATATATTCTAATCGGTCCTTGTGGGGCTCGTTTGGCAGATGGTCATTTGACCATCTGCCTTTTTTTTGGGGGAGAATAAAGTGGCGCTTCGCAGGGTAATGATCACCGGCTGTAGTAGTGGTTTGGGCGCAGAGTTGGTGCGCCAATATCTGCAGTTGGGGTGGGAGGTGTTTGCGGCGGTGACGAGTCTAGAGCGCGCCGGCGAAATGGCGTTGTTGGCGGGCGAGTCACATTTGTCGCTTGTAGCAATAGATGTCTGTAAGGCTGGTGATATTGAGTTGGCTCGCGATCAGATCGAAAGCTCTGGTTGTTTAGATTTGTTAATTCTCAGTGCTGGGGTGCACGAGTTTTCTCCCGTAGAGACAATGGATTTCAGATCTGCTGAGAGACTTATGGAGGTGAATTTTTTTGGGATCTTGCGCTGTGTTCAGTCCTTCGTTCCTATGCTACGCAAGCAGGGTTTTGGTCGCGTGCTGGCGGTAAGTTCTCTGTCGGCCCAGATTGGTCTGCCCTGCGATGGGGTTTACGCGGCGAGTAAGGCAGCGCTTGAGAAATTATTTGAATCTCTGCGGGCTGAATTGAGTCACTTTGGGGTCAGTGTTTGTGTTGTGGCGCCATCAGGTTTTTCTTCGGGTCTGTTGAGTTCTTCTGGCTTGTCCGGTCTTGATGGTGCGTCGCCGTACTTTCCTTTGGTGTCGGCCATGATGGAGCGTCAGTCGGCGCCAGCCGAGGGCTCGCTGCAAAAAGTTGCGGGGGAGGTTGTTAGTTTGAGTGTTGCGGATACTGTGGGCTTTAGGGAGCCTGTTGGTGCTGGGGCAGGCGATGTACTAAGAAAAATTTATAGAATGAGTGAGTCGCAAAGGGCAGCTGCGGTGGCCGATTGGTCGGGCACCGAGTGCTGGTAGGTTTTTTAGGCTTCTTCTTTGAAGTGCAGGCGATTAGTTTGCAGCATTTCTTCTGTTAGCTGGTAGGCGGTCTTGGATTGTCCAGAGGCAATTGCCCAGGCAATTTTGTGGTGGCGCTCTAGGTCATCGTTGTTGATCGACTTTGACTGCTCTTTGCCGAGTTTTACGTGTGCTCGCAGATAGGTGGAGATGGCGTAGCGGAAGTGGCTTAGCACTCGGTTGTGCGAGGCTTTTAGTACGGCCGTGTGAAATCGTATGTCGGCTTCTAGGTGTTCCTGCTTGTCCGCTTCTGTATTGGCCATGTCTTCGTAGGCGGCCAATATTTCTGCAAGGTCGGCTTTTGTGGCGCGTTCGGCGGCTAGGGCGGCAGCTCTAGGTTCAATGATTTGGCGGAGCTCAATAAGGTCGAGCATGAATTCGGGTGAGGCCGTTTCCGGGTCGGCGTGCCACCTTAGTACGTCGGGGTCGAGCATGTTCCAGTCGCTCATGGGGCGAATTTTTGTACCGCTTCGAGGGGCGGTAGAGATAAGGCCTTTTCCTGAGAGTACCTTAACGGCCTCTCTTAGTGCATTTCGACCTACTCCTAGGCTGGCGGCTAGCTCCTGCTCAATGGCTAGTGTGCTGCCCTGAGGGTATGTGCCATTCGCGATGCCTTGTCCCAGAGTGTCTACGGCGGCGATCACTTGGCCTCTCGTTATTTTGGGGCGTTTAGCGCTCGTTTGGCTGTTCTCTTGAGGCATGTGGATGTCCATTTCGTGTGTTTGTTTGAGTGCTAAGTCTACATTGAAGCGATTTCACTTTCCAATTTCATTTCATTAATAGGGTTAATGGGTGTATTAATTACCCTTGTCGGTCTAATTTAAAGGGCGTTAATTTCTCTGGGTTTTAATGTTTCCGTGTTGTATTTAGTTGATTTATAAGGATTTTATTGAAAGTTTTTTGTTGTTTGTCTTAGTTTTTAAGTGGCTTTATATTTTCTTTGTGTTTACATTTAATGTGATTAATGATAATTTTATTTCATTGAATATGTGCCGAAGATGACGCGGCGGATGAGTGAGTAGAGGAATTAATTGAATGTCTGATTACGATATTATTATTGCTGGTGGCGGTCACAACGGTTTGATCTGCGCATCTCTGTTGGTAAAGAACGGCTTGAAAGTGTTGGTGCTGGAGCGCAATGAGTGGGCCGGTGGCGGCGTGTTAACGCGGGAGCTGACGCTTCCTGGTTACAAGCACGACCCCTTCGGTTCGTCACACGTCTGGATTCATTTGAACCCAGACTTTCAGGAGTTGCGGCCAGAACTTGAAAAGCATGGCTTGAAATACATCTGGTCGGAGGACCACATTACCGGCCACCCAAATAAATATGAGGGTGATGGCATTATCGTCTACAAAGACGTCGATAAAACATGCGACACAATAGCGGCTTACTCAAAAAAAGACGCTCAGCGTTACCGTGAAATTTATGAAGAGTTTGGAGAAATTCAAGACGGCGTTGTGAAGAGTATGTTTGCGCCTCCTGCGCCCCCCAGTTACCTCTATCAAGGTTTAGAAAATAATCCTGAAGGGCTTAAGCGCTTGCGGGATTACCAGTTGAGTTCTAGGCAATTCACCCTGGAAAATTTTGAAAATGACCATGTGCGCGCCTTTATTTTGGGTTGGGCGATGGCCCCTCAAACTCTACCCGACCAATTAGGTACGGCAGCTGGTTTTTACGTGATGATTCCGAGTATTCATTATTTTGGTCAGTCCATTCCGGAAGGCGGCAGCGGTATGTTGTCGGAGTCGATGTGCCGCTACATTGAAGCCAACGGCAGCACGATAATGACCGGCGTAACGGTCGATAAATTTATCACCGAAAAAGGCGAGTGTAAGGGCGTTAGGCTTGATGATGGTACCGAGATCTTTGCCAGTAAAGGTGTCGTGAGTGCATTGGATCCACACCAAACCTACTTAAAAGGTTTCGAGGAAAAAGAGTTGCCTGTCGGCTTTAGAGATATGGTCAGCAACTTTAAGTTTGGTGATATTACCATTGCTCGTGTTCACTACGCACTGGACGAGGCACCCGCATTTAAAGGCGGCGCCGACATGGACAAAACGGCGTTTCAGCGGATCTTTGGCTCCATGAACGACATTGATAAGCAGTATCGTGAAATAGCGGCAGGGCAAGCGCCAAGTGACCCATTTTTATGGACCGCAGCTTGGACTCAAATGGACCCGAGCCGAGCACCAGAGGGTAAGCACACCTTAATTATGGATACCTTCGTACCAGTTGATTTAGCCAATGGCGCAAACTGGGAGGAGATCGGTGCAGATTATTGTCGTAACAC
>CAJWBQ010000041.1 GCA_913020115.1 uncultured Cellvibrionales bacterium
TCTGACGCACTGCGCCCTGCTACTTTGCGTGGCCTGGGTCCAGACCAAACACTGGTATTGATCAACGGCAAGCGTCGTCACCAAGCTAGCCTGATTCACCTCAATACCTCGGTAGGCCGCGGCACCGCGGGAGTAGACTTAAATGCTATTCCAGCAGCATCTATTCAGCGCATCGAAGTACTGCGCGACGGCGCAGCTGCCCAATATGGTTCTGACGCCATTGCCGGCGTGATCAACATTGTTTTGAAAGATGACCCCGAAGCTGGTCACATTGCCATCAGCACGGGTGAGTATTCCGAAGGTGACGGTGCGACCGACAACCTAGACATTTCCAAAGGCTTTGCCTTGGGTGATAGCGGATTCTTCAACATCTCTGCCAATTTCCGAGATCGCGATAGTACGAATCGCGCCGGACTGCACGGTTCATGTCAATTCTCTGGTTGTGTTGATACCGATGGCAACGGTATTCTTGAAGCAGGCGATCCCCGAGAAGTGACAGCACCCCGCCAAACATTCCGCATTGGCGACGCAATTTCCGAGCAAAAAGCGATTACCCTAAACACTGGTTTTGAAGTGGGCCCAGGCGAGTTGTACGGTTTTATATCCTACTCAAGTCGTGAAAACCAATCCGCTGCGTTCTTCCGTCACAATAACCACGGTGGCGGTAACGCTATTTTGGCAGATGGCGATGCGACAATTCAAGCGGGCTTTTTGCCAAAAATTGATACTCAGATTGACGACTTGTCTTTCAACGTTGGCTACCGCGTAGAATTCAATAATGACGCCACCTTAGACTTGTCCTACACGTCAGGCGAAAACACCATTGACTATGTAACAAGCGACACGCTGAACTCCTCGTTTGCCAACAACCTGCGCTACACCACCTCACTCAGCTCTGAAGAGATTCGCGCAAGTGTACCTCGCTCAGCGAAGACTTATGGCCTAGAGCTCGGTTTGGACACCATCAACCTAGACTACACCCAATCTTTTGGCGAATTGTTTGTGGCCATTGGCAGCGAAATTCGCACTGACGAATATAAAGTCATTGCTGGTGAAGAATATGCCTACCGTGATTACGATACTGAGAACGGTGTTAACTTACACGACACCAACGCCCTCGGTGGCACTCAAGGTTTTGGCGGCATTGGCCCCAATTCGGAAGTTGATGAAAGCCGAGATGTATTCTCTATCTACCTCGATACAGAATATCAAGTGAATGACGCACTCATGGTCAGCGCAGCAATGCGTTACGACGACTATGATGGTTTTGGTGATACTACCAATTTCAAGTTGGCTGGTAACTGGGCTGTGACCGATGCCGTACGCTTACGCGCGGCCGCTAGTACTGGCTTCCGCGCTCCATCAATGCAACAGCTCTACTTTAACAACGTGAGTACACAGTTTGTTTCCGACCCTGCTACTAACGAATTGATTGCTGTTGAACGAGGCACATTCCGTAATGATAGCGCCTTGGCCCAGGCGATTGGCATCCCCACCCTGAAAGAAGAGAAGAGCCAAAACCTAAGTTTCGGTATTGTTGCTGACCTTAGCGACAACTTGACTGTTACGGTTGACTATTACTCAATCGACATTGAAGACCGTATCGTTTTCAGTAAGGGCCTAGGTATGGGTCTCTCTAACACTCTAGACTCTGCGCTTACGGCTGTAGGTGCCTCACAAGGTCAGTTCTTCCTTAATGGCGCGGATACAGAGACTTCGGGTGTGGACATTGTTGCCACTTACGGCGACATCGCCATTGGCGAAGGCAATCTAGACATTACGTTTGCAGCGAACTTCACTGAAACTGACGTGGTTGATTTGTTCACGCCTAGTGGCAGCGGTCTAGAAACTTTGTCAGCGGACGAGGTTTTCAGCTCGCAGGATATCTCTATTATTGAAGAGTGGCAGCCCGACAGCCGTATAAGCTTGAGCGGTTCATACACTTCAGGCGCCCTGAGTGCTAACCTCTCTTTCAACCAGTATGGCGAATACACCGTTGAAGAAGGTGCTAACTCGCGTCAAACCTACGGCGCAAAAACCTTGACCGATGTCCGTGTAGCTTACGCCTTCGAAAATGGCTTTAGTGTTAATGCGGGTGGCAACAACATTTTTGATGTGCTACCTGATAGAAACGAAATTGGTAACTCACGTGGTGGAGCCATTGAAGATGGCCCCGGCGGCGCGATTATTGTTGATAGCCAGGGAGTATTTGATTACTCACGTCGTTCAGCACCTTTCGGCTTTAACGGTGCTTACTTCTACGCTGGAGTTTCTTACGACTTCTAAAGTCAAAGAACTCAAGTTCTAGCTAAAAAAAAACTCCGGGGCCTAGGCTCTGGAGTTTTTTTTGCTTGGGATAAAACCCGGGGGTCAAGTCTTGCCTTTTGCCTTTTTTGGGCCTTGGGGATCTTGTTAGCTTGTGCCACTCTAAAAAAGGCAAAAGGCAAGACTTGACCCCGTTGTTTAGATCCCGGAGACGGCTTTGGTTTCTAGGAAGTCTGCGAAGCCGTGTGCGCCCCACTCGCGACCGTTACCGGATTGCTTGTAACCTCCGAAAGGGGTATTGAAATCACCGGATTGACCGTTTACGTTGATGTTGCCCGCGCGAATTTTGGAAGCAACGGCCTGGACGCGTTCCATGTCGTTGCCTTGAATGTAACCCGCTAAACCAAAGGGGGTGTCGTTGGCAATTTCAATGGCTTCAGCTTCGCTGCTGTATGGCAGTATGGTTAGCACTGGACCAAAAATCTCTTCCCGTGCAATGGTCATCTGGTTGTTTACGTCGGCAAAGACTGTGGGCCTAACGAAGTAACCCTTATCAATACCTTCGGGCAAGCCTGTACCGCCACACACTAAGGTAGCGCCTTCATCAATTCCAGCCTGAATCAAACCCTGAATTTTGTTGTATTGAAGATCGCTCACTACGGGGCCCATGGTGGTTCCCTCAGCTTTGGGATCGCCCACTACAACTTTGGCTGCGGTTTTAGCTGCAATCTCTGCGGCTTCAGCCATTCTCGCTGCAGGCACTAGCATTCTAGAGGGGGCGTTACAGGACTGTCCGGAGTTTACGAACATGGTCTTTACACCACGGCTTACGGCCGCTTCGAGGTCTACGTCTTCGAGAATGATGTTGGCTGACTTACCACCTAACTCTTGAGCTACACGCTTAACGGTAGGTGCTGAGCTCTGAGCCACGAGAGAGCCCGCACGGGTTGATCCCGTGAAAGACATCATGTCTACTTCTGGGTGGCTAGACAGAGCTGTACCCACACCAGGGCCGTCGCCATTCACTAGGTTAAATACGCCGGCAGGTACGCCAGCTTCTTCTAGAATCTTGGCAAATACGTAAGCTGATAATGGCGCTACTTCTGAAGGCTTAAGAACCATGGTGCAACCTACGGCCAGAGCTGGCGCTACTTTGCAGGCGATCTGATTGATTGGCCAGTTCCAAGGTGTAATCAAGCCGCACACGCCGATAGGCTCTTTGAAGATGCGGCTGTTGCCCGCGCTCTCTTCAAATTCATAGGTCTTAAGGATTTCCAGTGCGGTGGTGATGTGACCCAAGCCCGCTCCGGCCTGATTCTGTGCCGCCAACTTAGTGGGGGCACCCATTTCTTCAGAAATCGCCTCGGCCATTTCGTTGTAGTTGTTCTTATAAGCCGCCACTACAGCTTCTAACAGAGCAATTCGCTCTTCTCTAGAACTGAAACCATAGGTATTAAAAGCACGACGAGCCGCAGTTACTGCGAGCTCAACATCGGCCGCTGAGCCTAGAGATATTGTGGCGCAGACCGCTTCGTTTGCTGGGTTGATAACATCTAATGCGCGGGGTTCGAGAGGGTTTACCCACTGACCATCAATGTAGAATTGCTTACAATCTTTCATGCGGAGGCTCCGGTTCATTTTTAAACAAAGCCGGAGTTTATCAAGACTCTAGTAAATTAGCATGGAAATTGTGCTTAGGCGCGACAATGCTTGGCGATAAAATCGGCGTGAGTGGGCATGACATCACTGCCTTCTTGGAAGGCCCGACGAATATCTCGCAGTGCCATTTCCAGCTTTGCGCCGTCTTTGGTCTCGGCTATGGGGTCATAACCCTTGGGAAGAATGTTCTGGCCACGAAACACCGCCAGCCAACTTGCCACGGAGAAAATTTCCTCTTCACCGAGGAAAATTCTGCCGCGGCTGCCAAATAAATCCATTTTATGCCGCAGCGTATCTGGCACGTCCATCTCACGACAGGCTTGCCATAGGGGGCCTTCAGTTCGCTGATTAGCGTGGTAATGCAAGATGAGAAAATCTCGAGTGCGCTCATATTCCAAGGTGGTCTGCCGATTGTATTCGTCAATGTCTGCCTGGCAAAACTCTTGATCAGGAAATAGGCTGAGCAACCTTGAAATACCACTTTGAATCAAATGGATGCTAGTAGATTCTAAAGGCTCCATAAACCCAGAGGCCAAACCCAGGGCCACGCAGTTTTTGTTCCAGAATTTATTCCGGCGCCCGGTTAAAAATTTCAAGGTGCGAGGCTCTGCCAAGGCTTCGCCCGGCAAGTTTGCCATCACCGTGGCCGTGGCTTCATCTTCGCTAATAAAATCAGAGCAATAAACGTAGCCATTGCCCGTGCGATGCTGCAGGGGAATGCGCCATTGCCAGCCAGCGCTGCGTGCAGTAGACACTGTGTATGGCACAAGTGAACCGTCACTTTCTGATGGCACCGCAACGGCACGATTACAGGGTAGGAAATTTGACCAATCCTGGTAGCCGGTTTTCAGCGCCCCTTCAATAAGCAGGCCGCGGAAGCCAGAGCAGTCAATAAATAGATCCGCTTCAATAATGTCTCCACTGTCGAGACGAACGGAGGTGATTTTGCCATCGTTTGCGTCGAGATTAACCTCGACAACTTTTCCTTCAGTTCTTTTAACACCACGCTCTTCGGCGTAATTTCGCAGGTAACGAGCATAGAGCCCCGCGTCAAAATGATAGGCGTAACCCATTCGCGAGAGAATGGAATTAGGGTCATTGTTAGGTAAGGTAAACCGGCCTTTCTCGGCTGCAATGGCGGCAAGTGAATAAGCGGAAAGATCTCCGTGATCACCCAGTTGTTGCGCTCTCATCCAATATTGATGAAAGGGAACTGAATCGAATTCCACTCCGTATTGACCAAAGGGGTGAAAATAGGAATGGTCCTGGCGAAGCCAGTTGTCAAAACGTATACCCAGCTTAAAAGTTGCTTGAGTTTTACGAACAAAATCAACTTCATCGATACCGAGCATTTTATTGAATAAGCGAAGTGGCGGAATTGTGGCCTCCCCCACCCCAACCGTGCCAATATCGTCAGACTCCACCAGTTCAATTTGATACGACGAGGTTTTCAGCACTCGAGCAAAAGCGGCAGCGGCCATCCAGCCAGCGGTGCCACCACCTATGATCGCAATTCGTCGTAAAGAATTATTCTGCATGAAGTTCTCCGATAAATAATCTGCTTCCAAAACACTACGGGCCAAACTGGCCCGTAGTGATAGCGCACCTATTTAAAGTGGCCGTTTATTTGCAACAACAGTTTAGTCGAAGCTGTAGTTAAAGCGAATGCCTGCTTCACGAGACGGAGCGTAAGTATTGAAAGTTACGTTCTGTCCACCGCTGATCAAGACTTCTTCTTTAATGTCTTCATCCGTGGCGTTGTTGACGTAAAGTTCAGCACCCCAGCGCGAATCACCCGACAAATAACCCAAGCTCAAATCAACTTTTGCATAAGCTTCTTGAGAGTCAAAGTCTGCTTCACCTGGATCCGTTGCACCATTGGTACCTGCTGGGCGATCACCGCGGTTTTCTTGGGTCAGGAAAGTATCGTCCTGAAGAGAAACACGGATGCGTGGCGTTAGTATGGCGCCGTCTGACAAAGTAAATTCATGCTTGTAAGAAGCACTGATTGCGTAATCGGGGGCGTTGGGCAGAGTATTGCCTGAGAAATCAAAGACATTACCGACACAAGACCCGTCGTCATTTGAACCTAAACCACAAGGGTTCCACTGAGTACCTGCGGCGTTGCCGTAGTTACTTTCAGCACCCAAGAACTCGTCATAAGTTGCGTCGAGGAAAGAACCTGTTACTGTCAAAGTACCGGCTTCACCTACGGCGTAGTTCATGGTGAATTCAACACCGTCAATAGTGGCTTCACCGGCATTGGTACTGGTTAAAGTAGACTGGCCAGTAACTGGATCGATGATCGCCGCGGTTACCTGCATGTCGGTGTAACCCATGAAGAACAAGTTAGCGTTCAGAGTCATGCGACCGTCAAGCAAAGTTGACTTGATACCAATTTCCAAGCTGTCATTTTCTTCAGGCTGCTGGGGAATAAGGTTGTTACCCGCAATGTCAGGGTTAGAGTTGGTGTTAGTGGCACTAACATTTTGGCCGTCTTGCAGAACGCCCGACTTCCAACCTGTGGCGTAAGAGGCAAACAAGAGAATGTCTTCGTTTAGATCCCACTCAGCACGAGCCATGTAAGTGTCTTGTTCCCACTCGCCATTCATGTCGTTGATCTGACGGTAGTAACAACCCTGACCACCATTCAATGCAGAAGAAGAGTCTGCAATAGCAGGCAAAGCACCACGGCCTGGATCGTAAGTACAATCAATTGAGCGGCCGCCCACGTCATAACGCTCGTCTTCTGTTCTACGAACACCTGCGGTCAGACGGAATTCATCGGTAACGTCGTAGGTACCTTGCACATAACCACTGAATGACTCAAGGCCACGGTTTGGCTGCACAAAAGTAGACAGAACAGTGCCTTCGTCTTGACCGGTGAAGCCCCAGCTGCCATGTGGAATGTCGAAGCGAATGCTATTTTCTTCTTCAAACCAAAACAAACCAGCGGTCCAACGGAAGCGAGAATCGTCAGAATTTTTCAGTTGGAACTCATGCTGAGTAGATTCGTGGCCAGAGTCGGTGGTAGCACGGAAATCACCATTGTGCTCACTGCCGTATATCTGCGACTGCTCCATATCGGTAAAACCGCCGATATAGCTAAACTCCATATCGTTAGCCATTGCGAAATCAACGCGAGTGCGTATAGCTTCAGTCACTAAATCTACCGCGCCCGCTGCAGTTGCATTGTTTTCACGGTTGTCAGGGTCTTTAGTGGGCACATCACCAGTGCCTTGGTTTGAATAGTTCTCGTAAGACAAGGCCCAGTCTATGTTTTCAGTAGGCGAGAACAAAGAACTGATACGGTAAGAAGACACGTCTTTGGTGCCGTAGTTTTCTTGACCAGAGAAAGCATTGCCTTCAGAAAATTCAGTTTCACCGTCTTGCTCGTCACTCACTCCAGCGAAACGCAAAGACCACTTATCAGTGATAGGCATGTTCATCATCATTTTAATTTCTTGACGATTACGGCTACCAATGGTGATTGAAGCGTCGGCTTCAAAAGTATCGGTTGGTTTGGCAGTGTGCAAGGCAATAGCACCCGCCGTTGAGTTACGACCAAACAAAGTACCTTGAGGACCACGCAAGACTTCAACGCGCTCCATGTCATACATCAAGGCGATCGAACCTTGTGAACGTGCAGCAAAAACGCCGTCGGTGTAAAAGGCTACCGCAGGGTCACCCGCTTCTGTTTGGTTAATAGCGCCTTGGCCACGAATAAAAACCAAAGGAACGTTGTGGTCGCCATTAGAACGAATTTGCAAGCTAGGAGCCATGCCGCGCAAGTCGTAAATGTTGCTGACATGATTTTCGGTGAGCGCCGCGTCGTCAAAAGCGGAAATTGCCAGCGGTGTATCTTGAAGGCTGGTTGCGCGCTTGGTTGCGGTTACTACAACTTCTTCTAACATTCTTGCCGAAGCTTCATCTGCAACGGCAACATTTGCGCCCTGCATTGCAGCACAGGCACCTATGACCAGCGCTAAGGTATTCTTTTTGTTTTTTAGGATCATCACTCATTCCTCTAATAATTATTTTCATCACACGCAGATTCACACTCAATCCCACGTTCAATAATGAGACGACCTAGGTTTGAGGATCCGCCCCCCTAAGAAAAAATAATTATCAAAAAAAATAGAAACAACAATAGGAAAAAAAATGCCGGGCAGAGCCCGGCATGAATACAGAAGTGAAAAAAGTATTGTAAGATTAGTGTTTAGGCAGAATTAAAATTCTACCTTCAGAATCTCTATGCACCACCAAAGGTAAAGACTGCTCTAACATCGACACCATGGTGTCTACTTGGTCCACTGAATAAGATGTGGTCACCTGAAGGTTTTCAAGATGCTGAGCGCCCAGGGTAATACTGCCAGGATAATATCGATTAGCGTCGGCAATCACTTCAGACAAGCGCGCATTATGATAAACCAAACGACCGTCTCGCCAGCTGGCTAGGGCCGAAGAATCGATGGGCATAATCTCACTCATCAATTCTGGTGACACATGAACCTGCTGCCCAGCTAACAAAGTTTTCAGCTCCGGCAACTCGCCCACAGAGCTTGCAGGGAATGTGCGACTAGACTTGCGCACCACTTCCACAATACCCTCTTCAACAGAGACTTTAATTTCGTCTTTGTCACTGCGCACATCAAAGCGGGTGCCAACAACTCGTACTACAGCGCTTTTGGTTGCCACATAAAAAGGCCGAGCCGCATCTTTCGAAACCTCAAAGAAAGCTTGGCCACGGTTTAGATCCACCTGCCGGCGCTCATCGTCAAAGGAAATATCAATTTGCGAGTACGCCCCCAAAGTCACTTTACTGCCATCGGCCAGGGTTAAGCTCAAGGTTTCACTCACCGCAGTTTCGAAACTCTGCAGGTTCTGGTCTGATTTAAATTGCGGCGCGATCAACACCGTTGCCAACAACAGCACTACCGCAAAACCACCCGCCATTTGCGGCACTTGGAAATTGTCGAAACTGAAAAAACTATTGATGCGAGCCAGAACACTGCCGTCGCCCGCTGAATCGCGACGCAATTCCGCCAGGCTGTCTAAGTCACCTAAGCCACTCCAAACATTTTCCAACTCTTGCAAGCTCGAGGCATGGGCCTGATCCGCCGCCAGCCACGCAGAAAACGCTTGCTGCTCTTCACTATTTAAAGCCCGCTCTTGGGTAAGCATCAACCACTCACAAGCTTTAGCGTCGATGTTTTTTTGGCGCCCGAAAAAACTCATCACAATTCTCCACCGCTTTTACGCAGTGCCCCCTGACAACCCAACAGCGCCTTGGCAACATGCTTTCTTACAACGGTTTCCGACAGGCTCTCACGGCGCGCAATCTCGGCGTAAGACAAGCCTTCTATTCTATTCATTAACAATAACTTCCGTCTTTTACTGGGCATTGACCATAGAGCGCTGGTAATGATGCCTAAAAATTGCTGACTGATGGCCGAGCGCTCCGGGCCGATCTTGTCTTCGTCTTGATCTTCTACCAACTGTATGGATTGCTTGTAGCCTTCACGAACCTGATTCCGGCGAATTAAATCCACGGAGGCGTTGTGTACCGCACGGTATAAAAATGCCCTGATATTATCGATTTTGGCCACTTCGTATTTTGCCGCGAAGCGGGTAAAGGCCATTTGCACCACGTCTTCCGATTCACTGGCAGACAAACCGATACGCTGCGCGGCATAGCTGCGCAATTCTTTGTAATAATCGCTGTAAACAAGGCCTAGCGCCCTATTTTCGCTCTCAATCAAAACATTTACCTGTGCCGTCAAGCGCCTTTCCTCTTCGCAACGATAATTTACCGCTTATAAATGGAACGCGTCAGCTGATTGATTCCGCCCCCCCCTGGGCGAATATTTATTCAAACTTAGAACTCAGGCGCACGCTCAGGGTTCTCGGAGGCCCCAGATAAAAGGCCGGCGAGCTAGCCTCAGGCGAGTGAGCATCACTTCTGACCAACTCGTCAGTGATGTTGTCCATGCTCGCTACCAAGCTCCACTGCCCCATGGGGGGCTCATACTTAAGACTAGCTGCCCAGAGGCCATATGCAGGCTGAAAATCAATATCTTTAGCGGCGCCGTTGGGGTCTGGCTGCCAAAGGCCTGAAAGGTTATTAAACAGCTCGCCACTGCGCGCCTCGCGGTTGGCCTCGTCAAAGAACACCTTGTCTGAATAAGTGAAGCGCAGCTGGGGGGTGAGCATGCCGCCATTGCCCAACACAAAGTTATGACTATAGGCGAGGCTGGCGCTAAGCTTTGGCGCCTGCTTCAGTTGGTTGCCTGAATAATCGATTAAATCGGCAATATCGGCGTTGTTGGCACTGGGGTTCCAAGTTTGACCATAGCGCGGGAAATCTCTGTCCACTGCCAAAAAATGATCATAAGTGGCGTCTAACAGAGACAAATGACCCGAAAAACGCCCCCCCTGCCGCAAAGCCCAATTGAGCTCCAGCTCCAAACCTTTAATGCTGGCCGCCGCCGCATTGGTGCTGCGGAAAATCTCACTGCCATCACTTTCAATGGCCACGCCTGACACCTGAAGGTCACTGTAGCGGGTGCTAAACAGCGCGCCGTTTAGCCTCAACGCGCCATCCAGAAGGTCTAGCTTGAAGCCAAACTCAAGGTTTTTGCTGTGCTCCGGCTCAACATAGGCGCGGCTCTGCTCGTCGCCGCCATTATTGAGGGCAATGGCCTCCGCCAAAGCCACCTGAAAGGCCGGATCGCCCTTACCCGTATAGACCCCGCTGATGGCGGTGCCGTCTTCAACAATACCGGGCTTAAAACCTTCGGCGAACAGCAGATAGAGCAGCGCGCCCTCACTGGGCCGATACTCCAAACGCCCCATGCTTGTGGTGCTGGACCAGCGCTGGGCAACGTCATTGTAGTTGGCCACATAACACTGCCCTGGTGCCGCCGACTCGCCGTTCACCGCCACAAAGCCTATTTCGCCATTGCGGTCCGCGCCAATTAAATCGGGGCAGGCGATATTGCGCCCACCGCGGTCGTAGCGCAGATCTTTACCGGTTCTTACCCCAACAGAGAGGCGCCATTGATCGTTAAGGTCATAGCTCAGCTGACCGTATAAGGCTTCAAATTCCGAGCCTCTACTGGGCTGCTGGAAACTGTGGCTTGGCGCCCCGCCCCAACCGCTGCCATTGGTGTCTTGATGCTCAAGGTCAAAGCGAATGCCGTTATTTTCTTCAAAATTAAAATAGGCCACCAGCCACTGTAAGCGAGCGTTGTCGGTACTTTTAAGCTGCAGCTCGTGCTGGCGGGAAGAGTGATCAGCCCACACCGTTCGGTTGCTCTGATGGTATTCCGCAGGGTTGGTTTCACTGCCTAAAGCACTGTTCTGGTCACCGTCCCAGTCTTGATGGCGGGTCATGTGGCTGAAGCCGCTAATGTAAGTCAATTCAACACGGTCGTTTAAGGTCCAATTCACTCGACTGCGGTAAGTACGCATCACCAGATCAATACTGCCGGGGGTGTCTATCAACAAAGGTGTGTCATAGTCGTTAAGGGGTACAAAACCTACACCCTGATCGCGAAACTCTTCGTAACTCAACAGCCATTGCATGGCCTCGCTGGCCTGCCAGTCAGAGCTTAAACGCAGAGCTGATACATCCATATTATTGTAACGAGCGCCGGCGCTTTGAGTGATTGAACCGGGGGCAAAATCAACAAAACCTTCCGCCCGCTCAGAGGCCCCCGCTAACCTCAGGGCCCAGTCTTCAGTGACAGGCACATTCACCATGCCATTAAAGGCGCGACGCTTGTAGTCGCCCAAGATTAGGGAGAAGTCTGACCCCAAAGATTGTGTGGGTTTGTTGGAGTGGTAGTTGATCACCCCGCCCGTGGAATTGCGGCCAAACAAAGTGCCTTGAGGCCCTCGCAGCACTTCTACCCGCTCAAGGTCATAAAGTAAGATCGCTGAACCCTGACTGCGGCTACTGTAAATTCCGTCTACGTGAGTGGCAATGCCCGGGTCGCCCGCTTCGGTGTAATTGTCTGAACCAATGCCGCGAATGTAGAGCACCGAGGCCGAGTGATCGCCATTTCTGGCCACCTGTAAATTGGGCACCAAAGAGGCCAAGTCAAACACACCGTTCACTCGGTAATTACCCAGAGCCGACTGACTGAGCGCAGTAATAGCCATGGGAGTATCTTGCAAATTGGTGGCTCTTTTACTGGCCGTGACAAGCACTTCTTCAAGCAATGGCTTGGGGGCTAGCAGCGGCTCTTCATTTTTAACAACAACGCGCGGTGCGTCTTTTTCCACCGGCACAATCACCAGGCCCTGCCCGGCCACTTCGCGAAATCTTAAACCGGAACCCAAGAGCAAGAAAGACAAGGCCTCAGAGCGAGTCATGCTGGCCTTTAAAGAACGGGAATAGAGGGTTAATTCAGAGAGTGAGGGCATCAGCAAAGCCCGTTCACTCTGCCGAGAAAACTCCAGCAATGCTTGTTCTAATGATTGGGCGGGAATATCAAATTCGAAAATACGGTCAACACTTGCAGAGGGGGCTTCTACTGTCGGCTCAGCGCCCTTATCGGCGGCACTGGCAAGTGGCTCGCCCAGTGTGTACACGGCGAGACAAACACTTCCGGCTTTAATTACGGTGCCCAGCCCTCGGGACATCTTACCGCCTCATCACTCTGATTTCTTAACCTCTCACATAAAACTGCAAGGGCTCAATTTATTGTTTTAATTTTAGTATCAACAATATACCCGTTCTTATTAAATACAGCCAGTTGCTCACGCACCAGGGCCAGTAATTTAGGGTTGCCGCTAACAGGGGCAACATTTTCTGGAAGTGGCAATATTACCCAGCTAACCTGCCACTGCAGTTGCTCACCCTTTTTCAAAGAGCGCGCGGCACTTTGCACTTCCAACTCTGCGTAGGGCAATTTGTCACTCACGTAAATTTCAATATCACCTTCACCCGTGGCAATTTCCTCGCGAGCCATCGGTGCATAGCGCTTGATGTAAAGCAGGCCCTCAGACACCCAAGCCAACCAGCCCTCACTGCCATGGGCGATTAATTTTCCTTCGAGAAGCCCCGCGTCTGGGCTAAAGCTTTGCCAAACAATATTATTTGAATCCAGCTCGTATTCCATCTCGCCCATAGGCACGGCAATGAAATCACCACTCACCGCATAAAAAACCAAGCCATTAAGTGGCACTCTAGTAATTTCCCAGGCCGCCACCTCGGGAAAATTTTTCTCTGCCTGCAAGGTGTACAATAAGTCGATGCGATTTTTCTGCTGGCTGTTCAAGACAATTTCTTTGCTGACTGTGGCGCCCGAGGCTGATCGGCTTTGCAGCTTCACACTGCGCTCCGTAAAAGACAGCACCTTATATTGCTCTGAATCGTGAGCAGTAACAGGCGGCCATCCCCACAAAGATTGCGGGCTCAACCAAAATGTGGAACCCCAATTATTGTTTTCCTCCGCGGCCGAAGCAGTAAACAACAATTCTTGTTCAGCAAATTTTAAAGAGCTAATGCGAGCGCCGTGCACAGGGTCTACCTGCAAACACAATTCGCCAGCCTGTATAGAAATGGCCTCTACACGGAACAAATCTTTCGCAGCACTGGCCTGAGCACTCAAAACCGCCCCCAAAATAATCAAAGGCAAACTGGAATAAAAAAACACACGCCAGCTAAAGTGCCGAGCAAAATTAAACATTCGCATCGGCCGCCACATTAAATTCACAGGCCGATTCTGAAGGCGCTGCCGACACACTTTCAGGCATGTCTTTCAGGTTTCTAAATTCGGGAACAATTTTCAGGTCGGCAATCGCCAGCTTCAGCGAGCCTTTAGTGCTCAGTGAAAATGGACGTATCACTTGCGACAAATTTAAACCGCGCTGCATGAGACAATCTAAGGGCAAGGAAACCGTCTGCCATTGATTAATGGGCTGGGACTGCAATATGCCTTCTGCTGCAATTGCTACTTCACAATTGGGCCCACAGTCCATGCCTAGGGCAACCGACTCGGAAGGATATTCACCCACATTCAAACTGAATTCCAAATGGCCTTTGCGCTCGCCAAAAATCGACAAGTCTTGAGGATTGTTAGCTTCCAGATAAACCGTTGCAGGCTCTAGCCCCAGCCATTGAATTTCACGAGCGTCTTCTTGAGAGACTTTATCGATAGAGCTGAGCATCAGATTATTATTGTCACCGCTGCTCACCTTATTGCCGTCGGCATCAACAATGTTGTCGGCCGCGCCACTCTGCACTTTCAGTGCCCAGGGCGCTAGTGTTCTGGAGACAAACAACCAACTGTCGTCAACATCACCGTTGGGCGGCAAGGTGTTCTCTTCTGGGAAGGCGCCCAATAACTCCACCGCCTCTTTATAGTTCATGCCATAACCGTAGGGGAACAGGGGGTCGTAACCTTCGTCACCAAGATTGATCACCGTTTGATGAACGTATTTTGGCCAAGAAAAAGACAAGCGGCCCGCAAAGTCGTACTGAACTTCGCCTTCGGGGCTGGTGAACAGAACATCGGCAATGCCGCCACCTTCAGAACCTGGCAGCCAAGCGGCCACAAAGGCATCTGAACTGTTAATTTCTTTATTCACCCACAGCGGGCGACCTGACAAGAACACAGTCACCACAGGAATGCCCTGAGCTTTTAGCGATTGCAGTAGCGCCAAATCACTTTTCACACCCACTTGATATTCTATTGAAGAGCGGTCGCCGTGCCATTCTGCGTAGGGGTCTTCGCCAATCACCACAATAGCCACATCGGGCTTTTGCTCAAAGCTTCCTTCCTCACTGAAGGTGACCTTTCCGCCCCCGGCATTAACCGCTTGCTGAATGCCCGAGAATATAGAACTTGCGCCGGGGAAATCTGAAAGCTGATTGCCCGTGCCTTGCCAAGACAAAGTCCAGCCACCGCTCTGCTTACCAATATCGTCAGCACCGTCTCCCGCTACCAAAATATTTTGCGTGGGCGACAGAGGTAACAATGATTGATTATTTTTCAAGAGCACCAGCGATTTACGCACCGCTTCTCGAGCCAGCGCGCGGTGAGCGTCGCTGCCCATTACGCCCGCCTTTGCCGACATTTCACGACCCGAGACTTCGCCTTGGTCCATCAAACCCGCACGCACCTTCACCCGCAAAATTCGCGTTACCGCATCGTCGATGCGCGCCATACTGATTTCGCCGCTCTTCGCTTGTGCCAAAGTGTTGTTGTACAAAGGCAGCCAATCGCTGGGCACCATAAACATGTCTAGGCCGGCGTTGATGGCATGGGCGCAACTCTCAACACTGCAACCTGGAATTTGTCGGTGACCATTCCAGTCGCCCACTACAAAACCATCAAAACCCATACGTTCTTTAAGAATGTCGTTAAGCAGATAAGCGTTGCCGTGCATCTTCACGCCGTTCCAGCTATTAAAGGAGGCCATCACCGTTTGCACGCCCGCTTCCAAGGAAGCGATAAAACCCGCCGCGTGAATATCGTGAAGTTCTTGCTCTGTAACTTGGGTATCACCTCGATCAATGCCGCGGAAGGTTCCGCCGTCGCCCAAGAAATGCTTGGTGGTAGCAACCAACTGGCGACTACCCAGCACCATGGAGTCCTTACCTTGGATACCTTCGACCATGGCCTTAGCATAGGCGCTGACAATTTCAGGGTCTTCAGAGTAACTTTCGTAGGTTCTTCCCCAGCGGTCGTCACGCACTACTGCCACCGTAGGGGCAAAAGTCCAATCTATGCCTGTTACCGCCACTTCAGCCGCCGTGGCGGCGCCGATACGGCCAATCATTTCAGGGTCTCGCGCAGCGCCCAAGCCAATGTTGTGTGGGAACAGCGTAGCGCCAACCACATTATTGTGACCATGCACCGCATCACTGCCCCAAATTAGCGGAATGCCAGCACTGTTACCTTCGCTAGACGCATGATAATACTCATTCGCCAGCGCCACCCATTCAGATGCCGCGGCAAATTTATCATTATTGGGCGCCGTGCCCCCACCATTTAACACCGAGCCAATGTGGTATTGCTTCACTTGTGCCGGCGTAATGAACTTGATTTCAGGTTGAATCAGCTGGCCGACTTTCTCTTCTAGCGACAATTTAGCGAGCAAAGCTGCCACACGTTGTTCCACTTCAGGGGATAGCTTGATGCTTGAGGTCACACTGGGCCAAATCTCTGGATTTGTAGCAGGTTTATCAACAGTGTTGGCCTCAACACCCTCCTCGCCACAGCCCTGCAAAAAACTCATGGCGATTAACAGCGCCGACAGGTGACCTCTAAACTTCATACGATAGCTCCACAATAACAATTATTTTTGGGCCTTTAAGGG
Source organism: uncultured Cellvibrionales bacterium (assembly GCA_913020115.1). Taxonomy (GTDB): domain Bacteria; phylum Pseudomonadota; class Gammaproteobacteria; order Pseudomonadales; family Cellvibrionaceae; genus CAJWCA01. The sequence continues at coordinate 16,258 of CAJWBQ010000041.1, forward strand.
GGCCGATATAGCTTTAACTGTTAGTGAGACGCAAGGGAGGGGGAAATCCGCCCCGGCTTGGGAGGAATGGGGTCAAGTCTTGCCTTTTGGGAATGGGGTCAAGTCTTGCCTTTTGCCTTTATTCCAAAAAGGCAAAAGGCAAGACTTGACCCCACCATTCATGACCCCATCATTCACGCCGCATGTAATGGCAAAGCACTCGTCTGTTTCATAGTCTCCATAACAAAACTAGAACTCACATCAAACAGATCCGCTGCAATCAGCTCCTTATATAGACGATCGAAGCCTTGCATGTCTTCCACCACGGCCTTAATCAGGTAATCCAAATCACCGCTCATGCGATACACCTCTAACACTCCAGGCAGTTGATCTGTCACTGCCTGAAAGCTGGAGGACCACTGCTCATTGTGCTGGTTAGTGCGCACCGATATGTACACTGTAAGGGGCAAATTCACTTTTGCTGGGTCTAGCAAGGCAACTCGGGCGCGAATCACCCCCTCTTGCTCAAGCTTTTGTACCCGGCGCCAACAGGCCGATTTTGAAATACCAATTTTGTCGGCCAATTCACCTATGGCTAGGGTGGCATCGGTTTGTATTAGCTCTAATATAGCTTTGTCTTGCTTGTCCATAAATACACCAAAAATCATAAAATTGTTTTATTTTGGTATAATTTGCCATACTTTTAATATTTATGGAATTTAATACCGGATTTTATAAAAATACCGAGACATATAGAAACCCTATTGCGGGGAAATAAACGTACCCTAACGCTCATCTAAACCCATGAGCCAAGACCATGCCAGACACCCTAATCAACAAAATTCGCGATGCCGTAATTGGCGAGAAACACGCCATTCACACCTCATTTGGCTGTAAACCGCTGATCTACGCAGATTACACGGCTTCGGGTCGCGCCCTCGACTTCATCGAGCAATATATTAGTGAACAGGTACTGCCCTTCTACGCCAATACCCATACCGAAACCTCCTACACCGGCGCTCAAACAACCCTACTGCGAGAACAAGCTCGCGACATTATTCACGCAGCACTTAATGGCAGCGAGGAAGACCAAGTAATTTTCTGTGGTTCTGGAGCCACTTCTGGCATCAATAAGCTGATTGATATCTTGAACATACGGCTGCCTGCAGATCTGGATGAACGCTATCAATTGCTGCAACATATTCCTGCCAGCGAGCGCGCGGTGGTATTTATAGGCCCCTACGAACACCACAGCAACGAACTTCCCTGGCGTGAAACCACCGCCGACTTGGTGGTAATTCCACTGGATAACAATGGTCATATTAACATCGAGGTTCTCGCCACTAAACTGGAGGAATACAGCGAACGCAGCCTTAAAATTGGCAGTTTCTCCGCCGCCTCTAACGTGACAGGCATTAAGTCAGACGTGAACAGAATCTCAGCTCTGTTACACAAAAGTGGTGCACAGGCATTTTGGGACTACGCTGCTGCCGCGCCCTACGTCGCTATAGATATGAACGCGAATGAAAATGACCAGAACTGTAGTAAAGATGCGGTGTTTCTATCTCCTCACAAATTTGTCGGCGGCCCAGGTACACCTGGCATACTCGTGGTAAAAAAACACTTACTGAACAACCGCGTGCCGGCGATGCCCGGCGGCGGCACTGTTATGTATGTCACTCCTGAAGACCACCAATACGTCTCAAGCCCTGTGCGCCGAGAAGAAGGCGGCACGCCCGCAATAGTTGAGTCCATACGCGCCGGTCTCGTATTTAAACTGCAGCAAGACGTTGGTACCGAGCTTATCGAAAATAAAGAAAGTGAATTTATTCAGCGAGCACTAAAGCGCTGGGCGCTGCAGCCCAACATAAAAATACTGGGAAGCGTCACAGAAGAACGCTTGTCAATTTTTTCACTCCGCTTCATGTATCAAGACAAAGATTTACACTACGCCTATATTGTTGCGCTGCTCAACGATCTATTTGGCATCCAAGCCCGTGGCGGTTGTTCCTGCGCGGGCCCCTATGGGCATGCATTACTCGGCATGGATATGGCCTATAGCAAGGCCCTAGAAAAAGAACTTCAGAAAGGTCTGATGGTCATGCGACCTGGCTGGGTACGACTCAATTTTAATTATTTCATCGACGAAGACACCTTCAATTATTTAGTCAGTGCGATAGAACTTATTGCGCAATATGGCGCGGCCTTATTGCCTTACTATCAATTCGATAGTGGCAGTGGAACTTGGTGCTACCAAGGTGAAAAAATGAATTTGGTCAGCAATTTAAACACTCTAAACTTTCGAGAAGTAAGCCCAAAAAATACCGCACGACGCTGCGAAACACCTTTATCTGAAATCTTATCAAACGCCAAAGATGAATTAATAAAACAGGCTCGAAACGGAAAAAAATACACTCTTGAACTGCCTGAATCAGCAGAACGCCTGCGCTGGTTTGCTTTGCCACAAGAAATATAAAAGCGGGGGCAAGCCTTGCCTTTTGACCTTTCCAAAAAGGCAAAAGACAAGACTTGACCCCATACCTTCTTGACCCCGTACCTTAGTTTAAAACCATTCGCATTTACCCCGCCATTAGGCTAGTCTATTTATCCTGTCCAAGCGGTCAGAATATCACCTCAAAACAAACACAGTAATGTCATCTGCGCTCAATACCCACGAAGCCATATGGCCCGATTTGATGGTTAAAATAAATTCAATCGTTCAATGGCAAAAGGCAATACTTGACCCCATTCCTTATACATAAAGGTATCTAGCATGTATCGTAAACTCCTAGTTCAGGCTATAGCGGCCACAACTCTGTTGCTGTTTGTGTCCGGCCAGGCCACAGCGGGTAATGAGCGTGTGCAGGCTGCCGAGAGTGGCACGTGCGGTGAACCCGCCACTCCCATCAATGAGATACAAGGCAGCGGAAAAACTAGCCCACTCAAAGGCAAAAGGGTAAGTGTGGAAGCTATCGTGGTTGGCAGTTTCCGCGGCGAGGAAGCCTTGAATGGGTTCTTTCTGCAAGAAGAAGATGCCGATCATGATGACGATGCTGCAAGTTCTGAAGGTATTTTTGTCGATGAGAACCTAACAGGCATTGCTCTAAGTCTTGGCGATAAAGTGCGACTCAGCGGGGAGGTCAAAGAGAAAAATGGCCTCACAAAGCTAAGAAAAATTAACGGGCTACAAGTGTGTTCTAGCGGTGTAAACTTCACCCCTAGCCAAGTAAGCCTTCCCGTCAGTAGCCTCGATGACTTCGAACGCTATGAAGGCATGGCCGTGCAGTTCAAGCAGACACTCAGCGTCACGACAACACGCGGCTTAGGACGCTACGGTGAACTGGGCTTAGCCGTGAATGGCCGTTTAATGAACCCAACCCAAGTCGCCACACCGGGCAAAGCAGCTCGGCACTTGGGCGAGGCCAATGACCTTCGCCGTATTTTACTCGACGATGGCCGCACAACCCAAAACCCAGCAGTGGTACCCTACCCTGCTCCAGAATTGTCTGCCAACAACACCGTGCGCGTCGGCGATGATGTAAGCTCCATTAGAGGAGTAATGACCTACGGTTTCGGTTTGTATCGCATTCACCCCACCTCTGCGCCCGTATTTACTCCATCGAATAAGAGGAGTGCAGCGCCAAGCCTTCCCGGTACAGGCTCACTGACTGTAGCCTCATTTAATGTTTTAAATTATTTCAATGGAGCCTCTGGCTTTCCAAGTAAGCGCGGTGCCGATTCAGCCTCTGAATTTGCCCGCCAGCGCGCTAAGATCATCAGCGCCCTAGCCACCATGGATGCAGATATTGTGGGTTTGATTGAAATTGAGAACAATGGCTATGGCGCCGACAGTGCCATTCAGGACCTAGTGAACGGACTCAGCGAAGCTGGATTGAACTACAACTTTATCGACCCTGGCTTGGATTCTATTGGCACAGACGCCATTGCGCTCGGCTTTATCTATAAACCTGACACCGTGGCCGTCGCGGGCAACAGCGCGATATTAGATTCTAGTATTGACCCGGACTTTCTGGACATCAAGAACCGCCCATCACTGGCGCAAACTTTCCGTGAAATCGCGAGTGGTGGTGCACTAACTATTGCGGTGAATCACTTCAAATCTAAAGGCAGCAACTGTAACAGCATTGGCGACCCCGACACTGGCGACGGACAAGGCAACTGTAATTTGACGCGAACTAAAGCGGCTAGTGCTCTGGCGAAATGGCTGAACACCAACCCTACCGGCAGCGATGACGAAGATATACTCGTGATTGGCGATCTAAACGCCTATGCTATGGAAGACCCGATTACGACCCTAAAAAGCGCCGGCTACACAAACCTTGTGAGCACCATGAACGGAAAGAACGCCTATTCCTACGTTTATGGGGGAGAGTCTGGAAGCTTAGACCACGCACTTGCCAGTAAAACCCTAAACAGGCAGGTTAGCGGAATCAGTGAATGGCATATCAACGCTGATGAGGCGATCATTCTCGATTACAACGAAGAGTATAAATCGGCAGACCTGCTGACGAAGTACTACAGTGCCGGCCCTTACCGCGCGTCAGATCACGATCCACTGATCCTTGAACTGGCTTTAACAAGACCAGTGGCGAGTAAAATCAACCAAGAGCCCATTGGGAATCAGTAGAACTTTAAAATACTACTAGACCAGTTAAACACTCAAACCCCTGATTCGGCGGTGCCGAATCAGGGGTTTTTAATATATTTAAACTTGCCCCTCATCTGTTCACGCGCCTAATTTTACCCCCCAAATACCCCCTAAAGCCCCTATTTCTCTACCCTCAGAAATTAATTCAATTCTTTTTCACTTATTAGTATGCGATTTCTAATTAATATCTCTAATCTCTCGTTCAAGCTTTGAAGAGCAGCAAATTGCTCCCACTCATTTTATATACTCAAACCAAAGGTGAATGATATGTCTACTTTCGAAAAGATTAACACTGCTACTGTAACTCGTGCCTACCGTCAGGGCTGGTTAGCTTGGTTGGGCGCTAACAAGACTGCATTCACCATGGCTCAAAGCCAGGTTGAAAAGCTGAACAGCAGCAGCCAAGAGCTGATGTCTTCACTGGTTGCTAAAGGCCAAGACCTTGAAGATCAGGCACAAGATCGTGTGACTTCAGCCAAAGAATACATCAAGCCACGCTTTGAAAACGCTCGCAGCGCCGTTAGCACTGTTAGCAGCAAAATCTTCACTCCTGCTGCCAACAACAGCCCTCTGGACACTTTGAGCGAAGAAATTGCCAAGTTGTCACAAACTGTTGTTGAATTGAGCGAAAAAGTGAATGCTCCACGCACTCGCACAGCTAAGAAAACCGCTGAGAAAGAAGAAGTAGCGGCATAATTTGCCACTTTTGTATGATTTATTGCTTGGCAGCAATTCATTAAAAGGCTATAACGTCATAGCCTTATAAGAATCTGGAGTGCACATGTCAGACCAACCGAACAAAGAATTGGAATTATCTCGCAAAGTTTGGCTGGCTGGCATAGGCGCTTACGGCCGCGCCATTGGCGATGCACAAGACGTTTACGCCAAGATGGGTAAAGAGACGAGCAAAGCCTTTGACGAGCTGGTGGGCCGAGGTGAAGACCTTGAAGCCAAAGTTGCCAGTGCCGCCAAGCAGTATGCGCCAATGATGTCTGGAGAAGCGGTAAAGTCTACCGTTGGAAACATCAGCGACCGTCTTGAAAAAATGAAAGCGACTCTTGGCCTTACCGAAGTTGCTGCTCAACAACAAGACGAGATCAGCGAGCTAGGCCAGCGAATGGACGCGATGGATGCCAAATTAGACACTATCTTGGCCGCTATACAAGCCATAAGCCCTGCTTCTGATAACAGTAATACCGACAGTTAAACGATTGATTAGTCCGACCTTTTAATCAACCGTGAGCTTTCGTGCATGAATACTAAAAATAAAATATTGCAGGCCAGTTTAGAACTCTTCAATGAAGAGGGTGAACAAGATATAACGGCCGTTGATATTGCCAATGTATTAGAGATGAGCCCAGGCAACCTCTATTATCATTTCAAAGGCAAAGACCCAATAATTCACAAGCTGTTTATTGATTTTGAAAAAGATTTCAAATCAGTATTGCAGGCGCCTATTGAGGCTCCACTTGAGCTCGCCGACAACTGGGTGTATTTCTACATTCTGTTTGAAGCGGTGGCCAACTTTCGTTTTTTCTATCGCAATCAGCAGTCGCTCATTGAGCGCTATGTAGATCTTGAACCGCGTTTTCGCAGCTTAATTCAAATTAAAATTAATGCGATGGCGTCCATTATTGACGGTTTGAATCAGCAAAATTTTATTGCCATTAGCGAACCCGAAGCGGAACAAATGGCACAGCGATTTGCCCAACAACTCACCTACTGGCCTATTTTCCATCGCGTGATGACACCCACAACATCACTGCCTATTGCCATTCATCACGGTGTGTACAACATGATCATTCAACTCGCGCCGCACGTCAGCGCGGGGTCTAATGAGTTTTTACAATTAATCACAGAATTTCGAGATAAAATGCTGAGCACTTTTCAGCACAAAAATAACCAATAACATTTTCTTCGAGGGAATCTATGCTAAGTACATCCACAAAAATTAAATCACCGTCTTTAATGCTGATGATGATGGAAGGCCGAGCAGTTTGGGAACTGGGTGCATATGTCGCCTCAACGCCACTGTTTAAACGTTTGCCATCTGGTGATGGGCACCCTGTACTGGTATTGCCTGGCTTGGCGGCTACGGATGCTTCGACCAAACCTCTTAGAAAATTTTTGCGCGAGAGAAATTATACACCCTACGCATGGGAACTAGGCCGGAACTTGGGTTTGCGCGATGGTTTGCTTGAAGGAATGCTCGCTCGAATTGACGACATTTTTGCACTGAACGGCGAAAAAATTAGCATTATCGGCTGGAGCTTGGGTGGTGTTTATGCCCGTGAAATTGCCAAGCTGCGTCCTGAAAAAGTTCGCTCAGTGATTACTTTAGGCAGCCCACACTCTGGCGACATTCACGCCAGCAACGCGCGCCGCTTTTACGAATATGTTGCCGGGCACAAAGTTGACAACCCCCCGATTAAAACACGTTTAAGACAGGCACCCCCGGTTCCCAGCACCTCTATTTACACCAAAACCGACGGTGTTGTGGCTTGGCAAAATTGTTGCCAAGAAATGTCTCACGACGAAGTACAAGTTGAACAAACCGAAAACATTCGGGTAATGGGCAGCCACTGCGGCTTGGGTGTTAACCCTAGCGTGCTGTTTGCCATTGCCGATCGTTTGGCACAAGCAGAAGGCGAATGGACTCCATTTGAAGTAAGCGGCATTCGCAAGCCATTTTTCAGTTCGGACCCATTTACTGGGCCCTTATCTGAAACTCAGACGCAAGTTAATTAAAACTGTATTTGACTACTTTAAGGAAAGCCAGCTATGCATAAACTTTCAGGTATGGACGCGACGTTTCTCTATATGGAGACGGACCAAACTCCCATGCACATTTCCAGCTTACTGGTGTGTGAGCCCTCTAAAGATGGCGAGAACCCATTCGAAGCAGTTAAATCACAAATTGCTGCTCGCCTACATGAAATCCCCTCGTTTCATCGGAAGCTGAAGCACACGCCGTTTTATATTGACCACCCTGTATGGGTCAATGCCGATGTGGTTGATCTTGAATATCACATTAAGCACGCAAGATTACCCGCGCCAGGTAACATCGAACAAATTCGAACCTTGGTTCAAGGCCTGCACTCTTTGGTACTCGATCGCAATCGGCCACTTTGGCAGTTCTACATTATTGAAGGTGTAGAAGACCCAGAGTTCGGCCTGCCAAAAGGCAGTTTTGCTATTTACACCAAAGGCCACCATGCCTGCCTAGACGGTGGCGCTGGCGTTTCGGCGATGGACATCATCTCTGACAGCAAGCCAACACCGCGCGCGCCCATGCCTAAAAACGAAGTGCACTTCGCAACGGACAACCCAGGCTTTTTTGAACTGATTGGCAGTGCCTACGGCCGCTTCATTCAGCAGCAAGTAGACCTAGTTAAAGCGGTTCCAGCTTTAACCAAGGCCTTGGGGAAAGTGGCAAAAAATACCATCGAAGATACTGGCAGCACTTTTAAAAGTTTACGCCCTGCGCCTAAAACCCGCTTCAATGTTCGGGTTGAAAAGCAGCGAGCATTCGGAGCTCAGTCACTTAACTTGAAAGAAGTGATTGGTCTTGCTAAAGCGACTGAAACCAAACTCAATGATGTTGTGCTCAGTGTCTGCGGCGGAGCCTTAAGGCGCTACCTACAAGATCACCGTGAATTGCCCAACCGATCTTTGGTTGCCGCAGTTCCGGTTTCCCTTAGAGAGTTGGGCGACATGGGCGCGGGCAATCAAGTGGCCAACATGAACTGCGCCATTGGCACAGACATTTCAGACCCCATTGAGCGTCTGCAAAAAGTATTTGGCTACAGTAAAATATCGAAAAAGCAATTGTCGGCTATTAGTGACATATTCCCTACCGACTACTCGTTTTTTGGCGCACCTATAATTGTCAGTTCCATGGCCGAAATGACTAGCCGCACCAATGTCATGAACCATATGCCTTCGCCTTTTAACCTGGCAATCTCCAATGTACCTGGGCCTCGTAAACCCATGTATTTGGCGGGCAGCAAAGTGAAAACTTTCTTCCCTGTCTCCATTGCCACTCACGGCTGCGCAATGAATATCACGTTGCAAAGTTACGTAGACCGCTTAGATTTCGGCCTTGTCGCTTGTCAAAATGCTGTGCCAGACGTGCAGACCATCGCCGACTATATCGTTGAGGAATTCTACCTGTTAAGAGATATGGTCGCAGAGAGCGCAAAAGAAAAGAAATCTACCAAAGAGAAACCAAAAGCGACGGCCAAGCCCAAAGCAAAACCAAAAACGGAAGTTAAGCCGGCGGCTGAAGCCAAGACCGAAGCTAAGACAAAGCCAAAAGCGGCTGCGAAACCGAAAGCTGGAGCGAAAGTCGACACTGCAGAAAAGCCAAAAGCAGCAGCAAAACCTGATGCTAAGGCCGAGGCTGATGAAAAGCCCGCGGAAGCCGCGGAAAATTCGTAAGCGACTATAATATAGTAGAGTGAAGACGCAAAGCCTTCACTCCACTATCATTCATTCTTCACCTAGTACCTTAAAATAGCTCTACCGAATCTCCAGCGTCATCGTCGTCTATCACTTCCGCCCCCAATTCGCTTATCTCCTCGAGAGTAGAACTTAAACGATTTACCGAATTCTGAATTCGGTCGACAATGTCATCGGTGGAAATATTGTCATCATCTTTAGCATTAATAGCGTCCGAAACAATACCTTTTAAATATTCTTCTTGCTCATCACTAAGGTCAAGAACATGAAAGCTAAGGCCAATTTCCATAGAGAATTTGTCCACCATGGCCTGATTACTTTGTTCAGAATTTTCTATTGAGGACGCGGCCTCACGGGCAAGCGAGCCAAGATCACCCACCACCGCTTCTAGCACCCTATTTTGCAGCAAAGTCACATAGCGCGACTCCATACATTCAATCAGCACCGCTACATAGTCGCGCACCTGCCCTTTTTCGACGTCACTATCGGGCATGTTTTTTACTAGGAAGGAAATGTGTTTGTCACTCACCATCAGGCGCTGGCCAAACTCATAGAGCCGGCCCTTGCTTGCCAATAATTCAAACACGTTCAATTCAATGGGGTTACAAACCAAACCACTTTGATCAAAGCTGTGGATATCGTCACCGTCCCGAAATACTATGGCGCAGTTATGACCGCGATTGCCCATATAATTAAACAGCGATTTGGCTATACCCGGCTCTTCCCTGCGCTGGGATATTTCCTTCATAAACTGAATGATTTCACCGTAATGAGAAGCTTCCCGCATTGACTGGAAAGCCATTGATTCAGAGTCGGAGATCTTTTTTACTTGCTCTCTGCGTTTCCGGTGCAGTGCTGCATAGCGATTTATTTTAGTGATCAGGTCCACAACTGGAACAGGCTTGGCGATAAAGGCCACACCTCCAGACTCGTATGAGCTTATGCGATTTTCCTGACTGTCTTCACCTGAGACAAATATAATACTGAATTGAGCATCATCGTATTTTTGACGAATTGAATTGGCGATATTAAAGCCATTACCCGATCTCAGATGAATATCCAGAATCAGAATTTCAGGCATTTCTTTATCGATAATCTCCAGCGCTTCGGTTTCATTGTCGGTGAGATAAAATTCATAATGATCAGACAGAATATCCATCATTAAGCGGCCATAATCCGCATCGTCTTCCACAACCAACAGCTTGAGGCGGGTGTGGCTTCGCTCTTCCAATAAACTTTCATCGCTGACGTTGGTATAGAAGCTTATCATTTCAACTTCTTCAGGCCCTCCATAAAGAAAACCCTGCCCGTAATCAACACCAAATTTTTCTAACCAGCGCAACTCCTCAACGTTTTCAATTCCCACCGCAGTAACCGATAAACCCACTTTTCGAGCGGTTGACAAATAGTTTTTAATGCTGTTGCGGCAAGCGTCAGAATCGAGGATGTTACAAATAAGCGCACGACCAAATTTAATTTCATCGATGGGCAAACTCTCAATAAGATCAAAATCAACCTGCTGGTCAGACAAAATATCCAAGGACAAATTTGCCCCGACCATACGAAATTTATTTAGGCCTCTAACGGCTTTATCTGAGATCGCCTCGCCCGTTTTAAGCACAATATCAATGGCCAAACGATCTGGCGGCATATTGGATTCTTTGAGAATGGCAATCATCGCAGACAGTGTTTTCGAATTTTCAAAAACACACACGTCAATATTAACTGCCACCGTGCATTCCAAGTTATTTTCGAGTAAGTAATTCCACTGTTCAGTCACTTGGGTAATAACCAAAAGCGAAAGTTCCGGCAGCAAGCCCATTCTCTCAACAATGGGCAACACCGCACCTGCCGACAGAGACTCTCCATTCTCTTGTCTTAACCGTAGAAAAGCCTCAAGGCCGACAACTTCATTATTGGCGTTTAAGGAAACCTTTTTTTGATACACTAAAAAGAATTGATTTTCTTCGAAGAAATTTTTCACTATCGTTTCATCAAAGCTTTCTCTTACCAACTCTGGCAAACTCATAAATGGCTACTCCATAGCATTATATTTATAAATAAGTACATCTGAATTCTCCCCCCAACAACTCAGCCACCCAAGGTATTGCTCACAAGCGTTGACAGCTCCTGCATGTCAAACGGTTTGCCAACAACAGCCAAGGCACCTGCGGTTTTCATACGCTCGACATTCTCTTCGCTGGGAAAGCCGGTCATACCAACCACGGGCACATGTCGAGCTTTCGGATTACGCTTTATAAAACGGCAAACGGAATCCCCCCTGATACCGGGCATCATAATATCGATAAAAATTAATGACGGAACGTGCTCTTGCATCAAAGAGCCAGCCTCAAAGCCATCGATGGCATACAGCAACTCTACCCCGGGCCGAAGACGCTTAAGATGTTCGCCCAAAAGTTCGGCAATATCGGCATCGTCGTCGACGATGAGAACCTGTGGGCTTACAGTTGAAACATTTGGTTCTGAGTCTGCCTCAAGCATGGCACTGGCACTCGGCCCAAATAGACCGCCTCGTTCTGAAGCAAAAGACTGGACCTCTCGAAGTGAGAAACGGCGGTGCCCGCCTGGTGTTAACTGTGGCTTAAGATAACCTGAATTGGCCCAAGAGCGGACAGTGATTGGGGATACGTGAAACATTCTCGCCACCTCCGAGGGTGACAGCCACTGCTCCCTGTCGTGAACAACTTTCCCCATGCCCGCCCCTTTGGCTGGAAATATCTATAATATCGATATTTTCTATAAATTTGTCCTAACCTTAGTAGACAATATCTGTTTAGGCAAATTGTCTAGAGCTTTGTACGATTGTCGAAGATGCTGCTTAGTCACCATCACGCCAAATGCGCAAAACAGCACGTAATCTCGGCGATTTTACCCGTGTGCACTTCCTCTGGGACTCAAGGTTTCGGTATGAAGAAAATCCGCCCAAATCAAGGCTCTTCGATACAATTATTTGAGCTGACACTTTCAGCCATTTTACTTTCCGCCCCCTTATGCAGCAGTACATCTATAGATGGCTTCCTGTTATAATTACCTACTCTGCGGCGAAATAATCTCGGCCGCACGCCAATTGACCCTATACCTGAGACAGCACATGCCATTCTCCGCCCTCGGCTTAAGCGAGCCCATTTTACAAGCCATCCGCGAGCTGGGTTACGAAAAACCTACCCCTATTCAGCAGCAGGCGATCCCCCCCATTCTGGAGGGCCGAGACATCATTGCGTCCGCGCAAACCGGCAGCGGCAAAACCGCTAGTTTCGTTTTGCCTCTACTAGAGAAACTGAGTGCCAAGCCGGTGGTGCGGGCCAAACGTATTCGCGCGCTCATTCTGACCCCCACTCGTGAATTGGCCATTCAGGTAGAGGCCAACATTGCCCGCTACGGCAAACATTTAAACCTGCACTCCTTGGCCATGTATGGCGGCGTCGATTCCGAGCCCCAAAAGCAGGCACTTATCCAGGGCGTTGACCTACTGGTTGCGACCCCAGGCCGGCTGCTAGATTTGGCCCACCGTCGCGCACTTTATTTTGACGAATTACAGGTCTTGGTTTTGGACGAAGCCGACAGAATGTTAGACATGGGTTTTATCGCTGACATTAATAAAATCATTGAGCGCCTGCCCGAGCCACGCCAAAACCTATTGTTTTCTGCCACCCTGTCCGATCAAGTTCGCTTTTTGGCCCAAACCGCCATACACCACCCCGTAGAGATATCCGTATCAGACAACAAAAAAACCAAACCCCAAATTGACCAATGGCTCATCACCGTCGACAAAGGCAATAAATCTTCCCTACTCAGCCATCTCATTAATGAAGAAGAATGGCAGCAGGCACTGATTTTTATTCAAACCAAGCACGGCGCAGCCAAACTAGTGAGCCAGTTAGAAAAACGCGGCATCAAAGCCGACTCCATACATGGAGGCAGAAGCCAGGCCGTGCGCACACAAATTTTGGACGACTTTAAAACCGGCAAGCTCAGCTTCCTAGTTGCCACCGGCATTGCCGCACGAGGTCTAGACATTGACGAACTCACCCGAGTGGTGAACTACGACCTGCCCGATGAAGCCGACGACTACATTCACCGCATTGGCCGCACAGGGCGAGCGGGCGCCTCAGGCGAAGCCATATCTTTTGTTTCAAAAGACGACTTCCGCAATCTCTGCGCCATAGAAAGCCGCCTTAACCACCTCATTACCCGGCGAGAGATTGAAGGCTTTGAAGCGAGTAAAGTAGTGCCCATATCCATATTAAATTATCGCCCCAAGCACAAAAGAAAATAATGACCGCCACTACAGCACAGCTTAAATAGGCCAAGTAAACCATGAAATTTTCCAACAGTTACGCCCAACTGGGTGACGCATTTTTCAAGCGAGTGAAGCCAAGCGCCGCAAGCAAACCTGAATTACTCTTGTGGAACAGCCCCCTCGCAAAGAGCCTAAAAATAAGTGAAGCCCTACAAAACAACCCTTCCCTTGCCGCCCAAATTTTCTCCGGCAGCCAGCTACCCGAAGGCGCCGACCCCATGGCCCTCGCCTACTCCGGGCACCAATTTGGCCACCTCAACCCACAGCTAGGTGACGGCCGCGCCCACCTACTCGGCGAACTTATCAATGAAGATAAAGTGCGCATGGACATACAACTAAAAGGCTCCGGCCGAACCCCCTACTCAAGACAAGGCGACGGCCGCTGCGCCCTAGGGCCCGCCATTCGCGAATACATCATGAGCGAAGCCATGTACGCCCTAAGAGTTCCCACTTCCCGAGCCCTAGCCGTAGTAGCCACAGGCGACCAAGTTATTCGAGACAGCATAAAACCCGGCGCCGTAGTCACCCGAGTTGCCTCCAGCCACATACGTGTCGGCACATTCCAATACTTTGCCATCCACAAAGACCTAGACTCACTACAAGCCCTAGTCGACTACGCCACAAACCGCCACTTCCCCGAAATTGATCCAGAAAGCCAAGACAAAACCCTGCAATTTCTCCAAGCCGCCATCGACAAACAAATACAACTCGTCATAGAGTGGATGCGAGTAGGCTTCATTCACGGCGTAATGAACACCGACAACGTCGCCATCTCCGGAGAAACCATAGACTTTGGCCCCTGCGCCATGATGGGTGCCTACCACCCCGGCACCGTCTTCAGCTCAATAGACCAGCAGAGTCGCTACGCCTTCGGCAACCAACCCAGCATCACCCTCTGGAACATGACCCGCCTAGCCGAGAGCCTGCTGCCCCTAATTCACAACGACGAAAAAGAGGCAATTGCCCTAGTCGAACCCCTACTCACCAAATTCGGCCCCAGCTTCCAACAGGCCTACCTAACAATGCTAAGCCGCAAACTGGGCTTCAGCCAGCCAAGCGAAACACACAGCGCCCTGATACTGGCCCTGCTAGAAACCATGCAAAACAAAGAACTCGACTACACCAACACCTTCATGCAACTGGGCATGTCCCTAGACAACGACACCCTAAGACAATCACTAACAGAGTCCCTTGGTAGCTGGTACACTGACTGGAAAAGCGCCCTTGAGAGCTCAACAGAAAATCTAGACATGGCAAAAGCACTTATGAATAATAACAACCCAGTGCTTATTCCAAGGAACCACCATGTAGAAGCCGTACTAAAAGCCTGCGAAGAGTCCGGCAGCGCCCAAGCCGCAGAAGAATTTCTAAGCGCCTTACGCTCACCCTATGAAACCCTGGAGAGCACAAAAAACTACCAAGACACACCCAGCGACGGCGACAAATTCTATCGAACATTTTGCGGCACTTAGAAACAGGACACAGCGCAACGATAGCTTATAGTTCATTTGGTCTTATTTTCCTTGCTATGGCACAAAGGTAGGGTCGTCAGGGTGCTTCATGTTGTGGCCATTCAGGGAGCGTTTAAGTTTGTCAGTTTTTCTGGCGTCTTTAGCGAGGACTGTTTGAGCGAAGCGAGTGCCACAGCAGCCAGAAAAACTGACAAACTTGCGACCGGCCACAACATGGAGCACCCAGACGGCCCGAATTAATGGCACAAATAACAAATAACAAATAACAAATAAAAGAACTCCCAACCAACCAAGCATGACAACGGAATACCTATGAGCACATCGACACAGACTGCAGTAGCCAAAATCAACAAGCCCGTGTTTATCGTATCCTCCGCCATAATATTTGTACTAGTACTAACCTCAGCCCTATTCCCCAAAGCCGCCGACCAAGTTTTCAAACAAACACTCAGCACCATACTGACCAATGCTAGCTGGTACTACGTTAGCGTCGTCGCCATCATATTCCTAAGCATCGTATTCTTTACCTTCAGCCGTTACGGAGACATCAAACTCGGCCCCGATCACTCCGTTCCCAAATACAGCTACGGCTCCTGGATGTCCATGCTGTTTTCCGCCGGCATGGGCATTGGCATAATGTTTTTTGGCGTTGCCGAGCCCGTCATGCATTACCTAAACCCACCCAGCGGCCAAGGAGAAAACATAGAAGCCGCCCGCGAAGCCATGAAAATCACCTTTTTCCACTGGGGCCTACACGCCTGGGCTATCTACGCCGTGGTCGGATTAATACTCGCCTACTTCAGCTTCAGACAAGGCCTACCCCTCACCCTACGCTCCGCCCTACACCCACTCATTGGCGACAGAATCTACGGCCCCATTGGCCACGCCATCGACATCTTTGCCATCTTGGGCACCGTATTTGGCGTGGCCACATCGCTGGGTTTAGGCGTCACGCAAATTAACGCCGGCTTCAACCACACCTTTGGCCTAAGCGAATCTGCGAACGTACAAGTGATGATAATCATCATCGTCACAGGCTTAGCCCTCATATCCGTGTTGTCAGGTTTAGACAAAGGCATCAAACGACTTTCTGAAATGAACCTGACCTTAGCCCTCATCATGGCCATCGCCATACTGCTCATTGGGCCCACCCTATTTTTAGTCCAGAGCCTAGTTGAAAATACCGGCGCCTACCTAGCCGAGATTGTCAGCACCACCTTTAAACTATTTGCCTACGAGCCCAACGACTGGCTGGGTGGCTGGACCATATTTTACTGGGGCTGGTGGATTTCCTGGTCTCCTTTCGTAGGAATTTTCATCGCTCGAATTTCTCGTGGGCGAACCATTCGTGAATTTTGTTTAGGTGTCACCCTAGTGCCCACCGCCATAACCCTGTTTTGGCTCACCGTCTTTGGCAACAGCGCCATTGACCTGATATTGAATCAGGGCCAACAAGCTTTAGGTGAGGCAGTCAATGCAAACACCGCAGTGGCCCTGTTCAAATTTTTCAATTACTTCCCATTTTCATCAATTCTTTCAGTCATTGCCGTACTCATGGTAGTGATCTTTTTTGTCACCTCCGCAGACAGTGGTGCACTAGTAGTCAACATGCTTGCGGCCAATGGCAACGAAAACACACCGCCCTGGCAGCGTATTTACTGGACCTGCACCATGGGCATTGTGGCAATCATCTTGCTGCTCGCAGGCGGCCTGGGGGCCTTGCAGTCGGCGGCGATCGCCACGGCTCTGCCCTTCTCCGTTATTCTCTTGCTCTCCATCTACGGCCTAACTCAGGCGCTGCGCATCGAAAACATCAAACGCAGCAGCTTACTCGACTCAATGAACACCACGCCTCCGGCCACCACCGGCAACGCTGAGAGAGACTGGAAGAGCCGACTGGAGAACCTGTCTCACGTCCATCAATCTGGGCATGTGGAAGACTTCATTAAAGGCGTTGCCTTAAAGAGCATGCGAAAATTAGCGGACGAATTTAGGCAGCATGGCCTAGAGGCAACCCTCAACAATGAAGACTCGGCCCTGCAATTGACCGTTGGCCCTGCAGACGAAAACGAATTTATCTATGGCCTGCGAGTTCGCCGCCTAGACTCTTCCGCGTTTCCACACAACGAAAGTAATGACCCCGCCGATGATGGCGAGCACTACCGCGCCGAAGTATTCCTCAAAGAAGGCGGAAAAAATTACGATGTGATGGGCTACAGTGGCGATCAATTGATTAATGACGTGCTGGACCAATATGAAAAGCATTTACATTTCCTTGCTCGCTTAAACTAAAGCTAGGATATTGCGATTATCTTAAACCCCAATGACTTATGAGTAAAAAATGACCCTCGAACAGTTTTTAGTAGAATTAAGAAGCACGCCAGGCACCATAGAATTTCAGCAGGTGATGGATATTATTGGACAGCACTACCACTACAGCGCTAGGGGTTTTCAAAATGGTCCCGACCTTCACAATGCCCCAGGCACCAATGAGGGCTCTTGTAAGATATTCGCGTTTGCACAGTTAGAAGGCTTGTCTCAAGCCGAGACTCTCGCTTGTTTTGGCAAGTTTTATCGAGAGGAAGTGCTGGAGCAGCCAGACGCCGAAAACCATGGCAACATTAGGGCTTTTATACAGTTTGGCTGGGACGGCATTAAGTTCGATGGCGCTGCCTTGCTTAAGATCAGCAACTAAATGAATAGAGAGTAAATGGCGAAACCTTGGCCAAAATAAACCCCCTGCCGCGCCTATCTAGCGCGGCTAGAACTCGCCGAAAACCAGAAAAACCATCCCTCAATCAACAAAACCCTCAACGATTCCCAATAAAGCTGGTCAATTTCGAAATCGCTTAGCTCGCGTCAGAATTCGTGGAGACTGCAGTGGTCGTCTGTCCTCTAATTACATGGCTGATGTGCGGAAAGTACTCCTCACATACATTCATTTAACAAAGAGAGTGGAATTATGAGACCTTTAACCCAAATGTTGTGTTTACCTATTTTGACCCTGTTGCTGTCAGCAAACACCGTGATAGCGGCCTCTACAGACGAAATAACGGACTCCAATAATCAAGCCCCGGTCTATCAAATTAGTGTGCTTACGCTCAAGAGTAAAACAATAAATAGGGCCATGAGGAAAACCCTGCAGCTTAATAGGATCCGCCAAATTGCCATGCACATGGGTGGTGAAGTCTTAGGCGCAACAGAGCAGCCTCAGAACGGAGAATTGACTCTAGTCATCAAACTCGCCAATAAAGCGCTGCTTAGACGATTCCAGAAACGCTCAAGCCCAAACTATGTAGAACTGCGCAAAAACGTGGTAAACGAATATCGTTTCATTGCGGTAGCATCAGACGCAGTTGCCGCCCAGAGCGCCGGCTACCAGGGGCCATTCATCAAGGTCATGGATGTGAAAGGGCAATACCCGAAATCAGAGTTTCTGATGAGTGGGCGTTAGTTTTTAAGCGGCCAGTAAAAGCA